>NZ_JAFFJV010000028.1 GCF_016924645.1 Rufibacter psychrotolerans | reverse complement strand
CTGCCTGGCTGATGTTCATGTACAGTCGCCTACTGCTGGCAAGGGACTTATTAACTGATGATGGCGTTATATTTATCTCGATTGATGACAACGAGAATGCGAACCTGAAACTCCTTTGCGATGATGTGTTTGGAGAGGAGAATTTAATCAATAATGTAGTAATTAACATGAACAGTCTTTCTGGTGTAAAGATGACACATGCCATTAAAGGGAAAGGATACCCGGCACAGAAAGAATATTTATTAATATACAAGCAAGGAACAAAAACCCCCTTGCTTAAAATCGAAAAAAAATCTAAGGAAGAATGGGACAAAGAATATAACTTAATTATCCCAGAACTAAACAAGAAACAGTTTAATGAATTTGTTAATTCCACAGATCAAGATGTTAATGCCGTGCTTCGCAGTATGCGCCTTATAAGTTTGGTGGAATATGCAAAAGAAATAAACATTGAACTTACAGACGACTGGAAGTGGGAAAATTCATTTAGAATATTTGGAAGCAAATCGAACACTTCTCTTGCTGAAAAAATAAAAGATAAAGTTTTTGATCAACAAATTGTGTGCTACACTAACAGCGAAAAAAACTTAAGATTTTTCCGATCTGATTATAATAAGAACACAAAAGACCCAAGAATAGAGTTAGTTAATGCTGACGCTAATTCTGCTGTTTTCCTTTCAGACAATTGGATAGATATTTCTAATGATGGCGGTGTTGCCCAGGAAGGAGGAGTAATTTTTCCAAATGGAAAAAAACCATTACAACTAATTACCAGAATACTTAGGTCTATAGATCACAGCAATAACACTATTCTAGATTTTTTCTCTGGTTCTGCCACAACAGCCCATGCGGTCATGCAACTCAATGCCGAGGATGGTGGGAACCGCAGGTTTATTGCGATTCAATTGCCTGAAGTTTTAAGCGCAGGTGTGGATTCGCAAAAACAGGCTTTCAATTTTCTTACTGAGAACTCCCTGCCTACTACCTTAGATTACATCGGCATTGAACGCATCAAACGATCAGCAGCCAAAATAAAACAAGAGCATCCGGATAAAGAGCTTGACTTAGGTTTCAAGCATTACATGCTCTATGAGCCCAATCAAAACACTTTAGATAAACTGGATAGTTTTGACAAGTCAAGTATGTTGGCAGACACCAGCATTCTGGATGATTTTGGAAAGCCGACCATTTTAGCTACCTGGCTCAATGCCGATGGTTACGGTCTTACTGTGAATGCCGAGACCATTGACTTGGCCGGTTACACCGCTTACTATTGTCAAAAACATCTGTACCTGATAGACAGCGGCTTTACACTGGAAAGCATGAAAGCCTTACTAAGTAAATACGATTCAGAAGGGCACTTCAATCCTGAGAACCTTGTATTGTTTGGGTACAGCTTTCCTGATTGGAGCGTAAATGAAATGATAGAGAAAAACCTTCGCATCCTGAACGATGGAGAGAAGAATTTGAAAATCAACTTCACCGTTAGGTATTAACTACTATGGAACTAATATTAAAAAATAATTTACCACACCAGGTAAAAGCTTACACGGCCATAGCCAATGTGCTAAGTGCTGACTTGATTCAAAAGAACAGCCTATATTATCAAAATCCTACGTTGCTTTTAGATAATCAACCCCTATTGACCTATATAGCCCAGGTACAAAAAGACAATGGTATTCCGGCTGAGTACAAAGCATCCAATTTAGTAGGTAACTATCTAAATCTGGATATTAAGATGGAAACCGGTACAGGTAAAACCTATGTGTACACTGCTGCCATGTTTGAGCTGCACAAGCGTTATGGTATTAATAAGTTTATAGTAGCTGTTCCTACACTCGCCATTAAAGCAGGAGCCAAGCAGTTTATGCAAGATGGATACACCAAAAGGCATTTCAAAGACCAATGCGGCTACGGAACAGAATTGGATGTATTGGTGCTGGAAGCTACAAAAAAGAAAAAAGGCAAGAACTATTTTCCCGGAGCGGTAAGGGAGTTTGTAGCAGGTAGTAGCCAGAACGCCAATAAAATTTATGTATTGCTCACCAATATGAGTTTATTGGGCGGCACTTCAAAATTACTGACAGATACCTACGATTATGGAGTGGAAGGTTTTTATAAACCCATTGAAGGCATAAAGGCTACAAAACCTTTTATGATTATTGATGAACCCCATCGTTTCAGCAAAACACAAAAAGCATTCGAATTTATCGAGAAATATATTTGTCCCCAAGCAGTTATTCGCTTTGGTGCAACCTTCCCTGAAATAGAAACAGGAAGGGGCAGGAATAAAATAAAGCGGAAGGATTATCATAACCTGTTATATGACTTAAACTCTTTTCAGGCATTCAACCAAAATCTGATTAAAGGCATTGCCAAAGAACATTTTGAGCCGGTAAACAAGAAGCAGGATAAGGTAAAAATTATGAGCGTGCAGAGCAAAACATCTGTACGTTTTAATCTCATTCAAAAAGAAGGACCAACAAAGTCTTTTGAATTAAAGAAAAACGATAGTTTGGGTATGATCGCCCCTGAGTTGGAGGGTATTGTTATTGATGGCATTACTACCAGCACAGTAGAATTGTCGAATGGTCAAGTTAAATCCACTGGCGAAGAATTTAGTACTGACATTTATTCTACTTCTTATCAGGAAAGCATGATTCGACTTGCATTGGAACGGCACTTCGAAACAGAAAGAATTAATTTTGGAAGAAACAATAAAATAAAGACGTTGGCTCTCTTTTTTATTGATGATATTTATTCTTATCGTGCAAACGAAGGCCAGAAGAAAAAACCATATCTCAAGGAAGCTTTTGAAAAAATTTTATTAGAAAAAATAGATTCAGTAATTCCTATCCTCACAGAGCAGGAAAATGAGTACAAAGAATATCTGCAAGCAACAAAAAATAAGCTTCGTGAGGCTCATGAGGGCTATTTCTCTCAGGATAACAGCAGCAGTGAAGATGATATTGGTAAAAGAATAGAACAAATATTATATGATAAGAAAACTCTGCTTTCACTCAGGCATAAAGATGGAAGCTTCAACACGCTAAGATTTCTCTTCTCTAAGTGGACTTTAAAAGAAGGCTGGGACAATCCAAATGTTTTCACTATTACCAAGCTTCGCAGCAGTGGCAGTGAAAACAGCAAGATTCAGGAAGTAGGCAGAGGGTTGCGATTACCGGTTGATGAATTTGGTAACCGAATTTCCAATGAGGATTTTAAACTCAACTATGTTATTGATTTTACTGAAGCAGATTTTGCAGAAAAGCTGGTGAATGAAGTAAATTCAGACTTACCGCAAGGCTTTATCATTACAGATGAAATGATTGCCGAGGCGGCTTTAAAACGAAAGTTGGATCCAGACGATCTTTTTGTAGAGTTACTCAGCAAAAAATATATTGACCGTAACAAAAATATCAAAGTAGAGAACATCGATCAATTCTTTGAGGAATACCCAGAGTTTACTGTTGGCTTGCAAAAAGGCAAGGTAGAAGACCGCAATAAAAAGAAAGAAAAAAAGATCAAAATTCGCAAAGCAGTATATGCTGAACTAAAAACCCTTTGGGAAGAAATAAACAGCAAATACATTCTACATTATGAAAGAATTGAACAAGAGGATTTTCTTTTTAATGAGTTATTGGTCTTGCTCAGAAAGGGTATCTTTTCTGACACCTACATCACCAGCAGGCGGGAAGTATTAAATACAGATGGAACTATTGCAATTATAAATGTAGATACAGGGGTGCAGTTTAATATCAATAAGCCTTTACCATATAATGAATTTTTAAAGCGTATCAATCGTCAAACGAACCTACCTATTCAAATGCTTCATGCAGTTATTTCTGAGTATGCCAAAGAAAAAGATGTTCAACCCGAAAGAATAAATGAGCAAAGTGCAGCCAACTTCGTAAAACTGTTTCAAGATTGGAAGACTCAAAAATTGAGTGGTAAATTTAGTTATTCCAAAGCAAACCTTTCCGTTAAAGCAACCGCACTAACTTTTTCAGATGGGACACCCAAATCTGAAATTACCCAGGGTGTTATAGGCACCAAGTTTATTGACGGTACTCCATCTGCAAAATATCTATATGATGTATATGCTTTTGATTCACCGTTGGAAAAGGAGAATCTATTAGTGGATGGTATTCATGAAATTATTGTATATGGTAAAATACCCAGAAGAAGTATTGCTATCCCTACCATCACAGGCCAGTCATATAGCCCCGATTTTATGTATGTGGTAAAGAAGGATAATGGCGAAAGGATTCTGAATGTAATCGTGGAAACAAAAGATGTTGAGAATCAGGCTTCACTTAGAGGCATTGAACAAGCCAAAATTGATTGTGCAAAAGTTTTCTTTAATCAATTGACAATCGATGGTTATAAGGTGGAGTTTAAAACACAATTGAATAATAAAAGAATCAAGCAAATTATTGATGAGGTATTAGTTGATTGAAGCACGATGGCCTAACACCGGTTTTGCGACAGGCGCATTGACGTGCAAATCTGGAGCTATGTACTTCTATTCAAGTCCAGAGCTTATTGACAGTTTAGTGCTCCGAAACCCGCCTGAACGCAAAACCCAACCGTTAGGCAACGATAAAAATTAGTAAATGAAGTCTAACCTTCATTTTTGTGGAGTCACTCCAAAAACCATCAATTTGTCTGAAACAGTCATTAAAGTCTACAGGAATATATAAACCATTTAGACTGTCGGCACTGAACCTTTCTAAATTGATGTCTTTTCTTTCTCCGTGTGCAATTTTAACAGGAATAAATACAAATTTTGGTACTGTTAATTTATGCTTAATGTAATTGTGCCTCAAGGTCACAATGAAGAAGCTGTTGGATCTGCTGCCCGAGTCATTCGATCTGACCATCATTTAAAATAATGTAAAAAAGGACTACCCGCTATGGATAGTCCTTTTCTCTTTTCAGTGTACCTTGGCAGCACTTGGGGTTAAATCTCAGATTTGATTTTATCTATCACTTTGTCTCTCTTTTTCAAATCATTGTAAAGGATCATAACGCAATCTTTTGAATCAGAATTAACCTTGCATTTTCTATCAATCAAATATATCTGAGTCCTCTTTCCCTTCCACATATCATAGGGCGTAGTGACCATTGTATAAGCGAAGGGCAAAAGCCCATTGACGTAATTATTTGTCTTTACTGGATTACCATATTCCTCATTGAAAATACGGTAATATTTATTGAAATCTCCATTCACAGTAACTATTATATGAGAAACTAAGCCATCTATGGTTCCAACTTCTATTTCATTAATTCTATCCTCACCTAATGGCTTTACTGCTCCTACCGTCTCATATATACAGACCCTACAACCCTTAACCGATAATTGTTTTAATCCTTTGAAATTTTTGATGGGCTTGCCAAACTCGAAATCCCTAAAGCTTCTCTTTGAATCTATCTTAGTTATGTTTTGGGAATATGCGTTTACCAAGAGGAATAAAAGAAGTATTGGTAGTAAAATTATTTTCATCAATCAATTATTAAGTCCTATTGATCAAAAATAAGTATATTATCATTTACCCCTACCTGCTACTTTTATAGCTCTTCGATATTGATCGTCGGATACACCCTGTACCTCGCAAACTCCTCCACCATTATTTGTTTTACAAGCTTGAACCATCTATCTCATCCAAGAACACAACTGGGGCAAGACTAGGCAGACCGCCATATAAACTGGATAAATGGAGTAGTTCCGATTATTGACGCTATGAGTGGAGTTACTGGAAGGGCTCTTCCACTTTTGACAATGTAATAAATCGTCCCATAACCTCCATACTATCCGACGGAAAAACATCGCTCTCCCTGCCCCCTCCTCTTGCCTTCCCCCCTTGCCTCTCCCGGGTTTCACCTTCCCCAGTTTACCTCCCTGCTTAAGATATATAGTGTTACAGGCCTCAAACGAGGAAGGTTCGCCATGATTGGGAGCCTTCCTCGTTCTGAAAGCGGGCTTTATGTCAAAGCCAGCAGAAGATTCCACCGAGCCTATATGAGCCCATAATGAATCATATGTTAAAGAGACACACTCGTATCTGACTCACCTATTTAAAGAGAACTCATTTGAACAGTCTCTCACTTTGCTCAAATACCGGCGAGACTGAGTAAGCTTGAAGGTACCGGAATCCCGGTGCATCCTAGCAAGCATCTCAGGTATACGCTCTTACATTTCTTACATTTTCTTACATTTTTTAAAAAGAAATGTAAGAAGTCAACTATCTTACTAACAATGGTTTAAGGGCATTTCTTACAATCTTACATAATTTACTCTAATCTATATTTTTGGTCTTTTTAGCTGCCACACCTGACCTTTTAGCGATTTTGTTCCTTAAAATCTGTGAAATTGAAAGTGCCAAAAAATGTAAGAATGTAAGAAAACTGGGTTAACTGCCTAATATTCTTTTGGTTAGGCTTCTTACACTTTTCTTACATTTTTAGGAATTGTAAGAAAGTAAGAGATTTAGACTTAGAGTTTGCTTTGAAGGAAAGGTATCACCAGAGACGAAAAAGCTCCAGTTGGCAAGCTTGGCAGTAGCGGCTGCTGAACTTAGGCTTGAGCGCCCGGATGTAGTGCTTCTCCAGCTTGATCACACTTTCCTTGTCGATATGCTCCTGGAGGTATACTACCAACTCATTGGAGCATTTCGCTTTTGAAGGTTGCTCTGCTTATTCCCATATGGACCTATTCCATAAAAGCGGTGCCTTATCTTGCTGAGCTGCTGGGTTACACCCGGCTTAACCATTTACCAGCTGTAAAACTGATAAAAGCTACCAAATACATCTTTGATGCACATTATTAAAAAAACCTAAGTTCCACAGTACCTCCGCCACAGCGAAATAATCTCCGGCTGTAAAGCAGTGATAGTTGTTGAACTTAGGCTTAAGTAATCGTAGAGTATTAATCCTATTTACTTTACGGATCTCTTCTTTCTGTTCTTTTTCTTTGCAGCCACTGCGGCCGGTAGTGGCTTATCTGCATCAAGGTTATTTGCTAGGTACACTTCCACAGCATTAATGACTGTGTCCATGATACTCTCCCTGTTCCAGTATTGGTGCTGTTGCATCTTCTGAATCAACCAAACCGGAAGCCTAGTGGCAAACGGCTTTAGCTCATTAGGATCGGCTGCCTGCAGCCTCTCTGGTTCCGGAAGGTCTTTTGCCGGTGTGCCTTCAGAAGGCATCTCCCCTACCCCACCCATCATTTCAGCATCAAACCCACTAGTCGCAGTTTTGACTGCTATATTCCTGAAGTTCTTTTTTTCTACCATGTCTAAAGGCTATAACTTTTAAAGAAATGTTATTACAACTATAAATGTTAGAAACTATAACCGTGTTATCAGCTCTTGCACCATTGCCCTGTAGTCCTGCGCGGCGGCAGAGTCAGAGGCATAAGTAAATACCGGTTGCTTGTATGCCATTGCTTCTTTGACGGACACGTTATTCCTTATAGTTGATTCCATGACCAAGTCCCCGTAGGCCTCTCGTGTACCGGCCACCATGTCAGAGTCTATTCGGGACCTGTAAGAAGAATGATATTTGGTAAAGAATATGCCCGCGATTTTCAAAGCAGGATTATAGCGCTTGCGTACATTAGCCACTGTCTGCAGGATGTTGGTGATACCACTGATACTGAACTCCTCCGGAGCCGTGGGTATCAAAACGTGCGTAGCCGCAATGAAGGTGGTGTAAGCTAATGTCGTTAGGGACGGTGCGTTGTCGATCACTACGTAATCATACATCGTTTCAAAGCCGTCTTCTTCCATTCTTTCCCTTAGGATAAACTGGTAGTCCTGCTCGGCACCGATTGCTTTGGCATATGTATCCAATGCGCGTTTGGCTGGCAGTACATCAAATTTTTCCATGTATTTCACGACCACCTCACTGTACTGCTTCTCCCCCACCAGCCATTCACCCACATGGTTTACAGCTTCCCCGATGGTGGCACCCGTAGAATTAGCCTGCGCATCGAAATCAATAAGGAGTACCCGCTTAGTTGACTCTAGTGCTGCCAGGTAGGCAGCTGTGTTGATCGCCGTTACGGTTTTGGCTACCCCACCCTTGTTGTTCATAACCGTAATTATGGTCATATGTTAATTCTGTTAGTTCTATTAGCAAATATAGACCAGCTATATATAAAAGCAATGTTAATTCATCTATCATTTCTAACATTGTTATACATTTTAGACATTATAATAAATAATATCTAACGGCTATTATAATACGTAGGAAAGACTCATCTTAATTTACAGGTAAACAGCTGTTTATCAGCCAATATCGGTGAATGGTAAAAGGAAGCAGAGGTGAAACTCAATCAAAATAAATATTTCAGCCCGAAAGGAGCAAGGCAATTTGGGAAGCAATGATCTTGCATTATTACCAGACTTGGTCTTATTGCAGGACTTAGCTTTCGTTCCAAGGCCTGGCATTCCGTTCAGACCGGAAATCATTTTTAAGATTACTATGACCATATAGGTGTACTTACTCCACTTCTTAGCTGAACAGGACTATCTAATACCTATCTAAGGACCTTACTCCCGTAATTTTCCTACTAACAGCATGGGTTTTGCTCCATAGCCGTACAGATGCCCAAATCCAAAAACCTTTATTTCCGCCTAGAAAGGCAGTTTTTCTAATCTGATTTATCTAAATACCCGTACAAAATCCCAAGCACGCCAGCCCTATTTTTACTATTTAGAGCCATTCTTACGGCATTTAAGTAAATTCCTTACCTTGTATACTTCCATAAAGAATAGAAAATCTTATTTTTTATTCTTTATTATCATGTATTATAAAGTATTATGGCTCATAAGTAATTGATTTTATATTAGTTAGAAGCGTTTACCCGTACACTTTCCCAGTTAGGGGGTACAGAATCCCAGTTCACCCGTACATTTTCCCAATTTAGGGGGTACAGAATCCCATGCCAAGGGGTACAGAATCCCAAACACCCGTACATTTCCCCAAATACCCGTACACTTTCCCAAACCCAGAAGTCCGTAAACTGTAATTTAGATAGCCGTACAATATGAGTTTTTTGTACGTATATTTGATACGACCTGAACTACAGACTGATGAGAGAAGACACCTTACCTGAGTTGAGTGAATCAGAACTTCAACCCATAATACCAGACCTAGTACCTCTTCGGAACCCGCATAGCATAGTCACGCAGTCCAATGACTTGATCAATGCCTATTTTGATATGAGCACTGTACAGCTAAGGGCCTTTGTCTATGCGGTTGGCCATATCCATAAAAAAGACAAGGACTTAACCGCTGTGAAGATCCCTATCAAGGCTCTCTACAGTGGTGAAGGTGGCAAGAACTATAGAAATACTGTCAAGCTAGCCCAGGAGCTACAGAAAGTTGACATCAAAATCCTGAAGCTTGTCAAAGATGGTGGGGGTACTAAACGTCAGTACGAGTCTTACACCATCTTCCCGACAGTGAAATACACCGAAGACTCCAAGTACATTGTCACCAGAATCAACCCTGACCTGAAGCAGTTCCTGATTAACCTCAATGGGAACTACACTCAGGCTGAGCTGACCAAGCTTCTCTCTCTCAAAACTATCCAGGCATACCGTATTTACATGTTCATCAAAATGAACATTGATAAGAGTAAGGGTAGGATTCCTGAGACTTTCAAGGTTGACTACAAAGAGTTCAGGTTGATGCTTGGTCTTGATGTTATTGAAGATGCTGGACCAATGAAAATCATCAAGCCTAAGACGACAGAGCTAAACCTGTTTGGTGAGCCAACCAGTGTGCAGATCCTTCCTATTAAGCCAAAGGTTAAAGTCTTGAAGTATGCAGAGTTTGATAACTTCAAAAAGCGGATTCTTAAGACTGCACAGACAGAGCTCAAAGAGGCTGAACTGCTGGATTTTGATTTTGAGGCTGATAAGCAGGGGGGAAGGAGTGTCAAGTATGTAACCTTCAAACTGCGTCCTACTATTGTCCTGGAGCAGCCGGAAGAGCAGCCAAAGACCAAACTTACGCCATTACCTCAACTCGAAGGCTTGACATCTAATCAAAGGATAGTCTATGACAGAATGTTGAAGTACCATTTTGAGGAAGACAAAGCCTTCAGGGCAGTGACACAGGCCGTAGACCTTGCTAATCTGCTGGTGTACATCAACCAGGAAATCTATTTTGATAAGAAATCCTTGGCTGTTGTTTGGGTTAACATTGAACCCGCCTTAGCGAAGAAGCGCAAGCTTGAGATCAGAGGAGAGAGATGGTTGGATTGGGTAAGAAAGCCTAAGCCTGAGGGTTGGATCGAAGAATAATGATCCTGTTTGTGAAAGGCTATCATCCTGGAGGTTCAGTCCAACTTCAGGATGATAGCCTTTTTTATATTACAATTTCTACCTGGCAGATACTGTGATGTGACTCTTGTAATAGCAGGCATAAAGACTACCAATACGTGTTTTACAGGAATAGAAGTTCTAATAATGATATATGGTCTATATTTGTTAGAAATTATAACACTTATAAAATTTCTAGTGCGTATAGATTATTTATAATGTATAACTGTAGGCTTACCTGAAATTCGGCCATTTGAAAGTTGGAAGAATTACTAACTTTAAATGGAATGAAAAAGACCCGCTTTACCGAATCTCAGATCATTAAAGCTCTCAAGGAGCATGAAGCTGGCCGCAGCGCCCAAGAGCTATGCCGGGAGCTAGGCATCAGTACAGCCTCGTTTTACAAGTGGCGCCAACGCTACTCCGGCCTGGAGGTGAAAGAACTTAAGAAGATGAAGGAGCTCGAGGAAGAGAATGCCCGACTCAAACGCATGTTCGCTGAGCTCTCCCTGGTGCACCACGCCTTAAAGGATACCGTTGAAAAAAAGCTCTAGGGCCTGATGAAAAGAAAGCTTTGGTGGGGTTTATGGTCGAGGAGCATGGGGTTAGCCATCGTCAGGCCTGTCTGGCAGTCGCACTGCCCAGGAGTACTTATCAATATCAAGCTAAAGAACGGGATGACAGTCAGCTCATCCAGGAATTGCAGCAGCTGGTAGAAAAGCATCCCTCCATTGGTTTCTGGTCCTGCTTTTACCGGATACGCCGCATGGGTTACCATTACAATCATAAAAGGGTTTACCGGGTCTACACCGCTCTGCAGCTCAATATCCGCAGGAGGCTAAAGAAGCGGCTGCCAGCCCGGGTGAAGCAGGCCTTGTTCCAGCCCGAGCGGATTAACCAGGTCTGGTCAGTAGACTTTATGAGCGATAGCTTGTGGGATGGGCGTAAGTTCAGGCTCTTAAACATTGTCGATGACTACAACCGCGAAATCCTCTCCATGGAAGCGGATTTATCCATACCAGCACTGCGGCTGATCCGGGTGTTGGAATACCTAAAAGAGTTCAGAGGCCTGCCCGAGATGATCCGGGTAGATAACGGACCAGAGTTTATCAGTCAGAAACTCGAAGCCTGGTGCAAAGAAAACAAGATCCAACTGATGTTTATTCAGCCGGGCAAACCCATGCAGAATGCCTATGTCGAACGCTGTAACGGCAGTATCCGAAGGGAGTTGCTCAACGCTTACGTGTTTAGAACCTTATCCGAAGTCCGCGAAAAAACCGAGGAATGGATGTTTGATTACAACCACCATCGGCCCCATCAGGCGTTGAATTTTAGAGCGCCGGTGGAATTATTGGAAGAAATTGTAAACTGAAAATTCTACTTTTGATTGGCTCAATTTTCAGGGGAGCTTACAAACTAATTTAGAAGTGTATTAACATCGACGTGCATTAGCCGTTCTGACTAAGAAGACCAATCCAACTTTTTTAGTTGAATAAAAAATAGGTAAAGGAGATGCTGCCAGGCGAGTTCATAAAATACAGTAGGGGAGAAGTGTTCAGGAAGTATAAGCAGCTACGCTATACAAAGGACAACGATTCATATTTCCTGTATCTGATTTATACCGCTGGAACCTGTGTTTACGTAGGGGAGACCAGCAATATCTTTTGGAGGATTGTCAAACATAAAAACAAGTGCAGTAAGGAGTCACTAATCTATCTTCAGGAGCATTCTAACAAGGAGACAGTTCTAATATTGGAGAAGCACCTGATCATGGTGCTTAAACCAAAGTTCAACAGCCGCTACTGCCAGGCTGCTCAATTGGAGCTTTTCTGATTATCCTGGAAGAATATCTATTTACTATTACGTTAATTAAACGACCGTTTAGAAAATGTTAAAGGTGTAGATTGAAACCAATCTACACCTTTAACATTTTGAAGATACTTGTAGAAAATTGTTTTATGAACTAGATGATCCGTGAAGGTTAATCATTTAGATTTTTCTTCAGTTCAGAAAGTGTATTGTTAGCCACTTCCACAAATGAACTTAGACGTTTTATTCTACTTTCTATTTCTGAGCGCGCTGCCTCGTCATGAACTGTATTATCTAGCAAGTCATTCTCTTTACTTAACTTTTCTATAACTTCTAAATCAAGTTCATCCTCCCTGTCTATCGCATCACTAAAGCTTGTCCAGGCTTTAGCTTTGGATATTTCATTTTTAGATGCCTTTGCTAAACAGTAGCGGATTAGATCTTTCGCTGTACTATCTAAGGCATCGGCAAGCTTTAGCCACTCGCTTACCTCAGGGTCTTGTTCGTGTTCATATAAGTCCTCTCTGTGTGAACGAAAATACCTTGGTGTATCGTCTTCAGGATCAAGGTTCTTAAGTGATCGAAGAATGGGAGTGATATCAAAGAAGATCTCTGATCTACCTGAAAAGTCATTACGGTGCTGCCAGAGCTTCAGAATAGCATCGCAGCATACTCTAAGCTTCTCAGTTTGCTTCTCAGGATCTTCAACTTCCGCATCTTTAATTAATTCGGCAATATAATGTGCCATCCACCGACCTAATGTGTCCACTGAATCATTAAGATCGAGTTCCTCAACTATTTTCTTCCCTAGTTGTAGAACGGATTCAGAGCGTATAGATGTGGCCATCGTTTTTTAGAATAAAAAGTTTTGTGTAAGGGAGTAAGTATCCAAGTCCATCATCCTGTCTCGAACTATAGCGCAAATACTTTTTTCTACGGTCTATGGTAACTTTGATAATAAGGTCATAATTAAGTGTTTTTAGCATTGCGGCCATGGAGGATTGGGATACCTGGAGTCGTTGACCTCTATGTCCTCCGTCATCTTCCTCCATTTTACTCCACGCTTGTGACCATATCATTGTGGCACCTGAGGGATCGTTTTGCTTCCTCCATTCCCGTTCTTCCGGGTCACTTTCCATCTTGAGACGGTCCACTATCCATTCTGCTGGTGCGAGAGACGGAAAATTTATCTCACCTGACCAGGGATCATGTTGGTCTATGCCGCTCTCTTGGTTTCTATCCAAAACCCATCCTTTTAATTTAAAATCTTCGGTTTCTATCTGAAGGTGGTCTTCCGCATCAGGGATAGAGTAGTCATGAGGACTTTCAGCGGTTTGCAAAGCCCTCATCAAAGCCTCGGAGTTTTGAGGGGTAACCATGGCACTCCTGATGCTCACATCCTCTTTTAGAGTGTCCCAAGTGGAAGTCCAACCTCCCCATAGGGTAAGCCTATCGCTAGACTCCCCAAGGTATCGATTGAAATCTTCCTTGGTGACAGACCAACGCCATTCTTCTTCAGGGATCACGCATTGATTGACAGACAAATCTTGGGGAATGGGATCTCTTCTGTCCGATAGCCATTTACCGTCACTCCTTGTCAAACTATAATCTGCGAGCCAAGCCGAAAAAACACTTTCTACCTCATCCTCTTCTTTGATGAGAGGTAGGCTGCTGAGCAATCTTCCAGCCACCGTCATCATGGCATGGTACGAGAGGTAAAATTGCAGATCATCCGCTTTAGGGTATGACCCATGAGAGTGATAAGTTTCCCCGTCCTTGAAGTATCCTATCCTTCCTCGTTCATCTTTTTCCCAGCTATCATATCCGGCAAGTCCCCAGCCTTGAATGATCTGCTTGGCAACCTCTTGCTTTATATAGGCTTCAGATAATCCGAAGCATCTGCCTAAACCGGCGAACCAGTAAGGACCAAAATCTAAGTCAAAATAGAACTCAAAACCCCGAGGTATATCAGCGGAACTTAAATCTTGGACTTCAAAAACCTGATGGCCTGGGTCAGCGGCTCCTCCTGGAATCTTGGAAGTATTTACCTCCTGTAATTGAAGGACTATCTCTGGGTTGGCATCTATACCCCCATGCTGTATTACTTTAAGGGCGGATGATGCTGCAAAACCTCTTATCAGAACATGCTGATTTTCGCCCAATGCAACCCCTGAAAGAAAGTCCATATGTGGAATAAGACTTGTAGGGTTCTCAAGGGCTATCCGATCAAAGGCTATCATCAACCATTGGAGAGCATGAAACCGATAGAAGTAAAGCTTGGAATCCGAAAAAAGGCCTCTCTCACCAGCTATCGCAAATGAAGCCAGATGATTTAGAATACTGTTCTGTCCTAGTACAGCCAACCCTTTGACTACGTGTGCTGCCTCCCAACGCCGCTTAATCTCAGGTACACCCAGGCCTGCCCAGATGTAGCCAGCAACGGCAGCATCTATGTCCTTTGGTGGAGAGAGCTTGGTTGACCATGGGCCATCCCCGTCCTCCTTTCTAAGCATCGGTTCAAAGAGGCTTAGGCTGAAAGTTAGTGCTTCAAGGGCTTCATTGTTGTTTAACCTTAGGGCAATCAATCCTACAAGCGCAAAGAGACGCTCAGAACTGCCATACTCTCCCGACTCGCCTATTGCCGAAAGTACTATATCCACGATTTCACCTTCTGAAAGGCCGGTAAGCTGAGCGACTCTCCCAAATGGAAGTACTTCATAATTGCGAAGTCTGAAGACTTCATATTTGTTCCTACTGCAAACTTTTCTAAATAAATCAACGATTGCGGGTTTGATAGAAACTCTGGTCACCCAAGATGGGGGTAAATTATCAATTAGGTACCTAAAATCGTAGAGATCGAATTCGGGCAGATCAGTGACAGCCCTAATAAATAGAGCCTCATTCCCGGCCTTTATACGCTTAAGTGCTTCCTCAAGAAAGAATCTGATGTGATTATTGGGAACATGTTCCTTGATTTTCCTCAGGAATTCACCGATGTTGTTTGATGAGTTGAAATCTAAATTATCGAATTCCTGATCAAAAGGGCTTTTTTCACTTTCGTTCGCAGCATCCATTGCGATACCATAACCAAAGTCTTCGGGCCTACTAAGCCTTGGTTCTTGAGCATTGGTCGATTTATAAGCATCAGGTATGACTAGTTGTAAGCCATGCGAGTCAGTAACCTCTTTGTATTTCTTCCACTCCTTGATACTAGGTTCTAGCAGCACGAAGTATTCATGAAACTGGTTGAAGATCACTTTCTTTTCCTCCTTCGTAGTGGTTGCTTCCAAGGCCTTCTGAAACAACAGTACTTCATTCCATTTCGCTTGGAACCCAAACAAAGCAATTGCTACTTTGGGGGGCAATATCCTTCTTTCCAACAGGAAGTGTACGGCCGCTGGCAAAAGTCTCTGTGCATCCCCAAAGCCACGGTCACGCCAACGGCTGAGAATTGCAAAAGAAGAGGCTGGGCATAACCCCGCCATGGCCTGGACAGTGCCCCACCATTCCATATGCTTATCCCTAGCTACATACTGATACATCAACTCCGCTGCCCGGGCTAGCTTATAGGCTATTTCTGGTGAGGGGCTGATTGGGTTGGCGGCCTTGTCAGATAAGTCCAGTATGGCTGACCAACGCTGTAAGTTCTCTCCACCGATTCTGTTGGCTACTTCCAAGGCGGCATTGAAATAGCCATCTGCCTCGGGGATGCTAACAGCCAGCACGGCCCTACACAGATTAGTGCATCTACTGATTTTCTCTTCCGCGTCCATGCTTTCCCCTTGGATGTAAGAAAAGGCTTCGGTTGCGAAACCGAGAGACAGGGACTCTAACCCATTTTGGCGGGCAGCTATTCTTGATAGTCTAGTCAGGGTAATGGCTGAAACAGGTTTCTTCATTGACTCCAGCCAAGTAATGTAATCAATAATTCCCTGACTTATCTCGCCACCTATAGTGATAAGAATCTTGAACCAAAGAAATGATATCTCATCTACTGTTTGGGCATCCACTCCATAGTATGGTTTTGATGCCTTGTCCGAAGCTTTTTTTGTTTCGGAAATAATAGTGCCTAATTGTTCATTGGGTATCAAGCCCAAAAGGGCTTTTGCCCATTGTATATGCCAAGGCAGCAGAGCGCCTACGATTTCCTTGAACTCCCGGCTGTCTTGTGAAGCACTGTAGCTGTCCTTTGACAATTCCTCTCGGATCTCTGGGTGTGCCAGATCTTCTAATTCAAGGGAAGTGTTTGCGAGTGCAGCATGTAGGGAATACGCATGTAGCAGGGGAAACCTTGATTGTCCAAATCTAGAGCCCAGCCATCTTGGAGGTGTTTCAGGTAGATATCTTTTAAGAATTGTTGCCAGTTCCTCATTCGTCAAGGAGGAATGTACAATACCAGCTTCAACCATAGTTGTGACTGCCCTAAGAACCGTATGATCATGGCTCATTGATTCTCTTTCTGATAATAGAACGCGAGAACTGAGAAGCAGTCGGAGGGTACGGTCTACGACTGGTTTAGGCGGGTTCTTATTAACCTCACGTAGCTCTATTGTAATGCCAAGTATTGAACAAATATTGTTGGCAGCTTCGGTTGCTAGTTGGTCTAACTCATCATATCGGCTATTGTCTATAAAACGCCTCGCTAGCTTTTGGCTGCAACGGAAAACCACTTCCCGTGGTTTCCATCCCCGAAGTTCGGAAAAGCATGCCTCTGCTCCATGGATGTTGAAATGGGCTGTTGCCATCTCAACAATATCTTCATCATCAAATTTTTCTTTTTGCCGTAGCTCGTCAGGTAACCTACTCCAGTTCCTAACCCATTCATGCGCCATCCTAAGATGGCTTCGTGCGTCGCCAAGTAATTCCATTCTCCCGGACAATATTCCCGCATTAAAGGCGTGGTGAGAGCCAGTCCACCCAGAACTAAATATCCTTCTGGATACGAGTTCTTGAATACGGTCTGTCTCTAGAAAAATGGAGGCCAAATCAGTATTTTCCTGAAGCAGGTTTTTCTGTCTCGCGTCCCCTGCTGTTTCGCCGCCTGCCTTGTAGGCTAGCTTTGCTGCATCAGTGTATTTCTTGGCACGAAGGCTAGCTATCAAGGCAAATTGTAAGCGCTGTAATTCCACATCTCGCCTCACTAATGGATTTCCTTCTGGTAAATCAGAAGAGGATAATGCCAAATTTACCAGCTCAGAAAGCTGGTTCGCCTCTAGCATCAATTGGGGAAGCGAGGAGGCAACATAGGCGTTCTTGGCCGCAAGCGGTCTTATGGCTTCAATCAACTCAGCAACCTTTCTTCTATCTGGTTTAAACCTTTCCCTGAACCACGTCTCCGCTGGCTCGTCATAGAATTGGATTGTGTCACCTAACAAGAGGAGGGGGCGACCTATGTCTGTAGCAAAGCTTCTGATCGCACCTTCGTCCACGCCTGAGATCTGGGCCAGTACAGGTATTGGTACTAGCGGCCTTAATATTGCCAATCCTGAGCAAATCAGGTCGATTTGGTTCCGTTCGGTAGGGCCGTTCCTGTCGCGCAACTCGGCCACAGCATTTTCTAACAGGCTCGCTATTGTGTCCTCTACAGTAGTGGGGTTTGGGCCTAATGACTTCAGGATATCCTGCAATGGCAAACCCCTGGATAAAGCCGTTGCCATAACACGGGGGTTATGTGAACTTAACCTGTGGAACTCGTCCACATCGTGATCTGTCGCATCCGCAAAAGAGCTCCTGAGCAGACGGGATGTCTCTTCTCTATTAAATGGTCGTAATTCGAGGTGAAGTGCATTATAGGGAGGATCCAAGAGAGACTGCCTGTGGGTCCTGCAAAGCATCACAATTCGTACGTCATCAGGCATGTTTGCTCTTAACAAGTCCCGCGCAAACGAACGAGCTTCGCCTAGCTCTTCAGCAGCCATTTGGGCGTTATCCGCTGCGTCGATAACAATACATAGTAATGCGTTTGGATGCTTAGCCTTTATTATACTTACTGCTTGATTAAGTCTGTAAAGGAAAGCCTTGAGATATGCTGGAGGATCTGCATTGGGGGTCGGAATGAGTGGGTGACATAATCCTATTCCTGCCAGTTCATTTGCTATTTGGACGAATGCGTCTTTATGGCGGTGCCGGTATGCAGTGGCACTCCTGTACTGTCCATCTCCAAAGCAGTCATAGGTTATGCTAACTGAGCCCTCCGGTAAGCCTAACTTGATCCTGTTTGCAATAACCGATTTGCCAACTCCGCCTGCTGCATGGACTAAAACGGGTATTCCGCTTGAATTGGTGATCTGTTCTACAATGGAGCTTTCCTGCTCCCGGGGAACAATCTCTCTAGGCTCCTTGATAAGGTTGGGTGCAGGAAACAATCGATCCTCATCGGTCTTCAGTGCCCTGAGAACATCCATCTTGGTGATTGAGGGATTACCAGCGCTCTCAGAAAGGGCTTTTTGTGTTACTAATTCCTTAAGTTGGATAGGAGCGTCTACATCGGCGTCAGGTAGGTATCCGCTTATGTCTTGCGCTAGAATACTTCTCTGTGCAAGATAGCCGTCATGATTGCCATCCAGCCGTAGAAGCTTGCAGAAAGAGGATAATTCTGATCCGGTTAAGCCAGTGAATAGCTCTAGCTTCTCCATGTCCTTTTTGTGGCGTGGGGTAGCGGAACTGGCAGCGTCACTGATGGTTTCTAGGAAATTGGAAATAATAGGGCGGTTTGAGACAAACCAGAATTCCAATCTGCCGGTCAAATCAGCCCCACCTAAGGTGGTTTTAATTGCTTTATATCGGTCAGAAAACCCTTCTATTGTTTTTTTCAATCCGCTTGGCTGCCAAGGCTCATCAGGGGTTTGGGTAGAGTGTTTGAGCTGGATGTACTTAATGAGAGTTGCCGTTTCAATGTTCTCACTCCCATAGTACTCACCAACGTCAATTAGTTCTTCCCCTTCCTCAAGAGGTGTTTCAGAGGCAGAAGGCCCTTCTATGGAGATAGCGACAAGTCCAGATGAGGGTGAAAGGAGCTGGAGGCAACGGCGGGATGCCCAGAGATAATGGAATTGATCTCCATCACGGCTAAAACGCACTAAATCACTATTGCTCATCTAGAGTATTCTGTTATTGTAAAATAGGTATTTGATGTTTTTAGAAATAGTCTAATTGCTGGATACCCTATTGGGTTAAGTAGGGATATGATTAGAACTATCTTCGTAAGCTTGAAGCTGTTGTGAAATGCTTTCTAGGGTTGTTATAATCATTTCCGCCTCTGGCAGGCTACCATATACCAAAGAGCGGAAGTCTTGCTGATAGGTTGCTGCAAGAGAATCCCAAGTGCTTCGTACATCAGAGAACAGTAGGCATGTGTTCAAGGGCTGTGTTGCCCATTCTCCCTGAAACTCACTGTTACGGGCATCATCTGCCTGCACCAAACGAACCATTTCAAAAAAACCTTCACTGTATAGAAAAGAATTCACTTCAGGCTTCTTTGTTAGTGCGTGAAGGTCATACGCATGACGGATTTTGTTGCGCAATTCACCGATCGGATCATCATTGTAACAAGATCTGACAAGAGCCAATACTTTCTCGGTGAAGGTTCTCTCTAGACTTACCACGTTCACTTCAAAGGGTTCTAAGCCATGTTGTTGGATCATCTCCAGCAGATCTTGCTGCACCAAAAATTGACTGATGTAAGTGCTTATGGACATACGCTGGTATGGATGTGGGCTGGCGAAGGAGTTAATCTCCACCAAGATCCTACTGATGGCTTGTCCATAATCCCCTTGTCCATCTGCCCCGTAATCGTGTAATGTTTTCCGGAAGCGAGACCCCTTGCTGGTGATAGCAGCATCCTCTATCTCCACTAAGTCTTGAGTGATTTCCTTGGAGATTTTTCCGATTAATCGTTTGATTTGGTTACCGCTCATTCCCTCATGGACATTGATGGCCAAGTCTATATCTTCGGAGAAACGTTCAATTATGTGATAGGCCTTTGATAGGGAAGTTCCGCCCTTAAATATTGCTTGTTCTACGAAAGGAGAGTGTGCTAACCTGTAAAGCACCAGTGTGACCCAATAGTCCTTCTCCACGAATACCTCCCTGATTTGCAGGGCTTCTGCCGTAGCTGCTATGGCGTCCTGGAATATGCTAGTATTTAGATGTAGTCTCATATAATGTTCCAAGCCTTCTTATTAGGAAGCATCTTTTCCGGGATATTTATTTTATAGCGGGAGAGGGGGTTAAGGGATTGCCGCAGTTTATACGCCTTATCTATGTACCCAATCTGTTCTATTAAAGCTCCCAGCAATGCCCTGGTAGCCGGATTATAATTTAACGCCAGTTGAGCCAAAGACTCTATGTCCTCGTTCTTTAGGTTTTTGATATACCTGGTCAGGATATCAAAAACCTTCCTATTATTTCGGTCAGGAATTTTTTTGAAGTCGCGTAGGACATCCAGCAACTGTAGCTTGTCTATGTCAGATTCTTGAAAGTCCATTGGGCTCTGTACATAGCGAATCTTGGTTTTGCCAATGCTAGAGATCCGGCGCTGTTTTCGGGTTACTAGGGTTATCTCTTGGGGAATCTGTGTTGTTAGCCCCAACTGATTGTAAAGAGCTATACCGCTTTGGTAACCTCTCAACTTATTGCCTGAGGAACTCAAATTTCTGATAATCTCCTGCTCTGAAGGTTTCACTTTTCCAAAAACAGTCTGTTTTGGTTTGTAGTAGCGACCTTTTGCTAATCTTTCAATCACTCCCTTACGGGACAGGCGACTGAGTGCCGCCGCTAAAGCAGGGAACTGGCCTTCTTCTACCTGGAAGTCTGCGTAGGTCAACAACTGGCCAGGGGGGGCTTGCTCGATCCTCTGTATGGCTTGCTGCATTACACTCATAGTTCACTTTCTCTTCTATATCAAAAGTAGTATACGTTCTTAGGCATGTCAAGTTTTTTTGTTATAAAACTTGACATGCCTAAGTTTAATTCCAATATTAAGCTGTTTTAAAAATGTTGTACTGTTGTTTTCTTGCTGATAGATTCAGCATATTGTTGAACCAAGAGGAGAGGTAGTAAATTCTACTTGTGCTTAGTTGTGTAAGTTCGATTGATGCGATATGACGAAGCCAAAGGGTGTACTCATGTGTACTTTACATAACATGGGTTATAGGCTGAATGGCTCTTACTCAGCTTTACATAAGAACCGTTATTAGCTTTTCAAGTTTGACATGGCAACTGCCAATAGGCTTAAAAAGATAACATTGATTCAATATCATGATTGCTTCAAAATACTAGAATAGATGCATCGACTCTTTATGCGGAATTGTTGTATATAGCATTAAGGCAGCGTATTATGAAGTAAAGTTTAAAAAGCCATGGATAAGAACATGGCAATCGAATGGATGGAGCGTCTGCTTGAGGCAAAGCCTAAAACGCTGTACAGGGGCCAGAACCAGATTTATAAAAATGTTTACCCCTCCATGTTTCGCCAATCAGAAAAAAGGAAGGATGCAATATTGGGCATATGCCTAGATATAGCCGCGGCATCACCGGGTACGCCCTCAAAAGGCTTGATGAAGTAGCCCTGGTTCAGCATTACCTGGAGGTCTCCCCGATGCTTGACTTGACGGGAACACCGGAGGTGGCACTTTACTTTGCTCTGCTCGGTTCCGAGGGCAGGGTTGGGCCACAGGTAATCTACGCCTTCGACCCGGAGGACCTTAGAGGGAGGGGCCTTGAGGTAACTGACCATAATTTCCTGCTTCTGCCATTAGGGGAGGGCGGACATAAATGCCGCTGGGTAAAACAGGACGGGTATGGGGTTTGCAGGCCAGACCTTAGCCAATTTGACCTTTTGGATTTCCCGCATGAGGAGTTCCATTTTTTGGCAGACTCTACAGACAGGGCTGCCGTAAAATGCCTGGGCGATTTACTCAAAATAGATGATGATTCCGTTGTCTTGCAGGTGTTCAGTTTCTTCCATCTGCTCGCCAACGAATTGGGGTACTCAGGGATACTTTCCGGGGAGCTGCATAGATACGGCATTCTTCACCCCAAAGAAAGAATTAAAATTGAGCTCAACGCCCTTAAGGAACTGGCCGTTAAGTATAGGCTCCATGAGCAGGAGGCGGAGATCGCCAACCTCATAGGAATCAATGAGCAGGGGCCTGGGAAACATCATGTGATGTAGCCCTGGATAAGATAATAAGTGATATGCAGTACTATCACAAAATACGATAGTTTAGCTGACAGCCATTTGCACTCACATCTTGGCTTCTTTGATAAGGGTGATCTACGCCCAACCACATATCTTCAAAAGGTCAACATTGATTAAAGTACATAGAACTTACCATTCCCAGTTTGGCAAATCGCAAATATCCTCCTCTTAGTTTGCCGTTCAGGATCTCTCTGTCCCCCGATCTTTAAACCTTAGGTAGGGGTAATAGCCCGCAATCAAGACAAATAAGACGGAAAGGGCTGCTTTCCACACGCCAAGTAATGGGTTTCTGACAGTCCATAGCAAAACTGCCAGGCAACTGAAAGCCACACCGGTTACGACATCAGACATGTCCGTTCGGTGAAGCACATATGCCTTATTCATGCTATGCTTGATTTTACCGCGCAGGCAGACATAGGCCTTGTCACTCTCCAGAGGGATATGTCCCTCGAATTCCTCCCTGTACCGTTTGAGAATGGCCAGATCATCCTTCAGCTTGCTGCGGAATCTGCTCGACCTGAAGTTATACAAGGTGATAAAGGCGGTGGCGGAGGCGAGAAGTATCGAGATAATATCTTTTATATTAATAATTTTATAATTAATATTATTAAAATATAAATAAATTTGACAAAGTGGTTACCGCATCCTATATTCTCATGATTTTCTGAGTAAAGATGAGCCGCGGGTGAAAAGCATCTGAACTCGAATTAAATTTAAGTGGGGTAGGGAGTAGACCTGACATAATCTATTGCCGGATTTACATGGAAGAAGTAAGGCAAGGCGGGAACTCCGGTTAGAGGCAGGCAAACATGGGAAGAACCCGATCAATACTGTTTGTTGGCCAAAGGCATCTGGGTTCATATTCCTCACTGTTTATTACTTACTTAGTCTTCATTATTTATCACTCAACCGCAACTGTTTTCTTATGACAACTTTACGCAAAGTGCACCAGTGGCTCCTCTCCGAGTCAGGTCCCAGGATGATCCAGGAGGCTTTGAGCCTCCATGGCGTGACCGAAAAGCCAGGAAAAGGAAATAACCCGACAATCATTGCCTGGGCAGATGAGGTAGGCGCGGACATCCGGCAGGTCTACCTCGCCGACGATATCCCATGGTGTGGCCTATTTATGGCCGTGGTGGCAAAGCGGGCGGGCAAGAAACTGGTCAAGGACCCATTGTGGGCCCTGAATTGGGGGACCTTCGGTAAGTTGTCGGAAGAGCCTATGCTCGGGGATGTCCTGGTCTTCGTCCGCAGGACGAAGGAAGGAAGGAAAGCCGGTCACGTGGGCCTTTACGTGGGCGAGGATGAAACCGCATACCATGTGCTGGGAGGCAATCAGGGGGACTGCGTCTGCGTTCAGGCTATCGCAAAGAACCGACTTTATGCCGCAAGGAGGCCACTCTACAAGCAGCAGCCCCCTAATATCCGGAGGATCACCCTTGGAGCACTTGGGAGCCTTTCAACGGATGAGAGTTAACGGTCCAATCGCACCAGGTGCAGCTTAAGCAAAACAGTACCGGTTTACGCTTATTTAGCCCAATGTCTTCCAATGGGTTAATGTTAGTACGGGGAAACAATGCTGCATTCCAAGGACGACTCATCAAGCATAGGACATAATAACTGCAAATACCGCTTGAAAGCGTTCATGTGATTGAATACGGAAAAGCTAAGAACGTGGAAGTAGTGAACGGACTCTCGGCACCCTTTCAGCATTGGCAGAGAAGGGGCCTCGCATTCACATAAGCTATCCGCACCACCGAACTAAGCTGCCGTGCTACGGCTACCCGTTTTGCAGTACTTACCGCTGGGGATGCTGCCGGTCCTCGGAGGCTTCCTCAGGGCTTTTCTCATGGGGCTTAACCGTTGAGCGGATCACCATCACCTTGTTCAGCACATCGAACCAGAACGGCGCCCCCAAGGTCGCGGCAAACGCCGTCAGCAGCCAACCGAGGAGGGGCGCGAAGAGATGGCCCCAAACATCGAACGTATCCGTGCCTATTCGGTAGCCCTGGTGCGGCGCTCCCCAACCTTTAGCCCAGCCGATTGGCAAGCCCAACGATTCCAGCTCGCTTCTTGCAGCGGCATACCCGCCTCCTGCGTCCTCTCCCTTGCCGGCAAAAGCCTCTGCCTTCTTCACTACAACAGCCCTTACCGAGTCGTTGCGGTAAAGGTAGTCGCCTATAGTGATGGTGTTGACATTCAAAGCCACCGCGGCGAAAAAGGCGATCCAGAAAATGACCCACTGGGTGGAGCGCTTGTACCAGCCTGATACCCGGTCCATGCCGCTATCGTACCAAGCCTCTATGTTGGCTTGCGCCCTGTTAAGGTCACCTTGTGCTGAGTCGATCGCTGTGAGCATCACCCGCTGAATGGAGGGGTTCTGGATATTGCTGATGTTAGCCCGGATGGTGTCAAGGGAGATCACGGGTGCGCCTGCAGCACTCGCTACATCAGTTGCCGGTCCGCGGGCGGCGATGTCCATCAAGGCGAGGGCGAAGTTCTTGGATGGTATGTACGAGGGAAGGTTCGAGCCACCTGTCCACGCTCCCGGCCTTTGGGTGGCGTGCCCAGGCTTGTATTCCGACGAGAAAAGGCTATAGATTAAAGGATGATTATAAAAGTTTTTAGCCAACCCCTGCGCACCCTTGTCGTGGAGCAGCTCACGGATTCCGTGCTCCAGAAACGCCGCCCGCGTCTTCAGCCAAGACTCTAAGCCCTCCCGGATCGCAGAGCAGATGATGCTCATGAGGATAAAAACGAAAAGGACACCAATGGCGACCTCAAGGATCTGTGAACCGAACATGTTGATCTCCTGGATTATGGTGAAAGAAGTATACTCTGTCTTGAAGAATGATTTAGAGGAAGGTTTGGCTGCCTATCAAGCGCCAAAGCTCCCTCGCCCGATTGCGGGTTAATCATGCCTGATTGAAAGGGCTATGAGTGTTGCTTTAATAAAAGTAGCCAGTCTGACTTATTTGAATCAGTATTTTCTTTACTTAAGCGGGCATACATTAACTATTGTTAGGCTTAGCCCTTGAGGAATTGAGCATCCCTGCCAAGCCACCTACCGCAGCTGAGCCGATTGCGATAAGCCCCTCTGAACTCGCACCTAACCAGAAGATAAACGAAACGGAAAGGCAAACTATAAAGCCTAAGAACCAAATCGCGGAACGGTATGTCCAGCGGTCTGCTTGTGAGGGATTGTTTTTGCGCAGTTCGTCAAGGAGTTGCTTTTTGTCTTTAGGGGTAAGCTTGGTGTCCTCAATAACCAATTTCATCAAGTCATGGGTTGTGCAAGGAACGTTCACTGATTCAGGAGAATGCATGGTGGTTTCCATCTTGAATTAAATTATTTATAAGATTTCATAATGCAATAGATCAATAAGAAGCCGAGGTTAACAGGACTATCAGGTAATTGAACCTGTCAACAACATGTGGAAGTACCTTTGGGATTAGCTTGAAAGGGTTATTTCATAATGTTATTAATAAAATATATAACAAAAAAGTTTATTATTTATAATAATATTATTATAATTACAACAATAGCATACAGCAAGTGAGAGATATGAAAGCTTTCATGGCTACTTATGCATAGGGTGGTACTTATATTGGACCATAGATAAGTAAGACATCACCCCTAAAAGCTCCCCACTAGCCTCTGGCTTTCTCTTGCGCCTGCCTTTTCCTCCGCTTCCTAGGACCTTCCCTTTGGCGTGGTAAACCTAGTGCCTCGGCCCTTGATATTGCCTTATGAATGATTTGCTAAAATCCTAAAGGACCGGAGATGAACAAACGCATCATCACCTGCAGCGACGGTACCTGGAACAAGTTCGGGAACTCCGACAGAGGTTGTCCTGTGAAAACCAACGTCGAAAAAATGTACAACAGCATTTGCGCTAAGGGCCCTGACGGGGTAAAGCAGTGCAAGATCTATGACGAAGGGGTAGGAACCGGCTACACCTGGCAGGACAGGCTTTTCGGTGGGCTTACGGGAGCAGGCATAGACATGAACATAAAGGATGTCTACACCTTCATCCTCTTGAACTACTCCCCGGGGGATGAGATCTTCCTGTTCGGGTTCAGCAGGGGTGCATACACTGCCAGGAGTATCGCCGGTTTGATAAGAAACTGCGGCATTCTCAAGGCGGAGTACATCAATCTGGTCGACAAAGCCTATGGGTTATACCGGGACAGAAATGAGTATACGCACCCTGATTCGGACCTGATGAAATCATTCAGGAGAAACTACTGCCAGGAGGATGTCACCCCCATCAAGTTCATAGGCGTTTGGGACACGGTAGGCAGTCTCGGGATACCGTTGCCCTGGTTCAAGCTCTACAACAAGAACAAGTACAAGTTCCATGACGTGACACTTGGCAAAACAATAGAGCATGCCTATCATGGCCTTGCTTTGGATGACAAGAGGGTACTTTTCACCCCCTCCATATGGGAACCTTGTTCTACAGTTAAAGCCGATCCAAAGCATCCACAGGTTCTGGAGCAGCGTTGGTTTGCCGGGGTGCACTCCAACGTGGGTGGTGGGTATGCCGACTGCGGGTTGAGCGATATAGCCCTTCGGTGGCTTATCGACAGGTCAAAAAAGCTGAACCTATGCTTCGATGAGGTACAACTGCAAGGGCTGGAGCAGAATCACCTTGGGGAACTCAGGAATTCCTACACATGGAAGTATTGGTTCTGGCCTCCAAAAATCCGGACAGTCACCCTTAAGGATGGCACGAATCAGGTGATAGACGAGAGTGTAAAACAAAGAATGGATGAGGATGGGGAGTACCGTCCAAAAAACCTGAAAATGCTGTGGCCGATCAAGGAGCGGAGAAAAGCACCTGATTCAGCGACAACCTTGCTAATGACCTTCATATCCTATGCTCTTGGAAGGATAGCTAGGCTTTTTTAAGCATGCTTTTGATAAAATGTAGTAGTTATTTGAAATCAATTAGGCAAAAAAAGCATAGGGGATCAAGGCCTACCTAATTATTTAGTCATTATACATCCAAGGCGGAGTTAGCCTGAACTATAACACAAACTAAAATAATATAAACCATTAAACATTATATCATGGCAAGCATGTTCATTGTTGGAAACACATTGGTTGATACGGATGAGTTTCTTGAGAAAAAACAGTTCGGTGGTATGGCTGATTTAGCCACATCCTTAAAAGATAAAAAAGAAAGGTCAATCGAGTTTTCATCAGGCAGTGTGAAATCTTCAGAAATTATAGAGAACTTCAATAAGATAGATAGAGAGAATTCAACCTTGAAAGAGCTCAACCCATATACACCTATAGGCTTGGGTAAACCTTTGACAATCGAGATTCTAACTGTATATACAGGTGACTATCCAAACGGGCTTTTTAAGGGAAAGAAAGACCTTCTGCTGGTGTCAGGTGTCAAGAGTTCTGTTACGTTTGACGCCGCATCCAGGGCAATCAACAAAATAGAGGAGAAGGCGAACGAAAGCACGTATATTGAGTTTTCCGCATTAGAAAGTGGGTCGAGAGTCGTGTATCATTCTCCGGCTGTTGATTCCCTTAATACAACTGTATCGTTTGAACTTGTGGCGGACACGTTCAAGCAGGAGGTGTTCGACCAGATTTCAAGATTGCTTAAGTCTGCAGCCGGTTTACCGGTCTTCCTGCCGGCGGCGAACTATCTCCTCGGGGGATCACACCTAATCAAACTGGCGGGTGACCTTGGAAACACCCTTTTTGCCAAGAAGGGGTACTTCAAGGACAGTTATGATGTCAAATTCAATAACGCAGGGGACTTGGACGCTGTCGCCAGGCAGGTTCTGATCGTCAATGACCAAGATATAAACCAATTTGCGGCTTACGAATCAAGATTGGTAGAGCAGGGTGGGGAGACCAAATTCCGACTGGTGCATAAGCAGACTGGGGCTATATACAGCGGCAATGCCCCATATCTTATCCTGAACCTTGACGGGCAGCGCCGTGAGGACCTGAAGTCCTTTACTCCAAAGCTGGCCTCTTCGGCTATCCTACAAAAGTTCTACGGTGATGATGACATGGGTGGAAAATTGACTTCTACCATTGAGCTAGCCATGCAACTATATAATGATATGAACTATAAAACAAAGGCTGAGAAGTTGAAAAAGGTGCTTGAGACTATAGCTGAAGGCTCCGACGAATACAACAAGAACCTAGCTCTTTATGAAGCATACAAGAACAATATCATGCATGATGACTTCAAAATCAAATGATGGATAAGCAACTAAAAAATATGGCTAGTGAAATTATCATAGTAACACTCTGGTGTTTATATAAGCCAAAGTAGATCCGGTGAATCAATGGCGCAATTGCAAGAATCATTAAATATGATTGGAACTGAATTTAAATTGAAGGTAAATGGTGTTTTCGAAGAAACTACGGCTGTGCTCCTTAACCAATTTTAAATTAGCTATGGATTGGAGTAGGATGGAATTTTTGGGTCTATACTTTTTAAACTTTAAATTATTATAAAATACAATTATTAAGTAATGTTTGATTCACCCGATGGGATATAAGCAACACATTATGCTTTTACTTTGTTTAGATAAAAAATAGATATTGTTAAAAAACGACTTAAATAATATTCTTGGCATTGTTAAATAAGTGGTTTAATCAATATAATTTAATCTATAAATTCTTTATTATTTAAGTATAAGATATTTTATAAGTATAAGATATATTTGTAATAATAAATTGATTTTTATTGTAATATTTATTTGCTACATTAAAATGAAAGGAGAAAATAAGCAAGAAGTAAGCTCCGCTAATATCAAGCATAATAATGAGCTGTATGAGAGGAATCGTATTATAATAAAACAGTATATCATGATAAAAAAAATTATTATAATATCTTCAATCCTATTTATAGTATTGTTTTTGATAGCGCTATTCTTTCCTACACTTGGGGGTGTCTTCCCCGAAACTGCTTCTACGGGCCTTTTAGGTTTATTTATTCTTTCAATTACATTTTTACTACTAATAAAGAATTTCAAGACTATTGGAAAAGGAAAGATAACCGATTTAAAAACTTTATTTGAAGTCCTTGCTATAATATTTGCAAGTGTATATTTTTTTATAGAAATTTTAGGAAATCTAGAAGTAACCTCTCTTGAATTAAATGCAAAAAGTAGCAGAGTAACATTTAATGAAGCTGACTATTTATCTGTATCTATAGATCTTAAGAAAGATGGGAAGACTTCTATGGATATTCATTACATTGAAGGTTATATATATAATGCGAAAACAGGTGAATTGAAAGATAGTATAAGTTTTAATACAAAGAGGTTTATATCTAATACATATGGTAAAGTTGACACTATTTATAGTAATTTAGATAATAACGCAAATAGTAAGTATACATTAGCAAGTAATGAAGCCACAACTTTTAGTGGATTTAAAGAAGTAGAATATGGGATTCCCTATAGGATAGAGGTTGTAGTAATAGGTAGGAGAACAAAATTTGCCCACAAAGTTAATCCCCAATTTAGAGCATCTTTAGTTTCTTTGCCTGTTAAATCCATTAGATCGGGAGAAAAGGCCCTGTAATATGTGGCTCACAAACACTGGTAATACTTAAATTTGCAACAAACTTTGTACAGTTCTATGTTAACTGCAATGTTTCCAAGGGGGCGCCTTCTATCTTTTCTAGGAGTAAACTACGATTGGAATCGAGATTAGCTATGCCCCAGAATATGACCGTTTATCGAAGCTCATCGTTCCAATTTACTCCACATCGAGAGCTTATTGCTTTTAGGCTGTTTTCATATGCTCTCTTCTTCTGGCTTAATTCACTTATATGATTTGCTAGAACAGAAAGTACACGAGAATTCTTGTGATAGTAAGCTAGAAACAGATGGTTTGAAGCAGGAACTATTTTAAAGTAGAATACTTTGCTTTTGTAAAAGGCTTTTTAATCGACTACTTGGTTGCAGCCAAAATAGTATTAGTTTATAATAACCTATCATAGAAGCATCTTCTCTTGCTCTGACTATTTATAAGGATTGTTTTTTAGATATGATTCAATATGAATAATAACAGTTTAGGTTACGTAAATTAACAATTATAAGACTCGATTGTATCTAAACAAAGCTCCTAATTAAATCTAAACTTTAAAAGATTCTGATACTATTATAAATGGAGCACACTATTATATAATATTGTAAGATAAATCCTGATTTTATTTTGGATACGACCTAAATATTAACTATATTCAAATCAGAAAAGGCATAGGACCGTTTTCTGATAATTTGAGAACGCAGCTTGTAAGGAGATTATCCTTTGGGATAATTAGTTTGTTTTCACCCTTTTGTATAGTTACCTTAGGACAGGTATAACTTTAAAAGGTAACCTGAAAATAACATACCCTCGCTGAAACAGGCTATTTTATGTTCAAACCCAAAGATATTAGCTACTTTGGGTTTTTTTTTATGGTGATATTTATTCAGTTTTCACTTACAGATACTCGAGCTTTCAAAGGAAACGCTCCCGAACTGCTATTGTCTCCGTCTTGGCCTTTACCAACACCAAATAAAGAATTTGTACGAGCATCAGGACAAATCTCAGAAAGAGTTAATAAAGGTTTAAATAACTGGATAGGAGAAAATTTTATTTGTAAAATACGGAGAGGGATCAAATTTAACCAGCCAGTTAAAATCAATGATCCTGTTATCAATTTTAGGGTTGTTGACAAGCATCAGTTTTCTTCAGAGAGGTTTGTAATTACTAAATATGAATTTGTCTTTGCAAGTAAGAATTTAAGTCATATAAAGATCGATTGGAGTCTTCTTCAGAAGATAATACATGAGATTATAAACATACCTGTATCTATAAAAACAACTACATATCAGTATATAACACTACCATTAAAGTCTATAAAAAAACCTTTAAAGGAGTTTTATATTCTAAATTCTACCAAACATGGAAGTTTTGACTTAGATCTTCAACTACAAAACATTTATGATTGCACCCCTCAAATTTATGTTCTGTTAGATAGAAACGAATCTTTTGCTTATACCGGAAAGAAGTACATCTCTTTTAATGATAATAAGACTTATAGTTTCAATCTTTATTCCGGATGGCGGAAATTTAATAACATGCCAACTAGGTTATGGATTCATACCCGAAATGACTACCAACCAGAAATTGGCATAGATCGAAAATTAAGGATTAGCATTTTACGATTACATACTGAATTTGAGGCTTTAAAACATGTATTAAAAGCAATTTCATCCGACAAAATAAAAGTAACTTCCTTAACTCCAGCATCAGATTTCCTGCAACGCTATTTGGATAATGCTATCAATACTCTTTTAAAAGATGAGAAAAAGGTAACTGCTCAAGGTGAAACAGATTTCATTGATGACATAAAGACGATATTTTTTGATTTTCAGCCAGGTGAATTTGAAATTATAAAAGAAAAAATACTGTCCTTTAACTTCCGACCTCAGATACAAGCGAAAACAATCAACTATATAGAAAAGCTAGAAATAATGAATGACAAATATGAAAACAATGGTCAGGTAGGAGCCATGGGGCCTAATGCCAAAGCCGAGAATAATACCTTTAATCAGGTTCAGTATAAAATTCCGGCTAATCTTGATTTTGATTTGTTAGTGACGCAGCTTTCCCAGCTTAAAAGTGAAATGAAAGTTAAGGCAGACACACCCGAAGAGCTTGCCGTTGTACAACAGGTGGCACTGGCTGAAAAAGAAGCTCAAAGCAAGAATGCTAATGGTGTAATTAAGTATTTGAAAGCTGGTGGCCAATGGGTAATAGAAACAGCCACTAAAATTGGTGTTACGGTAGTTAGCGAGTTGCTAAAGCAAAATTTAAGCATTGGATAGCAATATTTATTTACCAGTCAAAGTTTTACACGACCAGAAGAAAGATGGAACAGGGGCAACAGTGTTGCCAACAAAATGTGCTTATCGGCCTAGCAGTCCCGCCTACTCCCGGGAACCGTCCTTCTGCCAGTTCCCGAACTGCACCCTCATCCGGGCGATGAACTCCTCGGGTCGGATGGTCAGGGCGGCACTGACCTTGAAGAGGGTCGCGATGGTGGGCACCCTTAGGCCCCGCTCCAGCAGGGAGATGTAGGTGCGATCCAGGCCGCAGCGGAAGGCTAGCTCTTCCTGAGATAATCCCTTTCCCTTCCTGAGCTCTTGCATGAGCGAGCCGAACGTTCTCTCCTCCATCTGTGACTATAGTATGCACAAAGGAGTCTAAATAAGCCGCGCCGCTCCACAGACTATAGTCTGAATTTTGTACCTTTAGGGGCTGCTGTTCCGGAGCGGATGCCAGTGGGCGGGGCAACCATCTCCAAACCCCTCAATGAAAGAAACATGATCATCTACCTGCAAGACATCGAGAAAGACGAAGAGATAAAGGCGGACCTGACGGTGGAGTACGCCTTCCCCGGACAGGACCTGTTTGTGGTCTTCTCCTCCAGTATCCACACCGGCAACTCTACCCTGAAAGAGTACCAGTGGCAGAAAGTGAGCCACCTGGCCGGGGGATGCTTCTCCTACGGAGGACGTAAGTATAGCGCCACCCTCGGGTTCTTCCTATCCGGCCAGCAGCTCATCCCTGTCTTGGTAGACGGAGCCTGCGCAGATGAAGACTATTCCGGCTTCGGCTTTGGAGTTGCCGAGCAGGCCTATGGACACTACCCCACCCAGCAGGCCCTTTTTCACTATCCCGTGATACCTTCCCTGCTGGATGAGGGAGAGAAGCCCTTGACTTTCCGGGAAGCGGCGGCAAAGGCGCTTACGGATCGGCGCGGGGAGGGGAACAAGGCCTATGACCTTACCCCGGCCCAAGGATTTCGGCTGGAGGCGTTAGTTGGTCACGCGGAGTTCAGCGCCTTCATGGAAAGGCAGCTAACCGAACCTCAAGTATCCTGAACCGGAACGCTTACCTCCCGCTCATATTTCGGCTGCCGGCGGGGTGCAATTGCACCCGGTCCGCAGCGCGGGACGTGGAGTTGGGTGTGATCTCACACCCGATAAAATGCTTATTTTTATTGTTATTATTGATTATCAAACGTTTATATAAAAACTATTGGTAAAATAGGTACCCAAAGTGGTGCAGATCTGTACCACTTTCGATTTTTGGAGAGGCAGTTGTTCCTCGAAACGGGTGCAATCCGCACGGATTGCACCTGCGAATCGGTGCAGTTCCGTACCATTCTGCCTTTCGGGGCCCGGATCCAGATACAAAGAAGAACTGGGTAAGGCAACCTACCGGCAACGGGCCCGTACTATACCCTCAAGCTGCTGCTTTGAGGCACTTGCCGCTATCCGCCTGCGCTCTGGGGTAACGCATCAAAGCAGACATAGGCCGCACATCCCCGAAAGGTGGTGTGCGGTTCTTTTTTATGTGCTTCTCGGAATTTTGGCCCCAGCTTTTACCTTTGTAACGTAACTTCTACGAACGTAGTAGCATTGTTACAGCAACGGAAATGACCCAGAGCAAGCCCATCGTCGTCTATTACCGCGTGTCCACCAAGAAGCAGGGGGAGTCCGGCCTGGGCCTGGAGGCGCAGCGCACCTACGTCCGGCACTTCTACCCGGGGGAGCCCCTGGCGGAGTTCACCGAGCACGTGAGCGGGAAGGAAGTCGCCAACCGGCCCCGGCTGCAGCAGGCCATGGCCCTCTGCAGAAAGCACAAGGCCACCCTCGTAGTGGCTAAGATTGACCGCCTGAGCCGCAACACCGAGCAGGCCCTGCGGATCTACGCCGAGCTGGAGGGACGCCTAGAAAGCTGCGATATCCCCAACCTGGACAAATTCACCCTCACCCTGTTCATGGCCATCGCCGACAGGGAGCGGGAGCTCATCAGCCTCCGTACCAAGGCGGCCCTGGACGAGAAGCTGAGGCAGCGGGGCGAGTGGCGCACGGCCTCGGAGCCGTTCAGGGAAGGGAAGGCTTCCCAGCTGGGGGTGACTGCCAACCGGGATAAGGCGCAAGCCAACGAGAACAACCGGCGGGCGGCGGCCCTGGTCAAGTCGCTAAGGGAAAGCACCCGGGAGAGCGGCACGCCCACCTGGCGGGAGATAGCCCAGGAACTGAACAAAGGGGGCTTCAGGACCAGCAGGGGCGGCAGCTTCCAGGCGATTCAGGCCCAACGGCTCTATTATAGGGATGTTGCTGAATAAAGAATACCTTCGCCGGATAAATGGATTTTTGACTCCGCACATAAGGCCAATAACTGGAGGTACTCCGTTTATTCAATAGTGTCAATATTGGCAAGACCAATGTTTGGCATATAGTAACTTCAAGATATTTTAGCCGAAAATTCTGGGGGTTGGTACCAATGGGAGTATAAGCGCCTTTGCAGTGTGACCTTTTCTAACATCGGGCCTTGCGGCCTAACCCGTATTGTGGTTCAGCTGCCCCATTTGGTTTGAAACTGGGCGCAAGAGGCCGAACAACAAACATTAGAAGATAAGATATTGTAACCAGAATAAATTTGGCAATAGATTATAGCAAAATAGAAGAATAAATGATCAAAGACATTATACAGCAAAACGACAACACCACCCCCAACAGCAGACAATTAGCTGTCCTTAAAGAGAATTTCCCGTCTTGTTTTAAATCCGATGGCTCTTTTGACATCGAACGTTTTAAAG
>NZ_JAFFJV010000027.1 GCF_016924645.1 Rufibacter psychrotolerans | reverse complement strand
ACGTGCGCCGAGAGCGAGAAACGCAGCTCCCGCTCGTCCTCAAAATGCTTCCTGCCCTGCATCACGTTAAGGATTTGGTACTACCTCCTTAAACGGCTATCTTCAGCCAGTTGTGCAACAGGCACAACGTGTAAACGCCAGCATCGGCCGACGGCCTCCGCCGTCGTTTAGCTAAGACGTTGTGTGTCATTTAAATAAATAATCGATGGACAGACAGATAAAACAAGTTGAGTTTACAAAGCTCCGACATGCCTACCAGACGGTTAAAGCCTTCCTAGTGGAAGCATCTTTTGTGGACGTGGAAAACCTAAAAACAAGAGTAGCTGAAGATTTAGGCATGTACGGTGACGACAACTATGAACTACTTGTAAAGTTCGTCGACAAATTTGAGCTTGACCACAAAGGCTTCGACTACAGTAAACACTTTCACTCCGAAGGAGAGTTATTTGGCTCTGGGGCGGCTCTTATCAACCTATTGGCACTTTCAATATGGCTTCCTTTAAAAACAATTGAGTTACTTACCTTTAATAAGGTTAAGCTCCCAAAACCTAGCTTCTACCAACCGAACAGTGATGTATCGGACATGACCTTCAAAGACCTATTGACGTGGTACATAGAAGGAAAGTACGCTACTGAAAAAGATATAAAGTATGAAATAAAAACGTCACACAACAAGGTGTAAACGGCACCATCGGCCGACGGCCTCGCCGCCGTTTACACAAGTACGTTGTAAAACATTTGAAAAAATTAATCTACATATCATTAATATTTTGTCTCGGACTCAGGTTCGCAGACAAAGCGTGCAATTTAGAGAATGGGAAATATAAGGTGCTTTATGATAAGCAGTTCTCTAATTTTCCAAATTTGAATTTGAAGTAAAAGGAAAAACTTTGACGGAATTGAACTCGGATAAAAAAGTTTATTCAATTAAAAGCTTGTCTGAAACTGCTTTCCAGCTAATTCCGACTGAAAACCAAACCGAAGGATTAACAGATATTCAAAAAGCATTGACATCACTAGGAGAGCCTTATTACGAAATAACAAATTGTAAAGCGGATACTATTGAGTTCATTATGAGGGTTAATTTACACATAACCTCACATACAGGAAAATTTGTTAGAATAAGGTAAGAAGACTAAAAAAACGTTTTACAACAACGTGTAAATGCCAGCTTCGGCCGACGGCCTCGCCGTCATTTACACAAGTACGTTTGCAGCAACTTTAAAAAATGAAAAGAAATCTGATTGTTCTAACCTTTATAGCAGTTGTGATTGGGTGCAATGAATCTTCCAAAAAAGAAGTTCAAGCAGCCGACAGGGCAAATATTGACCTTACTAAAGCAGATACTGATTCTATCAAACAGGCGGGAAACTGGAAAGCATTTGAAGAATCTTTCGTTCTTAAGAATTATTTAGTTTCAAAAATACCTTCTAACGACTTTATAACCATATCTCAAAAGGCTGGAATTTTTATATCGCCCGACAGCGTGCAGATTGAGTCATTAAAAAAAGAAAACGGAGAAGAGGACTTTTATACAGTTGCGGACGACAATAGTTACTTCGAACATGAAGCTTCAGAATATCTAAAAGAAAAGAAGTTCAGAATTGTTTACCCGACTAAAAGATATATAAAATTCATCTCAAAAAACCATGAATTTTACTTTGACACTAAAGCAAAGGCCGCTAGAGGCTGGACGGCAATCTTGTTCTCACCTGAAAAAGGTGCTCCTAAAATTATAAATCCCGCAGATATTGATTTGGAATTCCAAGAATACTTAAAATAAAAAAGCAGCTGCCAACGGACTCGTGTAAAAATCATGCTACGGCCAACGGCCTAGCACGTTTTTTACACGAGTCCGTTGGCCTAAATTGATAAAATAATTTTAAGTGACTAGGGAAGCACATCATAAGAAAAAAGTAGAATCTATAGAGTCTAATAAATTTCAATCTTCTCTATGGTTCTGCTGTATTGTTCTGGTGCTTTGGTTTCTCTACATCGACACCCCGGACTCAGTATTATTTGCAAAGGAGGGTTTCCAAAGGTGGCTACCTTTTATACTTGTGTTCTTGGGGTTACCTTACCTTTTATTGAAGTTTGTTAATAGCGTTTGGTCAAATAATTCTGGCTGGGGAATAGGTGTTGCGGCTGCATCTGTATTGATTGTAGGGCCAACATTTGGAATAGTTGCAGGAAAACAACAGCAGAAGGAGTTAGAAAAGAATGGTGCGTTGACAAAAGGATTAGTAGTTGAAAAGTGGAAGTCCACTAGTAAGGGCAACAAAGAGTGGTTGATTATTTGTAAATACTACGCGAATGGAAGGGCTTACACAACCTTTTCAATTCCCGATAAAGAGAACAGATTTAAATTGGGCGATACTGTAACAGTGCTGTATTCACCTAATAATCCGAATAATTCAGAAGTAGCTGAATTGTCAGATATTAAATAATCAATGTGTAAATAAAACAACTTATGCCAACAAAGGTAGCTGTTGCACAACTCTTGAGTAAAGTAGCTCTTCTTTACTTGCTTCCGTTCGTTTCTTCATTTCTCCCCCTTCCTCAAGGCCAAAGAAGCCTAAAAAAGCGGCTGCAGGAGGTCTGGGCAGTGCCATAGCAGCCGTTTGACTCCTTTTTTTGGTAAAATGCAGCAATTTACTGCAGATTGTAGGCCGCCGCGGCCAGCAGCATCACCTTCTGGGCCTGTTGGATGCCCCTGGTGTTGATCTTTCTTAAGCCCATGTAGATGATGAGGAGCGTGCCCAGCACGGGCTCCATTTATACGAGTCCATAAGAACTGTTTTACTTAACGGCTTTCCAATCTGCAACAGACTAAAAGTCCGCCTTTTTACCTGCAAAAAATCAAAAGTGCCTGGTTGCAGGCACTGGGAAAATAGACAAGCTATTGAAAAACAATTGTACCGTTATGTCAAAAATAACCTGGTATTTGGGTATACTGCTTTGGGGCATAAGTTTGGTGCTACTGGTGGCCGCGTACACTGATGTTTGGCCAAACCATACCCTCTCTCACTACCGGTACCTGTTGGGCATTGGGTTCATAGTCCTCACCGGATTACTGAAAGAGGCGTACCGAAAGCGCCAGCAATAAGCCAGGCATAGCCGGTAAGTACAAAAGCGATTTTGCAGAACGGCCCCTCCAAGCATTAAGGTAGCCGGGCAGCCCGGCAAGCCTCCCAGCCCCACCTTGTCTGGGGTACTTCCACAGATCTTCCTCTTGTAACAGCATTCTCTCTTCCACCTCTCCAGTGTCCGCCGCTGCGGTTGCAAAAATATTCCCGTTGGCTACATAGTGGAAACCTGTTGCTGGCCTGTCTACTTGATACTGAGGCAATAGCAGGATAAACAGAAGCCCTGGGTGCGGTATGCCCTGGCAGTTTGGGCCGCTCTATCCACTTGGGTGCAAGGGTAGGGCCTAACCAAAAAGAACTAGGGTTCTCATCTTCCGCCGTACGCTTCCTGCCTATTCTCACGCATACGTCCCACAGCACGAAGAGGAAAACAGACATGAAAGCAAGATTGGCAAATCAAGATTGGACCCAGGTGGCCGGGGTATTGTTATTGGCGGGCGCAATGGCCTGGGCACTGAAATTAGCCGTCATCATCTCCACCGATGGCAGAGTCATCACTACCGGGGCGGCCGCTTTCTTAATGAAGGTGGGGCTGGTGTTGCTGGCGGTGGGATCCACCGGCATCGGCCATCGGGTGAGCCTGCAGCGGGCCGTGGTGGTCCGGGTGCTGGCCCTTCTGCTTTCGCCAGCGGTGGGGTTTGGCTTGTTCCTGCTGTTTGCCAAAGTAGCTACGCCCATCCTGGTCAACCCCCTGTTAGCGGGCCATGATATCTGGTATGCCCAGCAGGAAGCCCCCATTGCCCTGGCGGTGCTGTTTTACCTTACCCTGGGGTTGCTGCTTCTCAAGAGCTGTCCGGCCATCCGCAGGTAGGCCACTGCGCACCCCGTACCTTCGCTTATCAAATAAAAGTTTCAGGCAAGTTATCTAACCCAAGATGTTACGCAAAATCTTAACATGGTCCCTGCTGGTGCTGCTGGTGCTCATTGCCGGGGTGGCGGTGGCTACCATGCTACGGCAGCACCTGACCTATGACGCCCCATACCCCAACATCAAAGCCAGCGCAGACCCCGTCCTGATTGAGCGAGGCAAGCATATTGTGCTGGTTTCCCACGGCTGCGCGCAGTGCCACAGCTCCGTGCAGAACATAGACTCAGTGCTGAAAAGCGGGGGAGAGCCTTCCCTGGCCGGGGCCAAAAGGGTAGATACGCCCTTCGGTACCATCTTCACCACCAACCTTACCCCAGACGCCAGCACCGGCATTGGCCGGATGACCGATGCCGAGATTGCCCGCGTGCTCAGGTACGGCGTGAAAAGCAACGGCGAGGCGGTGCTTCCGTTCATGCAGGGCCAGGACATGAGCGACGAAGACCTGACCGCCGTGGTTTCTTACCTGCGAACGCTGAAGCCCGTTGCCAACCAGGTGCCGGCGCATGAGTTCACCTGGCTGGGGAAATTTGCCCGGGCTTTTGTGCTCAAGCCTACTCTTCCGGCACCCGGCAAAAGCCAACTGTAAAGGAATTGCCTCTGCCACCGGCAGGAGAAGCTTGCCGGTGGCAGGCTTTTTTTGTGACCCGCCCCAACTGGAGAGGGAGCTGAACCAAAAGTAGTTTTGGCGATGATTTTCAGTTTTGGGGCAAAAAGTGGAAAATTGTAAAGAAAACGCCAACTTAGCTGGGCGCTTCTGAAAGAGGTGCCGCTCAGGTTACTAAGTGGCACCAGGAAGCCAGCCGGCAGGGAGGGGGAGCCTAGCCCGAAGGCGGCAGCCAGCCAACCCTTTTTTTACCTTACCATGGAAGTACCCCCAAGAATAGAAGTTTTGCCGCCAACAACGCTGGTGGGCCTGCGCGTGACCATGGCCATGGCGGCAGACCAGACCCAAGCGCTTTGGCGCCGGTTTGGCCCCAGGCGCAAAGAGATCAGGAATGTGGCGGGGCCAGAACGCTACTCGGTGGAGGTATACCCAGATCCAGCCTTTTTCACGCGCTACAACCCTACCCTGGAATTTGAAAAATGGGCGGCGGTTCAGGTCTCAGATCCGGCCCCGGTACCGGCGGGCCTGGAGGTGCTCCAGGTGCCGGGCGGGGCGTACGCGGTGTTTGGGTACAAAGGCAGATCCAGCGAAGCGCAACGGGCCTATCAGTTCATCTTCGGGACCTGGCTCCCTGGCTCAGCGTATGAACTGGACCACCGGCCGCATTTCGCGAAAATGGGGGAGAAGTACCGGAACGATGACCCGGCCTCTGAAGAAGAAATCTGGATACCGGTCAGAACCCGTACCCTCTAAGCGCCTGCGGCCGGGCGGGGCAGCAGGCAGCCCCTGTCCTTTGCCGTGCTACCCCGGGCTGTGCGGATAAAGAAGCAGTAATACGCAGACAAGTAAGAAGTACCAACGCATGTTCCACCCTTAACCTCAACACCCATGGGATTCTTTTCTTCTATTCTTGGAAACGCCGGAGCCGTGAGCCAGGCAGAATTAACCAGAGAGTTTGGCAAGCTGCTCACCGAAGGCGAAGAAATTGAGCTGGGCTTCCGCCTCATTCGGGACACCTTCATCTTCACCACCAAACGGCTGATCCTGATTGACCGGCAAGGCTTCACGGGCAGCAAAGTGGAGTACCTGTCGGTTTCCTACCGAAGCATCTCCCGGTTCAGCGTGGAGACCTCGGGCACGTTTGACCTGGACGCCGAGCTGAAGATCTGGATCTCCAGCGAGGTGGAGCCCAGCATCAGGAAGAAATTCAACAAGGCCGTGAACGTCTATGACGTGCAGAAGATCCTGGCCTTCCACGTGGCGCGGTAAACCGAAGACCAGGCTTAGGCCTGATTCTTACGCTGGCGCTGGGGAGGTGGCCCGTTTTGGGGCTGTTTCCTCCAAAACACCCCCAAAAGGCTTACGCAGATTTCTTGGTACCTTTGCCTTGTTGCCTGCACCGCAACGGCACTGGCCAAAAGTCAGTACAATCAGCAGAAGTAAACCCCACTGAACCATGGAAAACCAGGAAAAAAAATACAACAACCTTACCCCGGAGGAAGAGTACGTGATCTTGCACAAAGGCACGGAGCGCCCGTTCACCGGCAAGCTTTACACCAACAAAGAGGCCGGCACGTACATCTGCCGCCGCTGCAACGCGCCCTTGTACCGCTCAGAAGACAAGTTTGAATCACACTGCGGCTGGCCCAGCTTTGACGACGAGATTCCCGGGGCCGTGACTCGCGTGCCCGACGCTGATGGCCGCCGCACCGAGATCATCTGCTCTAACTGCGGCGGCCACCTGGGCCACGTGTTCCTGGGCGAGCGCTTCACCGCGAAGAACACCCGCCACTGCGTAAACTCCATCTCCATGGCGTTTGTGCCGGCCCAGGAAAACGCCTAAGCGGCCGCCCGGGTGGAGGCCATTCTCTTTATAGGCCTGCAGGCCTCTGGGAAGTCTACGTTCTACCAGCAACGCTTCTTCAACACGCACGTGCGCATCAGCCTGGACCTGCTCCGCACCCGTCACCGGGAGCTTCAGTTCCTGCAGCTGTGCCTGCAGACCAGCGCCAAACTGGTGGTAGACAACACCAATCCCACCCCAGAGGACCGGGCCCGGTACATTGGTCTGTGCAAAGCGCGCCGCTACCAGGTCATTGGTTACTACTTCCAGACGTCCCTGCCCGATGCCCTGGCCCGCAACCGCCTGCGCCAGGGAAGAGACCAGGTAAAAGACATTGCCCTGTATGACGTACGCAAGAAGCTGCGGCCGCCGTCTTTTCAGGAGGGCTTTGACCGCCTCTTCAGCGTGCGCATCCAGGGTGATGGTTTTGTAGTACAGGAATGGAGAAAGGAGGAGCCAGATGTTCAAGAACCGCCAGATAGACTGGGCTAACCCCCACCAGCACCCACAAACCGGCGTGTACGTCTGCCGCCGCTGCGGGGCCGCCCTGTTTTCCCCGGCCCAGAAGTTTGACTCCAGGACTGGCTTCCCCAGCTTCTGGGGCCACCTGGGCCAGAACGTGCGATTCCACCTGCTGGACACCTACGGCCGGGAGCGCACGCAGCTGCTCTGCCACCACTGCGGCGGGCACCTGGGCCACCTCTTCCAGGATGCCCGCACACCCTCCAAGGTGAGGTACTGCATCAACGCAGACTCCATTCACCTCCAGGAAAAAGATTAGCCACTTACTTTTCGTAACTCATCGCTGGCGCGAGCGTCCCGCTTGTGTCCGCACGGGTTCCTTTGTGGCCTTTGTTTCAAAGAAGAGTGTTATGGGTTAATTGCTTTAACGCTGGTAAACCCGCCCCCGCCCCTCCCAGGAGGGGAGTTCCCATAAGAGAGCAGTTCAAGCAAGTCTCTATTTGCAATTGTCACCTCACCACTAGCCGTTGTCACCTCCCCAACCGCAGTTTTCATATACCCACTAGCAGTTTTCATATACCCACTCGCTTTCTCACCGCATCAATATCAGTAAACACCCTGCAACGTGGCAGCCTTCCCAAAATCCCGAAACTCCCCTCCTGGGAGGGGTGGGGGTGGGTTTGCGGTGTTTAAATCATAGGCTGCTTGAAAGTCGCAATAGGTCAGAAATATGCCCACAGTCCGTGCGGACACGAGCGGGACGCTCGCGCCAGCGATTGGGCCAGTTTTATTGAAAACAGGCCTGAAACAGACGGGTCAGCAGTGGTCAGGTAGCAGTTGTCAAAGGGAGCAACCCGTTTTTTCCTGCGCCAGAAAATGGGCGAGCAGCGTGTTCTGGAGAGGGTAGGAGAGCCCCAGGCTGCCCATTTCCTCCATAAACCTTTCCTTTTCGCCGTAGCCGCCTACGTAGCCGTTCACCCGGGCCACGGCGGTAGAGTGGATGAAAGCCTCCGGGTCTGGGTAGATCTTCTGCAGTTCGGCCAGTATCGCGGGTACCCGGCGCAGCTTCCATTTTTGGTGCCGTTCCTCGGCCAGGTAAAAGGCTTGGTAAGGAAGCAGTTCGGTTTGAATAGGCTGCTGCAGGCGTTCCCTGGCCGTTTGGATCGCTTCCCGGGCGACCTGCTCCTGCTGGGCGGAATGGTAGAAGATGGCCGAGGTGTATTGTCGTTTGCGGGGCACGTTGGTGGGCGTGTGGTGCCTGAAAAACTGCTCCAGCAGCTGGGCATACGTGAGCTGGCTGGGGTCAAACTCCAGCTGAACGGTTTCAATATGGTCGGCCAGGGTGCGGTAGGTGGGGTGCTGGGTGCTGCCGCCGGCGTAGCCCACCCGGGTCCTGACCACTCCCCCCGTAGCCCCGAACAGGCCCTCGGGTCCCCAGAAACAGCCCATGGCCAGGGTGGCGGTTTCCAGAGCGGGGTAGGTGAGCTGGTCAATCGCCGGAAAGTTGCTCTCTTCAAAAGGGTTCATGCGCCTTGTACGCGAAACAGACGCCGCTTGTGTAGGGAGTCTGCATGTTCTATTCCTTGAAATGCCTCAAACCATAGAAGGCCGGGGAAGGGAGTGGGGCATGTGGTGAATAATAGGCCGAAAGGAAAAAACAGCGGATTTCCCCAACCCTGCCAGCTACCCGGTACACCTCAGGCTCCTCCAACCTACCTGAAATCGGGCTTAAAAGCTACCGTCTTTGCAAGAAGATGGCTGCCTGATGCAGGCAAATACCTGTTCTAAAAAGCCGCTTTAAAGCTGTTTTAGGCCTGTTTTCCAGAAAATAGCTCATAAATACAACATATTATGCAAAATAATTTTGGGGAAGCCTTGCGAATGTCAAAACTGTTTCTACTTTTGTAGTGTACTATGTAACTAATACAGTAAACAGTGAGGCCATGATACACATCCACAACTTGAGTTTCGGGTACAAGAAGGGCAACCTGCTGTTCCAGAACCTGCACCTGTCGCTGTCCCGGGGGCATATCTACGGCTTGCTCGGGAAAAACGGGGCCGGAAAGTCCACGCTGCTGAAGAACATGATCGGGTTGGCTTACCCCAGGGCGGGGACCTGCACCATAGACGGGGCCGACGCTTCCCGGCGCTCGCCCCAGGTGCTGGAGAACCTGTTTTTCCTGCCGGAGGAGATCTACGTGCCTGCGCTCACCACGGCCCAGTTCGTGGCCAACACGGCCTGCTTTTACCCCAACTTCAACGAGCAGGAGTTCTATGGGTATCTGACCGAGTTTGAGGTGCCCCGCCAGGGCCGGCTGGACAAACTCTCGTTCGGGCAGCAGAAGAAGGTGATGATCGCCTTCGGCTTGGCCACCAACACCGATCTGCTGGTGATGGACGAGCCCACCAACGGGCTGGACATTCCCTCCAAGGCGCAGTTCAGGAAGAGCATCGCCTCGGCGCTCACCTCCGAACGCTGCATCATCATCTCCACCCACCAGGTTCGCGACCTGGAGAGCCTCATTGACACGCTGGTGGTGCTGCACGACCGCGAGGTGGTGGTGAACCAGGAGCTGGACAAGATTGGCGAGAAACTGCTCTTCACCACGCTGGCGGTCACCGATGGCTACGAGGTGCTGTATGCCGAGGACTCTTTCCAGGGCAAGCACGTGATCCTGCCCAACCAGGACGGCATCTACAGCCGGGTAGACATGGAGCTTTTCTTCAACGCCATTATCTCGGGCAATAGGCCACTACTACAGATGTTGAACCAAAACCAACTGGAAAATGCAATTTAGCCTGAAACGGTTCGGGTGGTTGTTCAGGAAACATACCGCCGAGCACTACAAATATTACCTGATGTCTGCGGGCGTCTTGATGGGGATCACGGCCTTTATCACCTTGTTTCTGATTTTTGCCGAAGACCATCCGTTTGATGCCAGCCGGCAGCAGATTATCTTCCTGTTTCTGCTGCTGGCCACGGGTACCATTTTCACCAGCACCATCTTCGCCCACCTGGGCGACAAGCGCAAGGCCATTGCCGCCCTCACTTTGCCGGCCTCCCACTTTGAGAAATTCCTGGTGGCCTGGCTGTATTCCTTCGTGTTTTTCCAGCTGGTGTACATTGGGTGCTTTTACCTGGTGCTCCTGGTGGTACTGCCCATGGACGACTGGCGCGGGGGGGATCCCGAGTATATGACGCTGTTCAGCAGCAACGGCGTTTCTGGGGTGGCGCTCATCATGTTTCTCTTCCTGCACTCCATCACGTTTCTGGGCTCAGTTTTCTTTGAGAAATGGCACTTCATAAAAACCGCTTTCGCCTTTATTCTGCTGGGCTTTGCCATTGTCACGCTTAACACCGGCTTTTGGCAGTCTATTGTGGGGGCAGAGGGCGACGTGGGGCAGGTGGGGCCGTTTGAGAACCTCAACTTTATGCAGGCAGGGAAGTATTACACCGTGCAGTACCCGCACGACAATGAGCTGCTCATGGTGGTGGCGCTTATGGGAACGGCCCTGCTGGTGTGGGCGGCCGCCTACCACAAGCTGAGGGAGAAAGAAGTGTAGGCCAAAGAAACAGTGCTATGGAATTCAGAAACAATGAGGCCATTTACCTCCAGATTGCCGCTTACGTGAGCGAGAACATCCTGCTGGGCAAATGGCTGCCGGAAGATAAGATCCCTTCTGTGCGGGAGCTGGCCGTGGAGCTGCAGGTGAACCCTAATACCGTCATGCGCACCTTTGAATACCTCCAAAACCAAGAGGTGATCTACAACAAGCGCGGAATTGGATTCTTTGTGGCCCCAGACGGGGTAACCAAGGTGAAGAAGCACCGGAAAGAACGCTTCCTGCAGCAGGACCTGCCCGAGTTCTTCCGCAACGTAATCCTGCTGGACATTCCCCTGGCGGAGTTGCAGCAGCTGTATGAGCAGTTTAAGTCAGAACATTTCACGCTTAACTAGAAGATCATGAAAAAGAGTACTATTCTGTCAGGGGCGGCTTTGGTCTTTTTCCTGGGCACCTTAACGGCCTTCAATTTTGTCCTGAAAGCCGAGTATGACACCGGCCACTATAAAAACCCGTATTTTCAGTTCGTGCCCAAAAAGTTCAGCGGGTTTACTGCCGTGGAGGTGAACGGGGCCAGCCGGGTAAGCGTGCAGATCATCCAGGGCGATTACCAGGTGCGGGTGCACGAGCGCGCCCAGGAGTACCTGCAGATCAGGCAACAGGGAAACAAACTGCTGATTGACGTGGCCCAAACCGAGGGCGACATGCCGTCTTACGGAGACCACACGGTGCTGATCTCCTGTCCCAACCTGGCTTCCCTCACCACCACGGGCCGCTACACCCTAAAGGGAACCCCCGGCATTGACCGGGCCTTCAACTACATGGTGCACACGGTAAAGTTGCAGGGCCTTACCCAGGACAGTCTCCAGATCAGGCAAGACCATGCCACCCAGGTGGAACTGGAAAAATGCAGCCTTGGGAAATTAGTGGCCGAGGTGGGAAGAACGCCGGGCAGCACCTCGGTCCTCACCCTGGGGCCCTCTAACCAGGTGCAGTCGGCGGAGTTGACCGTGAACACCATTGCTACCTTAAACCTGCACAATGTGGTGATCCCGGCGGTGCATTACCAGTTCTCAGACAGCGCGCGGGTTATCTTGTTGGGCTCCTCGCTGGCCAGTTTGAACAAGCAATAAGCCCCGCAAGAAGGTAGCCCCTGTTTTAAGCCTGTTTTCAGGAAAATTGCCTTGAAACAGGGGCTGCCAAGCCAACTCCGTGGAAGTAGGGAAGAGATAGGATAATTCTGCGAACTTACTTCCCAACGCCCGCTACGCCTGCTGGTGCTACCAGACTAAAATTCCTTTGGCACCAGCGGGCTTGATTCCCCGATAAACCCGCCGTGAGCGGCACAACCAGTCGCTAGCGCCCGCGAGTTTGACAGTCCCTGAGCTCTTTCTAACCAGCAACCAGCTGGCAGAAGGCTGATTTCTAAACCAAACCTTTATCCAAAGCCCCTTTGATAGGCCTATTTTCATAGGACCCTGAGAAAGTACGCGCTATCCAGAGCACACCCCATCCCTCTCTCCTGAAAGCTGGCGCAGTATAGCGTGGCAGTTTTCTGCATCCCACTTCTGTATTCGGCTTCTTTTGTCCCAGCTTAGCCCATGCCGGCCAATCCGGTGCCTGGGTCAGGCTTGCCTTTCTGCTGCTTCCGCGCGCCTTTTTACTTGGGTATGATACTGCCACCGTATGGCCTGCTACCAGGTAGAAAGTTGGTTTGTCACATTTTTCCCGGCTTTCATCACATTTTGTTTCCCGGGGGTGAAATGGTGGCTAACCTTGACCCATCCAACGCAAGCTCCGGTTCCCCTCGGTCTGAGGGGAGAGGCTCCCGCAGGGGAGAGGCGCACTTCGGTAACCCTTTAATGACATGATAACTCCAAGCGTATGAAAAAACTAGTACTTTTTGCCGTAGCCGGTGTTCTGGCGGTGCAACCCATTTTTGGCCAGGCTCCGCAAAACAAGCCTGAAAACAGCAAGCCTGTTCCAGCCCCAACCCAGCCTACTCCCAAGGGGAACGGCAAAATAGCCGGGGTGGTGCTGGATGAAACCGGCAAGAAACCGGTGGAGTTTGCCACCATCACGCTGGTAGACATGGCCAGCGGGAAAACCATTGACGGCACCGTGACCGATGACCGGGGCCGGTTCAGCCTGGTGCGGCTGCCGGCGGGCCGGTACAAGTTGCAGGTCAGTTTCCTGGGGTACCAGAACAAAACGGTGGAGAACATCACGCTGGGCAACCGGGACGAGGTGAACGTGGGCACCCTCTCGCTGCTGACCGATGCCAAGGTGCTGGACGAGGTAGCGGTGGTGGGCGATAAGCTGCTGGTGGAAGACAAGGTAGACCGCATGGTGTACAACGCCGAGAAAGACATCACCAACCAGGGCGGCAGCGCCTCAGATGTGCTCAAGAAAGTGCCCGGCTTAACCGTGGACCTGGAGGGCAACGTGGCTCTGCGCGGCAGCGGAAACATACGGGTGCTCATCAACAACAAACCCTCGGCCATGATGGCGTCCAGCATGGCCGATGCCCTGCGGCAAATTCCGGCCGACCAGATCAAGAGCGTGGAAGTGATCACCAGCCCCTCGGCCAGGTATGACGCCGAAGGTACCGCGGGCATCATCAACATCATCACCAAGAAAAACAACCTGCAGGGCCTCAACGGATCGGTGGCCGGTTCTTACGGGCCGCGCATCAGTTCGGGCAACGGCAACCTGAATTACCGCAAAGGCAAAGTGGGGTTCACTACCGCTTTCGGGCGGCAGTGGCGCAACAACCCTACCAAGAGCACCCGCGAGACAGAGTACAAGGGGGTGCCGGGCATTGACCGCCTGAGCCAAACCATGGACGGCCGGCGCGAAGGGGTGTTTCAGTTCCTGCAGCTGGGCGTGGACTACGACCTCACCAAGAAGAGCAGCCTGGCGGCCGGGTTCCGGATGCAGGGGGGCGAGTTCGCCTACAAGACCAGCCTGCACTCCAGGCAGTACCGGGCCGGGGCGGTGACGGGCGAAAACACCAGAGCCAACAACAATGCCTTTGACAACCTTAACTACGACCTCAACCTGGACTTTACCCAGCAGTTTGCCAAGCCGGGGCAGGAGCTGAGCGTTTTGGGCCTGTTAAGCCGAAGCAACCGGGAAAACAGCAATTTCGCGGAGGTTTTTAACCGCGACCAGCAACTGGCCGCCCGCGAGCAGAACCTGAACGACGCCTATAACGAGGAGAAAACCTTTCAGGTAGACTACTCGCACCCGTTCCAGAACAAGCACCTGCTGGAGGTGGGCGCCAAAGCCATCCTGCGCTACGTGGAGAGTGATTTCCGGTTCCTGCAGGCCAATCCGGCCGCTGCTCCCTTCGTGGCCGACCCCAGCCGTACCGATGTGTTTGAGTACCACCAGAACGTGGGCGCAGCGTACGCTTCCTATGAGTTCAGCCTCAACAAGAAGTACAACTTCAAGCTGGGCTCACGCTATGAGTACACCCACGTGAACGGCGACTTTGTCTCCACCAGTACCCGGGTGCGGCAAGACTATGACAACTTCATTCCCAGCCTGGCCATTTCCCGGGCCCTCAAGAACAACCAGACCCTCAAGTTCAACTACACCAAGCGCATCCAGCGGCCGCAGCTGGGGCTCCTGAACCCATATGAGAACCGCACCGACACCTTCAACATTCAGGTAGGCAACCCCAACCTGCAGGCCGAAGTCACCAACGCGTATGAACTGGGCTACAGCACCTTCTTCAAGAGCGGGGTATCGGTGAACGCCACGTTCTTCTGGCGCCAGACCAACAACGCCATTGAGGCCTACACCCTGCCCACCCAGGAAGGCGTGAACTACACCCGCTTCGCGAACATTGGCCGCAACGCCAGCTACGGCATGAGCCTGTTTAGCAGCACCAAGTTCCTGAAGAAAGGCAACCTGAGCGCCAACCTCAACGCCTTCTACCTGGACCTGGAAAGCGAGACCTCTTTGCTCAACGCCTCCAATGGCAGCTTCATGTACAACGCCAACCTGAATGCGTCTTACGCTTTCAACAAGGGCATCAGCGTGCAGGCTTTCGGGCAGTTCAACTCACCGCGCGCCACGCTGCAGGGCAAGGTGTATCCAGCCTCCACGTACAACTTCGCGGTGAAGAAAGACATCCTGGACAAGAACGGCAGCATCAGCCTGAGCGTGGAAAACCCCTTCAGCGAGCGCCTGCGCCAGAAAATGACGTTCAGCACGCCCACCGCCGAGCAGGCCAGCACCATGTACATCTACGCCCGCCAGGTGCGGGTGAGCGCCAACTACAAGTTCGGGAAGGTGACCACCAAACAGCAGCCCAAGCGCAAAAAGAAAATCAACAACGATGACGCCAAATCAGACGGCGACGCCAACTCCTAGGCAGGCGCAGCCCAGAGGCAAAGCCTCACCTGCCTGCGGTTCCTCGCTCCACCACTTCCAGCAGTTCTTCTTATAAAGCTGGTGTTTATTGGCCTCGGTGCTTTTGCTAAGCAGTTTTCTTCTTCTTGTTGGTTTGTTAGTGGAAATGAGCTTAGTCGAAGCGTTTCGTTTCTGGGTTATTTGCCCCAAAATAGCCCGGAAACGACCGAGGTTGAATTTTAATTGCTTTCTGCATTCTACTGGCTTTTCACGTATCCCAAACCCTCGCTCGCCTCCCGGACGCGTGTGCTCTATCGGGCGGCCTCTGGCCGCCGGGGGGGACTTTTTATGAAGCCGAGCACTCGGCGGGACACCGTCCCATTTCTCACCCGCGTCCGGGAGGCGAGCGAGGTTTTTTTTGTTTCATCTTCTAAACACACCGCAGCGTTCTGCTCTTATCTCTGAAACCGAAAATTACGTTTAGAGATACTTCAGCCAGAAAGCATTGCATGAACCAACCGTATCACGCGCTCACCATCACCCAGATCAGGGAGGAAGTTCCCGGGGTAAAAACGTTTATGTTTGGCGGCGAAGAAGCCAAAACCTTGCCCTACCTGCCGGGGCAGTACCTGACCCTGGTGGCGCAGGGGACCAAAGGGGAGGAGGTAAGGCGGTCTTACTCCATCACCTCGGCACCGGCCCTGCGGGAGCCCCTGGCCATTGGCGTGAAACGGATTAAGAACGGGTTGCTCTCCCGCCGCTTGGTAGACCAGGCCCGGGTAGGGGACCAGATACTCACCATTGGGGCCGCCGGGTTCTTTACCTTGCCCGATGATCTTTCGCCTAGCAAACAACTCTTTTTCTGGGCCGCCGGCAGCGGCATCACGCCTATTTACGCCTTGCTCAAAACGGTATTGCACCAGCACCCACACGTGCCGGTGGTGTTGGTGTACAGCAACCACGCGCCGGAGACCACTATCTTCCTCAAGGAGCTGCAGCACCTGGCCCAGGCCTTTCCGGAGCGGTTGCGGGTGCACTTTCTGTTCAGCGTGTCGCCCAGGCTGGACCAAGCCCGGCTGCACAAAGAGCTCCTGAAACAATTGGTGAGGCAGTATGCCGTAGTGTCTCCGGCGGAAGTATTATGTTATGTCTGCGGCCCCGAGCACTACCGGCGGCTCTGCCTGTACGGGCTCAGGGAAGTGGGGGTGCCAGCGGCCAACATCCGGCAGGAAACTTTTGACACCACCAAGGTGCAGACCAAAGCGCTTCCGCCCGATACCCTGCCGCACACGGTGCTGCTCAAGTCTGGCGAACAGCGCCACTACCTCACCCTGCAGTACCCCGACACCATTCTGCAGGCCGCCAGGAAAGCGGGCCTGTCGCTCCCGTACAGCTGTGAGGCCGGCAAATGCGGTACCTGTGCGGCCGTTTGCCAGCAGGGCACCGTGTGGATGTCGTACAACGAGGTGCTCACCGATCGGGAAGTGGCCAAGGGCTTGACGCTCACCTGCGTGGGGCACCCGGTAGGCGGCGATGTGGTGCTGGAGATCAGGTAAGTGGCCGGCTTTGGGGCCGTTTTGGGCAAAACAGGCTTAAAACCCACCTATAACAAAACAGCCACTGACTCTCAGTGGCTGTTTTGTTATAGGGTAGGAAACGTTCGCTGGTCTGGTGGCCGGACCGGGTCAGAAGTCCCCACGGTGAGTAGCCACGCCAGGGCCGGGTCCACTTCCTCAAACATCTTGATCTGGAACTTGTCGCCAATGAACTGGTGCAGCTGGTGAAACGACATTTTGCCGTACACGCCGGGGGCCAGCACCTGGGCCATGTACTCCAGGCCCAGCGCCATCACCCTGGGGGTCCAGTGCTGGACAATCCACTCGTTGGCCACGGTCCAGGGGCCTATGAGTTCCTTGTGGTCGTTCAGGAGGCGGGGGCAGGGTTGTTCCTCCAGCATTTGAATGTGCAGGTTTCCGCCTTGCTTTACCGTTTCCAGGGTCTGAATTCCTATCCAGTGGGCGTGGATGTACGCGTTATCCGGGGCCCGCTCGGCAATCAGGAAAACATCGCCGTTGGGTTTCTTCAGCTCTATCTTCGTCATGGGGTAAGCATTGCGCACCCACGGGAGGTAGTCACTCCGCCGGTGGGTCTGTTTCAGTTTTTTTGATGAGGTGTCTGTGCCTACCCTCTTAAACTAAAAATAGAGGCCTTTGTTTTACCAAAAGGCCTCTATTTTTAGTATTATTTGAAGTTAGCGCTTGGTTTGCGGCTGCGGCTTGTTCTTCACGTATTTCTCCAGCCATTGGTCCATTTCCCACAGCATGTGCATGATAGATTCCTTGGCGCTGTAGCCGTGGCTCTCGGCGGGGAGCACCACGTAGCGGGTAGTGGCGCCGTGGCCTTTGAGAGCATTGTAGAACCGCTCACTCTGGATGGGGAAAGTACCGGAGTTGTTGTCGGCTTCGCCGTGGATGAGCAGGATGGGTGTCTTGATCTTGTTGGCGTAGTTGAACGGCGACATTTTGGCGTACACCTCGGGGGCCTGCCAGAACGTGCGCTCCTCGGCCTGGAACCCGAACGGAGTGAGCGTGCGGTTGTAGGCGCCGCTGCGCGCGATACCGGCCGCAAACAGGTCTGAGTGCGCCAGCAGGTTGGCCGTCATGAAAGCGCCGTAGGAGTGCCCGCCCACGCCCACGCGGGCAGGATCAGCGATGCCCATCTGGGTGACGTGGTCAATGGCGGCCTTGGCGCTGGCCACCAGCTGCTCCACGTAGGTGTCGTTGGGTTCGGCGTTGCCCTCGCCCACAATCGGAATATCGGTGCGGTCCAGCACGGCGTAGCCGCGGGTTACCCAGAACAGGGGCGAGCCGTAGCTGATGCGTGTAAACTCATACGGCGAGGTTTTCACCTGCCCGGCGGCGGCGGCATCCTTAAACTCGCGGGGGTAGGCCCACAGCAGCATGGGCAGGCGGCCCTGCTCTTTCTTGTAGCCCTTGGGCGTGTACAGGGTGGCGGTAAGGGTGACCCCGTCGTTGCGCTTGTAGGTGAGCAGCTGCTTTTCTACCCCAATCAGCTCAGGCGAGGGATGCGGGAACTTGGTCACGGCGGTCAGCTTCTTGGAACCCACCTGCCGCAGAAAGTAGTTGGGCGGATCGTTCTCCGATTCTCGGCGGGTGATGAATACGCCTTTCTCGGCGTCCAGCACGTCAACGGGGCGTTCGTAGAACGGTGCCTCAGAACGCCACAGAATAGCGGTTTTTTGGGTGTTTAGGTTGAATTTGCTCAAAAACGGCCGGTTACCCTGCGGCGAACCGCCTTCAGCGATCATGTACAGGTGCTGCCCGGTTTTATCGGTGAGCAGCACGTTGCGGCCGTACTGGTTCTTAACCAGCACCGGCGTTCCCGGATCGGTGTAGAGGTCTTCGTACGAGCGCTCAACCAGGACCACCGGCTCTGCCCCGGGCTGGCTGGGCTTTACCCGCAGTTGCCGCTCCTGGCGGGTTCTCCACCAGCGCTCGGTCACAAGGGCCAGGTCGTTGTTGCCCCAGGTGATGCCGCTGTACCGCAGCTTAGTGCCCACCAGGGCCACCGGCTTCTGAGTGAACGGAGCGGCCTGCAGGTACACGATGTCACGTACGGGCACGTCTTTCTTGTCATCGCCGCCGTCTTGGGCCTCTACCCAGTACAGGGTAGCCGGCTGGTCGGCGCGCCAGGCTACGTTGCGGGGGCCGGCGGCCACGGCGTTGAAGCCCACCGGAATGTTCTCTCCCAGCGGAATGTCAGCAATCTGCTTCACCGGCTTTCCCTGTCGGTCCCACACCTGCACGGTGTACGGGAACAGGTAAGCAGGTACCAGGTAGGAGTACGGCCGGTGCGTGGTGGCCACCAGCACATACTGCCCGTCGGGCGACAGGCTGAACGAGCGGATGATGCCTTGCGCGCCCAGTTGGGTCTGGGTGCCGTCTAAGGAAACCTGTACCAACTGGCTGGTGAGGAAATAATCAAACTGGGCTTCGTCCTGTCGGTTTTTGAGCAGGTCCTGGTAAGTGCGGGAAGGGGCGGTTCGGCCCAGGTTTTCCTGGATGACGGGGCCCACCGGCGTCACGTTGGACTTTGGCCGCTCGCCCCGGTTGGGGTTCACCAGCTTCACCAGCAGGGATTTGCTGTCGGGAGACCAGGTGAAGGCATTGCCCCAGGCGTCGTTCACGCTAGCGGCGGTCAATTTCCGCGCCGACCGCTCGGGCACGTTCACCACCCACAGCTCAATGCCGTTGGCGATGGTGTTGAGGAAGGCCACCTGCTTCTCATCCGGCGACCAGGTTACGTCTGAGATCTTGGCGTTGGCCGGCAAGCCCTGGATGTTGAATTCCTGCCCGCCTTTTACCTTTTTAAACTTGAGGTTGGTGAAAGAGGCGCCGCGGCTGGCCCCGTTCACGGCCGGGTTAATGCGCAGACCGCCGATGCGCGCCTCAGGGGCGGCCACTTCCTCAATGGAAGGGTACCCGGGGCGCTCCATCAGCAGCATCCACTCGCCCTTGGAGTCAAAGCTCACCGAGGGCGTAGCCGGCGCCTCCACCAGTTTGGCAATCGCTTCGGCCGGGCGCTGGTAAGGAAGGTTCAGGTCTTTGGGGCCCTGGGCGTAGGCCGCCGGACCCGAGAGGGAAAGCGCCAGGAGCCAGACGGCCCATCTGGAGCGGCGTGAAATCACTTTGTTTGACATGCTAGGTTCGTTTGGTGGAAGGATTTAGGGCAGCCAAGATACAAAACATCCAGCAGATATAGATTGACCCTGATTCCTGAAAAACAACCTAAAAACAGGGGAGTGGCGGCAAGGTTTGTGGGGCTATCCTGCGGCAAGCCTTTGCCGGTTTATCGGGGTTTTTCCTGAGAATTGCCTAAAACTCAACTTGGTTGCAGGTTGGGCACTGGATAAAATCGCTCTTACAGCTACATCAAATCTATACTCAAGGTAGGGGAGCGTGATGGATGCATCCCTATAAAGCCAGCCCTCCTTCGCTCGCCTCTGGCGAGTGTAAGCTATTGGGCAGCCTCTGGCTGCCGGGGGGTATGCTGTACTATACCATTAGACTATTTACGGTGGCCAGAGTCCACCTGATAGCTTACACTCGCCAGAGGCGAGCGAAGGAGGGATGGGTGAGTTGAAGTATTGGCTGACGTGTCAAATGGCGCTATGTGCTTTATGCCTGGCCTGCCTGAACAAACAGGACTACTTGCTGTCGGCTACGGCTTGCTTGTAGAACAGGGCTTTTCGTTGGGCGGGCGGGGTGCGGAGGTACTTCTCCAGAAACTTTTCCTGGGCGGCCACCTGCGCGAAGGCTTTCTCCAGCGACTGGTGCATGGACTGCACGTTGAGCAGCAGGCTGGTATTGTCCAGGGGATGAATCTGCTGGAGCAGGCGCTGGGCTTCCTGGAGGTGTTGCGAATAGCCCTGCATGATCTTCCTGATCTCCCCCACGCTTTTCTGGGGCTGGAACTGGTTGTTGCGGTACCTAATAAACCCGTTCAGTTGGTCAATACCGGCATTGTAGGCGTTCACGGCGGCATTGAATTGGTCTACGGCATCGTTCCGTTGCATCACGGCGGCTTGCTGCTTGAGGTGGTTGAGCTGGTCCAGCACCACGGCCGGTATCACGGGGTTGGCTTCCATGCGCCGGAGGGTGCCCCGGAGTTTCGCCCGGTCAGAGGAGGCTTCGTAGGCCGCCACGGAGTCCAGGAAGTGGAACGTGGGCCGGGGCCGGCTGGGTTTGGCCTGGCCCGCGAGGAACTCCTGGTAGGTAAGGGGCTGCGGAAGAAGTTGCCACAGTGGGTCAAAGGGCAGGTGGGTTTTAACCATGGTGGCCGGCGGCACCATGAAGTACCGCGGGTTCACGCGCGGCACAAACAGGTTGCCCTGCAAAAGGCCGGCTCCCCAGGTAGGGTCAAACAGGTACCATTTGCCGTTGATCTGGGCCGCGCCCCACGCGTGCGACATGGGCGTGGAAGTTCCCGAGGGGATCACGAAACCCGTAATCAGGTGGGCTTTGAGGCCGGTTTTGGTGCAGAGGTCCAGAAATACTTCGGCGTAGCCCTGACACAAGGCTTTGCGGGTCTGCAGGGTCTGCCGGATGAGCGCCTGCCGTTCATAGTAGCGGGGCGAGGTGGTGAGGCCCTGCACGTCATAGGCAATGTTGATGGCCAGCCAGAAGTAAATGGCCTTTATTTTCTCCTGCGGGGTCTTGTACCGCTGGTTAATGTACTGGGCAATGCCGTGGGTGGTCCTGGTCTGCGCCGCCGGAATAGCCGGTGCGGCCATCGCCTCGGGCGCGGGCGCTTGCAACCGCCCCTGCGGAAGGGCAGTAAGTTGCAGGGATAGAAGAAGGAACAGCAGTAGGAGCTTTCGCATGTTGAAATTGCCCGGCATAGGGGCGCAAGGGGTGGTTTCTCTCTCCTGAACAGCCCAGAGGGTCAGAACGTTTCAGGGCCAGATTCTAAAAATAAGGCAAAAAACCACCAAGCTGGCATTTTTGGCTTTATACTTGCAGCCCCATTGGCAGATGTAAGCAATAAACGCCTTTTATGAGAAAACAAATTGTACAAATGTTGGTGCTGCTGGTCTTTCTGGTGAGCGTGGCCAGTTGCTCCAGTTCTAAAAATTCCAGCAGCAGCCGGTACCCGTCGGGCACCAGAACTTCCAAGAGCCAGCGCACCTCAGACTCTTTCCCGGGCATTATCTTCCCAGGCAGCACCAGAACCGCCACCACCAAAGGCATGCCGCCGGGGCAAGCCAAGAAAGTGTACGGCGACCAATCGGCGCGGGCGTACGCCCCGGGCCAGCAGAAGAAAGGGCCCAAAGGAGGCAACGGCAAAGGAAACGGCAACGGCCACAAAGGCGGCAAGAAGAAAAAAGGCAAAAAGCACTAATCGCCTCATGGCTGATTGAAAACAAAAAGGGAGCTTCTTTGGGGCTCCCTTTTTTAATGGGGGTTGCCCAAAAGCCACAAACTCCCTGGCTTGCGCTGCGTACACAGGAGAAACTAATGTGTAAGACCATGGCAACCAAAGACGATAAAGACCTGAGTGGCAAAAACACTTCTAAGAATATAAACGACGAATACAGCGAGCGCAACTCCATGGGCAACAGCCCCGACCCCAGTGCCAAGCGCAACGTGGGCCTGGGCGGAGACACGCAGCGCAACAGCCAGAAAGACCAACTGGAGAACCTGCACATTGGCGGCAATGAACTCACCGGGTACGGCGCCAACGACCACAGCGAGACTGAGTCTATCTCCCAAGGCCCGGGCTTTGAGTACGAAGGCAGCTATGAGCCCATGGACGGCAGCGCCAACGGCATCAGAATGCACGACCAGCCTCTGGGCAGCGATGACACCGAACCCGAGGAAACCGACTACAACCGGTTGTAATTGATTCATAACAGAATAAAACAGAAAGCCGGCCTGCGCTCCCCCGCAGGCCGGCTTTCTGTTTTACCGGGCTTTTCCTGAAAACAAGGTCAAAACAGGGCGCCCCACGTGCTTATTGGGCGGTAGGGTACCACTGGCGCAGGCGCACCTCAATGGCTTTCTTGCCGGCGTCTACCTTCGCCTTGAAGGCGTTCACATCGCTGAGGCCGCCCTGGCCCCGGTAGTGGTAAGGGTACACAATTCTGGGTTTGAAGTCCAGCACCGCCGAGGCAGCCTGCTCAATGTCCATGGTGTAGGGCAGGTTCATGCACACAAAGGCCACGTCAATGTTCTTGAGGGAGCGCATTTCGGGAATGTCTTCGGTGTCCCCAGACAGGTACACGTTTTTGTTGCCCACCCTGAGCACGTAGCCGTTGCCCCGGCCTTTGGGGTGCATGGCGTCTGGGGCCTGCGGCAGGTTGTACATGGGCACGGCCGTGATGTCTATGTCCAGTTGACGGGTTTTGTCGCCGTTCTTCAGCACCACCGCCTTGCTTTTAAGCGCGGCGGGCAGCTTGTCTACCACGGCTTGCGGCGCCACCACGGTGGCCTGCGCGGTGGGCAGGGCCTCCAGGGTTTTCAGGTCCAGGTGATCGGGGTGGATGTCGGTGACCAGGATCAGGTCGGGTTGGGCCAGGCCGGAGAACAGCGCCGCGCCGCCGTAGGGGTCTACCCATATGGTTTTGTTGTTCCATTGCAGCACCACCGTGCCGTGGGTGACCGGCTGAACGGTGAGGTCGCCTTTTTCAGTCTTGATGCGGTCTGCGGGGGCCAGCTTTTGGGCCCAGGCTGCCGTGCAGCAGAAGCTGAGCAGCAGAAGCAAAATCTTTTTCATAAGTGTGGGTGTAGGGTGGATGGACAGGTGAAGCAAATTCAGGGATAAGTTACAAGAATATCCATACAAGATGATCCATTAGTTACCTGAAGGGCTCTAAAAAGGAAGAACCTGTTTTAGGGCCGTTTGTGTAGAAAGGGCCCCAAAACAGGTTCTCTGGCAAAGCGTTACTCAGTTTTCTTTTTCTTGCCCAGTCGCTTGCTGGGTTTGGCGTCAAAGCTGAAGCCCTGGGTGCTCAGCAGGCCCGGGGGCACGGTAAGCTCGCCCGTGTGGAAGTCAATGAGCCCGTTTTTCTCTTCCTCAATGTTGGTGGCCTGCGTGTACACGTCGCCGGCGATGCGGCGCTTGCGCAGCTCCTTCTTGAACGACCTGATCCGCTCGGTGCGCTCCTCTGAGCTTTCGGGCCCACCGTAGTCAGAGAACCCAAAGCCTCCCCACTCGCTCACAATGAGCGGCGTCTGGCCCCGGTAGAAGTACTGGTCGCCAATGACCAGGGGCAGTACGGCCACGCCCTCCATTTCGCCGGCGGTGAGTTTGTCCAGCAGTTTTTTCCATTTGCCCAGCTTGGGCGTGTACAGGTGGGCGGTGAGCAGATCAGACTTGAGCTTGCCCTCGTACGAGATGTGCTGCCAGCCGTCATTGTCTACCACCAGGAACTGGGGGTACCGGATCTTCATGAAGTGGAACACGTCCATGATGTACTGGCGGGTCTCGGGATTGGTGGCAATGTCCTGGGCGCCCCAGTCCTCGTTGTACAAGCTCCAGATAATCACGGAGGGGTTGGTCTCAATAAGGGCCAGCATGCGGTAGAGCTCGCGCCGGTGGTTTTCGCGGCTGCGCCGGGTAGACGAGTGCGGGCTGGGCACCTCTACCCAGAGCAGCAGGCCCATCTCGTCGGCCAGGTTGTAGATGCGCGGGTCAATGCCGGCAATGTGCACCCGCACCAGGTTACAGCCCAGCTCCTTCATGGCGTACATGTGGCGCTTCATTTCCTCATAGGTGGCGGTGCCCGGCTGGTACAGGATGCCGTCAATGTAAATCTCCTGGTTGTTGAGGTAGAGGTGGCGCCCGCGGGCCTCAATCTTGCGCAGGCCGAAGTGGCCCTCAATCTCGGCGGCGTAGCCGCTGGCGTCTATGAGCTGGGCCACAAAGCGGTACAGGTGCGGGTTCTCGGGGCTCCAGAGCTCGGCGTTGGGTACTTCAATGACCACGTACTGCGAGCGCTGCCCTTCCTCCAGTTTCAGCGGGTAGTCTGAGGTGGCAATGGGGGCTGCCCCGTCGCCCCCGTCGCGCTCATAGATGTTGAGCCGGAGCAGGTACTGCCCGGGGTCATGGATTCTGGTGGTGAAGTTGAAGCGCACCAGCGAGTCTTCAATGAGGCTTTGCACGCCCACCCGCGAGCGGAGGCGGTTGCGCTCCACGGTCTCAATCCAGACGCTGCGCACCGGGCCCGCGTAGGTCTGGTACCAGATGCCGCCCCGCTTGTACACGTGCGATTCCTGCTTGCCGCGTGGCACCTCGGCGTCCATGCTGTGGGCCACGCGCACGGTGAGCCAGTTCACGGGCAGCAGGTGGTCTTCGTTGATCTCAAAGGAGAAGGAGTTGTACTCGCCGTAATGCACCTCGCCGCCCTCAATGTCGGTGAGCAGGCGGCCGTTGAGCCACACCCGGGTTTCATAGCCGCAGGCCCCAAAGGTGATCTGGTAGATGCGTTTGCCGCCGCTCTCCAGTTTCTCGGGGCGGGTGAACTCGCGCTCGTACCAGGCAATCACCTTGTCCTGCCAGGCCGGCATTTGCAGGTTTTCTTTGTTCTGGGCCATGTGCTCTTCCACAGAGCCCGGCCAGTTGGCGGTGTGCGGGTATTTGTAGCCCAGGTACCAGGCTTCCTGCAGGCCCCGGTCTTCCTGGTCCAGGGAGAATCTCCATTCCCCGTCTAGCAGAGAGTAGGTGTTGGGCCGCAGCACTACCCGGGGCAGCGGGTTCTCGGCGGTTAGGGTAGCGGCCGCCGCACCATCTACTTCAGCCTCGGTGGGCTCAATATGGTTTCGTAAACCACTCGCTTCTTCAAAGCTTTCCGTCACGCTGAGGTTGGGGTGTATTGAACTCATGGTCTTATGGGGGTTTATGGAATGTCTGATTACTATGAGTCTTAAACGAAGTTTTTTTCTGCCAGGGTTGCCCTTTCTAAAATCAGTTCTGCTAAAGTTTTGCCGGTGGGTAATGAGGCGGCCGGATTGGCCGCGGCGGAGGCCCGAACCGTTTCACGCCCGTTTCCTGGAAAAGCCCCCAAAACCGCCGGGCCGGCAGGGAAGAAAGGAGGGAGGGCTGCCCTGGCCTTAGCGGTGGGGCAAGGGATGGTTGTACCAGGAACCGGGCGGGTATTGTGAAAGTGTTAAAATTTGGGGCCTAATTTTTATTGAAATCGGTTGCAGAAGAGGCTGGTTTTTGCATATCTTCACCCAACTAACCAAAAACCGCTAACAAAAGATGACAAGGACCCAATCTGCTAAGTACCTTTCTTTGGTGCTTCTTGCGGCTTCTGCGTTCAACAGCGCCTGCCAAAAGCAATCTACTTCTGAGAATGCAGCCTCTGACGTGCAGGGCACTACCGCCAGCGCCGACTCCGCAAATTCAAAGTATCTGAACCAACCGCTAGTCTCAGAATTATACACCGCAGACCCGTCTGCCCACGTGTTCAACGGCAAGATCTACATCTACCCTTCGCACGACATTGACGCCGGCACGCCCGAGAACGACAACGGAGACCACTTTGACATGCGCGATTACCACGTCTACTCCATGGACGATATTAACGGCAAAGTAACCGACCACGGCGTGGCACTGGACATCAAAGACGTTCCGTGGGCCGGCCGCCAGATGTGGGCGCCCGATGCGGCCCAGAAAAACGGCAAGTACTACCTGTATTTCCCGGCCAAAGACAAGCAGGACATTTTCAGGATTGGGGTAGCCACCTCTACGTCGCCCACTGGTCCGTTCAAGGCTGAGGCCAAGCCCATTGAGGGCAGCTTCAGCATTGACCCGGCCGTGTTCACCGATGAGGACGGAACTGCTTACATGTACTTCGGCGGCATCTGGGGCGGTCAGTTACAGCGCTGGGCCACCGGCAAGTACGACTCTACCGTGGCTCCTGAGCCCACCAGCGGAAACGCCCTGCTGCCCAAAATGGCCAAGATGCGCGCCGACATGCTAGGCTTTGACGGTCCGGTGAAAGACGTGCAGCTCCTGGACCAGAACGGCAAACTCATCCCGGCCTCTGACCACGACAAACGCTTCTTTGAGGCGGCCTGGGTGCACAAGTACAACGGCAAGTATTACTTCTCCTACTCTACCGGCGACACCCACAACATTGCCTACGCCATCGGCGATTCACCTACCGGTCCTTTCACCTACCAGGGCGTGATCCTGAAACCCGTGCAAGGCTGGACCAACCACCACTCTATTGTGGAGTTCAAAGGCAAGTGGTACATCTTCTACCATGACACCCAGCTGTCTGGCAAAACCCACCTGCGGAACATCAAAGTAACCGAGCTGGAGCACCAACCGGACGGCACCATCAAGACCATCACCGCCGTGAAGTCATAAACCACAACGTATCTTCAAAAAGGCCCGCTTCTCACTGGAAGCGGGCCTTTTTGTTTTAGGGCTTTTTTTTAAGAAAATGGCTGAGAATCGGCTACGCATACTGGATAGAAGAGAACGCCGCAGACCAGCTGAAAGCACTTGGTAACCCTACGGCCTGGCTAAAAAGAGTAGGAGCGGATGCTAGCGCTGTGAGGAGCCAGGAAGAGCAGTGACTTCATTTCAGCCCGCAGGGAAGTTGCTAGCCAATCAACTTAAAGCCCTTCCTATGGTGCAAGCGTTTGCTTGTGCCATTCGTTACTGACTTAACCCAAGTCCGTTTTTGCCTGGTTTTGGAGAAATCGCCCTGAAAAAGCGGGGTTCTGCTTCTATCAGAATTAATCTCAAAGAAGCGCTCTAAGCCAGACTCTTCCCGCCAAGTAAACAAAAAGGCAGGCCCCCATAGAAGCCTGCCTTGGTTATAATCAATATGGGTAAGAAATCATTGCATCCATCTGGGGCAGATGACCTTGCCTTTGTTGAAGAGCTTCAGGCCCAGGATTACCTCATGGGTGCCGGAGTTCGCCACGCCCAAGGGCGAGGTGTTGTAGTCATAGGAATAGCTGGCGTCCATGATGTGGCTGATGTTCACGCCCGCCATAAAGGCGAAGGCATCCTGGTTGCGGTAAGAGACCCCTGCCCAAACCCGGTCGGCGTAGACGGCCCGCAGGTTGTAGTCTATGGTGGTGGGGCTGGGGCTGGTCAACTTCACCAACACCGAGGGGACGAGCGTCACCTCAGAGCCTACCCTGAACCTGTAGCCCGCCGTGCCCAGAAAGTGGCGCTGCAGCACGTTGTTGGAGACTTCTTCCTCGCCGGGCGTATTCAGGTCGCGTTCGCTCTTGAGGAGCTGGGCCCCCGAGAACCCCACGAAGAAGTTGCTGGCGTAGATCCAGGTGCCCAGGCCCAGGTCAAAGTAGTTGCGGTTCACGTAGTTGCTGCCAATGGCCGGGTCTGGGTTGGTGAACGTGGCCTCGCTGGCATTGATGCTGTTGCGCAGGAGACCCGCGCTGGCCCCCATGGAAACCGTGATGGTTCTGGTAATGGGCAGGTGGTAAGCGTAGGTAAGGTTCACGTTGGTTCGGCGCAGGGGCCCGGTGCGGTCGCTGATGGCCTGGATGCCCACCCCGTGGTGGGGGTAGGTGCGCACAAACCGGTTCTGGTTTACCTTGCGGGTGCTGGTAATCCCCTTTCCCTCCCGGCGCACGCTGGAGACTTGCTTGTTCAGCGGGGTATGGGCGCTCACGTGGTAGGTCTTGGGGGCGCCTTCCAGCCCCACCCACTGCTGGCGGGTACCAATCTTCACTTCAGTATAGTCCTCAATGCCGGTGAGGGCCGGGTTCAGCAAGTAGCTGTTCATCATGTATTGGCTGTACTGCGGCCGTTGCTGGGCCCAGGCTGGGGCTGTTAAGAGCAGTACAACCAGAATAACACCTATATTTTTCTTCATCTGCTTATTTGATAATGGTAATACTGCCCGTGAATGGACGCTCGTCTTTGTTCAGCCGGATGATGTAGTAGTAGGTAGCCAGCGGAAGCGGGCTGCCGTTGTGCCGGCCATCCCACGGTTGGGCATATCCGGTAGATTTAAAGACCTGCGCGCCGTAGCGGTTGAAGATCTCTACCGTGGCGTCTGGGTAGTTCTCAATGTTAGCAATCTCCCAGACCTCGTTGACACCGTCGCCGTTGGGGCTGAACGTGTTCACAATCTTGATGCGGGGCAGCACGGTAATGGTCACATCGTCTACGGCCTCACAGCCGGCGCCGCTGGAAACGGTCACGGTGTAGGTGGTGGTGGCCGTTGGGGTGGCAATAGGATTGGCCACATCTGGGTTGCTCAGCGTGGTAGCCGGCGTCCATTTGAACGTGTTGCCGCCCGTGGCCCGCAGCTGCACCGATTGCCCCTCAATGATGGTGGTGTCTCTGCCGGCGTTGGCCGAGATAGGAGCCACGGTTACCCGTACGGCGGTGCGCAGATTGCTCACGCACTCGTTCTCATTCACGGCCTCCACGTAGAAAATGGTGTTGCCCGTCAACGGTGGCGTAGCGAAGGGCGAGCCTGAGCCAATGGGGCTGCCGGCGGTTGGCTCAGTGTACCACACGTAGGTGAACGTGCCGCCGCCGGTGGGCGGAACCACCTCCAGGGTGGCCGAGCTTCCCTGGCAGGTGCTCACATCGGTGGCTTTTACAATGGGGGCCTGGGGCAGTTCCACAATGTTGATCAGGATGGCTTCCTGCGAGGGCACAAAGGCGCAGTCGGTGTTTTGGTAGCGGGCCACCCGGCGGAACCAGGTAGGCTGCGACACAAAGGCCGGGGTGAACGAGGCGCCGTTCTTGTTGTCGGAGCCCGGGGCGGCGGCGGCATCCACAAAGCCGGTGGTGGCGCTGGTGGTGCTGCTTTGCCAGGTGTACTCAATGTCGCCGTTGAGCAGGTTGCCGGTAAAGGTGGGTGCCTCGCCGCGGCATACCAGTTCCTTGTCTACCTCAATCACGTTCTCGGTGGGCGAAATCACTGGCAGCACCTCAATGGTGACCTCGTTGCTGAGGTTAGGGATGTCGCAGCCTTCATAAGTCACCGTCCGGCGGAAAATGGTGGTCTGCGACAGGGCTTCGGGCGAGTAGCTCTGCTGGTTGTTGGTGCCGGCAGCCGGCGAGAACTCCGTAGCGCCCTGGGCCTGGCTTTCCCACAGGTAAACAGGGAGTAGGTTGCCTACCCGCGCGTCGGTACCGGTGAGGGCGCTCGGCTTGGTGTCGGCGCAGATGGTTTGGGCGCTGGCAATGGTGTTCTCCACGTCCTGCTGCACCACGTTAAGGGTAAAGGCACTGCGCTCCAGGCTTTCGCAATCGCCCTCCACGGCGGCCACGTAAATCACGGTGCGGCCGTTTACCGGTCCGGCGAAGTAGGTGGGGGCCGGGCCGCCCGTGTTCAGGGGCGTGGTGCTGGTTTCATTGGCGTAGAAGTTATACAGCCGGGTGGGGTCGTTGCGGGTGGGGGTAATCTCATAGGTGGCACCTACGCAGACAAAGGCCTGCTCAGGCTGCAGGAACGGCTTGCCGGGGCGGGGGTTGAAGTCCACGTTGATGAGTGTTGGGGTGCCTTCCAGGGCGTCTGAGCTTTCGCACTGGTTTTCAAATTTCACCGACAAAACGTAAGAGCCTCTTTTCTCGGGGAAGGTGATGGTGGGGTTCTCAACCGTGGGGTCATCAATGGTGACGCCGTTGCCCTGTACTACCTGCCACAGAATGGAGCCCGGCTTGATGGGTTGTGGGGTGTTGGGGTCAAACTGGGCCAGGGCGCTGCCTCTGGTGGTGTACGGCACGCCGGGTTCTTCGCACTCACTGAACGGCTGCGGGGTTACCTGCGGGTACACAATGATGACCTGTTCCTCGTGCACGTACCGGCCATCAGATTCCTGGTCAGGATTATCGGGGTCCACCGGATCTTCGGGCCCGTCGGGGTTGGCGGGGTCAAAGCAGGCTCCCTGGATGCGTAGCTTAATGGTGTACTGCCCCTTGGCGTTGAACCTGAGCACCGGGTTCTCCGATGTCTCAGAGGTGCCTTCAATGTATACGGCCTTGGCCGGGTCTACCGGGTTTTCGCCCTCCAGGATTTCCCACTTGTAGGTGAGACCGGTGGCCGGGGTAGACTCATTCTTTAAGGTGACTTTTACCGGAATGCCGCAGGAATCAGGGTCGGTGCTTTGGGGTTGCATGGGTTCCCGTTTTTCCACGCTGAAGTTGGCCTCCTCTTTGTTCACCGTCATGGCCACGGCGTCTGAGGTGTCTGGGGCGCAGGTGGGGCCCAGCACAATCACGGTGTAGCTGCCAGATTCCTCCAGCGGAAGGGTTCTCTGGTTGGCGTTGGGGAGGTTGACCCCGTCTTTCTGCCACTGGTAGAAGAACCCGTTGCCCGCGGGGTTGGCGGTAAGCTGGGTGCCCGAACAGACCGTGGTTTGCGCCGGAGGGGAGATGGAAGCACCGCACGGCGTCTGCGTCTGGGCAAACAGGAACGAAGAGCTATACAGGTAAATAGCGAATAGCAGCAGATAGCTTTTGAAGGAGTGCATTCGGTTTTCTGGAATAAATAAACAACATCAAACAGGTAAACTGAGGAAGAAACTGTACAGAACTATTCCGTCTGCCTATCCGGGAACAGGATCTACTTGAAGGGGTGATTCCAGATGTAGGAGGGTAGTAATAGTTATCTCAAATTTCTTTCTGCTTAGTTATTGAACCTCTTGTTAGTAATCGTTGAAAAAGCAATTTTAGTATGTGGTTCTGCGTAATTCATTGAGTAACACCCGAGCCGTAAAAAGTACCGGATTCAATTTTGGACCGGGGCGCTGCGTGTTACTAAACTATTCAGCTAAAAGTACATATTAATATTAAATAAGCAATATGTATCTGCAAAACTTGTACCTACCGGGGCTCATGGGCGGTTAAGACGCCCAAGGCTTGGTTTTCTTCAGGTGTTTTATTCTCCTGAAGTACTTATTCCTGAGGATTTTGTTTGCGCCTTTCTTGTAAAAAGTGGCTCATAAACAGAAAAAGATTGGGCGACCCCGCGTAAAATTTAAATAGAACTGTTAGAAGAGTACAAGTCTACGGCAATTTGCCAGTCATGTCCTTTGCATTATGCTGGTACTCTTTTGGTTATGGCCGTTGCCCTGAGCAGCGGGGGCAAAGCACAAACGCCGGGTACAATAAAGGGGGCGCAGAGCCGGTTAAGAAAAGAGGAGAGGAGCCCTGCGCTGGCGTTTTGGGGCGGTTTCGGGCAAAACGCCCCCTAAACAGGAAAAGGGAGAAAGAGCCGCTTGGTGGCAATTTCTGGGCCTTCCGTCAAATCTGTTTTGGAAAGTCTGGCAGAATATCCATCTTATGGCCCATAACCTTTTCAGGCATTGTAAGTATGTGCCCTTTAGCAAATGAACCGCAACTGCATGCATAAAAACCAAGTGACGGCAAGCGCCAAGGTGCTGCTCCTGTGCGGAGCGCTGGCTCTTGCCGGATGCTATGAGAAAAAATCCGGTACCAGCGAAACCGCCCCAACCAGTACGCCCCAGACGGAGACTGCTCCTGCCCGCACCACCCCGGCCCCCGGAGCTTCGGCCACCCCGCCGGCCACTGCTAACCAGAAGGTAGACATAGACTTGTACCTGGAGGTGTCTAACGGCATGAAAGGCTTCATGCCCCCGCCCGCCGCCGACAAAGAGCCCACCGTGTTCCAAAACCGGCTCAACAAGCTCCTTTCAGAGGTGCAGGACGGCATTTACGTAGACGCCAAACGCTACTACCTGGCCCGGGAGAACAGCCAGGGAAAACCCGTGCTGGACAGCGTGACCTACAACACCCTCAAGAACACCATTGTGAGCGGCATCAAAGCCGATGTGCGGGGCACCCCCTTGCCCGACATGCTCCGGGCGGCCCTGGAGAACTCCGTAGAGCGGAGGGCAGTGAGCGTCATTGTCTCTGATTTCATCCACGGCCCCGACCCCAACAACCCCGGGCAGTTCCTGTCGCTGGACTCTGACATAAGGAGCAGCCTCAAGCAAGCCGAGCACCAGGGCCTGGTGGTGGCGGTGCTGGCCGAGGCCTCGCCCTTTTTCGGGACCTACCATCCGGCGGTGAAGAAGCCCCAGGTAAAGCGCAACCTCGCCGGCGAGCAGATTCCGTTCTACATCTGGGTCATTGGCAAGCAGGAGGAAGTGCAGACCGTGACCAACAAGGTGCTCCGCAACCTGCCCGCGCAGCAGGCTTACTTTGGGTTCCATTACCAGCAGGTGCCTTATTCGGCCCTGCTGAAAGCTGATCAGTTCCGCCCTGCGGGCATTGTGTACTGCACCAGCCGCACCGCTGAGGTATGTACCAGCGTAAATTTAATGCCTGAGCCAGACGCTCCCGTGGAGTTTACCATTGGCCTGAACCTGAGCGGCTTACCCGCCTCCATGCAGGAAGTGGCCTACCTCAAGCAGCACCTGAAACTGTCCGCCACCGGCGGGAGGGCCTCTCTTGGTACAATCCTTGCAGCCTCTGAAGACGTGAAGGCCATCCCAGCCTTGGCGCAGTACACGCACTTTGTGCGGGTGCGGGTGCCGCAGCTCACGGCCAACGCCGGAACCTTCACGCTGCAATTGCCGCAGGTGGTGCCCGCCTGGATCAACCAGTGGTCTACGGGCAATGACAACAACCCGGTGGCGGCGCCCGGCAAAACGTACCAGTTCAACAAGATCATGGAAGGGGTGCAGGCCCTGTACCGCGACCAGAACCAACCTGTGTTTAGTGCTACAATAAAGTTTAACAAAGAAACCAAGTAAGGATGATCCAGAATTTCTTCTCCGGGCTTTATGAGCTATTCCTGGGCCGGCCCATGCCCGCCAATTACACCAATGATTACCGCGAGGTGATTTTTCCCAACACCGGCCTGCAGTTGTTCCTCATCACGCTGGTCCTGGTCATCCTGTATTACTACGTCTTCAACCGGGTCCTGAGCACCGGCCTGTACAAACCCCGGCACTGGGTCATCATGCTCATCTTGAATGCGGCCATCGCGTTTGCGGTGCCCCTCATCCAGGTGAGCAACAATGGGGTAGAGACGCATTCCTATACCTACACGTTTGCCCTGGTGAACGCGGTGCTCAGCCTTGTTTTATTCTTTATTTTCTCTTTACTGCTTAAAAAAGGATCGGTCCAGGCCTGGACCACTCCTGTGAAATGGCCCCACACTAGATAACTATGGCAAAACTTTTTGTATTCGGAATTGGGGGCACGGGCTCCAGGGTCATCCGCTCCCTGGTCATGCTCATGGCCGCCGGTGTCAAGATCAAGAACTGTGATAAGATAGTGCCCATCATCATTGACCCCGACACCCAGAACGGCGACATGAACCGCACGGTGGAACTGCTCAAGACCTACAAGCACCTGCACGACCAGCTGGGCCGCCGCGAGGAAGGGTTCTTTCACACCAACATCAGCACGCTCTCCAGCATTGCCGGCGACGGTTCCTCCAAAATCAGAGACTCTTTTGTGTATGACTTCGGGGGCATCAACAAGCCGTTCAAAGACCACGTGGGCTACAACCAGCTGGACATTGACAGCCAGGCCCTGGTAGACCTGCTCTTCACCCCCGAGAACCTGGGCAACAGCCTGGACGTGGGCTTCCGGGGCAGTCCCAACGTGGGCAGCGTGGTGCTGAACGAGATCATCGATTCGCCCGAGATGCGCTTTTTTGCCTCCAACTTCCAGGCCGGCGACCGCATCTTCTTCGTGAGCTCCATTTTTGGGGGCACCGGGGCGGCCGGTTTCCCGCTCTTGCTCAAGAACTTCAAGGACATTCACACCACGCTGCCCAACGGCTCCAGCCTGAACGCCGCGCTCACCGGGGCCATGGTGGTGTTGCCGTACTTCTCCCTGGAGCAACCCGCCCCCGGCGTGGAGGCCGATTTCATTGACTCCAACACCTTCACCACCAAGGCCAAGGACGCGCTGTCTTACTACCAGAACCACCTCACGGGCGTCAACGCCACCTATTACATTGGCGACACCCCTGATAAGCCGCTGGAGAACAACCCGGGCCGGGCCAGCCAGAAGAACGATGCCCACCTCATTGAGCTGCTGAGCGCCCTGTCCATCATTGACTTTATGGACTACTCAGACAATGAGCTCACCGGCAACGCTTTGTACCATGAGTTTGGCTTGCGCGAAGACGTGGACCACGTGCAGTTCTCACACCTGGACCAGGAAACCCGCGACCGCGTGGCCAAGCAACTGATCAGGTTCCATTACTTCGTCCGCTACTTCACCACCCACGTGCCCGATGATGCGCAGGCCGCCTACGCCAAAGGCGTGGACCTGAGCAGCGCCATGCGCAATGAGCCGGTGTTCAAGGAACTGAACAAATTCCTGACCAGTCCCGAGTTTGGGTATGAGTCGTGGCTGCGCGAACTGGGCCGTCTGGAGCGTACCTTCTCCGCCTTCCACCTCAACGAGCCCGACTTTAACCGCATGGTCTCTGACAAGCAGGTGGAGACCGGCTTCCTGAACAAAGGCATCCACCAGGGTTCGTTTGTGAAGGAGCTGAACCGCGCCTCGGAGTCCATCCCAGACCGCGAGCCCTTCAAAGCCACCATCAAGGCCTTCGAGATTGCCACCCACAACCTGGTGGAGGACAAGCTCAAGTATTCTTAATCACGCCTTCAAAGGAGGACGGAGAAGTAACAACAGTACCAATCTTCCTCTAGAAGAAGTAGAAACTAAAAGGAAAGAAAAGCAGGCGAAACCCAGAGGATACTAGTTTTTGACTCAGAACTCTCGACTCAAGACTCAGGACTCGAAGGTCATCCCCATATCGTTTTTGGGGCTCTTTTCTCTAAAACACCTTAAAAACAGACCAAACCATGCCGAAAGTACTTCGACTACATAAGACCGGCTCCAACATAGAGGGCTGGGCCAAAACCAGCCAGATCACCAGCACCGAGATCAAGGACATGGTAGACGGGGCCGGCGGACGGGCGCAGAAGATCAATGCCTCCATTCCCACGCCGTTCGCCCGCATGCACCTCTTTGAGACGGCCTTTGACTTTGTGAAGCAGGGGGTGAGCAGTACCCCTAACAGCATCTACCACAAAATGGTGACCCACTTCTGGGACCTGTGGGAGCTGCTCTACAACCACCAGAGTTACGCCCAGGGCGGCAACAAGATTGTGATCCGGCGCTGGAACAAACAGCAGCAACTGGCGGCCATGCAGGCCAATCCCAACACCAGCCTGCTGGGCAAAACGCTGGAGCTGTTCATGAACGATCCCCGCTTCAGGGGCGTAGATGACCTGTTCCTGTTTTACCTGGAAACCACCAGCCCGCGCGGCGACCGCCACCTGCAGTTGCTGGGCGGCACCTCGCCGCTCACCTTCCTGTTTGTGTCGCCCAGCGTGCAGCCGCTGGCCATGAACCGGGCGCAGAACGTGGGCGTGTACTTTGACCATCACTACATTTCCCTGAACGACCGCGAGCGCGATTTCAAGGAGTACGTGCACAAGCTGTTTGTCTCTAACCCAGCCTACATTCAGGCGTTTCCGGCGGTGTACAATGCCCTGGATGAGCACCTGCTCAAGAGCATCAGCATGTCTGGCGTAGTGGGGCAGAACGCCATTGCTTCTGAGTACCTGCCGCTGGTTGACATTCAGCAGAACCCGGTGCACGTGGGGCACCTCACCTTCCTGGTGAAGAAAGACCAGACCGCCGTGACCAGCAGCGACCTGTTTCTGCGCACTACCAACCCCCTGTTCACCGGCGACCGCCCCATTGTGCTCAAACCAGATCTGCGCCTGGCGCCGCACGTGAAGTACGTGAACAACCTGGCCTGGCCGGCCAACACCCAGGTGGGCTACGCGGACCCCAAGGAAATTCCGGCCCGTTCGCTGCCGGGCGTGGGGTTCAACTACCCGTACCTCACCATCAATGACCTCTTGCAGGAAACCATTGTGCAGGTGCCCTATGAAGTAAACACTGATCGGTTCTACAGCGGCACGGTGCTGTACCAGCCCGGCGTTACCGACAAAGTATTTAACTACCTGTTGCCGGTCACCAGCCTGTACTTTGAGTATTTTACCCCCGAGGACCTGGCCAACCACCTCACGTTCTACGTGGATGTGAACCACGTGCGCGTGACGCTGCAACTGCCCACTGAGCAAGGCAACGTGGTGTACGAGCGCAGCTACTATGACAACCCGCTCAACTCCAAGGACGCCTACGGCCAGGTAATCCCGGAGAAGGGCCATATCCTCAAATCAAGGGTGGGCATCGGCGTGTTTCCGTTCTACAAATTCACTGACGCGCCTACTTACAACGACTTCTACAAAGTCATGCTGGTAGACGAGGACATTGACCCCTTGCTGGTGAACCGCAACCATTCGCTGGCGTTCTTCGCGGGCGGGCGGCAGCTGGAGGCCAGCGGCGGCATTATCTCGGCCACGGCCCAGCGCCGTACCAAGAAGAGCAATGCCAGCGCGGGCAGCACGTACTACGAGATCAGGGGCACGCACTTTGACTTTGCCGAGCTCACGCACCAGGGCATGGACGTGACCGGCAAAGCCTTGATTGTGCCCCGTTTCCAGGAGGTACAGCAAGGCATCCAGAACTTCACTTTCGCCATTGACTTCGGGACCTCCAACACGCACATCGCGTACACCGCCGGGCCCAACCAGGCCCCCAAGGAGTTTGCCATCACGGCCAATGACCAGCAGTTGGTGATGCTGAACAAACCCTCTGATGACGTTTCCCTCACCGATTACCAGCGTTTCCACAAGCGCGGCTTCGGGCGGCTGTTTGCGGTGGAGACCCTGCTCAAGCGCGAGTTTATTCCGCTGCTCATCGGCTCAGGCGGTTCGCTGTACTCGTTCCCCACCCGCACGGCCACCTGTGAGTCCATCGACTTTGAGAACCAGATCCCCAACCTGTTCGGGAACATCAACATCGGGTTCTCCATCAACACCGAGGGCACGCACCAGAGCCAGTACAAGCAAAGTTACCACACCGACCTGAAGTGGAGCGAGACTTTGTCCAACACGGGCAAGCGCCGCATTGAGGCGTTCTTTACCGAGATCATGCTGCTCATCAGGAACAAGGTGGTGCTGAACCACGGCAACGTGGCCAACACCAAGGTGGTGTGGTTCGCCCCGCTCAGCTTTGATGACTATTCGCGCAACATGTTCCAGAACGTGTGGGACGGCGTGTACCACAGCGTGTTCAAGAACGGCCGCAACACGGCCTGCATTACAGAATCAGTGGCGCCGTTCTACTTCCTGTCCAGAACCGGGGCGGTGGTGCCCAGCCAGGACGAGAACCTGTTCAACGTGGACATCGGGGGCGGTACCACCGACGTACTGCTCTTCACCAACCGTAAGCCCTCGCACAGCGCCTCGTTCCGCTTTGCGGGCAACGACCTGTGGGGCGACGGTTTCGCCTCGGTGAAAACCAGCAAAGACAACGGCCTGCTCCAGTACGGGGTGGCGCACGTGCTGCAGATTCCGCTCACCGAGGAAGGCAAGGAATACAAGAAGTTCCTGGAGACCGCCCTGGACAACCCCGACTTCAGCTCGGCGGACATTACCAGCCTCTTGTTCAGCTATGACAAGGAACTGCATTACAGCTCGCAACTGCTGCAGGCCCGCCAGCTGCGCCTGATGTTCTACCTGCACTTCGGGGCCCTGATGTACCACCTGGCGCAGCTCACCCAGCAGCTGGGGGCCCAGGTGCCGCGCTACATCTGCTTCAGCGGGCAGGGCAGCTTGTACATTAAGTTGCTGAGCGCCGGCAACAACCTGTCTAACGTGGAGCGCTACGCCAAAACCGTGTTCCGGAAGGTGACCGGCCAGGAACCGCCCGCCAACTTTAAACTGGTGCTGGTAGACAATCCTAAGCAGGTAACCGCCAACGGCGGCGCCATGGCCCTGGAAGGCACCAACCTATCTGACCTCACCGACATTCCGATCATGCGCCCCACCGGGGTGGCCACCGGCGAAGACGCCCTGCAACCGGTGAACAAGAGCCAGATTACCTCGGCCATCCGGCAGGACGTGTTGGCCAACGTAATGAACTGCCTGGAACTGCTCCTGGACGATGTGGACGTGGCTCCCCTCATGCGCTCCATGGGCGTGGAGGTAGACCCGCACTGGGTCTTGGGCTTCATGCGCTCTCACATCCAGGACAGCTATACCATGGTGCTGGAAGAAACCCTCCGGGGCCTTTCTGACCGCGAGCTCATCCCGGAGACCATGTTCTTCATGCCCCTGAAACAGTCGCTGTACCTGCTCTCCAAAGAGTTGTACCAGCAGCAGGTAGGGGCGTTTGTCTAATTCCATGCCCCCCGTCCGCCTCCGAGTGGCGCGGGCGGGGCTTTCTTCCTCATCTTAAAAAAACCTAAACAGATCACTTGATATGGCATTTTTACCAATTATTCTAGGGGCCGTTGCGCTGCTGGTGGCGGGGTTCACCTTTTACAAGGTAGCCTCCATCCTGACCAGGGTACAGTCTCTGGAGAAACGCAACCGCCGGCTGGAGGCCGAAATGCAGGACGCCAAAGAGGAACTGAAGCGCCTGAAACGCAACCAGCCGCAGGCCGAGGGCCGCGGAGGTCGGGGCGGCCAGCAACCACAGGCTGCCCAGCCGCAGCAAAGACAACCCCAGGAGCCCCGGCAGAAGCAGCAGGGCGGTCAATCGGGAAGGCAGCAGCAACAAGCTCCGGAGCAACGAAACGCCCAGGGCCAGCCGCCGCAAAAGCAGCCGCAGGAGCCCCGGCAGAAGCAACCCGCCGCGCCGCGCCAGCCCCAGGAACCCAAAGCTCCGCAGGAACCTCGCCAACGGCAAGGCCAACCACAAGGTCAGCCCCAGGCCCAACCGCAGGCAGGGCAGGGCAATGCGCAACCTAAAGCCAGTCAGCAGTCGCGCCGCAACGAGGGGCGCAGACGCGAAGCCGCCAGCGCGGTCCCTCCGGAGGCTACCCAAACTGCCCGGCCCGTGCCTTCCGCCACCCTAGGCCATGGCATTGTGGGCGATGACCTGCTCAACGAACTGACGCAAACCCCACCGCAGCCCAACCCACAAACACAACCGCAACCGCAGCCCGAAGAGCCCGTGAGCCGCTTCCGGTACGCCATCATCCCCGAAGATGGCATCATCAAGAGCCACCAGTTGCAGCAGCGCCCCGACTCAGACAGTTACCTGGAGATTGACGCGCCGCAGGAGGGCACCACCAGCACCCGCTACCGGTTTAACCTAGGCGGCAACCAGGCCTTCGTGATCTCGCAGGGCATGGACCGGCTGGAGAACGCGTTCTCATTTGAGAAGCCCTCTAACCGCATGGTCAGCCGCATTGTGCTGCAGGGCGACGGCGTACTCACCAGAACCAGCAGCGGTTGGAAAATCCAGGAGAAAGCCCGCATTGATTTCCGGTAAGGGAGAGCCTTTGCCGAAGCCGCCGCCCCCGGGCGACACCCAGCCGGTAGGTAAACCGTTTTACGCCCGTTTTCAGCAGAACCGGCGTAAAACGGTTTTCTGCCTTTCCTGCCCCGCTGCTCCTGGCCGGTGAGGGGCTGGCAGTCCGCGCAACCGGAGAGGGCCTGCGGTCTGTTTCGGGCCTGTTTTGCAGAAATCCGGCTTAAAACCAACCTGTCAATCATACCTTAAGAACGCAAAAGAAACCGGCCGCAGGGGCTGGGCGCTTTTGCCCCATCCGTCCAGGCACTACCTTTACCGGGTGTCTTTTCACGCACCACATACATGGAAGTAATTTTTATTTTTGAGGCCCTGCTGGTGCTCGTCATTCTGGGGTACCAGTGGCGGGTTTACCAGGCCAATCGGGGCAAACTGGAGAGCCTGGAGCGGTTGTTTCCGGGGGTAGACCAACTGCGGGTCACGCGCCGGTCCCAGGCAGAAAAAGCCGCCGGGGCCAGCGCACCGGACCAGCAGGAAAAACAATGGCAGCGGCTCCTGTACGGCGAGTACTTCAAGGAGGGCTCCGCCGAGAGTCCGGTCACAAAACGGGTCATTGCCGTAGATGCCGAGGAACTGCACCTGGAGGCCCAGCACGATGCCACCCCGTTCTACAAGGTGCCCATTCCCCAGTTGCGGGAGCAGCTGGCGCAGGGCCGTATTTTCCTGGTGCAGGACCTGGCCACCGGTGCTGCGCAAACCCCTGACCCTACCCAGGACACCACCATTGACCTCATTGAGGTGCAGGCCCCATCGCCCACGTTCCAGAAGGTCATCAGCAGCACCAATGAGTACCTGCGCCTGAACAAAGGAGCCGCCGCCGACTTTGACATCCTGAAGGACGTGGCCGAGCGCCACTCAGACGCCCTGGAGGCCGAGGTGCAGTCTACCATTGCCACGCCGCTGTACGTGGGCCTGTTGGGTACCTTCTCGGGGGTGATCATTGGGCTTTCCAGCCTGATCTTTACCGGGCTGGGCAGCGGCGACGGCGAGGAAGGAGCCTTCATCACCGACCAGAACATTCCCTCGTTCCTGTTCGGGGTGCTCATTGCCATGGCGGGCAGCTTCTTCGGGCTGTTGCTCACCCTCATGGGCAACAACAGGCTTAAAAACGCCCGCAGCACCCGTGACCGGCTCAAGAACGAGTACTACACCTTTCTGCAGACCCATCTGCTGCCCAAGCTCAACTCAGACATGGCCGCCAGCCTGGGCAACCTGAAATCGGTGCTGGACTCGTTCAACAAAGATTTTCTGGACAAGATCCTGGGCTTCCGCCCGATTGTGGAAACCCTCACCGACAACATCAGCACGCAGAAGGAATTCATCCAGAAGTTGGACGAGATCGGGTTCACCCAGATGGCCAACGCCAACCTGCAGGTGTTTGACAAGATCAAGGAAAGCGAGCGCCTGTTCCAGAACTTCTTGCAGTACCAGGAGGCCCTCAATGAGTCGGTGCGCAAGGGGGGCGAGCTGACCCACAACATCACGCAGGTGCTCAACCGCCTCACCAGACTGCAGGAAGGCTTTGACCAGGTGCCGGGCTACCTGCAGCAGCACGACGAGTCCATTCAGCGGCAGATCAACTTCTTCCAGCGCCACCAGGAGGAGCTGGACACCATTGCCAACCGCACCGAGCAGTACTTTGACAAAGCGGCCCTGAAACTCACCGACCTGATGCAGGCCCGCCTGGAGCACCAGGAGCGCGATGCCCAGAACGCCTATGAGAAATGGCAGGAGCACTTCCGCCGCCTCAACGAGGACAACATCTACCAGCGCATCCTGGACTACATGCAGCCGTTCCAGAGCCTCACCAGCCAGCAGGAGGCCCTTAACCGCCAGCAGCAGGACCTGGCGCAGGAGATCAGGCTGACCAATGAGCGCCTGCTTCGCAAGATTGACACCGACACTGAGATTCAGCAGCGCCTGCTGCAGCAACTGGCCCAACTGAACGCCAACGTGGAGAAGAGCATGGAGCCGGGTCCGTTCAAGGCGGCCATGGGGCGCATCTTCGGCACGGGGCAACCCACTACCAGACGCAAGGGATAAGGCAGCATGAACAAAGAAAACCGCGATTTTTTCTGGCCCAGTTACGTGGACCTCATGACGGCCCTGTTCCTGATCATGCTGGTGCTGTTTGTGCTCAGTTTTAAGATGTTTCGGGACAAAGACGCCGAAAACCGCCGCAACATTGCCCGGCTGCAGGTAGAGGTGCAGGAAAAGCGCAAGCTAGACGAAATCAAAGCCGCGCTCTCGCGCCTGGACAGCCGGTACTTTTACTACAATGAGCGCTACAAACGCCATGAGCTGCTGGTAGACGTCTTGTTCCCGCAGAGCAGCGCGGCCCTGCCGCAGCGGTCCCTGGTTCCCTTGCGCCGGGCCGGGCAGGAGCTGAGCCGCGTGATCAACTCCATCAAAGGCACCGATGTGAAATACCTGATTGTAATTGACGGCCGGGCGGCCAGCTTTCCGCAGGGCGACCCGCGCAACGTGACCCAGCGGGAGTATGCCCTGGAGCTGAGCTACAAGCGGGCGCTGGCGCTGCTGCAGTTCTGGCGCAGTGCCGGCATCAAGTTCCCCAAGGACCGTATTGAGCTGATTGCCTCGGGCAGTGGCTTTGAGGGCGCCGGCCGCACCGGCGATGTGCGCGACCGCCGGTTCGTGATCCAGATCCTGCCCAAAGTAGGCACCCTGGACACCCGGCAGATCTCTGGCAAGTAAGCCCCGCCTGTTTTAGGGCGCTTTTCAGGAAAAGGGAGAAAAACAGGGCAGGGGCTGTAAGAATCTTTAGTTGGTAAGTAGTTGGTTTAGAATGGGTAGTGGGTGGATGGGGCGTTTAAGCGGTGCCCGTTAGCGGAATGTCTCGGTTTTTGGCACACCGTTTGAATTAGGGAGTCTAACCAAGCGGGAAAGATCTTCCGGTTGGGAAACTAAGTCAGAACCCTTTACCAGCACCAAGATGAAAAAGATACTTGCCATGCTCTCTTTGGGCGTTTTAGTCGCCGGAACTTCCTTTGCGCAAACCGTTGCTCCGCAGCCCGAGGGCCGCAAGCACCGCCTTGAAAACCGCCACCAGAAACCCAGGGCAGACCGCGAAAGGAAAACCCCGGAGCAGTGGGCAGCCGCCCGCACGGCCCGCTTAGACAAGCAGCTAGACCTGAGCAAAGCCCAGGAGAAGAAGATCACGGCCCTGTTCCTGGAGCAGAGCAAAGAACGGGAGCAACTGCGCGCCAACCGCCAGCCAGGAGAGCGCAAAGATCCCCAGCTGAAAGCCTCCAGAAAAGAAGCACACGCCAAATGGGAGGCCGAACTGCAAAAGATCCTGACCAAGAAGCAGTACGCCACCCTGGAAGCCAGCCGCAAGGAGAAGCGGAGCCAGCAGGAAACCAGAGGCCAACGGAAAGGCCAGGACTTTAAGGGCCGGGAGTTCCGACAGAAGCAGAACAGTTAAGTAAATTCCTATTATAAACAGAAAAGGCAAGCAGCGCGCTTGCCTTTTCTGTTTTAGGGCCTTTTTATAGAAAACACCTCTAAAATCCCTACTCTGCCAGCTCCTGCACCAGATCTTTCTGGTAGGCATCGGCGTGCACGTTAGCCACGGCTCGGCCCGAAGGGTCGTTCAGGTTCTTGAACGAGGCGTCCCACTCCAGCGCAATGGGCGTGCTGCAGGCCACCGACGGCACCGACGGCACCGACAGAGCCGCCGCGTCGCTGGGGAAATGCTCTGAGAAGATGGAGCGGTAGTAGTACTCCTCCTTAGAGGCCGGCGTCTGGATGGGGAACCGCGTGTGGGCGTTGGCCAGTTGCGCATCGGTCACTTTCTGGTTCACCATTTCCTTGAGGGTGTCAATCCAGTTGTAGCCCACGCCGTCTGAGAACTGCTCTTTCTGGCGCCAGGCCACCGAGGCGGGCAGGTACTCCTCAAACGCCTTGCGCAGGACCCACTTCTCCATGCGTTCGCCGTTGATCATCTTGTCCTGCGGGTTCAGGCGCATGGCCACGTCCATAAACTCTTTGTCCAGGAAGGGCACGCGGCCCTCAATGCCCCAGGCTGCCAGTGACTTGTTGGCGCGCAGGCAGTCGTACATGTGCAGTTTCTCCAGCTTGCGCACGGTTTCCTTGTGCAGCTCCTGGGCGTTGGGGGCCTTGTGGAAGTACAGGTACCCGCCGAAGATCTCGTCTGAGCCCTCGCCGGAGAGCACCATCTTAATGCCCATGGACTTAATGGCGCGGGCCATGAGGTACATGGGGGTAGAGGCCCGCACGGTGGTCACGTCGTAGGTTTCCAGGTGGTAAATCACGTCTCTGATGGCGTCTATGCCCTCCTGAATGGTGAATTTGATCTCATGGTGCACCGTGCCCAGGTGGTCGGCCACTTTCTGGGCGGCGGCCAGGTCGGGGGAGCCCTCCAGGCCAATGGCGAAGGAGTGCAGCTGCGGCCACCAGGCGGTTTCCTGGTCGTTGCTTTCCACCCGTTTCTGGGCGTATTTCTTGGCGATGGCCGAAGTGATGGAAGAGTCCAGGCCGCCCGAGAGCAGCACGCCGTAGGGCACGTCGCTCATGAGCTGGCGGTGCACGGCGGCTTCCAGGGCTTCCTTCAGGGCCTGGATGTTGGTTTCGTTCTCGGCCACGTTCTGGTACTCCATCCAGTCGCGGGCGTACCACTTCTGGAAGCCTTCTTCCTGGCTGGAGAGGTAATGGCCCGGCGGGAAGAGCTCTATCTTGTCGCACTTGCCTTCCAGGGCCTTCAGTTCAGAGGCCACAAAGAGGGTGCCGGCCTGGTTCCAGCCCACGTATAGCGGAATAATGCCCATGTGGTCGCGGGCAATGAGGTACGCATCATTGGCCATGTCATACAGGGCAAACCCGAAAATGCCGTTGAGCTCATCTAAAAACGTAGCGCCTTTCTCTTTGTAAAGCGCCAGGATCACCTCACAGTCAGACTTGGTCTGGAAAGCGTAATTCGTGGTGAGTTGGTCGCGCAGGGCCAGGTGGTTGTAAATCTCGCCGTTGGCCGCCAGCACCACCGTTCCGTCTGGGCTGAACAGGGGCTGCTTGCCCGAGATAGGGTCTACAATGGCCAGGCGCTCATGCGCCAGAATGGCTTTCTCATGGCTGAAGATGCCGCTCCAGTCTGGTCCCCGGTGACGAATGCACCTCGCCATTTCCAGTACCTGCGGGCGCAGGGCTTCCGCCGTTTCCTTTAAATCAAATGCACAAACAATTCCACACACGGTCCTTAATCTTTTAATAGGTTCTGATAACAAATATCGTAGAAATAAATTTACAACAAAGTAAATATGGTAATAAATTCAATAAATGTTTACTAAATATTTAACATAGTTTAGGTTTTGCTGTGAGTATGTACGGTAAAAGGCTTTAAAGTGCTGCAAAACTGATGGTGAAGGCAGGTTTTGGGCCGGTTTTCCGTAAAACGGCCCTAAAGCAGTACGGCTGAGGGAATGACCACCCAGAACGGGGCAAGCCCCTATGGTGCGCCGCCCGGCTCCTGTAGCCCTGGAACGCCGCCGGGCCGGTTTTCAGGCCCATTTTCCGAAAAACCGGCCCAAAACATCCGCAAGCTTGCCCCGTAAGCAGAGGGGACCTTGCCCTTCACTCAGACCTGCACCCCAATGGTTGTACTCTCGCTCTTCAGCCTTCCCCTCCAGGACCCGGTTCTGGTGTTTGCGGTGATCTTGCTGGTGATCTTGTTTTCGCCGCTCCTGTTTAACCGCCTGCGGATACCGGGCATCCTGGGCCTGATTCTCTCGGGGGTGGTGCTGGGCCCGCACGGGCTGGGCGTGCTGGAGCGCGACGAGAGCGTGGTGCTGTTCAGTACCATTGGGTTGCTGTACATCATGTTCCTGGCCGGGCTGGAAATGGACCTGGACGATTTCAGGGAGAACAAGAACAAGAGCATCGTGTTTGGGGTGCTTACCTTCCTTATTCCGTTGGTGCTGGGCTGGCTGGGCTCTTATTACGTGCTGGGGTACAGCCCGCTTTCCTCTTTTTTGCTGGCCAGCATGTTCTCCACGCATACCCTGTGGCGTATCCCATCATCGGTCGGCTGGGCATTACGCAGCACAAGACCGTGACGCTTATTCTGGGCGGCACCATCATCACCGATGCCGCCGTGCTCATCATCCTGGCCGTGGTCACCAACCTGCAGAAGCCCGAGGTCACGCCCTTGTTCTGGGTGCAGTTTGTGGTGTCACTGGTGGCGTTTGTGTTTCTGGTGCTCTGGGGCGTGCCCCGCGTGAGCCGCTGGTTCTTCGGGCAGCTGGAGGGCGAGGGCAACTCGCAGTACCTGTTTGTGCTGGCGGTGGTGTTCCTGTCGGGCTTCCTGGCCCACGTGGCCAGGGCCGAGCCCATCATTGGGGCGTTTTTGGCCGGTTTGGCCCTAAACCAGTTAATTCCGAAGGCCTCGCCGCTGATGCACCGCACCGAGTTTGTGGGCAATACCCTGTTTATCCCGTTCTTCCTGCTCAGCGTGGGCATGCTGGTAGACGTGCGCGTGCTGCTGGAAGGCCCCGAGGCGCTGTTTGTGGCCGGGGTGATCATGGTGATTTCCTTCGCCGGGAAATGGCTGGCCGCCTTCGCCACCCAGAAAATCTACGGGCTGCACTTCGCAGAGCGCCGGCTGATCTTTGGCATGAGCAGCGGGCACGCCGCCGCCACCATTGCCGTGGTGCTCATTGGCTACAACCTGCAGATCCTGGATGAAAGGGCCCTGAACGGCACCGTGCTCCTGATCCTGGTCTCCTGCCTGGTGAGCAGCATAGTGGCCGAGAAGGCCGGCCGCGAGATTGCCATGGCCGAAGCCAACAAAGTGCCCGAAGGCACCGAGGGCGACGAGCGCATCCTGATTGCGGCGGAAAACCTGGACCACCTCAAACGCCTGCTGGACTTTTCGCTGCTCATCAAGAATCCCCGATCGGCGGAGCCCTTGCTGCCCCTGGTGGTGGTGTCTGAGCACCATGCCCCCGAAGACAAGATCAAGCTGCACCAGCAGAAAGTGGCCAGGGTGATCCGGGAAGTGACCGAGCACCCCGAGCAACTACTGCCCGTGTACCGGGTAGACATCAACGTGGGCAACGGCATCATACGAGCAGTACGCGAGCTCCGGATTACCGAGGTGGTGATGGCCTGGAACGGCAAAATCAGCGCCCGCGAATGGTACCTGGGCAACATCATGAACCGGGTAGTGAACCACACCACGGTGCAGACCCTGTTCTGCAAGTTCTGTGACCCCCTGAACACCCTTAAGACCATGGTAGTGGTGGCGCCCCCGCTCTCTGAGCGCGAGGCCGGGTTTCCGTTCTGGGTGAACACCCTGCTGCAGCTGGCCAAGGGGGCCGGCGCCCGCATCAGGCTGCTGGGGGCCACCAGTACCCTTACCACGCTGGAGTCCTACCTAGACAACCAGGAACGGTTCACGGTGCACATCACCTACGAGCTGTTTGACGATTGGGACAAATTCCCCGACCTGGCCCGGGAGGTAACCAAGCATGACCTGTTCACGGTGGTGCTGGGCCGGCCCCATACGGTGTCTTACCGGCCCGAGTTCAATGTGGTGCCCCGCTACCTGGCGCGGTATTTTGAAGACGTGAGCTGTGTACTTCTGTACCCGGAACAGAAGTAGGGGGGCAGCGCCCGGGAACAAGGTGAGGCTGATCTTCCGCTGAGCCCGGTGGCGCTACAAGGGCCCATGCCCGATCTCATCAGCCGGTTGTCTTGTTAGCCGCTTGTTGCTTGTTCCTGGGGAATGCTCCATCCTTTTGCCGCTACCACCAGAAATAGAGTAGGCGAGGCACGGGCTTCCCCGTGGTAAAAGCCGCCCTGGTGGGGGCAGGTCTTCTACTCCTCAAAGTTGTCATAGTACGTGAAGTCTTTCACAATCTTGCCGTTCTCAATGGTGAAGATGGTGCAGATGGGAAGGGTAAACTTTGACCCGTCTGGGGCTGTTCCGGTGGAGACGAACTCCACAATCACATGCCGGTCGCCGGAGGGGTACAGCTGGACCACCTGGTCGTGCAGGTCTGGGAAAGTGGCCTGCAACTGACGGTACTTCTGAATGGTCTGCTGCCGGGTCTGGTTAACAATTCCCTGCCCCAGGGAAGGGTCTTTGAACTCGGCTGTTTCTGTGTACATCGCCGCCATCTTTTCCCAGGCGTGGTTGTTGAAGTGTGCGTAATACTCATGTACCAACGCTACGTTTTCTGTGTGAAGGGTGGGTGGGTTGTGGGGGGTACAGGCCATGGTCATCATGCAACTAGATAAAGCCAGAAGGTATCTTTTCACAAAAACTTTTTTTTGTCACTATACTAACAAAAAGTTTTCATGATACAAACCTGCGTATACCGGACTTGTGTAAACGACGGTGAGGCCGTCGGCCGATGCTGGCGTTTACACAGTGTTAGGCACTGGCTTTATTTTTTATTTGTTCAAAAAGGTCAGCTAAAAATAAATCACCTTTAGGGTCAATTTCATATTCTTCTTTTATTTTTTCAAGCGTCTCTGGGTTATCTAAATCAAAATCGGCAAGGCTGGAATAGTCAGAGATAAAGCAATCATAGTAATTAATCCCTATTATTTTTTCAAAGAAGTCGACTGCTATCTCTTCGTACTGCTCGACACGAGCTGATTCTGCAAATTGGATGGGCACTTTGCTTCCTGGTCTTGGTAGTGGGTTTTCTTTAGCATATTCTTTTAAGTTTGTTCTCAACTTTTCAACCGCTTCAGGTATTGTATTTCCGTGAGCTACAAAAGTCGACCAGTTAGTAAACTTTGCCCCAAACTTTATATCATCTTGTTGTGCATTCAGATTTTCCCAAGTCTCAAGTGGATAATCCTCAAAGCTCCATTCAGACTTGAAAAATGAAAGCAAGTATTTTATTGTCGCTTTGAGTTTTTCCATTTTTTAGCTTGTGCCTAACGGACTAGTATAAACGACGGCGAAGGCCGTCGGCCGATGCTGGCGTTTATACAGTGTTAGCGGTAGGCTTTTTTATTTTTACCCAGTCATTTAAATTAATGATTAGAATAGTGAGTAAAAAAATGGATGAATAAATGTATTTTAAACTTTCAGGGTCGTCGAATCCATTTTCAAAGTATTGTAAAATGGTAGCAAATAAAGGCACTGAAATAATTATTAAGCTAATGTCCTGAAACAAGAGTGACCAAAATGAATTTTTCCTAAAGTAGAAAATTACGAGTCCGATGATAATTGTCGAAAAGGTCACGACTGCAAACTCAAAGGGAATGTATTTTTTTAAACTTGATTCATTTATTGGGTAATACATTCCTCCATATAAGTACATCATAGAAATCCATAAAAAGCTCCAACCATATAAAATCGTGGTGCCGAGCCCAAGAATTTTTAATGATATCATTTCCTTTTTATTCATTTTCAATTTTCAAGCTTACCGCTAACGGTTAGTATAAAAAACGTGCGAGGCCGTCGGCCGAAGCATGATTTTTATACAATGTTAGGGGCAGTTATATTATTTTCTCTTTCAGAATTTTTCCGAATTTATTTAAAGCATAAATGGTACCTGCATTTGTACCTGCCGCATTTCCGCCGTCAAAGCCGTGATTTGCAAGAAGTCCTATAGAGAAAAGATGGTCAAGAACATATGCGTCAATAAGGTCATTATGAGATGTAATTTTTTCACGTCTGTCAAAAACAGTTATTTGGTGTACATCTTCAACATATGCGGAATTGATTATAGAACAAATGCGTAAAAATTCATTCTTTGATATCTCTTGGTCAACAAAAAGCCTAAGGCTTTTCGCAAGCCATTGGATTTTGGTCAAGCTATCTGCTCTTTCTAGTACAAGTAGAATTTTAGAACCTATCTTACTGTAATCCTTGTCTTTTAAGTACTTATCCTTAAAGTCGCTAACTTCTTTTTGGTTCTTTAGTCCGAGTTCGTTTATAAAGTGAAGTATTTTTGTTAATAAGATTCTGTCCGAAAACGAGTTGATTAATTTAACAACTGAGATTCCAGTTCCTATGAACGGTATGTCCTTAAACAATCCATCTTCAAGTAGTGTGTCTAGTCCAAGTTCACCAAAGTCTTTGCTGATAGAAAGGAGTTCGTTTTTCTCTGTTTCGTCCATTTGATTATTTTTTTAATTGCCCCTAACGGTCTCGTATAAAAAACGTGCAAGGCCGTCGGCCGAAGCATGATTTTTATGCAGTGTTAGGTGCAGAAGTTTTTTTAAATTATTTCACTCTTGTTGCAAATACTTACCAACCGCCCATCACGTTCAAACCTGAATATAAAGTAGTCAACGAAGTTAAGCTTCTTATATGCAATTACTTCTACATAGAAATTGTCCCCGACCTTTCTTCTAGGTGATACTGCTATTTTCAATCGGTTGGTGTATTTTCTGTGTTTCTTTATTTTAATATCGGAGTTGGGTAATGCCAGTTCTTGCTGCTTTCCGTAACCACCAGAGTATACCTTTTTCCTAGTTTCTTCGTCCCATTGCTGGCAGTTCATTACTATTCCAAAGTGAAGGGTCGAATCGGTTTTCGTGTCTAATTCCGCAGCTTTTAGATCGGGGTATTTTTCAGAAAAAATATTTTTGAAGAAATGGTCGGCAGCCAACTGTTCAAATTCTGGTTCTGTTCCAGAAAAGGCTAGAATAAGGAGAAGCTGGACGTATAGTAACATCTATTTCTTATTTTTCTTTTGCACCTAACCTTTAGCTTAGCGCAGTTTCATTTTTCCAATAGTCCTACTTCCTATTTGCCAGGTATAGGATTAACTTGCTGTACCTGAAGAGGCAGCCAGTGCACTACCCGCTAACGAGTCGGAAAGGTCT
>NZ_JAFFJV010000026.1 GCF_016924645.1 Rufibacter psychrotolerans | reverse complement strand
CCGCCGGCAGCAGCTACAGCGTCACCGCCCGCGTGAAGGGGACCACCTGCGTGTCCGCCGCCCGCACCGGCACCATCGGCACCCAGCCGCAGACCGCCGCCCAGCCGACCGTGAGCGTGACCCACCCGACCTGCGAGGTGGCCACGGGCAGCCTGACGGTGACCTCCCCGCTGGACGGCGGCGGGGTTGACTACGAGTACAGCCTCAACGGGGGCGCCTTCACCGACCAGGTGACCTTCTCCGCCCTGGCCGCCGGCAGCAGCTACAGCGTCACCGCCCGCGTGAAGGGGACCACCTGCGTGTCCGCCGCCCGCACCGGCACCATCGGAACCCAGCCGCAGACCCCATCAGCACCGACCCTCGTGCCCACCCAGCCTACTTGTTCCGTGTTAACCGGTAGTATCTCCATTTCCTCAACTACTACCGGATTAACCTTTAGTTTGAACAACGGGCCTTTTGTAGCCTACCCTTCCGGCGGTTTCACAGGACTGACCCCGGGCACTTACACTGTCAGAGCAAGAAATGCGGCTGAATGTACCTCCGGATACGCCTCGGTGACCCTGGTAGCTGCTACAAACTGTGTAGTAAATGAAGGTTGTACATTAGGTTACTGGAAGAACCATACTAACAGATGGGCCTGCTATTCTCCAAATACATTATATGGCAGTGTGTTTACTGATGCGCCTACACAACTTAGGAATTTAACCTTGCTTCAGGTATTGAATATGGGAGGTGGAGGCATCTACAACCTTGGTCGGCAATCAGTGGCTGCACTGCTCAACATATGCCACCCAGATGTAGACTACAACTCAGCCTATCCTACAATTACCTCTTTGAAAACAGCGGTAAATGCGGCGTTTAGATCAGGAAGTACTGCTGCAGGCAACCTGGCCTCCAAGTTAGATAGGTATAACAATGCAGGTTGCCCACTGGGAGGTAGTTCGGCTACTACTGTTGCTTACTCGGTAGCAGCACCCGAAGGACAAGCTGGCGAGACTAATTCTGAAATCGCTCTCAGCGCCAACCCTAACCCCTTCTCAGATCAGGCCTCTGTTGAGTTCACCCTGAGAGAAGCCGGTCAGTTCTCGTTGGTTCTGTACGACGTGAGTGGCAAGGCAGTTCGGCGGCTTGGCGAAGGCAGAGCCGAAGCTGGTGTCACCTACAAGTACAGCATTGACAGTGAAGTGGCCGAGGGTATCTACATTGCCCGCCTGAACACTGAAAGACGCAGTAAAGCTATCAGGATCATGCGCAGACGGTAAACCCCAGACGTTCACCGTTTTAAAAAAAGAAGGCCGAGCTAATGCCCGGCCTTCTTTTTTTACATACTGGTAAGTTGTTACTGCTGGCTAGCGCCAGGCAGTGTTATTGTTTTAGCACCTTTTTTACTTCATTCAACCCTTTGCCTTTGAGGTGAAGGAAATAAAGGCCGTGGGCGACATTGTCCAGCGGAATGGTATGCGTGCTCTCGCCCGCCTGAGCATCTTTGTTTACCGTTAAACGCTTCACCAGTCTACCTGAGGCATCCAGCAGGTCAAGCACCACTTCGCCGGTTACCTGGTCCCCTAAGCGCACCTGAAGCTTATCAGTGGCCGGATTCGGGAATACGGTCCATAGGCTGTTCGCAGCCAATTCGGTGCCGAAGGTTTCTGGGGCAGTTTGCAGCAGTGTGGAAGAAGAGACAATCTCGAACCAGTTGAAATTCCAGCCGGCTTTCTTCACGTAGATCTGCAGGGTCTGGCTGCCGGCAGTAAGCGGCACACTGGCGCTCACGGTTTTCCAGATTTGCCAATCACCGGTCATGGGAATGTCTACGGTTTTCAGTACCGCCCCGCTCCCGTTTCTAACCTCCAGTTGGCCGTTGCTGGTCCCCGAAACCCTGAAGTTCATGGTATAGGTACCCGAGGCACTGATGTTGACGCTGTACTTCATCCAGTCGTTGGCATCAATCCGGCCCACGTGGTAGCCGTACCCCACGTCTTTACAACCGCTGATGTATACCCCGTTCATGGAGGTGTACTTTTCCGCCTCAATCTTAGTGGTGGTCACCGGCAGAATCTCATTGTTTGAGGTTGAAGAAGTGGAGACCACCTGTGACCGCACCACGTTGGCAGCCGCCAGGTAATTGGTGCTGGCCACCTGAGAGGCAGTGATGTTGGCGGTACCCGCCGCCACAACCGTGGCCATCCATTTGCCCGAGGCATTAGAGACCGACACCACCCCCGGGTTGGAGGAGGTGAACGTCACTGGCGTAGCGGTGTTGGTGCTGGTGGCTTTCAGTTCAAAGGCGGCGCTGCCTACGGTTTTGGTGGTCAGGGTGCCGAAGGTAATGACCGGGGTTGCCTTAGATACCACCAGATTTTGCCTTACGGCCGTTGCGGCGTTGTAAGAGGTGTTGCCAGCCTGGGTAGCTTCAATGGTTATGGTGCCGGCTCCGGTAAGGGTAAGGGTGCTGCCGCTCAGCGTACCCGGACCCGACACTACCTTGAAACTTACTGGCAAGCCGGAAGAGGCAGTAGCCTGCAGCGCGAAAGGAGCCGTTCCGTACACTTTTGTGCCAAGCGCATTGAACGTGATGGTCTGGCTCTGCTTGGCGGTAGAGGTGCCGGTTACCCCTTTGAAGAAGGAAGGTGCAGTGTTGAGGGTTAAACCAGTAGACGCCTGCTGGGCAGACTTGCCGGTGATGGAGTAATCCCACTCAAACCGGGTTACCGAGGCCAGGTTCAACCCGGCCGGGAAAGAGTACGGTTGGGTGTACGTTTCTGACTTATCGTTCGGGTTTTTGGCCCAAAGTACGTAGACGTACTCTGTATTCTTTTTGAAAGCGCCCCCTTCCACGCCCGCCGGCAAGTTCAGGGCAGCGGTACGCGAAGCGTCATAGGTGTATCCCTGCAACAGGAGGCTGGTAGTTTTAAAGCCTTTGCCCAGCGGCGATAATTTCTCAGCGCCCATGGCATCGCGCTTCAGGTTTTCGTGGATTCCCATGAGGCCGTATTCCATAGAGCTGGAGATGGTCTCAGAAGTTGGGGAATCATACGTCTCCCCCACGCTGAAGAAGTGAACTTGTTTAATGCCGTTCTTCTGGGCCAGCACCAGAGTCTTGATCCCGAAGTTGCGCTGCATGTTGTCTGAGCTGTAGCGCCAGTCAACCGCCCGGCGGCTAATGTTGGTCTCGGTGACAATAAAGTGCTTCTTAGGGTAAGTCACCCCGTTGTAGCCGTGCTTCAGCAGCACAGCCTCCAGGCCGTTTTTGTGACCAATCACCTGGGCGGCGGCGTAGTCTGAGTTACGCAGGTATTTGAAGCCCGAGATAGAGTTGTCCCACTTGCGCAGGAAGAAGGAAGGGTACACGTGGTAGCTGACCATGTCAAAGTACGCACCGCCCTTTTTGGGGTACTGGCTGGTTACCGCACCGCCACTGGGGTTATCAGTGTAGCGCAGCAGGGCATCCAGGAAGTTGTTGTGGCCAATGCCGCCCGGGGTAACAAAGTCATCGGGGTTGTACTTCTTCACTACCTCCCAGGTGATGCGCAGCATGCGGACGTAATTGAAAAAAGGAGCCCGCAGGTTAGACATCTCGGAAGGAAGCGGGGCGCGGGTAAGCCACTCTGAAGGGTTGTTGGCGCCCAGGTCTGGTTCATTCACTACTTCCCAGTTCTTGATATAAGCCCCGTAGGTCTGCACCAGTTTGTACACGTAATTGGCGTAGTAGTTATTAGGGTTTACCGTTCCGTCTGACTTCCAGATGGGCTCGTAGAGGTTGGCAAAAACTTTAGAGGGAGTGGTGCAACCCGGGTAGATGGTCTGGTCGCGGTGGGCTTCGGAAGGACCTTCAATGAAACAGGTAATCTCCTTCATGCCCAGGGTGTTGGTGTAGTATTGAAACTCACTCAACCTGATGTTGTACCCCCACCTTTCTACAAAGTGGTCGGGGAGCGTTGGCCGGAGCGAGTTTCCCCCGGCTTTGTTGACAATGATGGCCAGGTTTTTATCGGTCCAGCCGTTGCCGTAGCCCCCCATGTTACTGCCATAGCCAAAATTGGCGGTGTACGGCTGTACGCTTTCATTGGCGGTGGGCACCTGGGCGAATACCTGAAATGTACTAAATAGAAAACAAAGGGCGGTGAGCGTGCGGTAAAGGTTTACTTTCATTTTTTCTAGCAGATCAAACAGAGAAACAGGAGGTTCAGAAGTGGTTAGTTTGGTGTACTAAGATTAAAGCTACCCCTAAAGTTCAATATAAAAAAACGGCAAGCCCTGCCATAGTTATATTAAAAAAGAACTATATACGGGAAAAATATAGGTTTAATACAACTCCTAATACCTTAAAGCTAGCATAATCTAGCAAATTCTTAGTTCTTAAAAAGGTTTAGTATATTTCTACCTTTCTTATAGCATTATAAATCTTATAATCTGAATTCCACTATCTATCATCTAAACCTGAGCTGTACCATCAGCCTATTTATTGCACTTTTTCATACATGTCAAGTTTATTTAAGTGTAGAAGCAAAGCTTTTGCGTCAATTTTAATAACTATACTTACTTATTAATCAAGTACTTACAATTACATACCCGCTACGTGTTTACCTTGCAGAAAATAGTACTTCCCGCAAAACCGATTAAAAGCATTTAAATTTTAAAACTGGGGATGCTACCGCTTTGGTAGACTGTAAAAGATGGGTGGAGTTGAAACCGTTTTAGAGGTGTTTTCCAAAAGTTGGCCCCAAAGCAACAAGATTGGCGGTAACCTACCAGGGACTGGAATCAGGAAGTATGGAGTGGAGCGAGAGGCAGGAGGCTGGGCACAGATGTCCTTACTCTCCTTTGCAAGGTTCGCGCAGGAAGACTCCTCCCCTGCCAACCCTACTTCCTCAAAGCTCCGCCAGCCCTTCCGTTTGCAATGGCATGGCAACTGGATGGTTGCTACAGGGCATAAAAAAAGCCCAGCGTGGGCTGGGCTTTTAAGAGGTATGGGCAGGAAAGCTTATTTTACTTTCTCAACAATTCCGGTGAAAGCTTCTGGATGGTTCAAAGCTAAGTCAGCCAAAACCTTGCGGTTCAGGTTGATGTTGGCTTTTTTCAAACCGCCCATTAACTGAGAATAAGAAAGACCGTTCATACGGGCAGCTGCGTTGATACGCTGAATCCAAAGAGCACGGAAGTCTCTTTTCTTCACCTTTCTGTCGCGGTAGGCATAAAGCAAACCTTTTTCAACCGCGTTTTTGGCTACTGTCCAAACGTTTTTTCTACGGCCAAAGTAACCTTTGGCCATTTTCATTATTCTTTTTCTTTTGTGGCGCGCAGCCACGGTGTTGACCGATCTAGGCATTTCTGATTTTTTTTGGGGCTGGTGATCTCGGTTTAATGCTTAGTTACCAGTTCCCGATGAAACAATTAGTAAAATTGATTGAGTTAAGACGCAAGCATGTTCATCACGTTGGCGTGGTCAGCGGCGCTAACTAAGCCGGTGTGCGTCAGATTTCTCTTCTGCTTGGTGGTCTTCTTGGTCAGGATGTGGCTTTTGAAAGCGTGCTTACGCTTAATTTTGCCAGTTCCTGTCAGGGTGAATCTCTTCTTAGCCCCTGATTTGCTTTTAACTTTAGGCATTGGGTTTATATAAATGGTGAACTTTTATTTCTTGGCTTTAGGTGCCAGAAACAGGAACATCCGTTTTCCTTCCAGTTTCGGCAACTGCTCTACCTTGGCCACGTCTTCCAGCGCCTGGGCAAACTTCAGAAGCAATACCTCTCCGCGCTCCTTGAAGACAATGGTTCGGCCCACAAAGTGCACGTACGCCTTCACTTTCGCACCTTCCGCCAGGAACTGACGGGCGTGCTTCAGCTTGAACTCAAAGTCGTGTTCATCAGTGTTCGGCCCGAAACGAATCTCCTTCATCACCACCTTGGTGGTTTTGGCCTTCATCTCGCGCTGCTTCTTCTTCTGTTCGTACTTGAACTTAGAATAGTCAATGATGCGGCAAACCGGCGGATCTGCTTTGGGCGAGATCTCTACCAGGTCAAGGTTTTGTTCCTGCGCCATGCGGCGAGCCTGTTCTATGGTGTAGACGCCAGGCTCTACGTTTTCGCCAACCACGCGCACTTCCCGCAAACCGGTGATGCGCTGATTGATTCTATGAGCCTCTTCAACTTTGCCCCGAGGCACGTAGCGTTTGTTATTCGTAGAAATAGTTGTACCTCCTTAGTTAAGGTTTCACAATCAGGGTGCGAATATCGCGTTTTCCCTTTTATAATAAAAATAATTTACTATATTTTTTATCCAAGCAGCTCTGAGAGCACCTGTTTGAAGTTCTCCACAAAGGCGTTTACGGGCATGGTGCCCATGTCGCCTAAGCCGTGCTTTCTAACAGAGATGATCTCGTTTTCCTGCTCCTTATCGCCTACAATGACCATGTACGGCACTTTGCTCACCTCCGCGTCGCGGATCTTACGGCCAATCTTCTCGTCACGGGTATCAATGTATCCCCTGATGTCCTGGTCGGCCAGTAACTGGTTCACGCGGTGGGCGTACTCATGGTACTTCTCAGAGATAGGCAGGATGGCCACCTGGTCTGGGCTCAGCCACAGCGGGAAGTTACCGCCGCAGTGCTCAATGAGTACCGCCACAAAACGCTCCAGAGAGCCAAAAGGTGCCCGGTGGATCATGACCGGACGGTGCTTCTCATTGTCAGCGCCAATGTACTCCAGCTCAAACCGGTTGGGCAGGTTGTAGTCTACCTGAATGGTTCCCAGCTGCCACTTACGGCCCAAAGCGTCTTTCACCATGAAGTCCAGCTTAGGTCCGTAGAACGCGGCTTCGCCCAACTCGGTTACAGTGGGCAGCCCTTTTTCCGTGGCGGCCTCAATAATGGCGCGCTCGGCCTTCTCCCACAGCTCATCGGCCCCAATGTACTTGGCTTTGTTCTCTGGGTCACGCAACGAGATCTGGGCGGTGTAGTTTTCAAAGCCCAGGGCCTTGAACACGTACAGCACCAGGTCAATCACCTTGGTAAACTCCTCCTTCACCTGGTCTGGGCGGCAGAAGATGTGGGCATCGTCCTGGGTAAAGCCCCGCACGCGGGTTAAGCCGTGCAGTTCGCCGCTTTGCTCATAGCGGTACACAGTCCCGAACTCGGCCAGGCGCACTGGCAGCTCCTTGTACGACCGCGGACGCGTCTTGTAGATTTCGCAGTGATGCGGGCAGTTCATGGGCTTCAGGAAGAACTCCTCCCCTTCATTGGGCGTCCTGATGGGCTGGAACGAATCTGCCCCGTATTTCTCATAGTGGCCCGAGGTCACGTACAGCTCTTTGGAACCAATGTGCGGTGTTACCACGGGCTGGTAGCCGGCGCGTTGCTGGGCCTTGCGCATGAACTGCTCCAGCCGCTCGCGCAGCAAAGTGCCTTTGGGCAACCAGAGCGGCAAGCCCATGCCCACTTTCTCAGAGAAGGTGAACAGCTCCATCTCCTTGCCCAGTTTGCGGTGGTCACGGCGTTTGGCCTCTTCCAGGCGCTCCAGGTACTCGGTGAGTTCTTTCTGCTTGGGGAACGTGATGGCGTACACCCGGGTGAGCTGCTTGCTCTTCTCGTCGCCGCGCCAGTAGGCACCGGCCACGTTCATGAGCTTGGCGGCTTTGATGAAACCCGTGTTGGGGATGTGCGGCCCGCGACAAAGGTCCGTGAAGTTGCCTTGGGTGTAGAAGGTAATGGAACCGTCTTCCAGGCCTTCCAGCAGGTCTAGTTTGTACGGGTCGTTCTTTTCGGTGAAATAGGCGATGGCATCGGCCTTGCTTATGGGCTGGCGCACGTACTCGCTTTTCTGGCGGGCCAGCTCCAGCATTTTCTGCTCAATGGCGGGGAAATCGTCCTGCGACAGGGTGCGGCCCTCGCCCAGGTCAATGTCATAGTAGAAACCATTTTCAATGGCCGGGCCAATGCCCAGCTTCACGCCGGGGTACAGGGCTTCCAGGGCCTCGGCCATCAAGTGCGCAGAGGAGTGCCAATAGGTGGCTTTGCCCTCGTCATCGTTCCAGGTCAGGAGCTGAATGGAGGCATCCTCGGTGATGGGGCGCGTTAAGTCCCACACCTGCCCGTTCACTTTCACGGCCAATACGTTGCGGGCTAACCCTTCACTGATAGAGGCGGCAATCTCAATGCCGGTTACTCCGTCCTGGTACTCACGGACCGAGCCGTCCGGTAAGGTAATGTTGATCATATAGCAAGTTCTAAACTTCTGCGTTCTGGGCTTGTTTTCGGCAAATTAGCTAAAAAACAGTTACCGAGCTCAAAGTATCTATTTTGGGCCGCGGCACGGGCCGGGTGATACGCTGCAAAGCTACACTATAGCGCCGGTTCTGCGGATATTTTCTGGTCAAAAAAACGTAGTGCGGGCGGGCCGCCTCCTTGTTGCCGGTCCACTCTAGGCAGGAGGCCAGGACCCAACGGTTGTGCTCGGTGAGGTGCAGGCCCAGCTCCTGGGCTTTTAATAACTGGGGCAGGGCCGTGCTGTACTGCCGCTTCTTGTACCAGGCCTCGCCTAGTCCGGCGTAGGCCTCGGGTTGGTTCGGCTCCAGGGCCACGGCCTGGGAGAAGCAGGCCAGGGCGGTGTCGGTGAGGTTGCGGCTCAGGAAATTGCGGCCCAGTTGCTGCCACCAGAAGCCATCTTTGGGTTGCCGTTTCACGCCTTTGTCTACCAGGGGGTAGGCCAGGTCATACTGCTGGCGGGCGGTGTAAATGGCGCTCAGTTCGCGGTACGCCGGCAGCGAGAGCGAGTCACGCACCAGGGCCCGGTTTAAGTTGAACAGCGCGCGGGCCGTGTCGCCGGTGCCCGACTGGGCCTTGGCCAGCAGCACGTAGTACTTGGCCTCGCCGGGGCTCAGTTTGACGGCCTTGCTGCTGTGGCCCAGCGCCTTGTCGTACTGCTTCAGGCCCACGTAGGTTTCGGCCAGAATGGCTTCTGACTCAGGCGAGTAAAAGTTGAAGGCTTTGGCCTGCATCATCAGCTTCATGGCTTCCTGGTACTGCTGCTCAGAGGTCAGGATTCTGGCCTTCCAGAAATAAGCCTCACCCAAGGCGGGGTCAAGGGTGGTGGCGGTGGTGAGGTCCCGGAAGGCGTTTTTGCTCTGGTTGGCGCTCAAGTACAGCTTGGCCCTTTTCAGGTACCACTCGGGCTGTGGGTTGCGTTGGCCCAGGGCCTTGGTAATCTCGTTGATCTGGGTAGGAATGCTGCTGTCTACGCGGGTGAGGTTGAACATTCTTTCTTCTGAGGTTTCCTGGGAACAGGCCGAAAACAGGCCCACCCCTGCCCAGAGAAGTATGAAAGAAAAACGCATGCCTGAAAAAGGGTACATAAAACAATGAGTAAGCGAAGGTACCATTTACCGCTAAGTTCTTCCTGTTTTAGCCCCGTTTTTTCAGAAACAGCCCCAAAACCTACGGGTTTACCGACACCGACATGCGCAGGGCCCACAATGGGGCGTCCAGTTCCTGGTACGTGAGGCGGTGCACTAGGTCTACCCTGAACAACTGGAAGATGTTCTTGAAGCCCACGTTCACCTCGGCGTACGGGTCTTTGCCTAGTCCCTTGAAATGGCCATTCTCCACGGTCTCCAGGGTCTCGGTGGGTTTGTTCTTGTCGGTGAGGCGGCCGTACAGCAGGGCCCCGCCGGCCACCAGCTGCAGCTTGGTTTTCTTGAGCAAAGGCAGGCGGTTGGTAATGGAAAATGCCCCTTCAAAATGGTGGTCGTAGCGCAGCGACACGTACTCATCCGTCGCGAAGGCGAAGAACGGCATCAGGTTGTAGCCATGCAGGATGAAGAAAGGCGTTTCATTGCCCACCGGTACCTGCAGCAGCGGCAGCGGCACCCGCGTAAAGGTTTTGCCGGCCCTGAAGTAATACCGCCCGTACCCAAAGATACCCGCCCGCACCCGCTGCTCCACCGACAGGGAGACTTCCTGGTAGGTAAGGTCTGAGTTCATGACGCCGCTCAGGCCCGCCGACAGGTCCAGCCCGATGATGGGCGCGTTGGAGTTGGAGATGGGCAGCTTTTCATAGTGCCTGATCAGCATCTTGCGGGCCGGGGAGAACACCAGGCTCAGGCTCACATCGGTGGTGGTGAACCCGGCAAAGGTGGAGCGGTCTTTTCCGCCGCTCATGGGGCGGGTGTCAAACCGGGGCTTGTAGTTGGTACGCCGGAACGTGACCCGCTGCCTGAAACTGGGAAACCACTCCCGCTCGGCCCACATCTGCACGCGCTCCTGCAGGTATGGGAAGTTCATCTTGCCCCACCTAAAGGCCGAGAAAAACAAGCTGTTCATGCGGGCATTGTTCAGGTCCATGGCGGCGGGCCCCACATCATTCAGGTAACTTACCCCCCACTCGGTCCATTGCTCGCGGTTGGCCACATAGCGCAAGTTGAGCAGGCTCTTGAAGGACTTGTCTTTGGTGCCGTAGCCCAGATAGCCGTTGATGATCCAGTTGGGGTGAAACTCCTGGGTGGTGCGGCCGCCGAACTGCAAGCGGTGCCCCTCTACCTTGTTGAACACGTAGGTGCCAAACACCGGCCCCCACTCAAACTTGTCGTTCAGGGGCATGTGCCCCTCCACCACTACCCTGATGAGCTTCACGGCGCTCTGGATCTCGGGCAGTTTGTTGATCTGGGCGATGGACTGCACCCGCTTCAGCTCCTCGGGCGAGAACTCCTGCGGCCGCACGCTCTGCCAGTAGGCTTCCTGGTACTTCAGGGCCGAGTCGCTGATGTGGTGGGTCTTGTCGAAGAACTCCTCGGGCTTGGGCTGGCCAATCACCAGGTCGGTGTACGTGGTCACCGATTCCACAAACAGGCGCACATCGGTGCCGGGCAGGCCCGTGATCTGGAACTTGCGCTTGCTGGACAAGGGCAAGAGCGAAGGGTTCTTCTCGTCCCAGGCCTGCACAATCTGCAGGTCGCGCACAAAGTTGAGCGCCACGTCTTTGTTCATCTTCAGCTCAATCCTTCTCAGGGCGAAGGAGCCGTCGGCGATCCACATGGTGCCGGTGAAAGTGAGGTCCTGCGGGCGTTTGGGCAGAATCTTGATGCGATACACCTTTCCGGTGGGCGTCTGCACGCTGTCCTCCAGGTCATAGTCATAGTAGCTGGCCCACTGGTTGGCAATGGGGCTCACGAAGTCCTTGTCGAACATGCGCATCCAGTTCTGGTTCAGTGAGAAATGCTCGGCCTGGGCGTTGAGCAACTGCGCCACCTGGCTTTCGCGTTCAATGCCCACCCCTACCACTTTGCTGGCCTTCAGGATCTCCTTTGACTTGCGGGGATCACGGGTGAAGTAAGTTTCCTTTACCGTTTCTGACTGGAAAATGGGCAGCGAGGCCGTGCGACTGGGCTGGTCGCTCAAGGTGAGGCTGTCCAGGAAGGGCGCGTAGCGCTTGGAGAAGCCTTTCTTCTTGTCGGTGGCTTCGCGTTCTAGGATGCTGCCTTTCATAAGCGTGTAGGTACCAAACTGAACGGCGGCCTGGTTTTCGGGCAAGTACTGGTCTTTGTTGCGGGCGGCAGCGCGCACAATGCGGTAGGCCGGGTTTTCCTTAGGGCGGACCACTATTTCCTGGATGGCGTAGCTTTGCCGCACCAGGGCCACGCTGCCGTTCTTGAGCAGTTCCTTTACGGGTTTTACAACCGGGGTGTACCCCAGCAGGGTGAAAGTGACGGTATCGGTGAGGGCGTATTTTCTGAGGATGTAATGGCCTGCCTCATCGGTGAAGGCCGGCACCTTGGCGGCATGCAGGTGCACGGTTACGTAGTCCAGGGGCTTTTTGCTTTCAGCATCCCTGACTATACCGGTTAGCGGAGTGGTTTGGGCCTGCGCCGCAAACGCACCAACGAGTAGCAAAATATGGACCAGTAGTTTTCTCACCTGCTTGGCTTTGGTACACTAATATAAAAAATATGTTAAATTTTATATACTAAGAGCGCTATTTTTCTCCCTTTCCTTTCAGCAAATCTTCAAACAGGTAAATTCCCCTGCCACGGCGCGCCTTTGTAAAACTTACCCCAAAAGACAGGCGAAACTCAAAAACCCCTATGCCGGCTCTATTTTTCTGCAGTTTTTGAGAAAACGGACCAAAAACAAAAAGCCCCGAAACTAAGAGTTCCTCCAGGGTGGGCTCTTGGTTTCGGGGCTGTGTACTTGATGAGCGAAGCACAACCGCAGACGTTTCTGCGCTGGCTGGTGATATTACCTGGCAAAGACCAAAGTAATTGCCCGGAAGATTCCTAAACCGGTGCAGGTGAAATGAAAGTAGATTTTAGGCTATACTCTTACTTTTAAAACTTCCTGTAACAAGATTTTGCACCGGCGGCTCAGCTCCAGGTCTTCGGTGGTGACCAGTTTCTGGTCCAGGGCGCGCTGCAGGGTTTCCACGCACTCGCTTTTAAGGTCAGACTCGCGCTGTACCCGGGCTAAATCATAGTAATACAGCAAGTTGCCTGGGTCCAGTTCAATGGCTTTGGTAATGGCCTGAATGGCCTGCTGGTTGGTGGAAGTGGGCAGCGGCAGATGCGTGAGCAAGCGGTTGGCAGACTTTTCGGCGAAGGTGAGGTTGGCCACTTTGTAGGCCCAACGGCCCAGCAGGTGCCAAGCGCCGGCATGGCGGGCATCTTGGGCCAGGGCATTATCTAGGAAGTATTTGATTTGGTTGAGCTGTACCATGCGGTCTTTGAGGGAGGCAATCTGGCCCAGGTTGCTGAGCGAAAGCGCCATCACGTAGTTTGGCTCGGCCGACAGGCTGTCTACGGCCCGCGCTTTTTGCGCGAAGGTATAGGCTTTGTGGTAGTAGATTCCCTTGTGGGTATCGTCGGTGAAGCGGCTCCCGATGCGGCCACAGACGATGCTGGCCTTGGTGAGGGCCTCCAGTTGCTCCGGACTGGAAGCGAGCAACAGTTCATATTTCTCCAGAGCTTCCGCGTCTTTGTACTCCCGGAATAGTTGGTTCGCCTCCCACAGAAGTTTTTCCGAACCTAAGCCGCCGGAAAAGGCCGCCAGGTTCGGAAAACTTATCAGAGTCATCAATAAAAACACGAGTCTAAAAGTTTTCCGCATACTCCCCAGTTAAACTTTAACATTCCAACGTAAGGGTAATCTACGAAAAACTTTTCAGAAAATCCTAAAACAGGTTCAACTGTTTTTTAGGGCTTTTGGCTGGCTTTTCTAGATCCCCAATTTGTTCAGTTTCTACGGCTAAATCCAGAACAGGTTCTAATGTGTTTATATCAAGCGCCACCTGGTCTCCGGAGGAGAAAGAGGCCGCTGTTTCTTGTACTATCTTAGGGTCTACCTTTACCGGTTTTACTGCTTTTGTGCTACTTTTCACCTTTACGGGCTCCGCTTCTTCCTCCTTTTGGATAGTTACCCCAAAGATTTTGAAGTAGTTGAGTTTGTTACCCATGGCCCGCCAGCCTTTCACGTCAATGAACTCGCTCAACAGCAGCATATCGGTCTCTTTCTCAGACTTTTTATCGCGCTGCAGCTTGATCTCGGCTTTAGGTTCTGGGTGCACGGTTGCTGCCAACAGCTTAGATCCTTTGGTTTCTGAGATGAAGGTAAAGCGTTTGCCCACGGTGCTGGTTTCCACCACAAAGCGCTTCACATAGCTCACCTTGGTCTCGCCTTCGGTGTAGATGGCAGACACCACCAACTCCGGCGAGAACTTATGGATTACTTCAATGTTAGGCACATCATAGTGGTTAGACAACTCAAACGAAGTTAACTCATACGACCCGTCTTTGTAGATCACCAGGATGGTATCATCGGTGTTGAAGGAGCCCAGGTAACGACCGCGGTTCTCGGTGTTCAGGCGGCCAATCACTTCATCATAGTAGATCTCGCGACCGCCGCGGGTAGACTCACCCAAGGCTTTCTGCGTCACTTTTTTGATGGGGTGCTTGGTCACGATGTTGCCTTGTGAGCCTTTGCCTTTGATCAGCAGTTCAGCAAAATCAAAGTCAAAATTCTTCACGCGGGCGGCGCTGGCCGGCTGCAACTGAATGCTCACCAACTCAGATTCAGAGTTCGGGTTCGCCGTCAGATACACCACCTTGGAGTTCTTCTCCCCTTTGGTGAGGTCATACTCTTTGTCACGGGTGATGGAAGTCACGGCAAAACGCTTGGCGAAGGAGATGCCCGTCTTTCCATCGGTGTAGATCATGTTGTAGACCATGTGCTCATCATTCTTGTTGTACACGCCCACATGAATGATGTCTTTGCCCATGAAGATCTTGTCTGAGATGCGGGACACCATAAACTTACCGTCCTTGCGGATGGCAATGATATCATCCATGTCAGAGCAGTCACAAACGAACTCGTCTTTCTTCAAGCCATAGCCCACAAAACCGTCTTTGCGGTTCACGTACAGCTTCTGGTTGGCCACGGCCACTTTCTGCGCCGATACCACATCAAAGGTTCTGATCTGGGTTTTACGCTCTTTGCCTTTGCCGTATTTGGCCAAAAGACCCTCAAAATAGCTGATAGCGTAACGGGTCAGGTTGGCTAGGTGATCGGCTACCTCCGCCATTTCGGCTTCCAGCTTTTTGATGTACTCGTCGGCCTTGAAGGCGTCAAACTTGGAGATACGCTTGATCTTGATCTCGGTCAGGCGCACGATATCGTCCAGCGTTACCTCACGGCGCAAGGTTGGTTTGAACGGGTCCAGACCTCTGTCAATGGCTTCCAGAACGGCTTCCCAGGTCTCGCACTCTTCAATGTCGCGGTAGATGCGGTTCTCAATGAAGATCTTCTCCAACGAAGACTGGTGCCACTTGTCTTCCAGCTCGGCCTGCTTGATCTCCAGCTCCCGCTCCAGCAACCGTACCGTTTTCACAGTAGACATCTGCAGCAAATCATCTACGGTCATGAAACGAGGTTTCTCGTCAATGATCACGCAGGTGTTGGGCGAAATAGAGATTTCGCAGTCGGTGAAGGCGTAGAGCGCGTCAATGGTCAGGTCAGGCGAGATTCCCGGCGGAATGTGCACCTGGATCTCCACGTCTTTGGCGGTATTGTCTACCACCTTCTTGATCTTGATCTTGTTGTTCTCGCTGGCCTTAACAATAGACTCCATCAGCGCCGTGGTGGTGGTACCATACGGCACGTCACGGATGATCAGGAGCGATTTGTCTACTTTCTCAATAGTAGCCCGTAAACGGATCTTGCTGCCTTTGGAACCGCCGTTGTAGTTGGTGAAATCTGCCAGACCACCGGTTGGGAAATCGGGCAACAGCTGCGTCTTACGGCCTTTGAGTACGTCAATAGAACCCTTGATCAGCTCCCGGAAGTTGTGGGGCATGATCTTGGTAGACAAGCCAACGGCAATTCCTTCCACGCCCTGTGCGAGCAACAACGGGAATTTCACCGGCAAGGTCACCGGCTCGTTCTTACGGCCATCGTAGCTCAGCTGCCACTCGGTGGTCTGCGGGTTGAACACCACGTCCAGCGCGAACTTGGTGAGGCGGGCCTCAATGTAACGGGGAGCCGCGGCGCTGTCGCCGGTGCGTACGTCGCCCCAGTTACCCTGCGTCTCAATGAGCAGGTCTTTCTGGCCCAGGTTCACAATGGCATCGCCAATGGAGGCATCACCGTGCGGGTGGTACTGCATGGTCTGCCCGATCACGTTCGCCACTTTGTTGAAACGGCCATCGTCCATTTCTTTCATGGCGTGCATGATGCGGCGCTGCACCGGCTTGAAACCGTCTTCTAGGGCAGGCACGGCCCGCTCCAGAATTACGTAGGAGGCATAGTCCAAAAACCAGTTCTCGTACAAACCAGAAACCGACGTGATGTCATGGATGGCCTCCTCGCCTTCCAGCTGCGCATCCAGTTCCAGGTTGTTCTCGTTTTCCAATTCTTCGTTAAGCATAAACCTCCTCTACTATATCTTTTTCAATCTTCAAATTCTCAATGATAAACTGCTGGCGCTCCGGCGTGTTCTTGCCCATGTAGTAAGAAAGGATCTTCTGGATGTTCTGCTCGGTCTTACCCATGATCACCGGCTCCAGGCGTATGTTCTCCCCAATGAACTTCCCGAACTCTTCCGGCGAGATCTCACCCAAACCTTTGAAGCGGGTGATCTCGGGGTTCTTGCCCAGCTTGCGAATAGCGTGCTGGCGTTCCTGGTCATTGTAGCAATAGATGGTCTCTTTCTTGTTGCGCACCCTGAAGAGCGGCGTCTCCAGAATGTACAGGTGCCCGTTTTTGACCAGATCTGGGAAAAACTGCAGGAAAAAGGTCATAAGCAGCAGGCGGATGTGCATGCCGTCCACGTCGGCATCGGTGGCGATGACCACGCGGTTATAACGCAAGCCTTCCAGTCCTTCCTCGATGTTGAGGGCGTGCTGCAGCAGGTTGAACTCCTCGTTCTCGTACACGATTTTCTTTTTGAGCCCGAAACAGTTCAACGGTTTCCCGCGCAAGCTGAACACTGCCTCCAGTTCCACGTTGCGAGACTTGGTGATAGATCCTGATGCAGAGTCCCCCTCGGTGATGAACAAGGTGGTCAAGGCCTCTTTCTCCAGGTCTTTGCTTTCCCCGAAGTGGAAGCGGCAGTCGCGTAGTTTCTTGTTGTGCAGGTTCGCTTTCTTCGCACGCTGGTTGGCCAGTTTCTTGATGCCGGCCATGTCCTTGCGCTCACGCTCGCTCTGCTCAATGCGTTTCTTAAGGGCATCGGCTACCGCGGGGTTCTTGTGCAGGTAGTTGTCCAGGTGCTCCTTCACAAAATCGTTCACGAAGTTCCGCACCGTTGGGCCGTCATGGGCCACGTTAATGGAACCCAGCTTGGTTTTGGTCTGACTTTCGAAAACCGGCTCCTGAACGCGAATGGCAATGGCACCCACTATTGAGCCGCGGATATCCGTGGCATCGTAGTCTTTCTTGTAGAATTCGCGCACGGTTCTCACTACCGCCTCTCTAAAGGCGGCCAGGTGCGTACCGCCCTGGGTAGTGTACTGCCCGTTCACGAAGGAATAGTACTCCTCGCCGTAATCGTTGCCGTGGGTCAAGGCGAACTCAATATCCTCTCCTTTCAGGTGGATGATGGGGTAGCGCATAGACTCCTCGTCTATCTTGCGGCTCAACAGGTCTTTCAATCCATTCTCTGAGTAGTATTTCTGCCCGTTGAAATGGATGGTTAAGCCGGCGTTGAGGTATACGTAGTTCCATATCTGGTTTTCCAGGAACTCCGGAATGAAATGGTAGTTGCGGAAGATGGAATCATCGGGCACAAAGGTGGTAGTGGTACCGTTACGCTGGTTCGTTTCCTGCAGCGGCTCGTCTTTCACCAGCTCGCCGCGCTCAAACTCGGCCACCTTGGTTTGCCCGTCGCGCACAGACTGGATTCTGAAATGCGTAGACAAAGCGTTCACCGCCTTGGTACCTACCCCGTTCAACCCCACCGATTTCTGGAACGCGCGGCTGTCATACTTACCACCGGTGTTGATCTTGCTCACGCAGTCAATCACCTTGCCCAGCGGAATACCGCGGCCGTAGTCACGTACCACCACTTTGTGGTCAGAAATCTTTACTTCAATGGTGCGGCCAAACCCCATCATGTGCTCATCAATGGAGTTGTCAATCACCTCTTTCACAAGAATGTAAATCCCATCATCGGGAGAGGAACCGTCGCCCAGCTTACCAATGTACATACCCGGGCGCAGCCGGATGTGTTCACGCCAGTCAAGCGAACGAATACTATCCTCGTTGTAGGAAACATTAGTCAGTTCTGCCATAGGGAACTTTAGGGTTTAGTAGAATTAGGTAAAATAAAAGAAAATTTGCGTGTACTTTGCCATCAGAACCGCGAAAGAACGATTTTTAATGCGGAAATCCTTGGCTGCCACGGCTCTAAATTAAAGCCGGAAGCAGTGCCGGATTCTCCTACCATGTAACCAAATATAGGGCTTTGCAGTTCATTCAAGGAGAGGAGTTTTGCTTATGTTTTTAGATAAAAATAATAACAAACTTGCTTTCAGCTACTTAAAAGCTAACTGTTTTAGCAATTTACCTTTTAAAGAAACCTCTGTAAACCAGCCTCACCAAAATGGAAATACAACTACCCTCCTATTTTAAGTACACGGTCATTTTGCTGGGGCTTTACCTGCTGCTGCATTTTCTGCAGACCTTCAGCCCGGTTCTGATCCCCATCTGCTTTGCCGCCCTCTTTGCCCTGCTGCTGCTGCCCATGACCAGGAGCATGGAGAAAAAGCTGCCCCGGGCGGTCTCCATTGTCATTTCCCTCATCCTCGTGATCATTGTGTTAGGGCTGCTGATCTGGTTTCTTTCGGCCCAGATAGGCGGCTTTTCTTCTGAGCTCTCTGAGATCAACTCCAAACTGACGGTGCTGATCGCCAAGGTGCAGGAGTTTCTGTACGAGCGGTTCGGCATCAGGCCCACCAACAAGAGCGAGTTCCTGCAGAAAGCCCTGGGCAACGTGACGCAGACAGGAACGGCTTTCCTGGGCAGCACCATCTCCCTTACCACGGGGGCCCTTACGGTGATTTCCCTCATTCCCATCTATGTGTTCTGTATGCTGTACTACCGCGACCACCTGCGGCAGTTCCTGTTCCAGTTCATTACCAGAGACCGCCGTGAGCCGCTCATTGAAACCATTGACAACATTCAGCGGGTGGTGCAGGGCTACCTGTCGGGCTTGCTGATCGTGATCCTGGTAGTGGCCGTGCTGAACTCCGTGGGGCTGATGATCATGGGCGTGGAGTTCGCCATTTTCTTCGGGGTGCTGGCCTCCATCCTGACCGTGATTCCATACATCGGCATCCTGATTGGCGCCCTGCTGCCGGCCCTGTACATCCTGGTGAATACTGGTTCGGCGGGCCAGATGCTCATTGTGATCGGGATTTTTGCCTTTGTGCAGTTTCTGGAGGGCAACTTCATCACCCCGTTCGTGGTGGGCTCCAAAGTGAGCATCAATCCGTTCGCCGCCATCCTGGCCCTGATTATTGGCGGCGAGATCTGGGGAGCACCCGGCATGATTCTGTCCATTCCCATCATCGCCATCCTGAAGGTGATCTTTGATGCCTATGAGCCCCTGCGGCCGTTTGGCTTTCTCCTGAACGACATCAACCAGTCGCACAAAGAGAACCGGCTGCTGAAGCGGCTCAGGGAAAAGCGGAAGATGCGGTAAGCCGTTTTGGGCCTGTTTTGGCGGAATAAGCCCCAAAACGCCATAACAAAAAATAGCGGGCACAGTATAGCAGGAATAACTGCTCCTCTGCTATATAGCAAGGTTCAGATAGAACAGGATTTTGTTGAACCGCTATCCCTACAACTATGGAAAACAAGAATGAAAAAGTGATGGACGTGCTGAATGACCTGGTGGAAACCGCCAGAGACGGCCGCAAAGGCTATGAGACCGCCGCCGGCGCCGTGGACAACACCAGAATCAAAGCCGAACTGGAGCGCTTTGCCCACCAACGGGCCGTGTTTGTGAGTGAACTGGAAAGCATTGCCCAGCAACACGGCAACAGCACCAGCAACACCACCACCGTGGAAGGGGCCGCCCTGCAAGCCGCCGGCGCCGTGCACCGCGGCTGGATCAACCTGAAATCGGCCGTTGGGGCCAATGACAGCAAAGCCATCCTGGGCGAGTGCGAAACCGGGGACGAGGCCGCCATCAAGGCCTATGACAATGCCCTCAACACCGAAGGCCTGCCCGTAGACCTGCTCACCGTTATTCAGCGGCAGCGCCAGGAGATCATGGCCACCAAGCAAACCATCACCAGCCTCAAAGAAGCGCTCTAGTTTTTAGCCCCTTTTTTGAAAAGCAGCCCCATAAGGCTGCTTTTTTTGCGTTTGGGGGGGTTGCGGAAGGCGGCGCAATGAAACGTTCTTGCCCCTAACTTGGTTGTGCTAATATAAGTAGCGTTATCTTTCACCTTAACCTGAGCGCGTGTACGCCATTGTAGACATTGAGACCACCGGAGGGCAGCCCGCCGAAGACCGCATCACCGAGATCGCGATCTTCATCCATGACGGCACCCAGGTGGTAGACCAGTTCCATAGCCTCATCAATCCGGGCCGGCCCATCCCCTTCTTCATCTCCCAGCTCACCGGCATCACCGATGACATGGTGAAGGATGCCCCCAAGTTCCATGAGGTGGCCAAGCAGATTGTGCAGATCACCGAGGGCCATGTGTTTGTGGCCCACAACGTGCGGTTCGACTATTCCTTCCTGAAGAAGGAGTTTGCCGACCTGGGCTTTACCTTCCAGCGGAAGACCCTGTGCACCGTTCGGCTGAGCCGGAAGCTTATTCCGGGCTTGCCCTCTTACAGCCTGGGCAAGCTCTGCAAAAGCATCGATATTCCGCTGCAGATGCGCCACCGCGCCATCGGCGACGCCGAGGCTACCACCGTTCTCTTTGACCGGCTGCTGAAACTGGACGCCAAGAAGGTGAACGATGACCAGGACGACAAACTCCTGGAGCCTACTTCTTCCATCACCAAAGAGATTAAAACCTCGTTGCTGCCCCCGGCCATTTCGCGCGAGATGGTAGATGCGTTGCCCCTGGAGGCAGGCGTGTACTACTTCCATGACGAACACGGCGAGATTATTTACGTGGGCAAGAGCAAGAGCATCCGCAAGCGCATTATCCAGCACTTCAACATTGACTTCAAGAGCAAGAAGTCCATTGAGTTCAAGAACCGCATTGCCAGCATCACCTATGAGCGCACCGGCAGTGAACTGGTAGCCCTGCTGTTTGAGTCTGATGAGATTAAGAAGCGCAAGCCGTTCTACAACCGCGCCCAGCGCCGCAGTGTGTACCACGCGGGCATTTACTCCTATTATGACCAGGACGGGTACCTTCGGCTCACGTTCCAGAAGGCCAAGACCGAGGTGCCGCCCCTGCTCACCATGTCTAACCAGTTCCAGGCCAAGAACTTCCTCTACAGCCGGGTGGCCAAGTACAACCTGTGCCAGAAACTCTGCGACCTGTACAAAACCAACGGCCCCTGCTTTGATTACCAGGTGCACCAATGCAAAGGCGCCTGCGTGGGCAAGGAATCTCCGGAGGAGTACAACAAACGGGTGATTGAGTCCATTGACGCGTTCAAGTACGACTATGTCACCTTTGTGATCATCGGGAAAGGCCGCCACCCCGAAGAGAAATCGGTGGTGGTGGTAGACAATGGCCGGTACCTGGGCTTCGGGTATTTTGATGAGACGTTCAGCGCTTCTTCCCTAGAGGACTTCAGAGGTGTCATCAAGTACTACAATGACAACAAAGACACCCAGCAGATCATACGGGGCTACATGCGCACCAAACACCCAGACAAAGTGCTGGTGTTTGACCAGGACGCGCCCGTGCCGGCGTTTTAAGCCTCTTTTTTAGAAAACGGGCCCCAAAGGCCTTAGTGTAACCGGTGCCGCAGGAGCCAACCGGCCCCATCAAATTCACGGGCAGCCGGGGTGTACTTCTTCTGCTTCACCTTTTTATGGGCGGGGTACTGGTTGCCGTCTTCCTCCTCCAGCACCAGCGGTTTTTTGCCCTTAATCCTGAAATGGGCCCCAAAACGGAGTTGGTCGGTGTCCTGGCCGCCGTAGAGTTGGAGTTTGATCCGGTTCCTGCCGCTGCCGGCCAGCTCAAAGCGGTCTTCGTCGCCCAGCCCAAAGAAGGAGATGCTCTTGGTGTCTGCCGGGGTAAAGGTCTTTTGGTGGAACAGCCTCTGCTCCTGGTTGACTGTGCCCCACACCTGCACCAGCAGGCGGCCGTCTTCCTGAAACGTGAGCCGGAACAGGTCCTCGGCATCGGTGCCCGGCAGGAGCAGGTGCCGGTTGATCTGCCGGTAAAACGCCTCTGCGGCCCGGGGCAGATCTGCGCGGCGGTTCCTGAGCTTGGTGGCAAACTCCCGGGCCGTCAACGCCCTGATCTGCGCAGGCCATTGCTGCAGCGCTTCCTCAATCACTTCATCAGATAAGTTCATTTGTAACTCCCGGGCTACCTCCCTAAAGGTTTCTTTGGGCAGATAGGCCAGCAAAGAGGCATCCATCTGGCGGGAGCTGCGCATGAGGCCTTTCACGTTTTTAGGGCTGATGGTTTGGTCAAAACTCTGGTAATTTGGCTTGAAAACGCTGATGAGGCCAGTCAACACTCCGTCCTTGAACTTGAAAAAGGCATGGTCGCGGTCGCGGGGAATGGGACTGAACTCCACCCTTTCGCCCCGCTCCCTCTGGGCCCAGCGCCACTGGTCTTCCCGCCGGCTCCAGTCGCTCAGCCACATGTCAAACAACCTTGATGTTAAGTAACGCCTGGCCTCGGCCTGGTAGCGGGGGCTCTGCACCAGGTGCTCAAAGGCGGTTTTGGAACTCACGATGTGCCTGGGGTTCCCGAAACTGCCAAGAGTCTCCCAGTTCCCGTCGGGCCTTTCCTCCAGCAGGGCCAGCATGTGGGCGAATTCGGCCCTGAACTCGCCCAGGTCAGGATCATCGGCAATGTACACCAACCTTGGGTTTGTATGGTACACGCCGGCCGCCGCCGCCAGGGTGGGCACAATAAACGCGCCGTACGGATGAATGACACTGGTCTGGTCTTGCAGCAGGCGGGCAACAAAAGTGCGCTGCAATTGCCTGGGCAAGGCCCCGGTGGGATCTTTATCAATGGACCTGAGCACGTATTCCCGCCCCGCCTGGTCTAGCAGCCGCAGGTTCTTGGTCTGGAAGCTGCCGCCTTCCTTTTGGGGCGTCATGCCTCCCTTGTACCGGCTTATCCAGAACAGGGGCACTTGCACGGGTTCAGCCCAGACCTGGCGGTAGTGCTTGCCCCACCAGAAGCGGTGAAAGGCGTTCTTCAGGTAGTGTTTTCCGGCAGCCACGGTCACCAGTGAATCCTGCCCCTGCGCGAGGCCCTCCCGGGCAGCAAAGCACACACTCAGCAGCAGAACGAGGGACCATAAAACTTTTCTGGGGCAAGACGGGAGCTGGAAATAAGCAAACATAGCGGCTTAGTATACCTCAAACCCAGCTATCAAGTTCTGACTGCCCCAAGGCACCAACTGCAACCGGCTCATTCTGAATGCACTGCCAAGCCCGGCATAACCTTTGTAGCTCTGTTTCTGTATGGCAAAATATTAATATTTGAACATGCTGAAACAACTGACCTACCTTGTACCCATCCTGTTCCTGGGCTTTGGCTGCGCGAAGAAAGACTTTTTCCAGTCCTCGGCGTTGGTGGGGCCCATCTCTGAGGAGCGCAACGCTAAATGGGACTCGGCCCGGGTGGTGGCGGGCAAGCACTACCAGCGGGGCTTTTTGCATACCCTGGTGTGGGGCAAGCACTACCGAGACGTATGGGCCCAGCCGGTTACCCTGCCCGTATTTGACATAAACCGCATGCACGGCGGCCTGTCGCCCGAAAAGATAGGCGGCGGTTTCCAGACCACCAGCCTCACCCTGGAGAACGAAGCGGGCAAGCAGTACGCCCTGCGCTCGGTAGACAAAGACCCCAGGGACATCTTGCCCAAAGGGCTCCGGAAAACAGTTCTGGCCAACCTGCTGCGCGACCAGACCTCGGCGGCCCACCCTTATGGGGCGGCGGTGGTGTCGCGCCTGGCTGGTAGCGCCCGTATTCCACACAGCCATCCCCGGTTTGTGTACGTGCCCCGGAACGAAAAAGGCTTGGGCAAGAACTCGGAGGATTTCAGGGACAAGGTTTTTCTGCTGGAGGAAAAGTACGAGGGCAAAGCGGCCATCACCAGTTACCTGGGTGAGGCCAAGGACCTGGTAGACTCTGAGAAGTTTCTGCAGAAGCGCTTCTCTGAGCACTCACACCTCCCCGACCAGTTATCCTTCGCCAAGGCCCGCCTGTTTGACGTGCTCATTGGCGACTGGGACCGGCACGAAGGCCAGTGGCAATGGGCCGTGTATGACACCAGTCACGTGACTACCTATTCGCCGGTTCCCAAAGACCGCGACCAGGCTTTCTTCAGATTTGACGATGGGCTGGTGCCCTGGCTGTTCAGCAGAAGCTGGGCGCCCCTGAAAAAGATGAAGACGTTTCATGCCACCATCAACTCGCCCAAAGGTTACCTGCAAAATGCCCGGTTCATTGACGCCCGATGCCTGAACGAGGTTACCCAGGAGCAGTGGCAGCAACTGGCCTACCAACTGCAGGCCCAACTAACCGACAGCGTACTGACCGCCTCGGTCTCAGCCTTGCCTAAAGAGGTGTATGCCTTAACCGGAGAAACCATCTTACAGAAGCTTACCAGCCGCCGGGCCCAACTGCCCCAGTTAGCCGACCAGATGTACCGCTTGCTGTCAAAGCAAGTATTGGTGGCCGGCACCGATGAAAAGGAAAAATTTGTGGTGGTGCGCCAAGCCAACGGCGATACCCGGGTGCTGGTCTCCCAGATCCCTGATGAGGACCAGGTCGTACCCTTGCTGGTGTATGACCGCACCTTCAAAAAGAAAGACACCAACACCATCACCTTGTACGGCCTGGCCGGGAAAGACGACTTTATCTTAACCGGCGAAGGCCGCAAAGGCATTAAAGTGAACATCTACGGTGGCCGCGGCGAAGACGACGTGAAAGACAATTCCAGGGTCCGCGGCTGGTCCAAGAAAACCCGCGTCTATGACACCAAGCAGGGCGTGGAAGTAGAGAAAGGAAAGGAAACCAAACTCAAGAAAAGCCGCCACGTGAAAGTCCACGCCTTTGACCGCGAGGGATTGTAAAGTTGGGAGATGAGGAGATTTGAAAATTTGAAGATGAGGTGATTTGGAGATTTGAAGGTTTGTGGATGTGAGGATGTGGTGATTTGGAAATTTGGAGATGTGAAGATTTGCAGATGTGAGGATGAGGAGATTTGAAGATTTGGAGATGTGAGGATGAGCAATTTATAGGTTTTAAGAAGATTAGATGAAGAAATGAAGCTGTTTGAAATAGTGTGGTAAGTAGCTTGAGGCTTTGATAAAATAAGAAGGCATTCTATGGCTCTATGGCGCGGAAGTTACTTCCGTGCCTTTTTCTTCTAAACAAGAAGCTTCCCTGACAAAGTAGCAAGGCACGGAAGTAACTTCCGCGCCATAGTTATTATATTCACTCAACTCAACAATCGCTACATCCTCTAATCCCTAAATCATCAAATCACCCCATCCCCACATCTCCAAATCTTCTCATCTTCAAATCTTCAGCCAACCACCAACTCCTTGACCTCCCGTTTCCACCAGGTGTTGTCTCTGCCCTGGCAATCCCGGATGAAGTGGTTGCGCTCCAGGACTTTCTCGGAGGCCTGGTTGCCGGTTTCGGTTTCAGCTAGTAAAGTGGTGATGTCTTCCCGCTGCTTGCACCAGTCTATGAGGGCTCCCACGGCCTCCGACATAATGCCCAGTTGCTGGAACTCGGGGTAGGTGCCGTACCCAATTTCTACTTCGCCTTCATCGGGCTCGCCCTTGAAACAAAGGTCCCCGGCAATGACTTGCTGGTCTTTTAAGATAATGGCCCAGAGGGTGTAAAAGTAGTACCGGTCCTGGTGTTGGGCTACCAACCGGAGGAAATAGTTCTCCAGGGCATCGGCCAGGTCGGGGCCAATCTCCTTGGGCGTGTACGTTACTCCCAGTTGTTTTTCCAGGGAGCCGTCGTTGGCAGCGTACAGCTCTAACTGCTCAGGCGTGAGCGGCTGTATCATCAATCTTTCTGTTTCAATGACCATGATGGTGCAGCATTTGATACAGAAAGATAAACAACAAATTGGTTTCTAGCGCCTTACTTCAGGTCTTTTAACATCTTCACCACAAACTCCTCTGTTCTGGACAGGTACGGGTTTTCTTTGCGCTTCTTGGCATCGTGCTGGCGCAGGTAGTCAATGAGCTTGTCTTGCTTGAACAGGTTCACAATCTCCGGATGGATGTAGTACTTGCTGCACACCGTGGGCGTGTTGCCCAGTTCATGGGCCACCATCTTGGCCGCCTCCTTCACCGACTTCTCCTTTTCAATAGCCGGGTTCTCGTCCAGTATCTGCTCCAGGCACTCCACCATCATCACCGTGCCGCCCCAGGTCCTGAAATCCTTGGCGGTGAACTCCTCGGGGCTGAGGCTGCGCAGGTACTCGTTCACGTCACCCGACTCAATGGGCTGACGGTTGCCTTCCTCGTCATAGTACTGGAAGAGGTCGTAGCCGGGTATGTCTTGACACTGCTTCACCAAACGAGCCAGGCGCCGGTCTTTGATGCTGATCTCGTGCTTCACCCCTTTCTTGCCCACAAACTCCAGCCGGAGCTGGTCGCCCTCCACTTTCACGTGCCGGTCGCGCAGGGTGGTGAGCCCGTATGATTTGTTCTCCTTGGCGTAGGCCTTGTTCCCTATCCGGATGAAGGAATTGTCCAGGAGCTCCACCACAATGGCCAGGATCTTGCGCTTTTCCAGTTTGCGAAGGCGCAGGTCTTTTTCCACCTGCTTCCTGATGCCGGGCAGCGCTTTCCCGAAGGCCAGCATGCGGCCAAACTTGTTCAGGCTTCTGACCTCTTTCCACTGGGGATGGTACACGTACTGCTTGCGGCCTTTCTCATCTCGGCCGGTGGCCTGTATGTGCCCGTTGGCCGAAGGGCAAATCCAGACCTGGGTCCAGGCCGGCGGAATTACCAGTTTCTTGATGCGCTCCAGGGTTTTCTCATCGGAGAGGGGTTCGCCCTTGGGGGTGAAGTACGTGAACTCTTTGCCCTCCTTCTGCCGGGTAATGCCAGGTTTGGTGTCTGGGAAATAGCGCAGACCGGCCTGTTGGGCAGAGGCGGCAACATCTGCGTATATTGCATGTGGGCTTAACTGGTCTTCCATGCCTGTGGGTGTAAGGATTTTTCTCCTTTAACCCATCTGGAGGAGAAAAGTTGTGGCGCTGTTTTGGGGGCTTTTTGGCCGAAACAGGCCCAAAACGGCCGGCGCCTGTTATGTAAAGCGGCGCAGCAAAGAAGCTTAGGGCTACTTTGGTCCTTTTACCGGAGTTCACGTAGAAGTGGAAACGAAACCAATTAGATGTATGCGCAATAACCTATTGCCCGCCCTTGCCAACAGATGCAAACGGGCGTACCTGCCCCTGCTCTTCTTAGGCGGAAGCCTGCTTGCGGGCTGCTCCAGCGACAAGAACGGGGACCGCGTCCTTTTTTCCATTGAGAACGACCTGCAACTAGGCCAGCAGGTGGCCCAGCAGATGGACTCTACCTACCGGGCCAAGGGCCAGCTGCTGGACCGCAACTCGCCCAATCCCAGAACCCGGGCCGCCTACGCCCACCTTGACCAGGTGGTCAACCGCATCCTGGAGTCTGACCAGGTGAGCTACCGCGAGGAGTTTGCCTGGGACGTGAAGATCATTGACGACCCCAACGTCCAGAATGCCTTTGCCACTCCGGGCGGCCACATCTACGTGTTCACCGGCCTCATCCGGTTCCTGGACTCTGAAGACCAGCTGGCCGGCGTCCTGGGCCACGAGATCGCCCACGCAGACCAGCGTCACTCGGTGAAACAGCTGCAGAAGCAGTACGGCATTTCGTTTATTTCGCGCCTGGTGCTGGGCGAAAGCGCCGGGCAGCTGGAGCGCCTCATTGGCGGCGCGGCCGGGCAGTACCTGGGCCTGAAGTTCAGCCGCGACTACGAGCGCGAGGCCGATGAATACTCCGTGCTGTACCTGGGGGCCACCAACTACTACGCCTGTGACGGGGCCGCCGGCTTCTTCCAGAAAATGCAGACCCTGCAGAACAGCGGCACCATCCCAGAGTTCTTCAGCACGCACCCGGCGCCGGGGAACCGCATTCATGACATTCAGGCGCACGCGCAACAGCGGGGCTGCCAAACCACCTCGGCCTCCAACACCGGCTACCAGGAGTTCAAGCGCAACCTGGGGCTTTAGGCCGTATTTATACCCACTGGGGAATTTCTGCGTATGCAGAGAGAACAACCCACAAGCAGTAACCTGGCATGAGTACCAACTGGAAACAAAACCTGGGCGCCTTTCTGGAGAACGCAGATGACTCTTTTGATCTGTTTATGCAACGGTTCAGGAACCGGTTTGGCCTGTACAAGCCCTTGCAGATTGTGGCGTACCGCAGCTACGGCACCGTGAACCGCCTGTACCTCAAAGGCCGGGTCCTGGCCAACAAAGGCATCACCTCGGCCGCCGACAATGACACGCTGCTCAAGAACCTGCTGAACATGTACCGCCGGTTTGAGAGCGACGAGGTGCGCAACGCCCAGGTGAAGATTGTGTTCCAGGAACAGGAGCACCTGGTCTACACCGACCGGGAAGGCTATTTCGTGATCAACCTGGAGCCCAAGACTCCATTGGTTTTAGACGATATCTGGCACGAGCTGGAGGTGGAACTGGTGCACGCCGATATCTCCTCCTTTGAGCCCGGCGTGAAGACCAAGGCCCACGTGCTGGTGCCGCCGCCCGACGCGGAGTACGGCATCATCTCAGACATTGACGACACCATTGTGCTCACCGCCGCCACTGATCTTATCAAGATGTCGCAGTACACGTTCATGAACAATGCGCGTACCCGGCTGCCGTTTGCGGGGGTATCGGCCTTTTACCGGTCGCTGCAGCTGGGGCGCAACGGCAAGCGCAACAACCCATTCTTCTACGTGAGCAGCAGCCCCTGGAACATGTACGACCTACTGCATGATTTCCTGGACCTGAACGACATTCCGGCCGGCCCGCTCCTGCTCCGGGACTTCGGCATGATGCAGAACAAATTCTTCGGGGCCGACCACATGAGCCATAAGTTCAAGGAAATCCAGAACATTCTGCTCACCTACCCGCACCTCAACTTTGTGCTCATTGGTGACAGCGGACAGCAGGATGCTCCCATTTACCGGGAGGTCATTAAGCAGTTTCCTGGCCGTATCATCTGCGTGTACATCAGGGATGTGGCCTTACCCGAAAGGGCCCTGGTGGTGAACACCATCTCAGAAGAGCTGAAGGGCACCGTGGAGATGCTGCTGGTGAAAGACACCGCCACCGCCGCCAAACACGCCGCCGATACCGGCCTTATCTTCCACGAGGAAGTGGGCAAAGTGGAGGAGCAAAAACAGATTGATCAGAGCGATGCACCGGGCACGGCCACCCAGCAGCGGCCCGCTCCCATCAGCAAAGACACCCGTAAGGTAGAGGGCTGAGCAACACAATCCCTGTTCTTGGCCGGGAAACTGGTAGCTAGGTTCTAAACGCCCTCCTGTTTTAGGCCGGCTTTGGCGAAAATGCAGGTAAAATACGCACTAGCTTAGAACAGCTGGTAACGTCTCTTTGGCGTTAACTCAGTAGCAATTCAACACCCAAGGGAAGAATCCTGCAGGATGAGCAGCAAATGCGTGTTTTCTGGCTGTTTTGAAGAAAACTGGGCTAAAACGCCTTGGCTTCACATAGAGACTACCTTTAACTCCTGTTGCCGTTTTAAGCTACTTTCTGGTAAAACAGCCCTAAAACTCCTTGCCTCAAGATAGAGTCCGTTACTACTCCGTCGGATTTAGGTTGTTAGTACATGATGGCTTTGTACAGGAAGCGCTTGCGGGCAGAGTTGAGCTTTTCATGGCGGTCTACCAGCGTGTACAGGTTATAGTCCTCAAATCCGTTCTTCCAGTAGTCATGCAAACCGTTCCCGTAGGGATTGTGCACGCAGGCGGCCTTGCCGTCTTTGCCCACGTAAATCAGGCCCCAATTGGCGGGCAGTTCCTCTGCTTTGACAAGATCGGTGGGAACGCACAGAAACCTGAAACGGCCCATGCTTTTGTCCGGATTCTGCCAAATCTCCCTGGAAATGGTCTGGTGATAATAGTGCCGGGAAACGTCTACCTTCACTGCTACGCTCTTCCCGAAAGAACCTAACCCAATCACATCGGGGTACTGTTCGTCTGGCTGGTGCTCACTCACAAAATCCCGAAAGGCAATGGGGCAACCCGCTTCTTTCAGAACCCATTTATAAGCTATGTCAACAAGGTCTTTGTGCGTCACGAAGGGTGCTCTTATTTTTACTTCTACAACTCTGAAAGTGAAATAACAGAATTATCTGCAACTTTCTCTATATTTTCTTTCGGGGGCTGGCCAAACGCCATCAGCTGCCTGGGGGCACTGCCTGTCTCTGGCTGATTTCACTGCCTCATCCCTGCCATAATTGGTGTTGCCAGCGCCTCCTCTTTGCGGCTGATGCTAAGCGTTACTTTTTCTCCGCTGCCACTACATGGAAAGCCACATCTTAATGTAGTCTGTGCCCCCCAGGCGGGCCATGTTACGGGCAATGTTCCGCCGCCGCCGCAGGGTGTAGCCCGATGGTTTCGCCGCCGAGTACCGGATAGGATTGGGCAACACCGCCGCCAGCAGGGCCGCCTGCTGCCGGCCCACCTCCTTGGGCGAGCACTTGAAATACAACTGGCTGGCCGCGTGCACCCCAAACACATGGTCGCCCATCTCGGCTATGTTCAGGTATACTTCCATGATGCGCTCCTTGCCCCACAGCAGCTCAATCATGAAGGTGAAGTACATTTCTACCGCCTTGCGCAGGTAGCTGCGCCCGTGCCACAGGAACACGTTTTTGGCAACCTGCTGGCTGATGGTACTGCCGCCCATTGTTTTCTTGCTGGACAGGTTCCGCTGAAAGGCTTGCTTGATGGCCTTGAAGTCAAAGCCGTGGTGCGTGAGGAACAGCTGGTCTTCTGAGGCAATCACCGCCAAGGGCAGCTGCAAAGACATGTCCTCCAGGTCCACAAACTGGTGCCGGATCTCGCTTACCTTCTCCGTCTTGGGCGACGGCTCAGACCGCTTCAGCATCATGTGCAGGGTCACCGGCGGATCAATCCACCGGTAAGTGAGCACCCAGAGTACCGTCACCAGGAACAGCGTGAGGCAAAGTTTGAGGAAAAGCCACCGGGCATCGGCCCAGGTAAAGGAAACGGGAATCTGCTTTTTAGCCATAACTCAGCTCAGCCTGCCAACGCAAAGATTAAGGTACCAAGACAAAAATACAGAATTAGTGGCAAAGGGTAGAAAGGCTTCTTAAATTAGTAGCAATCACCCTTACATCCCTTTGGCCCTATGAGCAGATTCTTGCCCCTCTTTCCGTTGAATATTGTGGTGTTTCCGGGGGAAAAACTGAACCTGCACATCTTTGAGCCCCGCTACCGGCAGCTTATTCTGGAGTGCCAGGCCAAAGACTCCACCTTCGGCATCCCCGTGTACCTGGACAACGGCATTGGTGAGTACGGCACCGAGATCAAGATCCTGAGCCTGGAGAAAAAGTACCTGAGCGGCGAGATGGACATTAAAACCAAAGGGCTGGGCATTTTCAAGATCAAGGAGTTTCACCGGCAGGTACCGGGCCGACTTTACTCGGGCGGCGAGGTGGAGGACCTTGAAACCATTCAGGACGAAGACCCGCTGCAGCGGGTTAAAATAGTGGAATTGCTGCGCCAACTCTACAGCGCCCTGGGCATACAGTCGCTCATGCTGCAGCTCAGGGATGATTTTCAGGCGTATGACGTGGCGCACCACCTGGGCCTCTCTACCCAGCAGGAATATGCCCTGTTACAGTGCGCGCGCGAAAGCGAACGGCTGGAGCTGATTCTGGACCACCTGACCCACATTGTACCGGTGGTGCTGGAAACCGAGCGCCTGAAGGAGCGCGTAAAACTCAACGGCCATTTCAAGCACCTTATTCCCCCTAACTTTTAGCCGGGCTACAGAGTATGAAAGACTGCGGAACCCGCCTACATGAACATGCTCTATAAAATTGCCTTATTTCTATTTGTTGCCTTTTGTGCCTGGCTCCTGCGGGCGTATCTGCGCGAGCGCAAATACCGGAAAAAACCATTTTACAACCTGGCGGAGATTGGCTGGCGCACCCAGCAGCCCCCCGCCCCTGAGCAAAGGGTGCATTCCATGGCCCTGGTAGGCGATTTCGGGAATAACGGCAGTCTGGAGGAAGACCTGGTGGCGCAAGCCATCCAACATTGGCTGCAGGAGGCCGGCCCCAAAAGCTCTATTGTATTTTTAGGCGACAACATCTACCCCACCGGGCTGCCCCCCGTGAACAGCTACCGGTATGAGCAGGCGGTACAGAAGCTGGAGAACCAGTTGGGCCTCTTCAAGAATTACGGCGGAAAAGTCATTTACCTGAGCGGCAACCATGACTGGAACAAAGGCCGCAGCGACGGCTACCAATACGTGCTCAGGCAAGAACAATACGTGGTGGAGAAGCTGAAAGACGAACAAGCCTACCTGCCCCGGGGCGGCTGCCTGGGCCCGGTCACCTGGGAGATCAACGAGCAGCTCTTGCTCATTGTCATCAACTCGCAATGGTGGGTGCAACTGGGCTACAAACCCCTGGAGAGCTCCCCCGGCGAAGCGTACCGGATTCCCAGAGACTTCTTCCCGGCCCTGGAGAACCTCATCCGGCAGAACCAGCACCGGTTTATTGTCATTGCGGGCCACCACCCATTGTACAGCAATGCCCTGCACGGCGGCAACTTTACCGTAAAGCAGCACCTTTTTCCGCTTACGTTTATCAACAAAAGGGCCCTCATTCCGCTTCCTTTGGCCGGCACCATGTACCGGGTGTACCGCAAATACATTGGCGCCCATGAAGACATGTCGTACCCGCCGTTCCGAAAGTTCAGGAAGCGCATGCTGCGGATCTTGCACCAGTACCAATCTATTTTCTACGTGGCGGGCCATGACCACAACCTGCAGTACTTTGAGGTAAAGGGCAACCATTATGCCGTGAGCGGCTCGGCGAGCAAGACCAACTTTGTGGCCAAGGGCGGCCGGGCCTCGTTCACCCATGAGAGCAAGGGCTTCATGGTGCTGGACCAGTACGCAGACGGCACCATCTGGCTGCGCGTTATTGAGCCGGCCACTACTTCGGGCGAGGCCCCGCTGGTGGCTTTCCAGAAGTGCATTTACCAGGGGCAGCCGCTCGCCTCCCCTACTCCTTCGGCAGCACCACCCGCAGGCTCCGGGGCTGCACGGTAAAGGTCACTTCCTGTCCCAGGTCTTCGGGTTCGCCGTCAATTTGGGCCACCTCCTGGGCGTGGTTGATGATGGTGGCCTCCCGGCAGCTGAACCGGTGCGTGTACACAGAGCCATCAATGGTGTCGGTGTACAGGCGGTACAGAATGCCCAGGCTGGAGGCTTTGGGGAAAGGCTCCAGGATGCAGATCTCAAAGCTGCCGTCGTTGATCACGCCCGTAGGGTTAATGGTGGCATTGCTGCCGAAGGCTTTGGCATTGGTGATGGTGATCATGAAGGCCTTACCGTCAAAAATGGTTTTTCCGTTGGTGATAATGGTGTAGTGCTTGGGTTCGTAGCCCATGAACTCCTGCATGGCAATCCAGGCGTACGCGCCGGGTCCCCGGGTTTCGCCGTTGCAGAAGCGTTTTACCACCAGGGCGTTAAAGCCCATGTCGCAGAGATGGATGGAGAGCAGACCGTTGACGTCCAGGGTGTCGATGGGCATGATCTTGTGTTCCTTGAGCAGGTGCAGGGCCGCCTCAAAATCCTGCGGAATGCCGATGTCTTTGGAAAGCCCGTTCCCCGAACCCAGCGGGATAATGGCCAGCGCGGTATTGGTCTTGATGATGGACTTGGCCACCAGACTCACGGTTCCGTCCCCGCCCACGGCGCACACCACCTGGGGTTCGCAGGAAGCGATCTTCGCCTTGAGCTTTTCCTCGTCTTTTTCGCCGGTGGTGTTGAACACCTCCTGCGCAATGCCCTCCTGCTGGCAAAACGATTTGATGTGCTCTACCAACTTGCCCTTCTCAATGTCGCCCGAGATAGGATTGATGACAAACAGAACTTTGGTCATGATCAACTCTTTGTTTTTCAGTCTTCCAGATCTGTTTTAGGCCTGTTTTCATGAATTCAGGTCTAAAACAGGTGGCCGGCCCGGCAATAAGTTTCTGGTCGCCCTGCCCTTGCAAAAGGTAGTTGCGTTCTCTTTCAGGGCCCCTGCCCTAACCGCCTCCGGTAGCGGCAGCTTCAACATCAGGTTTTGCAATTTTCAAAGCCCCGGTACAACCGGGTCAGCGGCTGAATGAAAACGAAGCCACGGCAACGTTCATAGAAGAACGTGGCAGAGAGGACATGGTTGCGTGAATTACGGAGTTACCGCCCAAGGTTCTTTCCTGATATAGCCCGTTTACTATATCATTTTTGATTGCACATACGTAAGAAGCCCTAGAAGGCACTTGGCCTTTTTCACTAACCTAAGACAAACGAAATGAACCTGAAGAGAACTTTCGGCGCCATCCTCACAACCCTAGGGATTGTGGGCGTCATTTGGGGAGCCTACGCCTTCTTAGCCGGTGGCGGCTCAGTGGGGAATGTATCGGTAGGCCAGATTTCATCGGCAGTGCCTTTTGTGGTGGGCCTTATCTTTTTGTTCACCGGCATTAGCCTGGTGAAGGCCACCAAAGACACCGCTTGAGTGTGGACCCTTTAGAAAAACGGAAGAAGCCGATCTGTGGGGATCGGCTTCTTCCGTTTATGGGGTATTTCTGTGAAATTACTTGCTTAACAGCTTTGCCTGCTTGGCCAGGATCTCCTCTTCAAAGTTCTTGATGGCGTTGTCGGCATCCAGGTAAACCGAGGTGTAGGCCGGCGACTGCGCATCAATGTACATCAGGGTGCCGCCTTTGATGAGCTGTACCACCTTAGAGTTGATCTCCTTGGGCAGAGCCGGGCAGCCGTGGCTGCGACCCAATCTGCCGTGTTTCTTAATGAAGGCATCGCTCACGTAATCGGCGCCGTGCACCACCACCGCTCTGCTCTTGGCATTGGAGTTGAAGCCCCGGTCTAACCCGCTCAGCTTCAACGACAAGCCGTGCTTGCCAGTGTAGGTGTTCTCTGTAAGGTAAAACCCAAGGCTGCTCATGTGCGAGTTGACCGTGTTGGAGAACTTCACCGCCTTGTCAAAGCCAGAGCCCTCGCCGTGGGCAACCAGGGAGTGGTACAGCACTTTCTTCTGGTCCATGTCTACCACCCAGAACCGCTTCTCCTTGCTTGATTTGCCAAAATCAATGATGGTGAGCAGGCTCTTGTTCTTGTTTAATCTATTCTTTTCTTTCAGGTTGAAATAACCTGTTGCTGCTCTTCTGAAAACATCAAAGCTCAAGCCTGCCTTCTTTAAGTCTGCTTCGTCATACAGATTATCAAGGTAGTCCTCAAAAGAATCTCTACTAGAAATCACCTCGGTAGTGGAGGAGGAAACAGGCTCATCATTCCCCTGGGAAGTAGCGTTCATAACCGGGAAACCGAAAGACAATAATGCTATGAAGGAGAAAGACAAAAATTTTCTATTCATTTCTTATTTCTTTACTAGTGTCAGTATAGTAACTCAATTCCTTTCTACTTTTGTTCCTTTAGGGTGAAGGATTACCCCCAAATTAAGCTAAAAATGCTTAAAACCAGGGGATTGATGCTTAAAAAAATTTACATGTACCTACATTTTAACCCAATGCGTAACAAAGTTCTCAAGAAGTGGGCGGTTTCATTGCTAAGTTTCACATTGCTGGTGGGCGCGGGGGCCTGCTCCTCCGGTCCAGAGCTGAACTTTGACTCCCAGACCTGGAAATCTGACCTGCAAGGCTGCAAAGGAGCCCGCCAGACCCTTCTTCCCCAGTTAGAGGACATACGGCTGCAGCTGTTGGGCTTACATGAGCGGGATATCAGGAAACTGTTTGGCAAACCCGATGCCGAGGAACTGCTGCAGCGCAGCAACAAAATCTACATTTATTACATTGCCCCAGGCCCCGAGTGTGCACCGGCGCAACCCCAGGCAGGCACCAAGCAAGCCCTCACGGTGCGCCTGGACGCGCTGGGCAACATCCGAGAGGCGGCCATCTTAACCGAGTAATCAGCCTGCCCTAAAAAGAAGAAAGCCATTCTCCATTACAGAGAACGGCTTTCTGGGCAAGCGTCAAACCTTAGTTCTTGACTTTCTTTTTAGTAGTCTCCGTTTTAATCTTCACCTTGTCATCTTCTACTTTAGACTTGCCCTGGGGCGTGATGATTTTGGTTTCGTTAGGCGTTGACTTGTATTTGACAGACTCAGTCTTCAGTTTCTCTGAGTCTTTTTTAACTTTCATTTCTCCGCTGGAAGTCTCGGCTTTGAACTTGTTGTCTTCCATCTTCACTTTAGTGTCGCCGCTCTCCACTTTCACCTTGTCGTCTTTGATCTTGACATCAGCGTCAGTGGCGGAACCAGCGGCCTGGTTGGTGCTGGTGGCATCAGTGGTAGTGGTGGTGCTCCCCATGGAGGAATCGGTGCCGGTTGTGTTCATGCCATTGCCGGGGGCAGTGGCTTCCTGGGCGCGGCCATCCATTTCCAGGTAAGCGGTAAACTGCTCAGGGTTTAAGATCTGGGCAAATTCCTGGTCTAGCTGCGCGTTCACTTCTTTGATCTTGGCATCACGCATCTGCGCATCATTGGCGTACATTCTTTCAATCTCGCTGAACCGGTCAAACCTGGCTTGGTTCAGGGCTTTGATTTTGATGTACTGCCCCTCGTTTAGTTCCAGCTCATTGTACATTTGGCGGCTCATTTCCTGAGCGCTCATAGACAACACCGCACGGGTGGTGGCAGCCGTTCCGGCCAAATTAGTCTGAGCCTGGGCTGTGAACACAGCTCCAACAAATAATGCAGAGAGGAAAAATTTTTTCATAATGGTTTTGACGCTTTAGGTAGAGTGATATTTCTGTTTCAGTTTGTTTTATATGTCCTTTAACGAAGGCGACAAAACCATGGTTATAGGAAATTTAATATTTTATTATTGCACTCAAGTAATACTCCTAAATTGAATTCACATTTCAAGAAACTCTGGTTCTTTTATTAAAACATAGAACATTATTAATATTATATACCTTTAAACAAGGCGAATCGCCCGGTTTGTTGCCGCTGCCCTACCAAGCAGGCAAAAAGAAATTGTTTTTAATATATATCAACCTTCTTATAATTCGGCTTGTAAATACCCTTTCAACACTACCATAGTGCTATTTACGCTTCTCCTACCCTCTCCCTTTTGGCGCAAAAAAAGACCCGGCTATAGGTAGCCGGGTCTTAGCATTGTTAAGGGAAGGGCACTTCTCAGTCGGTGGTCATTTTGTGGTCTGGGCGCTTGAAGTACTGCATGGCCAGGTACGCGATAAAGGGCCCCAGCACTACCCCGAAGATGATCCAGGTGGTGGCTACTATCCAGATGGCCGGCTCATCGCCGTAAGACTCATCAACGGCGTACGGGTAAGAGTAAGCCATGTTAAAGAGGTAGTCTCCCAGCACCTGGGCAATGGTATACACCACCGCCGATACCAGACCCACCATAAAGCCGACCCCAATCCCTTCCAGGTAATTGATGTAGCCGTTTTTAAGGGCTTTATGGCGTTTTATGGCTAAACAAACCCCCACCACCAAGATAACACCGGTTAAAAAGTGGAGCGAGGTCACATCTGAGAGCCCCGTTAATATAAGTAAAAGGTGATACGCTATTGCTGCAATACCCGTCATCAACCCAATGTAGGTACCTGTTTTCTGTACCGTTATCCTGCGTTGTTCCATGTTTTGTTTGGTTTCGTTTTAGATTAATTTCCAGAAGACTGCTCCTGCAATCCCGTTTTTCGCATTGTAGATATTGATTATTATATACTTGATTCGGGCGGGAGGTGTTGTCCTATTCCCACTTTTTTTACCCTTCCGGCCTTGGCCTGAATACTCCCGGGCCTGGCTTGTTTTGCTGAACTAGTTTAACCCTTTGATTGTCTGTATAGTGAGTATACCAGCCCGGAAACCTGAAAAACAGCCGCAATACGGGGCTTTTCAGTTCTTTTGGTAACTTCGCCCTTAGAAACTCTATACTATATATATCAGAGCAGCATGATCAGTACCAGCAACGTTAGCCTTGGCTACGGCAAACGCACCCTTTTTGAAGACGTTACCATTAAGTTTTCCCCCGGCAACTGTTACGGCCTTATTGGCGCCAACGGGGCGGGCAAGTCAACTTTCCTGAAGATATTGTCCGGTGAGATTGACCCCAACACCGGCACGGTGGACATTCCGGCCAAAATGCGTCTGGCGGTCCTCAAGCAGAACCACTATGAGTATGATGAGTTTCCGGTGCTCCAGACGGTGATTATGGGCCACAAGCGCCTGTGGGACATCATGAACGAGAAAGACGCCATCTACGCCAAGGAAGACTTCACCGAGGAAGACGGCATGCGCGCCTCTGAACTGGAGGCCGAGTTTGCCGACATGGAAGGCTGGAACGCCGAGTACGAGGCGGGCGAGCTCCTGAGCGGTCTGGGCATTCAGCCGGACCTGCACTACACCCTCATGAAAGACCTGGGCGGTAACGAGAAAATCCGGGTCCTGTTGGCGCAGGCCCTGTTTGGCAACCCAGACATTCTGTTGCTGGATGAGCCTACCAACCACCTGGACGCCGAATCCATCATGTGGCTGGAGAACTTCCTGGACAACTTCCAGAATACCGTGATTGTGGTAAGCCACGACCGCCACTTCCTGGATGCCGTGTGTACGCACATCGCCGACATTGACTTTGGCAAGATTCAGCTGTACGCCGGTAACTACTCGTTCTGGTACGAGTCCAGCCAACTGGCCCTGAAACAGCGCACCGACGCCAACAAGAAAACCGAGGACAAGCGCAAGGAGCTGCAGTCGTTTATTGCCCGTTTCAGCGCAAACGCCTCTAAATCAAAGCAGGCTACCTCGCGGGCTAAATTGCTGGAGAAACTTACCCTGGAAGACATCAAGCCCTCTAGCCGCCGCTACCCGTACATTCAGTTCAAACAAGAGCGAGAAGCCGGTAACCAGCTGCTGCAGGTAGACGAGCTCACCGCCCGCAGCGAAGACGGCCTCCTGTTCAAGGATGTCACCTTCACCGTTGACAAGAAAGACAAAATTGCCGTGATCAGTCGCAATGACCTGGCGGCCACCACCTTCTTCAAGATCATCATGGGCGAGCAAGCCCCCGAGAAAGGAGAATACAAGTGGGGCACCACCATCAGCACGGCGTATTTCCCTAAGGACAACAACGAGTTCTTCCAAACTGACCTGAACCTGGTAGACTGGCTGCGCCAGTTCTCGGTGGAGAAAGACGAGAGCTTTATCCGGGGTTTCCTGGGCCGCATGCTGTTCTCCGGTGAAGAGTCGCTGAAGAAAGCCAGTGTGTTGTCTGGAGGGGAGAAAGTGCGCTGCATGCTGTCGCGCATGATGCTGCAGAGCGGCAACATGCTGGTGCTGGATGAGCCCACAAACCACCTGGACCTGGAATCCATCACGGCCCTCAACAACGGCCTCAAAGAATACCAGGGCTCCCTCCTGTTCAGCTCGCATGACTTGCAGTTCGTAGACACCATCGCCAACCGCATCATTGAACTTACACCCAAAGGCATCATTGACAAGCGCATGAGCTATGATGAATACCTCACCAACGAGGACATCAAAGCGCTCAGGGCCCAGATGTACGGCGTAAGCACCCTGGTGTAACCGGCGGCCGTTTTACCGCGGTTTTTCAAGAAACACCCCTAAAACAGAAAGGGCGCCCTGCGGGGCGCCCTTTCTGTTTTTCAACAATTCAGTTTTGCCGGGAGATCATCCCCGGATCAATCTTAGCAACACGGCGATGATGGCGATGACCAGCAAGACGTGGATGACGCCACCCACGGTATCCCCGAATCCTAAGAACCCGATGAGCCACAAAATCACAAGCACCACCGCAATGATGTACAGTAAGTTTCCCATATTTTGTTCACTTGTCTATCAGTAGATGCGTTGAGTTGCTACCGGCTGGCTTATGCCCTCCTGATCAGGCGCAGCAACACGGCGATGATGGCAATAACCAGCAAGACGTGGATAATGCCCCCTACTTGGTCACCGAAGCCCAGGAACCCGATCAGCCAGATGATTACCAGCACTACCGCGATGATATACAATAGATTTCCCATAGTTTTAGTTGTGTTTGGTTAGGTTTTGTTCATTTGTTTAGAACCACCCAGGTAGCCCTGTTAGTGATTTTTCTGCTTTTACGCAAGAATATTTTAAAAGATTTATATAGGCATACAAAATATAGCAAGTAGTTCGTTTAGTGGCGCTTTCGTTTGCGCAGCCCGTTAAAGGGCCTTGCGCACCTGCCAAAATATGATAGCTTTGCGCCCTGGTCTTACTAACTAACGCTTATTCTATGAACATAGCCGTAATTGGATCTGGCACCATGGGCAACGGCATTGCCCACGTCTTTGCGCAGAATGGTTTCTCTGTTTCGTTGATTGATATTTCGCAGGACTCGCTCACCCGGGCGCTGGGCACCATTGCCAAGAACCTGGACCGCATGGTGGCCAAAGGCACCGTAACCGAGGAGCAAAAGCAGGAAACCCTGCAGCGCATCTCTACGCACACCAACCTGCAGCAAGGTGTGCGCGAAGCAGACCTGGTGGTAGAGGCGGCTACGGAGAACGTGGACATCAAGCTAGACCTGTTCCGGCAACTGGACGCCTCTACCAAGCCCGGGTGCATCCTGGCCAGCAACACCTCCTCCATCTCCATCACCAAGATCGCCTCGGTGACCCAGCGCCCCGACAAGGTGATTGGCATGCACTTCATGAATCCGGTGCCCGTGATGAAACTGGTGGAGGTGATCAGGGGCTATTCCACCAGCGACGAGGTGACCACCCAGATCCTGGACCTTTCCCGGCAATTAGGCAAAATTCCCGCCGAGGCGAACGATTACCCCGGCTTCGTGGCCAACCGCATCCTGATGCCCATGATCAACGAGGCCATTTTCTCCTTGTTTGAAGGCGTGGCCGGCGTGGAGGAAATTGACACCATCATGAAGCTGGGCATGGCGCATCCCATGGGTCCCCTGCAACTCGCCGACTTTATTGGTCTGGACGTGTGCCTCTCCATCCTGCGGGTGCTGCACGATGGTTTCGGCAATCCAAAGTACGCGCCGTGCCCCTTGCTGGTGAACATGGTACAGGCGGGCCACAAAGGCGTGAAATCGGGTCAGGGCTTCTACAGCTACAACCACGGCACCAAAGACCTGGTAGTAGCCGATACCTTTAAAAAGCGCCAAGCACTTTAGGTTTGAAGCTGATTCTAGATAAATAGCCCTGAAACAGGAAAGGCCGGCAAGTTGCCGGCCTTTCCTGTTTCAGGGCAGATTCTGTAAAAACCGGCCTTAAACGGCTACCGCGTTTTCCCGCAGGGCATCGTTCAAGGACGTCTTCAGGTCGGTGCTTTCTTTGCGCTGGCCAATGATCAGGGCGCAGGGCACCTGGAAAGAGCCGGCCGGGAATTCTTTGGTGTAAGAACCCGGAATCACCACTGAGCGCGGCGGAACGTAGCCTTTGTATTCCTTCGGCTCAGCGCCGGTTACGTCAATGATCTTGGAAGAGCCGGTGATGCAGACGTTGGCGCCAATCACGGCTTCCTTGCCAATATGGCAGCCCTCTACCAGAATGCTGCGCGAGCCAATAAAGGCACCGTCCTCAATGATCACCGGGGCCGCCTGCACGGGCTCCAGCACACCGCCCAGACCCACGCCACCGCTCAGGTGCACGTGTTTGCCCACCTGCGCGCAAGAACCCACGGTAGCCCAGGTGTCTACCATGGTTCCCTCGTCTACGTACGCGCCAATGTTGGTGTAAGACGGCATCAGGATCACTCCTTTGGCCAGGTACGCGCCGTGGCGGGCCAGGGCATGAGGAACCACGCGAACGCCCAGGTCGGCAAAACCGCTTTTCAGCGGAATCTTGTCGTGGAACTCAAACGGGCCGGCCTCAATGGTCTCCATCTGCTGGATGGGGAAATACATGAGCACGGCTTTTTTCACCCACTCGTTCACCTGCCACTTTACCTCAGCAGTGGGTTCGGCCACGCGCAGTTCGCCTCTGTCCAGCATCTGAATCACACACCTGATCGCCTCCTGCGTGCTCTTCTGGCCCAGCAGAGACCGGTCTTGCCAGGCACTCTCTATGGTTTCTCGTAAATCGTTCATGTTGTCTTTGTAAAAGAATAAGAAGTCAAAATTATTAAATTGTGGCGATGATTCGAAAACGAATTCTGCTGGCCTCCCTGCTGAAGCCGGTTTCTGATACTCGCCTCTTTGAAAAGATTGGGTTAGCCCTGGCCCAAATGCCGCAAGCGGAGGTGCACGTAGCCGGCTTCCGGGCTCCGCTTCCCGGCAGCGCGGCCGGCAGCAGCAACCTCCACTTCCACCCGGTGTTCCATTTCAAGCGCTTGTCCTGGGGCCGCCTCAAAGCCCAGCGCACCTACTGGAAGCTCCTGCAGCGGGTAAAGCCCCATCTGCTCATAGTAGGCACCCACGAGCTGCTGCCGCTCAGCTGGTGGTACTGCCGCGCCAACACCTGCAAGCTGGTGTATGACGTGCAGGAAAACTATTTCCTCAACCTCACCACCCAAGAGGTGTACGGCGGATTCTGGGGAAAGCTCCTGGGCCAACTGGTGAGAGGCATGGAAAAGGCCTTGGCACCCAGGATCAGCCATTTCTTCCTGGCGGAGCGCTCCTACGCGCAGGAACTCCCCTTTCTGAGCCATCGCTATACCATTCTAGAGAACAAGTACTTACCCGTTCCCACATTAGACGCTACTTTCAGGAAAACACCCGTAAAACTAGCGGAGCACCTGCCCCTGCGCCTGCTGTACTCGGGCACCATTTCGCGGCTGTACGGCGTGCGGGAGGCGGTGGCGTTCACCCGGCAACTCCGGCAATGGGTGCCCCAGGCTGAGCTGACCATCATCGGCTACTCCGCCGAGACCGCTTTTCTGGAAGAGCTACGCCGCCTCATTGCCCCCTTGCCGTTCGTGCAGCTGATGGGCGGCGACCGGCTGGTGCCCCACCAAGAAATAGTGGCGCAGGAGCAATTGCACCACATAGGCTTGCTGCCCTACCGGCCCCACCCCAGTACGTTCTCCTGCATTCCTACCAAGCTGTATGAGTACCTGGGCAACGGCCTGGTGATAATCACGGAGGAGAATCCGCTCTGGCAGGCCATCCTGGAGGAGACCAACGCCGGCGTGACCCTGTCTTTTGCAGAAGGATTAACGGCAGAAAAGGTGGAAGTTCTGCTCGGGCAACCGTACTACCAACAAGGCATTCCGCCCCAGGTGTTCTGGCGCGAGGAGGCCGACCAGGTGCGGTCGGTGGCCAGAGCCCTGCTCAATCTTTAAATCAGCCTAAATTATATTTAGGCAAACCTAAACTTTTATTTCAATCTACGTATATTTGACCTACTATGACGAAACAACTGAGAAACTCGCGCATTGCTGGCCTGGGCCACTATGTACCTGAAAAGGTGGTAAAGAACACAGACCTGGAGAAGCTGATGGATACCTCAGACGCCTGGATTGTGGAGCGTACCGGTATCAATGAGCGCCACTACTTTGAGCCGGGCAAAGACACCACTGCCAACATGGCGGCCAACGCGGCTCGCAAAGCCCTGGCGCAAGCCGGCCTGGAGCCCAAAGATCTGGACATGATTGTGTTCGCCACGCTGAGCCCCGATTACTTCTTCCCGGGTTCTGGGGTGTTGCTGCAGCGCGAGCTGGGCATTTCTGAGATTCCCGCGTTTGACGTGCGCAACCAGTGCTCTGGTTTTATCTATTCCCTTTCCCTGGCCGACCAGTTCATTAAGACCGGCATGTACAACAACGTGCTGGTGGTGGGCTCTGAGATCCATTCCTCGGGCCTGGATTTCTCTGACCGAGGCCGGGCGGTGTCGGTGATTTTTGGCGACGGCGCCGGGGCCGCGGTGTTGGTGCCCTCTGAGAGCCTGGACCGGGGCATCCTTTCCACGCACCTGCACGCCCAGGGCGAGTTTGCCGAGGAACTGATGGCCATTGCCCCTTCCAGCAACGAGCCAGACCGCATCACCCACCAGATGATTGACGAGGGAACCATTTTCCCGGTCATGAACGGCAGCACCGTGTTCAAGCACGCCGTGACCCGCTTCCCCGAGGTGATCAACGAGGCCCTGACCCAGAACAACGTCACCGCCGAGGACCTGGACCTGGTGGTGCCGCACCAGGCCAACCTGCGCATCACGCAGTTCATCCAGCAGAAAATGAAGCTACCGGAGCATAAGATCTTCAGCAACATCCAGAAATACGGGAACACCACCGCCGCCTCGGTTCCTATTGCCTTGTCTGAAGCGTTTGAGGAAGGCCGCATCAAGGAAGGCGGCCTGGTCTGCCTGGCGGCCTTCGGAAGTGGTTTCACCTGGGCTTCTGCCTTGATACGCTGGTAAGACAACATGCACAGTACCGCCGAAGAAAACTACATCAAAGCCATTTACAAGCTGTCTGGCGGCGGCGCCAAGGCGGTAAGTACCACGGGCCTGTCTGAATCGTTGGAAACCAAGCCTGCCTCGGTCAGTGACATGCTGCGGAAACTCAGCGCCAAAGACCTGGTGCACTACGTGAAGTACCACGGCGTACAGCTGACCGAGGAAGGTCGGCGGGTAGCCCTCAAGATCATCCGGAAGCACCGCCTCTGGGAGGTGTTCCTGGTGCAGAAACTCCACTTCACCTGGGACGAGGTGCACGAGGTGGCCGAGCAGATGGAGCACGTGAAGTCTGAGCTGCTGATCCAGCGCCTGGACGAGTTTCTGGGCCACCCCCGCGTGGACCCGCACGGCGATCCCATCCCCACCGAGGCCGGGGAGCTGCGCCAGGAAGAGCAGCGTGTGCTGTCTTCACTGGCCGTGGAGCAAAAGGGCGTGGTGTGCCGGGTGAAAGACTCGCAGCCGGCCTTTCTGCAGTACCTCAACAAAATGGGCATTCAGATTGGCTCCCAACTGCAAGTAGTAGATAAAATACCCTATGACAACTCCCTGGAGATTAGCATAGATAAGACCAAGTCGGTGATCTTGTCTTCAGACGTGTTAGATAAGATCTTTGTCATTAACCCCTGAGGTGCGTTTTCGCGCTGCTTTTATGAAACTGGCCCCAAAACGCTTTGGATGGATCTTTTTACTGCTCTTATTCCTGCTGGTACAAGCCTGCGCGCCGGAAGACTCGCCCGGTGCCCGGGCCCACCGGCAGGGCAAGCTGTTCATTGTGACCACCACCGGCATCCTGCGCGACGCCGTGGCGAACGTGGTGGGCGACCGGGCCGAGGTGGTGGCCCTGATGGGCCCCGGCGTGGACCCGCACCTCTACAAAGCCGCCCTGGGCGATCTGCAGACCCTGCGCGAAGCTGACATCATCATCTACAACGGGCTGCATTTAGAGGGCAAGATGGGCGAAGTGCTGGAGAAAGTGGCCCGGCAAAAAGTGGTGTGGGCCGCCGCCGAGGGCTTGCCCGAGAGCCAACTGCGCAAAACCCCCGAATTCCAGGACAGCCATGACCCGCACATCTGGTTTGACGTGCAGCTCTGGAGCCAGCTGGTGGAGCTTCTTTCACAGAGGCTGCAGCGGCAAGACCCCGCCCACGCCCCACGGTACCAGGCCAACACCCAGCGGTACCGCGCCCAACTGGACAGCCTGCACCAGTGGGCCACCCAACAGATTGCCACCATTCCGCCCGCGCAGCGCATCCTCATCACCGCGCATGACGCGTTCGGATACTTCGGGCGGGCCTATAACATTCAGGTGCTGGGTTTGCAGGGCATCTCCACCGTGTCTGAGTTTGGCTTGCAGGACGTGTCTTCGCTGGTCAACTTTATTGTGGCCCGCCGGGTGAAGGCCGTGTTTGTGGAGAGTTCAGTGTCGCAGAAGGCCATTGAGGCGGTGGTGGAAGGCTGCCGGCAGAAAGGCCACGCCGTAAAACTGGGCGGCACACTCTACTCAGATGCCCTGGGCGACGCCAAAGGCCCCGCCCGCACCTACACAGGCATGGTGAAGGCCAACGTGAACACGGTGGTGCAGGCGCTGCGGTAAAGGAAAGAGGTAGGGTAAACTACCCACCTGTTTTGGGGCTATATTCCTGAAAACAACAAGAAAACGCGCCCTCAACGTAGAGGAGCGAAAGGCAAGAAAGGCGCATGATACAACACGTAAAAGATCCGGTTTTAGAGGTGCATGACCTGACGGTGAGTTACCAGCGCAAGCCGGTGCTGTGGGATGTGGATCTGACGCTGCCCAGCCAGGCCCTGGTGGGCATCATCGGGCCCAACGGCGCCGGGAAATCGACGCTCATCAAAGCCATTATGGGTCTGCTGCCGCTCAACAGCGGCTTTGTGGAACTGTTCGGCAAGTCCCTGGAAGAGGTCAGGAAAAGAGTCAGCTACGTGCCGCAGCGCGAATCGGTGGACTGGGACTTCCCGGCCTCAGCGCTAGACGTGGCCATGATGGGCACCTACGGGCAATTGGGCCTGTTCAGAAGGCCCGGGGCCCGCGAGAAAAAACTGGCCATGGAGGCTCTGGAGAAAGTAGGCATGCAGGATTTCGCCCAGCGGCAGATCTCCCAACTATCAGGCGGGCAGCAGCAGCGCGTTTTTCTGGCCCGGGCCCTGGCCCAGGACGCCGACCTGTACCTGATGGATGAGCCCTTTGCCGGGGTAGACATCGCCACCGAGACGGCCATCATTCAGCTCCTGCGCCAGATGCGCGAAGCGGGCAAGACCGTGGTGGTGGTGCACCATGACCTGCAGTCGGCCCAGGATTATTTTGACTGGGTTATCCTGCTGAACATGCGCCTGATTGCCTCGGGCCCAACGGACGAGACCCTCACCCCTGCCTTGTTGGAGAAAACGTACGGCGGCCGCCTCACCGAGCTTAGCCGCGTGAGTGAGCTGCTGCACAAAAAGAACTTCCCTATCAGAGAAACCAAACCCACCCGCAAATGAATACCCTCTGGGAGTTCCTGAGCATGTCAGACGCCAACGTGCGGTTTGTGACCATCGGCTCCATCCTGCTGGCGGCCAGTTCGGCGGTGGTGGGCTGCTTTACCGTGCTCCGGAAACGGGCCTTGGTGGGCGATGCTGTGGCCCACGCGGTGCTCCCGGGCGTTTGCCTGGCCTTTCTCTTTACCGGCGAGAAAAACCCCTTGCTGTTGCTGCTGGGCTCCTTTGTGACGGGTTGGCTATCGCTGGTTCTCATTGACGTGATCAGGGCCAACAGCCGCATCAAGGAAGACACCGCCATTGGGCTGGTGCTCTCAGTGTTCTTCGGGATTGGCATCCTGTTTTTGACCTCTATTCAGCATTCCGGCAACGAAAACCAGAGCGGTCTGGACAAATTCCTGTTCGGGAGTGCGGCCGCGCTGGTGGGCCAGGACCTGATCACCTTTGGGGCGGTGGCCCTGTTGCTGCTCCTGAGCGTGCTGCTGCTCTACAAAGAATTTAAGCTGCTTAGCTTTGATCCGGCGTACGCCCGCACCATCGGGTTGCCCGTGAAAGGGCTGGAACTCCTGCTCACCACGCTTACCGTTCTGGCGGTGGTGGTGGGCATCCAGTCGGTGGGCGTGGTGCTCATGTCGGCCATGCTCATTACCCCGGCAGCGGCCGCCCGCTTCTGGACCGACCGCCTGGGCGTGATGGTGCTCCTAGCCGCCGCCATGAGTTCCCTCTGCGGTGCGGCCGGGGCGTTTGTGTCATTTACCGCGCCCGCCATGCCCACCGGCCCCTGGATTGTGATGCTGCTTTCCCTGCTGGCCATTTTCTCGTTTGTGCTGGCGCCAAAGAAAGGCATTCTGGCGCGGTACCTGCTTCAGCGCCGCATCAGGCGGCAGATGACCCGCGAGAACATCCTGAAAACCCTCTTTCATTTGGGCGAAGCCACCGGCGAGTACGGCCACAGCTACTCCAAGCAGCAGATCCTGGAGCGGCGGCAGAAGCCCTTGCTGCAGATGAAAAACAGCCTGCACACCCTGCGCCGGAAAGGCCTGATCAAAAAGAGCCGCGAGGGCTGGGCCCTGACCGAAGCAGGCAAGAAAGAGGCGCAGCGGGTGGTGCGTCTGCACCGCCTGTGGGAGCTGTACCTCACCGAGTACCTGCACGTGGCCTCTGACCACGTGCACGAAGATGCCGAAACCATTGAACACGTGCTCACCCCAGAACTGGAGAAGCGCCTGGAAGAACTGCTGCACTACCCCACCGCCGATCCGCACCACACCCAAATTCCGCAACAGCCATGAACATAGATGCTTTCTGGATTATCTTCACCGGCTCCCTGGTGGCCATCTGCTGTAGTTTGCTGGGCTGCTTCTTGATCCTGCGCCGCATGGCCATGGTGGGCGACGCCATCTCGCATGCCGTGTTGCCCGGCATTGTATTAGCGTTTCTGTTCAGCGGCAGCCGCGAGGTCTGGACCATGCTGATTGGGGCCGCCGCCCTGGGGGTTGCCTGCACCTTCCTGATTGAGTTCTTCCACAAAAAAGCCGGGGTACAAGCCGATGCTTCCATTGGCGTGACCTTCACCTGGCTCTTTGCGCTGGGTATTATCCTGATCTCGGTGTACGCCGGCAAGGTAGACCTGGACCAGGACTGCGTGCTCTACGGGGAGATTGCTTACGTGCCGCTAGACCTTTGGTTCACCGAATCTGGTAGGAATCTGGGCCCGCGCACTGTCTGGATCATAGGTGGAGTTTTACTTATCCTGGTTCTCTTTATTAGTTTCTTTTACAAACAGTTATACCTCACCTCCTTTGACTCCGCATTTGCCGCGGCCATTGGTATTTCCACTACTTTGTGGTATTACCTCCTGATGAGCGCGGTCTCCCTGACCACGGTGGCGGCCTTTGAATCGGTGGGGGCTATTCTGGTGGTGGCCTTGATGGTGGGGCCGCCCGCCACGGCGTACCTGCTCACCGATGACCTGAAGAAAATGCTGCTCCTTTCCTCGGGCTTGGGCATCATCGCCTCGGCGGCTGGCTTTTACCTGGCGCTCTGGCTGAACGGCTCAGTAGCGGGGGCCATTTCGGCGGTCATAGGCGTGCAGTTCACGCTGGCCTTTGTCTTCTCCCCCAGCCACGGTATTATCGCCAGAAACCGGAAAGGCCTTGCGGCGCCCAGAATGGCAGAAGCTACCGTCGAACCCGTGCTATAAGGGGGGCCCCATGCCCGATGCAGTGAACAGGAACTTGTCGTCTTATGGTGGCTATCAGAATAGTTCCAGGTGAAGCGTACCTTTTATTGACCCCAAGCTTTCTGCCCATTTTGGGCGGGGGAAGGCAATAGAAATTGGCTGCTTTGCGTAGTATACAGCAGTTAGGCACCTGTACCGGACTGCCTCAATCCATTAGCATTTCACCCCTACCATGCACACGCTCTTTTTGTTCATCACGGCGTTTTGGGCCTTCTTTTCGGTAGAAGCCCCCAAAACAGCCCCTGTGGCTCCGGTAAAGGAGCATGCCTCCAAGGAAAGCCTGCAGTGGCTTACGTTGGAGCAGGCGCTGGAGAAGAGCCGCCAGCACCCCCGGAAGATCCTCATTGACGTGTACACCGATTGGTGCGGGTGGTGCCGCAAGATGGACAAGCAGGTGTACCAGAACCCCGAGGTGGTCAGGAAACTCCGGCAGGACTTTTACGTGGTGAAGCTGAACGCCGAGCAGCGCCAGCCTATCACCATTCAGGGCAAGACCTACCGCTACCAGGAAAAGTACCGCAGCCATGAACTGGCCCTGGCGCTGCTCAACGGGCAGATGAGTTACCCTTCTACCGTCTTCCTCAACGAGCGGCAGCAGGTGATGGAGCGGGTTCCCGGGTATATACCGCCCAAAGATTTTCTGCGCGCTTTAGCGTATCTTGCGGAAAAATAGCCCCAAAACGGCGCATCACCCAGCAATTTACGACATTGATACCTTCCCTGCTCTCTACTGATACCATTGTGGCGCTCGCCACGGCCTCCGGGCACGGGGCCATTGCCATTATCCGGCTTTCGGGCCCTGAGGCCATTTCCATTGTCCAGGGCGTGTTCAAAGGAAAAAACCTGCAGAACCAGCCCTCGCACACGCTGCACTTCGGCACCATCCGGGACGGGGAGCAAATCCTGGACGAGGTGGTAGTGTCGCTGTTCAAAGCCCCTTCGTCTTACACCAAGGAAGATGTGGTGGAGGTGTCGTGCCACGGTTCGCCCTACATTACCCAGCAACTGATCAAGCTGTTCCTGCGCAAAGGGGCCCGCCTGGCCGAGCCCGGTGAGTTCACCAAGCGCGCCTTCCTGAACGGGCAGTTTGACCTGGCGCAGGCCGAGGCCGTGGCCGATCTCATTGCCTCTGATTCGGCCCTGACGCACCAGGTGGCCATGAAACAGATGCGCGGCGGCTTCTCGCAGGAGATCAAAGCCCTGCGGGCGCAGCTGATCCATTTCGCCTCCATGATTGAGCTGGAACTGGACTTCAGCGAGGAAGACGTGGAGTTTGCCGACCGCGACGCCCTGCGGCGCCTCATCTTCTCCCTGCAGCGGCTCATAGCCGATTTGCTGCAGTCCTTTGAGATGGGCAACGTGCTCAAGAACGGGGTGCCCACCGTGATTGCGGGCAAACCCAACGCCGGCAAATCTACCCTGCTCAACGCCCTCCTGAACGAGGAAAAAGCAATTGTCTCTGACATCCCGGGCACCACCCGCGACGTGATTGAGGACGAGGCGACTATTGGCGGCATCCGGTTCCGGTTCATTGACACCGCCGGGCTGCGCGAAACCCAGGACACCGTGGAGGCCATTGGCGTGGCCCGGACCAAGGAGCAACTCCAGAAAGCCGCCCTGGTCCTGTACCTGTTTGACGTGACCGACACCACCCCGGCGCAGCTGCAGGAAGAACTCCAGGAACTGGGTCTGCCCCAGGTACCGTACCTGCTGCTAGGCAACAAAACAGATTTGGCCACCCCAGAGCAGTTGGCCCGGTTCTCAGGCCTGGAGCACGTACACTTTATCTCGGCGGGCACCAAGGAAGGCCTGGACGACCTGAAACAGGCGCTGCTGCACCAGGTGCACGCCAACGAAGCCATGACGGGCGACCGCACCATTGTGACCAACCTGCGCCACTACCAGGGCCTGCAGAAAACCGCCGATGCCCTGCAGGAAGTCACCACCGGCCTCAACAACGGCCTCACCGGCGACTGGCTGGCCGCCGATATCAGGCGAGCCCTGTTCCACTTGGGCGAGATCACCGGAGAGATCACCACGGATGACCTGCTGGATAATATTTTTACCAAGTTTTGCATCGGAAAGTAATCTGCCGCAAAAACTGGTCTTTTAGCACATCAGAAAGAAGAAGTAATTCTCTGATTTTAACCTGTTTTCTCTAAATCAGGTTAAAAATAGAAGGAGCATTCGCTGCAGAGCCTATTTCATACTCTCAACTGGCAGATGCTCCCGCTTGCTATCCACAACAAAAAAGGCCCGGCTACTGATAAGTAGCCGGGCCTTTTTACTTACTTAAAGTGCCTTATTTCCAACCTCCGCCCAGGGCGCGGTACAAGTTCACAGTAGCCTGGAGCACAGTCCGCTTGGTGGCGGTCAGTTTAAGTTCTGCTTCCAGCACGCCACGCTGGGCGGTAATCACCTCCAGGTAGTTGGCGTAGCCCGACGCAAACAAGTCATTGGAGGTACTCACGGCGCTCTGGAGCACCTGTACCTCCTGCTCTTTGAGGGCGGCGGCCTGCCGGTAGTTCTCAATTTCCCGCAGGGTGGTCACCACTTCGCTCACCCCCGTCAAGATGCTTTTTTGGTAGGCATGGTAGGCCTGGATCTTGGCGGCATCGGCCCGCCGGAAGTCAGCCTTGATGCCCGAGCGGTTCAGCAAAGGCGTGGATAGACCGCCCAGGATGCCAAAGGCCACCGAGGCTGGTTTGAACAGCAGCGAAGCATTGAACGAATTGAAGCCCACGTACGGCGACAGCACCAACGAAGGCAAGAAGGCGGCGCGGGCGGCCTCTACATCGGCCTGGGCCGCCTGCAGTTCCAGCTCTGCCTGCTGCAGGTCGGGCCGGCGGCGAAGCAGACTAGTCGGCACTCCCGCCTTTACCTGCTGGAGCAGTTGCTGGTCATCCAGGGACTGGCTGCGCGGAATTGGCTGCGGAAAACGGCCCAGCAGCTGGTTCAGTTGGTTCTCCACCGCAATGATCTCCTGCTCCTTTTCGGCCTTCAGGCCCCTGGTGTTCAGGAGTTGCGCCTCAAACTGCTGCACCGCCAGTTGGGTGGCCCTCCCCGCCTCTTTCTGTACCTTCACCATTTCCAGGGCCGTTTGCTGCAGCCTAACGTTGTTGTCCAAGATGGTTTTCTCGCGGTCCAGCGCCAGCAGGTAATAGTAGCGGTGCGCCACCTCAGAGATAAGCGCTGTGGTCACCAGCTGTCTACCCTTTTCAGAAGCCATCAGGCGCGTATGGGCCGCTTTTTTAGCGTTGCGCAGCTTTCCCCAGAGGTCTACCTCCCAGGCGCTGCGCAGCCCTAGGAAATAGTCGGGCACCAGCGGCTGCGACACTTTCTGGTTCTCGTTGATATTGGGCGACAAATTAGTGTCAAAGTTGCCCACGCCGCTCATGGTGTAATCCCCGAATTTCTCTACCCCGGCAGCCCCCACCGCCGAGATTTGCGGCAGCAGGGCTCCGCGGCTCAGTAGAACGTTGGCGCGCGCCATTTCTACCTGCTGCACCGCCGCCAGCACATCGGGGTTCTGCTGCAGGGCCGAGTCAATCAGGCCAACCAGGTAAGGGTCCCGGAAGAACTCCCTCCAGGACACATCGCCCAGCGAGGCTGTATCCGTTGTAGTGGTCTGGAATGCGGACGGTAAGGGCCTGGAGGCTGGTAAGGGCGTGGGCTCAGAGGCCTTGCACGCCGCCACCAGCACCAGCAGCATAAGTGGACTGAGTTTAAAAGCAATCTGTTTTATAAAAGACATACGTGCGTTAAAGTCATGGATGGAAACAATAGGTTAGGCCGTCTGCAGCACTTTCTTGGGTTTCTTCTTCCCAACAGAGGCAAACAGCACGTACAAGCCCGGGATAAGAATCACCCCGAACAAGGTACCGATGAGCATTCCGCCGGCGGCGGCAGTCCCGATGGAGCGGTTCCCCATAGCCCCGGCTCCCGTGGCAATGCACAACGGAATAAGCCCGGCCACAAACGCCAGCGAGGTCATCAGGATAGGCCTTAAACGCGACACAGCCCCGTCAACCGCGGCCTGCAGCACCGTGCGGCCCTCTTTCTGCCGCTGAATGGCGAACTCCACAATGAGAATGGCGTTTTTGCCCAACAACCCAATGAGCATGACCAGGGCCACCTGCGCGTAGATGTTGTTCTGCAGGCCCATAAGCTGCAGGGCCAGGAAAGCCCCGAAAATACCGGTAGGCAGCGACAGGATTACCGGCAACGGCAGCAGGAAGCTCTCGTATTGAGCCGCCAGCAGCAGGTACACAAACAGGAGACAGATAATAAAGATGTACACCGTCTGGTCACCCGAGAGGATCTCCTCACGCGTCATCCCTGACCACTCAAAGGCAAACCCGCGGGGCAGAGTCTCCTGCGCCACCCGTTCAATGGCTTTGATGGCGTCCCCGCTGCTGTAGCCCGGCGCGGCGCTTCCGTTGATCATGGCCGAGGTGTACATGTTGTAGCGGGTGAGCTGCTCTGGCCCATACACCCGCTCCAGCTTTACAAACGCAGAGAACGGCACCATCTCGCCCCACTGGTTTTTCACGTACATGTTCAACACATCGTCGGGTTTGGCGCGGTAGTTAGGCGAGGCCTGCACCATTACCTTGTACATCTGCCCGAACCGGATGAAGTTAGAGGCGTAGTAGCTTCCCATCAGGGTCTGCAGCGTGCTCATGGCGTTGTCTACCGTTACGCCCTGCTTGGCCGCCATGTCCTGGTCCAGGTGAATGAGGTACTGCGGAAAGTTGGGGTCAAAGTTGGTGAAGGCGCTGCTCACCTCGGGCGCCTGCTGCAGGGCCGCAATGAATTTCTTGGTTACCTCATCGGTCTCGGCCAGGGTTGCCGTTTTGTCGCGGGCCAGCACCCGCAGCTCAAAACCGCTGGAGTTCCCGAAGCCCGGCACCGTGGGTGGCGGGAAGAACTCAATGCTGGCGTCTTTCAGGTCCTGGGTTTCTTTTTCCAGGGCGGCGATGATCTCCTCCACCGACGCCGTGCGGTTGTCCCAGGCTTTAAGGTTGATCATGCCCATGCCGTACGAGGCCCCGGCTGCATCGGTCAGCAAGCTGAAACCAGCCAGGGTAGACACATTCTCCACGGCCTCCATTTTCTGGGCGGCCTGCTGTATCCGGTCCAGCACGTACGCCGTCCGTTCTACGGTGGCGCCCTGCGGGGTGGTCACGTTCACGTAAATCATGCCCTGGTCTTCGGTGGGGATAAAACCGGTGGGCAGGACCTTGGTGATGCCCCAGGTGCTGAACAGGAAGAAGAGCAGCAAGCCGAGGGTCACGGCGTACCGACCGGCAATGCGCAGCACGGTATTTTTGTAGCCCGCCTCCACCTTACCATAGCCCAGGTTGAAGCTGCGGAAGAACCGTTGCAGCAGCGTGTTTTTCTCGTCCTGCCCGTGCGTGTTCTTGAGGAGCAGCGCACAAAGCGCCGGGGTTAGGGTCAAGGCATTTACTCCCGAGATCACAATGGAAATGGCCAGCGTAATGGAGAACTGCCGGTAGAAAATGCCCACCGGACCCGTCATCATGGCCACCGGCACAAACACCGCCGACATCACCAGGGTAATGGCCACAATGGCGCCGCTGATTTCGCCCATCGCCTCCAGCGTGGCTTTGCGGGCCGAGAGGTGTTTCTCGTGCATTTTGGTGTGCACCGCCTCTACCACCACAATGGCGTTGTCTACCACAATCCCGATGGCCAGCACCAGGGCAAACAGGGTGAGCAGGTTAATGGAGAAACCGAACATCTCCATGAAGAAGAACGTGCCCACCAGAGACACCGGCACCGCCAGAATGGGAATCAGCGTGGAGCGGAAATCCTGCAGGAAGATGAACACCACAATAGAAACCAGAATAAAGGCTTCTATCAAGGTCACCAAAACCTCTTGCATAGAGGCATCAAGGAAGCGCGACACGTCATAGGCAATGTTGTAGCTCATGCGCGGCGGGAATGAGGTTTCCTGCAGTTCGGCCATCTTGAGCTTCACGTTCTCAATCACCTCCTTGGCGTTGGAGCCCGGGCGCTGCTTGATCATGATGGAGGCCGAGTAGCGCCCATCGGTCTTGGATACCATGCCGTAGTCCATGGCCCCGAACTCCACGTCGGCCACGTCTTTCAGGCGCAGCACCGAGCCGTTGCCTTTCTCATCGGCCCGGATCACGATGTTCTCGTACTGGGCGGGTTCAAACAGCTTACCGGTGTAGCGCAGCACGTACTGCAGCATCTGCGCCGAGCGGCCCGAACTCTCCCCTACTTTGCCGGGGGCGGCCTCCACGTTCTGGGCCCTGATGGCCTCAATCACCTCCTCTGGCGACACCTGATAGGCAATAAGGCGGTCTGGCTTGAGCCACACCCGCATGGAGTACTCGCGGGAGCCCATGATTTCGCAGAAGCCCACGCCCTCAATGCGCTTGAGTTCCTGCAGCACGTTGATGTCAGCGAAGTTGTAGACGAACTTCTCGTCTGAGGCGGGGTCATCGCTCATGAGGTTGAGGTAGAGCAGCATGCTGTTCACCTCTTTCTCGGTGGTTACCCCGGCCTTGATCACCTCCTCGGGCAATTCGTCCAGCACGGTGGTCACGCGGTTCTGCACGTTTACGGCAGCCAGGTCTGGGTCGGTGCCCACCTCAAAGAACACCTGGATGAGGGTAACCCCGTTGTTACTGGACACCGAGGACATGTAGGTCATGCCCGGCACCCCGTTGATGGCCCGCTCCAGCGGGGTGGCCACCGCCTTGGTAGACACCTCGGCATTGGCCCCGGTGTACTTGGCCGTGACCGTGACCGATGGTGGCACAATCTCAGGAAACTGCGTCACGGGCAGCTTCATGATGGACAACACTCCCAGCAAGACAATCACCAGGGAGATCACCAGCGAGAGCACTGGTCGTTCAATAAATATCTTTAACATGGGTGTATCTCTTATCACTGTTAAGGAAAGCCCAATGGTCCACCAGGTGCGTGAACAACCTAGCGGAAGCCTGGCGCATGAACGCACCCTTGGGGCCAGCAGTACCAGGTACCGCCACCGGGGCGTGGCAAGGCCCTGCCCAGGGGTAAACGCCTGCGCAGTTTTGGGCCTGTTTTCCCTAAAAAACAGCTAAAATGTATGAATAGGTTATCTGGCCGAGGCGGTGAGCAGGCTATCCATCTGGATGAGTTCGGGCTCAATGGTGGTACCTTCCCGCAGGGTTTGCACGCCTTCGTACACTACCTTCTCGCCGGGTTCCAGGCCAGACTCCACAATGTAGAAGTGCGAGATGCGGGCCTTGGGCGCAAAGCTTCTGGTCTTCACCTTGTTGTCTTTGTCTACTACGTACACAAAGTTTTTGTCCTGGATCTCAAAGGCGGCTTTCTGCGGCAACAGCAGGGCGCTGTCTACCTCATTGAACAGCCTTACCTTGCCAGAAGAGTGGTGTTTGAGGAGCTTTCTTGGGTTAGGGAACTTGGCCCGGAACGCAATGGAGCCGGTGTTGGGCTCAAACACGCCTTCCATGGTTTCAATCTTGCCGGGGTACGGGTATTTGCTTCCGTCGGCCAGAATGAGCTGCACCTGCTGCAGGCTACTCTCCTGCCCGGAAAGTTGCGCCTTGGCGTACTGCAGGTACTCTTTCTCAGACACTTCAAAGTAGGCGTACACGGCGTTCAGGTCAGAGACCGAGGTGAGCAGGGTGCCTTCCTCAATCAGGCTGCCTACTTTGAGCGGAATTCGGTCAATAATGCCGTTAAACGGCGCCTTAATGTAGGTGTACGCCACGCGGGCGGCGGCGCTTTCCTGGGCCGAACGGGCCTCGGCTACCTTGGCCTGGGCGGCTTTCAGTTTGGCCTTGGCCACCTGCAGCTCGGTTGCCGAGATTACTTTCTTGTCCACCAAACTCTGCACGCGCTTCACCTCTACCTCTGCAGTCATGGTCTCGGCGAGGGCACTGTTAAGGCTAGCCTTGGCTTTGGCCAGTTCAGACTGATACTCCTGCGCGTTGATCCTGAACAGGGGCTGGCCTTTTTTCACTTCCTGGCCTTCGTCTACCAGGATCTGCTCCAGGAAGCCGCCTACTTTGGCCCTGATTTCTACGTGGCGCACCGCCTGGATGTCTGAGACGTAGTCCAGGTGCAGGGTGGTGTCTTTGGTGATGAGTTGGGTGACGGGCAAGGTAGTGGCGGCAGCTTTTTTCTCCACCGGGGTGCTGGAGGCTTCACAGCCTGCCAGGCCCGCGCTTAAGGTAATAAATGACAAGAGGGGAAAATAACGGAAAGGGATAGTCATGGTTGATCTATTTTTATCAATTGCTTGAGAAAAGACAAGAGGAATCTGCCGGCCTTTGCCACAGCCAGAAATTGCTGTCAAAAGCCAGAACAGGAGAAAGGAAGGGAACTCCTTCTTTTAAGAAAGGGCGGGAAAACTCAAAAGGGAGTGAGCCGGAAAATAAAGCCGTGGCATTCCGCCAGCACGAAGAAATCTGGGAGGTACACCCAGGGGGTGTGCAGCAGATGCGGCAGCAACGCCCCATCCTGGAAAGGCCTTTTTATGCCGGGAGTAACACAGGCCTTGACAATAGCGTGCAGGTTGGAGTACACTGCCCGGGGAGTTTCTTCCAGCAGGTCAAAGTACCCCTCCAGGATCATCATTACAGGAGATTCCTGGCTCCGTTCCGCAGGTGCGAGGCTTTGCTGAGAGGAGCCGGAAGGAGAAAAAAAGAACCCAATCTGCTTGCCTACGTCCTCAGCAGTTTTGATACTAAACCCCACATGAATGCTGAAGCAAGCTAACAGCAACCAGCAACAAATTCGCCGTATCATCCAGGTATGTTTCAAGTATGGTGTTCTAGTCTCTAGTCCCAAATATATTTAAATGTAGCTACGGGTTTTACTAAACTCTGCGTTTTCTCTACTAAATACAAGCATTCTTTACTTTTTTACCATTTATTGAATATATATACTACAACTTTGTAATAGGGTTATAGCGATAATTTTCCCGCTTCAGAGTAGCCAACGAGGTACAATATTTTATTTTTTGGGTTGATTAGCCGTTTACTTACCCGTTTTAACCTGTTTTCTGAAAAATAGCTAAGAAACGCCCAGAGTATTGGTTCACACCACCCACAAAAGAAAAAGCCATAGATAACCTCTATGGCTTTTTCTTTTGTGGGCTAACTTTCGCTTAGTCTCGGTTATACAACCAGGTCCATTCTTTCAACTGGTTTTCAGTTTCTTTAGACACCTGCCCCGGCACTAAGCGCCAGCCCCAGTTGCCTTCCCCTTTACCTGGCGTGTTCATGCGGCCTTGTTCGTCAATACCCAGCACATCTTGCATCGGCAGAATGGCGGTTTTGGCTACCGAGGCATACGCCAGGCGGGCCATTACCCACCAAATGTCGTGCTCGCCCAGTTCACGGCCTACATAGTGCTCAATCTGGTCGTGGAACTCCTTGCCTTCCTGGCGATACCAGCCCAACGTGGTGTTGTTGTCATGGGTACCGGTGTAGGCAATGAAGTTACGGGCGTAGTTGTGCGGCATGTAGTCGTTCTGCGGCATTTCATCGCCCCAGGCAAATTGCAGGATCTTCATGCCTGGCAGGTTGAAGTCATCACGCAGCTTCAGCACCAGGTCGTTGATCTCGCCTAAGTCTTCCGCAACGAACGGCAAACTGCCCAGTTCTTTCTCTACGAAGGTGAAGAAGTCGTTCCCCGGACCTAATTTCCACTCACCGTTTTTGGCGGTTTCCTCTCCCGCAGGTACTTCCCAGTAATCGGCGAAGGCGCGGAAGTGATCCAGGCGGACGATGTCAAACAGTTCCATGTTCTTGCGCAGCCGGCCAATCCACCAGCTGTAATCCTGCTCTTTGAGTACATCCCACTTGAACACCGGCATACCCCAAAGCTGTCCGTCTTCTGAGAAGGAATCTGGTGGCACACCCGCTACGCCGGTCATCTTGCCTTCTTCATCCACTGCAAAGATGTCGCGGTTGCCCCATACATCCACGCTGTCATAGCTGATGTAGAACGGCATGTCACCGAACATCTGGATGCCGCGGTTGTTGCAGTAATTGCGCAGGCGCTTCCATTGTTTGTTGAAGATAAACTGAACCCACTTGGTTTTGGCAATCTCATCGGCATTGTCCTGCACCAGTTGCTCCAGTGCCTCTGGGTCACGCTGCTTGTACTTGTCTTCCCATAGAAACCAGGGGCTGCTCCCATTCTGGTCTTTCAGGAGCACATATACCGCGAAGTCATTCAGCCAGCTGGCCTCGGTTAGGCAATACTCGGTGTACTGCTGTTGCAAGGTTGGGAAGTCTCCTGCTTTAAAAGTCTGCCAGGCGCGTTCCAGAATCTCATCTTTCACGCGTTTGGCCTGCTCATAGTCCACCGATCCGGTTTGCGGCAAGTGGTACTGTGACAGTTCATCGGCGTTCAGCAAACCTTCTTTGGCCAGCAGTTCCGGCGAGATCAAAAGCGGGTTACCGGCCCGGCTGGAGATAGAGCTGTACGGCGAGTAGCCCTGCCCGGCCTCAATGGGGTTGAGCGGCAACAGCTGCCAGTATTTCTGGTTGCTGGCGTGCAGGAAGTTGGCGAAGTTACGCGCCTCCGGTCCCATATCCCCAATCCCGAACGGAGATGGTAAAGAGGTGATGTGCAACAAAATACCTCCTCCGCGTTCATTCTGTGCTCTAAGCTTGAGCAAAGCCAGCGGGAAGATACCAAACAGGTCCGCTATGCTCAGTTCATGGGCATATTTACCAGAGGTACGCACCAGCGAATCCTGCCAGTCTTTCGGCGCATCTTTCGGGATGATCACCTTGGTGTCTTTCCAGTCAATGTCTTCCGGTTTCTCTACGCCCTGCGTTTTGGCTAAGGCGGCTAAGTGCAACGGCACCGCTACCACGTAAGAGGTGTGCAGGTGCCTGCGCATGAAAGCCAACACGTGGTCTTTGTGTTCGCCTTCTACTTCCAACGGAATGTAAGCGCCTTTGGAGAACAGGTCGGCGTTGTTTTTGCGCTCATGGAATAGTGATCTGGTAAGCCATAATTTAATGCGGGCATCATAGCGGTTCTCCCACAGGTCTTCCCAAAGCGCTTCCTGTTTGTTCAGGTCATAGCTGTCCAGGTCTTCCAGCCACGTCTGGCGCTTTTCATAATCTACGGCCCGGCGGTTGTCTGGGTCTACCAAACTGAAGTCCCACAGCTCAGTACCCTGGTACACGTCTGGCATGCCCGGCGCCGTGAACTTCAGGAGCACCTGGCTCAGAGAGTTCACAATCCCGAAGTCTGTCGTTTTTTGCCTGAATTTCTCAAAACTGGCCCAAAACGGACGGCTCTTGTCCAGCAGCTTCACTGCAAAGGCTTTGGTGGCAGACTCGTATTCTTCGTTTGGTGTGGTCCAGTTAGAATTGACCTTCGCTTCACGCAGGGCTTTTTGCAGGTACTCCTGCACGCGGTTCTTAAAATCGTCCTCATCCTGGCCTGGCATTGGGTAAGCGCCCAGCAAGGTCTGGTAGATCAGGTACTCATCGTTGACATCTGGGGCGTTGTTCTGCTTCAGGTCAGCATTCAGTTCACGCCATTCCTGTACGGCCGTAGCCCAGTCGTCGGCAATTTCGGTGAGTACGTTTAAGCGGGCCCGTACGTCTTCGCCGCGCTTGGTGTCATGGGTAGAAGTACCGTTGATAGACAAAGGCCAGTTCTCCTGACGGTCCAGCATAATCTGGTGGAAGCTTTCTGGACTTGTACCGAAAGCTTCTGGCGCATCTCCTACCTCATTGTGCCCGATGAAACGGTTGTAGGTGTACATGATGGTATCTTCCACCCCTTTCGCCATCAACGGACCACTGAACTGCATCAGGCGCTGATAGAAACGTTGCGAGCGCTCCAAGTACGTATCATCTTCCCCTTCAGGCGCAACTCCTAAAATGGCTCTTTCCAGAATCTCTACGGCACCAGTAAGGTCTGATTTACTTTCTCTAATGCGGTTGAAAATGTTCTGTACTGCTTCGGCTTCCTCGCCATCCAGCGGCATCTGGTTACCATAATAACGGTACACCGGACACTGCACCAGGAACTCACCAATAGCGGTTTTAACCTGCTCACCAGGTACGCTGCTCAGCACTTCTTCATCTACCAGACGCTGCTCCAGGAATAACTGGTACAGATTCTCCAGCTCGCCGGCCATGTGCTCATTCAAGATGTAGGCCTTTTTCTCATGAATCTGCTCCTGCACCTCGGCTCCCTCGCCTACCAGTTCATGGTACAGCTTGTTGAAGGCTTCTTCACCGGGCTTGTAGGTAAACAGGTTGTTCACGTACGCCAGGAAGTCATACCCGGTATTCCCTTGAATAGGCCACTGCTTCGGCATCAGTTCGCCGGACTCTAAAATCTTTTCAACTGCAATGTAAGTTTCCTCTCCGGCTAGTTCACGTAGTTGTTGCAGGTACCCGGTTGGATCATACAGCCCATCTACGTGGTCAATGCGCAAGCCCTGGAATACGCCTTCGTCTTGCAGTTGCTTAATGTATTGGTGGTAGATCTGGAATACTTCCGGGTCCTGGATGTTCATACAGATAAGTCCGTTCACGGTAAAGAACCGGCGGAAGTTAATCTGATAATCGGTTTCCTGCCAATGGCAAAGTTGGTACACTTGCTCCTCAGTTAACTGCTGTAGCTTTTCGGGGCTGTCGTTGAAGATCTTCAGGCTTTCTTCAATAGAAGTTTTTACCGTTTCGTCTTTCATCAAAGACGTCAGCTGTTGCCTGAACTCATCCCACTTGAGCGAGAAAGCTTTAGGGTCTTCGTCCTGATGCACTTGTTCCAGTTTTTCCACGAGTTGATCGATGGCCTGGTTGGAGCCCTCGCCTTTCAGGATGGTGTCATAGGATCTAGGATTAAGCGGATAGCCGCTGTCATAGTACTTTAATACCAGACGCTGTTGCTCTTCGTCAAAGGCAATTTTCAGTTCACCGTTTTGGATTACCTCTTCCAGTTTAGACCCTAGAAACGGCACCATTACCCGGCCATTGTACAGAGAGCTGGTCCAGCCGATGTCAAAGAATTTCTGGTACTGGCTCAACGGACCTTTCTCCAGCACATCCATCAACCAGGAGTTATTGGTATGGAAAGCCATGTGGTTGGGCACAATGTCCTGCAGCCAGCTAATGCCTTGCTCTTTCAGCCCGTTGGCTAAGGTCTTCAGTTGCTCCTCGGTCCCAATCTCAGGGTTGATGCGGTGCGGATTTACTCCGTCGTAGCCGTGGGTACTTCCCGGAGTTGCTTCAAAAATGGGCGAAGCATAGATGGTGCTTACCCCTAGTTTCTGTAAATATTGAATAACACGCTCAAAAGCCTCAAAAGTAAATTCCTTGTGAAACTGCAAGCGATACGTCGCGACAGGGTTATGCATAGTTTCTCTATTTGAAAATGTGGAAATGGGGAGATTTGGAAATTTCTCACACCCAATGGCATTCACGACTGAAAGACCTTTGTTGATCTGTGTTTAGGGCCGTTTTACGGTAAACACCCTTAAAATGTGGTACTAAAAAGATATTTATTTACTCCTTTAGAAACTCCCCCTTTGCAGGAGGTGAAGTAAAATGTTGACACAGGAGCAGGCACCAATTCTTGATCTATCCCTTTTGCTGACTTTCCTTTTTCCAATGCCAGATCTCATTCGCTGGCGCGAGCTTGCAGCTCGTGTCCGTACGCATTCCTGAACCGGCATTGCCGTAAAGGCAAATTCACCTGTAGAAGGCACGAGCTGCAAGCT
>NZ_JAFFJV010000025.1 GCF_016924645.1 Rufibacter psychrotolerans | reverse complement strand
GGTATCACCGGCTTTTTCCCAAAGAAAATCCATGCCGTCACTGCCCAAGGATTCATCCTTAAGCTTATCCTATTTATCTCCGCCTACTCTCTAACTCAAGTCATCGAGTAAATCGCAACTTGGGTTAGTTAATGCTTTATGACACAACGTGTTGAGATTTACAGGTCTACATGTTATAATTTGTTTTAAGCATTACTTGTAGCCCCTTCGTGTGTCGAAAAAGAATAGTTTAAACACACCCCTCCTCTAGCTCATTGCCATAAGAATCTAAAACGAGGTACTTCCATTTGATATCAAGTTGGTCTTCAAAAAATGGTAGAAAAAGAATGTACTCGCTTTCTACGGACTCCTTCTGTAGTATAGAAGAAGAGACCAATCCCTTGAACATTTCTCTGTACTCCACGGGTGAGTGTACATCTGTTTGACAGGCTGCTATGACTTTCAAAGAACCTTCTGCTTCAAGCATGCTTGTTAAAACCTCTTCTAACTCATTTAAATCATCTACACTGGAGAAATGTAGATCTTGTATATCTGTGGCTTGCCTAAAGATTCCTACTTCTTCATCATGATGTGAAGCTTTAGGCTCAAGCCTATAACCAGTCATTCCAAACTCTGACAATTCCATAGTGCACAGCACATCTTCTAAACCATTCGATATACAATATTCTAATAAGGTTTGCCCATGAGCCTCATAATTGTTTCCATAGAAATAATAAAATGACCAATGGTGTTTACTATTCCCACTCAAGGCAGCCTTCGTAATACCATGAGTTAACGCCATATCAGTAAACTGTTTCCAAAGTAATAAGAAGTCTTTGTAAGTAGGACTTGAACTCATAGTGTAATGTTATAAATTAAAATAGGCTGATTATAGATTGATTACATGATTAAGCTTGGCTTAGGGGCTTCTGGAGATCTCTGATTTAGAATACTAACACTTTCCTAAACTAACGATAGTAGCTCCAAAGCTATTTCCGACATTTTCCTAGCTTCAGTAAGGGTATACCTACTACTATGGGCAGCCTTGTTTCTGGCCTCTGCCAATTGGCGGGCATTGGAAACAAACTCCTTTGAAATCAAATAGGGCTTCTGCACATCATCAGTCAGGTAATCACAAAATTGCGATAGCACCTTATTGCTTCTAGTGCTTGGTCTCTGGAGCTTTTCTAGCACATATAACATTGAGCCGAACTCAATTTGGTGTGGTTCATTAGCAAGGAACCTAGCAAATTTTTCGAACTTCCCATTTTCCTCAATGAAAATTCGTGTCTCTGTTTGTTCCAAAAACTTAGATTTGAACCTAATCTGAAATGGATCAAAATAGTGTTCTTTAAGTGACACCTCCAATGCTTTTCCTAGCAACACTACAGACGAAGAGTAATCATCGCTGTTGGCTTCATTGATTCTATTAAGAGCCTCAATTAAAGCAAACCTAGCCGCTTCAGGAAGGAAAGTATAGTTTGGAAGTCTCTCCCGAAGAATGTCGATTGTATGGAGGTCGGGAGTTAGCGTAAAATTGACAAAGTTAGAGACGGTATTCGCATGCAGAACAAGTTCATTCATCCAGGGTCTGTATTCATCAATCTCCACGTCAAATACTCGGGGCAGTAAGCATTCACCTGCTGCAATGGCTGTTGCATACTCCAATTCACTACATCTTTTTGAAGCAAGTAAGATGGCATAAATGATAGAACCATGGGTAGTTGCGCAGGAAATGATTACAGATTTTTGTTGCTTGCTCAAAAGATTAAACTCATTACAGAAATGAGTCACTAACTCATCAACAGATTTCGCATACTCAGAATCAGGCCCTCCAATCCATTCTTCTACATCCTCTGGGTAAGGTGTCTGAATAAGGTCAGGATATTCCAAGGAACGCTCCTCCAATATTCTTAACATGGCTCCCCACTTTTTAAACTGGTGAATTTTTTCAGGACCTGCACATGCCTTTAAAACTCCGTCTGATAAAATGAACCTCCTAAATTCTTCCTTTGACATTACAGGCGTATCGTTCTCATAGAATTCAATATATGTCGAGAGCAGATTAAAATATCCAAATTTAGAGACATCGATTTCCTCACGCCCCTCTAATTCCAGTACCATGTGCTGCATCAGCCTGTAACTCTCATGGGCAATCACATTCCCATATGGTGTTGTAAGCAAATCGTTATCTACCTGAATAGCATACTTGTCATCTAGGCTTACAATGTGAAATTCTGAGGCGGTAATATTCATAAAAGAAAAAAAGCTTTTTTAAGACACTCCCCAAATCTAAAGAATACAATGCCTTAAGTACAAGCTAACACCCTTTAAACATGCTTTTGCTAATAAGAATGCCTAGGTTTTATTTAGAAGAACTTACAAGTAAGACTGTTGCGGCTATCTAACCCTTTATCTTAAACAGAGGAATTCTTTAATCAAGTTGACTATTATGAAAACAGCTATGGTTAAACTTTTCCAACAGTAGTTTATCAACTGCTGTTAAGTCTACTTCTATATCAGAAAAACATCTATGTACCGCTACTCCATCCATGAAAACCGGATAAACGCCATGGTTCTTGTGAATGGATTCAAAACAAGCCTCGATACTGTCTAGAATATACTTGTTTGAATAAGAACAATCTTTTGTATAGATTTTTAGAGCAGAGTAAAAATTGAAGAAAGCGTTGTAGCTTCTAAGCAATGAAGACTCAGCTAGTAACAAATGCCTTAATCTCTCACCTGGGTCATTTATACCTTTAATATTTTCACTCTCATACAGAAATTGCAAACGGTCCCTTTCCAATTGCAACCCAAGCAGGTATAGGCGTTCGACGCCAATAATAATCCGATTGTTAAGTCTTTGGCACTTATCATATACTTCTCTGTCATGACTGGTTTTAAAGCTATTTATAAGTGCTCTCGCCTCGCGATCGGTAAGAATGGGTTTAAGGTTTTCCTGTCCCTGTTCTATGGCATCTAAAACCGTTCGATGATAGATGTGGAGCGCGGCCCTCTGCTTTGCAGACCCATACATCAGATATTTACTTAAATCTATCTTCTTAGTCATGATCCTTCATGCTTTGCTCTATAGCTTTCAAGCGTTCTTCAAGGTCTGCGACCTCAATGGCTTTCAGAAGAGAATTTAAGATAAATGTTTCTTTCTGAGCTTGGGCTTCCGAGATGCCGCCTCCTTGGTACCTAGTATAGACCCTTAGCAGTAGTCTTTTAACATCTTCAGCAGAAATGATGGCTCCCATAAGTCTGTTATTTTGGTAAGGTTTTGGTCTACTTTTGGTTTTTCCCGATGATGGTTAACTCTGATAATAACTCTCTCACTAGTCGCTCCTCTCTCACCTCCTCTGCGCTATTGAAAACGGGGTCCACCATTTCATCTTTTAGCACATTGGTATATTTCAGGAGTAAGTCTAGAAGCCGGTCTGTGGGGACATTGGAAAAATCCCTCTCCTCTACCTCTTTTCTAAGCTTTGAGAGCACCATGCCCAAGTTTTGAATGCGTCCTTCCCTGAGCAGATGGAACTTCTCATAAAGTGCCTCTAATTCCAATGCTTTCAAGTTGGCCACCTCCTCCTGCAGTTCCTTGCTCCAATCAATAAGAGTTTGTTTGGACTTGCCCAGTTCCCTGGCTATTTTATTAAAGGAATAGCCCTGAGCTCTCAATTCTATGAACCTCTCTTTGGCTTGGGTATTAGTTATCATAACCTAGGGTAGTTTTAACAGCGCTCAAAATAGCCACCTCTGAGAAGTGGCCTACCAGCATTACCAGACCCCTGCAGTAGGCTTCTGCTTCTTTCGGATATTTGAGAACCTCCTCCTCAATTTTTTCCATAAATTCCTCAGCTTCTTGTAAGTGGCCTTGGCAGAAGACCAAGCTAGCACCGGCAATCGCTTCGGCATGGGTATTCCCTCCCACAAACTGAAACCCATACTGCAACAAATATGCGTTCACAATGGGGGCGTCCACCTCTGCCAACTCATCAAGCCACCAGTCTGCTACTTTTCCCTGCTCCAGACAGGCCTTTTTCATAGCTAGCTTAAGTTTTGGTTTTATAGAAGTTATAATAAGCTCTTCCATAGAACATAGCTTTTGAAATGCGTCATTATATTTTGATGTGTATTCTTTTCTCATGATTTCCATCTCTTACAAATGAATTTAAATTCCTGTTAGTTTTATATTTATTGGCCTGTTGGAGCCATTGACAAAGGCATGATATTCCCATCTTAAAAGAAAATCAGCCAGGTCTAACCCAAGTTCTTTCTCAGCATCAGTGGCAATTTTTTCCAAGCAGTCAGACACGTAAAAGGAGGCATTGGCAACTTGCTTTTCTATCTCTTTGGCCTTCGCCCTCCATTTCTCAAATCCATTCAAATCAGGGAATAGAATCACTTTGCGACCTGCTAAAACCTTGCATTGCTCCACAGAGAGGTTAGAGAGACTGCCGACAGCCAACCATGAAAATTCAGGAAGGTAAGCACTCGCTATGATGGCTGTTTTTTCACTCTCCACAAGCGCCACAGGCTTGTTGCTTGAGTTAAGTAAGTGGGTGCCGAAATAACATTGCCTCAGATAATATTTTGCCAATCCCAAGGATTTATGTGCCCAAGTAATATGGGTATAAGGTTCCTTCACCCTCTTCCCAGTTTTAGGATGGTAGAGCATTATCTTTCCAGCCCTTATTTTACCCTCATTATCTATCTGCCAAAATACCGTAGCCCCAGGCCAGTGTTTAGAGGTACCTATATGGTATTTACTTATTAGCTCGTTTACTTTTTCAGCGTCAAATAAACTGACAAGCCACTGCACGAAGTTATTTTGCCCATAATGCGATCGGCTCTTGTTAAATACATCAAACTCCATGAACGAAGTTTCCCGACTGGGCGAAGGTTGCAAGGGCATTCTCCCTCCTGCTATCTGGTTACCTGTAAATCTACCTTTTAAAGCCGCCTTTATCGGTTTGGCATACCCATCAGAATAGGGGTTTAAGTGGTAAGAACAATTAATCTCACGATCACACCTCCCATATCGCTCAGGCAATGGTTTGCCGGTAAAATCATCAATGTATGGCACAAAACACTTTTTGCCACAGCTTGGGCAGACTTGCTTAGCGCTTCCGTTTTGCAGATTGTAGCGAAACTCCATCATCTCTAAGTCGATTGCTGTAACAGTTGTAACACTGGTATAAGGTGTTACAACTGTTACATTGTGTTACAATTTTTTAAAATTCGGCTTACCTTCATATGGGAGATGTTCAACTCCGAACCTATTTCCCGTAGGCTTTTACCTAACTTATATAATTCTAGCACCCTGTCTGTGAGGCTCTCCCAATCTTTGTCTGACATTTGTTTCAGATGATCCCGCTCTGAGCCCAGCCCTACAAATTCGAACATCAAAAAGTTATTAGGCTTACAGATTTGACAAAGCGCTACGCTTTCAGCATCATAGATAGCTTCGGTATTTCTGACTTTAATCTGTTTGATGTAGCGTATTGATTTATCCGAATGACTTTCTCCAATCGTAAAGGCACTGTCACAGAAGTTCATCAGCATTTTACTGCCAGATAAATCATTCCGAGAAATTGGCTTGGTGAAGTCTCTCTTTGGTGTATGAGCCAAGACCAGGATTGAAAGACCATATTTTGTCTTCAATCCCTTCAGGTGCTTCATCAAGAAGAGAGCGTCCTTCGCCTTCTCTGTCTCATTCCTGAGATAAGTAAGGTTGTCTATAATCAGTACCCGAGCTCCTGTTTCAACAACGGCACACTCCAAGGATTCGATGAGGCAATCTTCAAATGTGCCGCTTTCTGGGGGATCAGAGTCAGGGTTAATTTCAATCCTCTTGAAATTATCATTGAATTGATAATGCTGTGAGAAATCTGCAGAATACCTATTCTCAAACTGTTTGTCTGATAACTCAAAGTCAAAGTATAAAATAGATTGGGCTTTGGCTTCTAAGGGAAAACCAACAATTGGAACTCCTTTGCTTATACTGTCTCCTATCTGAACTGCAAGAATTGATTTGCCTAGATTGGTGTCAGCAAACAGAATACAGAGCTCACCCTCAAACCAGAGTTCTCCGAAAAGCTTTTTTGGGATAGGGCGCAACTTTGCTTGGTCTATCCACTCATTCGCAGTTTTTACTGTGAATATGCCTATGTGTTGACTCGCCTCTTTAGCTTGCCTTAGCAGGCTATTAGCTTCAGTAACAAGGGGGTTTGACTCAAATAGAGTGTCATCGAATGCAGGTTGCAGATCACCCATGGCCACACCCCCCTTCTTCAAACTCTTTTATCTTTTGTGAGAGTTGTAAACCTGTGATGTTAGACCGTTTAGCGATATGCTTTAGTCCTTTCTCAGAAAATGTCAGGCAGGGAACAGATTGCAGGAATTGGTTGATTTTGTTATCTTTGCTTTGGTCGAACAAAGATTTTACAGAGGAGCTACTATGCTTAGGCATGGCAAGCTCCTTTCTTTTTTCTGGCACTTCTTGCCAAGGCTAAGTCTATGCCCCCTCTATCTTGTTCGATGGTTTGGGAATCAATCCAAGCAACTAATTCCTTGCGCGAAAAAATGAGACGAGACCCAAACCGTTTATGGGGTATCTCCTTTGCGGAGGTAAGCTTGTAAAGCTTTGACTTGCTAAGTCCGGTTATCTCTATTGCATCATCGAAGGTGCACCGATCCGGAAGCTGCTGTGGGACAGGTTTTTCGTTTAAAGCCCTAAAAATGGCGTCCGTAATTACAGTCTTTAATTGGTCTGGGGTCGTTAGTATAAATTCCATAGCATCAACATGAAATAATTTGATGCTAAACTAGAACAGGTGAAAACTGAAGACCGGTCCAGACCGGTACCTTTTTTATTTATCGTTCTCTATATTTTCCTTAAGCTTCGCCAAATCGGCTTCTGCCGAAGATGAATCATACTTGTAATTCTTCAACTCGTCTATCACAATTTTCAAGTCTTTTACCCTTTGACCGTTTCCAGAACTTAATACTTTTCCAGAGCTTATTCGTGTAGGTGAAGAGTGATATGCATTATACCATTTCAACAACTTTGCTCCGCTAGCATGCCCAAAATGGCGTGCAACCTCATTCGCGTTTCCCTGATTTATCGTTTTCCCTTGATAAATATAAAGCAAACCAATTTGGGCAAGACTAAGTCTCCTCTTTGTGTTGGAGCTAAATAAATTGCTCCTATTTAAGTTTTCAATTTCCTTTATCAGCCAATCCCTAAAGAGGAAATACTTACCGTAAACCTGAGCAGCTACTGACCCAGCGTAATTCCCTTCGCAGAGGTGTGACTTATAGTAGCCATGCTTCAACCTTAAATACTCTTGGACTTTTGGTGCGTCAAATCCATTAGAATGTCCTTTAAATGCCCTTTGGATGGTCTCTATACCTACACTTTCAGCATTATTTATAAATTCATCCAAGGCCGCAAGGGTCTTATAATAAATTTCAATAGAGGGCTTTTTGCCAAACTCTTCGAAAAAACGGACTTGGTACCCTTCACATTCGAATTGAGCATGGAGGTTTTCCATTCTATTCCATGCACTTTCGATCGAATCAGGCGGCAAAATTCTAGAGTATGTTTCCCCAGGTATCATACCTTTATTTTCTTTCGCTTCCTCTTCTGTCGGCACAAATTTTTGACTAACAGAGGCTTTATAAAGGCTACTGGGGCTATCTTTCCCGAAAATCCCTTTATACCTATCATCTAGTGTCTGAATGAAGCTTGCCATGTTAACTAATTAGTTTCAAGCTGATTAGAATTTCGTCAGTAATGCGGCATTCTTAATCCGCTCTTCCTGTTCAAAGGAAGCCAAATAGTTTTCTGTGGTCTTTAGGTCATTATGACCTAGACTTTCCGATATGAAGGCAATGTTTGCCCCTGAGCGCTTAAGTACGCTGGCGTAGCTGTGACGGGCCGTATAGGTGCTTATGGTTCCAATACCTAGCTTCTCCCCTAGCACCTTCATTTTATCATTCATCAGGTGTGTAATGTTCTTAATGATCCGGCGCTCGTCTGTCGGGGATTCGCTACCCTTTAGGAATGGGAATATGAAATCATCTTGCTTGCCGCTTTGGTTTCCCCACCTGCTAATGATGGCCTGCATCTCAGGTGTGATAATGGCATGGATAAGCTTTTTCTTTTTGGCCTTGGCTACAGTTTTCTGCCGGTAAAAACAAATCTCACCATTCCGGATATTGGAGTACTTCAGCTTGCAGATGTCGGTAATATTGGCACCGTTGCAGAGGTAGGAGAAAAACCATAGGTCCCGGCACATCTCCTCATTGTCACTGCTGCACTCATGTTTAACTATCTGCGAAATCTGAGCAATGGTTAGCGCTATGTTCCGGCCTTCATGCTGAGGTATCTCGTACTTACCTTTGCCGAATGGGTGCTGAGTAGCCTTGATGATTCCGGCCTCTTTGGCCTCGTTCATGATTACCTGCAAGGCTCTCATGTACATGGAGATAGTAGTATAACTCTTCTCCTCTTTCAGCAAATATGCTTCATATTTCCGGAGCCAGTCAATGGAAACTTGGGAGAACTTAACCTTATTGCCGGCAAATAGCTCTATACTTCTCAGGGAATACTTGTACCAGTCTGAGGTGCTGACTTTCCCTTTCTCGTTCAAGTCTTCTATCCTAGCATTAAAGGCGGTATTGAGAGTGTCGCTTGTAGCGTTACTTAGGCGTTTGTTAAGGGCCTCAAAACTAAACTGATCCAATTTGATCAAGTCCTTGACCTCGTGCCTGATCTTGTCAGAAAACTTCTGTATTGATTCCCGCACCTCTTTCACCTCTTTCCCTTTAGCAGTTGGTAGGCGTTCCCATTCCTCAGGTGACAACATCTTGCCGGTTGAGTAATAACTGCGCTGGCGCTTGAAAGTGACCCTTACTTTAACAGGGTGCAAACCTTCCTTATTGACCTTTCGGGTTTCAAGTAGGGTGGCTAACGTAACGCCGCTATCAGAGAATTCAAACATCCTTTTAGTCTTCAGGTTTGTGTGCACCTTCTAAAAGGGTCACACAAGGGTACACACAAATATAGCGAATACATGATAACCAAAGAAACTAGATATAAAGAATATAATCAATATAATAGCTCAATATCAACAACTTACAGACTAACAGAAAACTAGTGAAATTAAATGAAAAGGCTATACTTTTGCATGGCATGCAAGAGGTCATCGGTTCGACTCCGATATTCTCCACACTTAAAAAAAGCCCTTACAGACTTGTAAGGGCTTTTTTTGTGCCTCAATTCTGCCTTGCCACCCATCCAGCCTCCAGGCTGCAAAGCCTTTCAATCCAAAATCAGGCGTATGGTTCTCTCGTCTGGCCGGCCAACGTTTTAGGCCTGCTTTCTCCATTTTAAGGGTAAACCAGCCCAAACTTTCAGAAATCTCTCAGCCAAAAGTCTTTCTAAGGAAAACTCCTCCCGGAAAAAATACCCGATTCGACCAGGAACGGGGTATACATGCCATGTGCCAGCAGGTAGAAATATCTAATAATTATACAAGCCAGCAAATACTATATAAATATTTAAGTCTTAATTATAAATATTTATTGCGCATATCATTTTAATAATATATAATTGTAGAGACATATAACAACTATCAATCACTCTCCCATGAAAAAACTTTTATCTGTAATCGCCTTTATCTGCCTTGCTGTAACGGTGAGCAAGGCGCAAAACAAAAATGAGCTGGCAAAAGTTAGAAAAATCAACGGGGTGGAAGCCTACATCCTCTGCGAGCCCCTTCGGGAATACGAGGTGGTGGTAGACGCCGGCACCGGCCTCAAAGCAGAGTCTTTGCTAACCGGGGGCTTGGTGAACAAGACCATCTCTGACCGGGTAGAGCAGTTCATCAGAAAAGTAACCAAAGAAAACGCCCGGGTAGACGCCGTGATCTACAGCGCCGGCAAACGGATTGTGGGCGTGCAGTTCACCGACGAGGGAACGCCCCAGACCAAAGGCTACGGAAAAGTGTCAAAAGTAATGGGGTACCCGGTGTACGTGATGAACGAGCCTACCTTAGACTACACCCCGCTGGGCAGCAAGGCTGGCGGCATTAAGGTGAAGTCCCTGATCACCGGTGGCCTTGTGAACAACTCCATTGAGGAAGATGTACAGCAAATGGTGAAAAAGGTGCAAAGCCGCGCGGCGGACGCCATTGTCTTTGAAGGCGGCAGAGATGCCACCGCCATTCAGTTCAAGAAATAACCGGCACGCGGGCGGGCTCCTCGGGTGTCGCCCACTGCAACGGCCTGGTTCCAAAGCAAGAAAGCCTCCTGTTGGGAGGCTTTCTTGCTTTGGAGTGTGACGGTTACAGCGAAGCGGCTGCCTGCCTGGCTTTTTTGAAGTTCAGCACCGCCGCCAGGTCTAAGGTTACTCCCAGGGTAAACGCGGCGGCGAAGGCATACCGGGTGTTCCTGATCTTCCGGTTACGGTCGTTTACCTCTTGCCTGTACACCCCCATTTTTTGGTCGTACTCCTGCTGTAATCTTGCCAGCACCACAGGATCGTTCTTGGCCACCTCTCTGAAATACATGTACTCAGTGGTAGGGTCGTGCGGTTTCTTGAAAAAGGCAGGAGCCATCAAGTACGATCCCGCACTGACAATGTTCAGCCCGATGCCAAGCAGCAAGAAGGTATCTCCCCTTTTCCTGTAGACCGAGGGGTCTTTCTCCTGCCCCGGCGCGGGTAAGGCCAGGTGAACGCTGGGCTTTGGCGTGGGCTGGTTCGCCAAGGCGAAGGTTGTCTGCGCCACTCCGGCAAACGGAATCATCATGATCATCAAGACGCCTAAAATAGTTCTCATCCCTGTCTCCTTTTCGGCTAAGATAAGGAATACTTGCACACGAAAATCAATCCTGCGCCTGCTGCTGCTTTTGCCGCAGGGAGAGACAAACGGCCTTGCTTCCTGGCCCTTTTTCAGGAATGAGGGCCAAAACAGAAAACCCCTGTTGCCAGCGCAACAGGGGTTTTCTGTCTACTACAAGAGAGACTACACAAACAGGCCTTCTACCGACAGGTAGCGCTCGCCGGTGTCATAGCAGAACGTCAGGATTCTGGCATCGGGCTCCACCTCGCTCAGCTTCTGGGCAACGGCGGCCAACGAGCCTCCGGAGGAAACCCCCACAAAAATGCCTTCTTCCTTGGCGGCCCGACGAGAGTATTCAAAGGCATCCTGCGGAGTTACCTGAATCACGCCGTCCAGCACCGACATGTCCATGATCTTAGGAATGAAGCCCGCGCCCACGCCCTGGATGGGGTGCGGACCCGGCGCGCCGCCGCTCAGCACCGGAGACAGGGTAGGCTCTACGGCGAACACCTTCAGGTTAGGGAACTTCTTTTTCAGGACCTGGCCAACGCCGGTGATGTGCCCCCCGGTACCAACGCCGGTGATGAGGTAATCCACGCCGTCGGGGAAATCCCTCAGAACTTCTTCGGCGGTGGTCTCTATGTGAATGCGGGTGTTGGCCTCGTTGTCAAACTGCATGGGAATCCAGGCGTTCTCGTTCTGGGCGGCCAGTTCATGGGCGCGCTCAATGGCTCCTTTCATGCCTTTCTCGCGCGGGGTCAGCTCCAGGTGGGCGCCGTAAGCGGCCATGAGGCGGCGGCGCTCAATAGACATAGACTCTGGCATGACCAGCGTGATCTCGTAGCCTTTTACAGCAGCCACCATGGCTAACCCTACCCCGGTGTTGCCCGAGGTTGGCTCAATGATATGGCTGTGGGGCTTTAACAGGCCGCGCTGCTCGGCGTCTTCAATCATGGACAGGGCAATACGGTCTTTGATGCTCCCGCCGGGGTTAGCGCGCTCCAGCTTCATCCACACCTGCGCCTGGGCGCCATATAAGCGGTTAATGCGTACCACGGGGGTGTTCCCAATGGTCTGTAAAATGTTGTCTGCTTTCATATCGTAAAGGTTACGTTAGAACAAATACCGCCGCAAGCAACCACCTTGCTGCGGCCGGGTACAAATGTATAATTAATTCACAAAGCCTATAAAGGCGGTAGACTAAATAGAAAAGTCAAGGATATTCTCGGGGGCCTCAGACCGGCTTACCTTGATCTGGGCCCGGTGATACAGCCGTGAATACGGTGGTACGCTCTCCGTGAGCCATACGTTACCCCCAATAATGCTGTGCGAGCCAATGACGGTGTTGCCGCCCAGAATGGTGGCCCCGGCGTAGATGATCACGCGGTCTTCCAGCGTGGGATGCCGCTTCAGGTCCATCATGTGCTTGGAGACACTCAGGGCCCCCAGGGTCACGCCCTGGTACAGCTTCACATACTTGCCAATGTGGGTGGTCTCGCCTATCACAATGCCGGTACCGTGGTCAATGCAGAACGGAAAGTCAATGCGCGCGCCGGGGTGAATGTCAATGCCCGTGCGGCTGTGGGCGTATTCTGTGAGAATGCGGGGCAGCAGCGGCACGCCGGCCTGGTACAGCACGTGCGCAATGCGGTACACGGCAATGCCGTAAAAGCCGGGGTACGAGCGCATCACCTCCTCAATGTGCCGGGCAGCGGGGTCTTCCTCCAGAATAAACTCGGCATCAGCAATCAGCCGCTCGTGCAGCTGCGGCAGCTGGTTCATGAACAGCTCCACGGTTTCGGCGGCCGAGAAACCGCTGATGTGCTGCACGCCCTCCAACAAGGACTCTAACTCCTGCTCCAGAAAGGTGGCTTCCTGGGCCAGGGCCTGAACACTTTTGAACGGCTGCTCTGTGAGGGGCGGAAACAACACCTGCAACAATCTGTTCAGAAACTGGCACAGCAGGCCAGTGGGAATCCGGAACTGGTTCTGCTGGTGCAAACTCCAGAGCCGGTGTAAAAATGATTCTTCCATATCCATCTCCTACGAAAATATAGCGGTGAAGGAAACAAAACCGTTCTCCTTTCCACTAAGACAAAGGTAGACCACGTTTACCCCAGTTGCCACTGCAAGAGGTTTCCTAAAGTATAGTAAACAGATAGATTTAGGGCAGTTTTCCTGAAAACAGGCCCAAAACAGCCGCGCTGGCTGGGGTCACCCGTTTCTGCATCATTTTCCCAAATCTCCGTTTAAACCAGATATGCGTAAGAAGAAGGCTTTCTAGTAACTTCAACGCCTATGGCATTCTGGGATAATCTTTTCGGGCGAAAGCCACCACAACAAGGCAAGCCGCAACTCACGGTGCAGGAGCGGGTGAGTGCGCTCAAGCATTTACCGCCGTTCCTGAAAATGGTATGGCAAACCAATCCGCGTATGGCCTTGATCAACGTGGTGCTGCGTTTGCTAAGGGCGGCGGTGCCCGTGGCGGTACTGTACGTGGGGCAGCTGATCATTGACGAAGTGGTGCGACTCACCCAGGCCGAGGCCAAACTGCTAAGCCACCTGTTCACGCTCATAGGCATTGAGTTTGGCCTGGCCGTGCTCTCTGATTTCCTGAACCGCGGTATTGCCCTGACGGATGGTCTGTTGGGCGATCTGTTCGCGAACCAATCTTCCATCAAGCTCATGGAGCACGCCGCCGAGCTGGACCTGGACCAGTTTGAGGACTCGGCTTTCTACGACAAACTGGAACGCGCCCGCCGCCAGACCCTGAGCCGCACGGTGCTCATGAGCCAGGTGCTGGGCCAGATGCAGGACATCCTGACCATGATCTTCCTGGCTGCCGGCCTCATCGCCTTCTATCCTTGGCTGTTGCTTTTACTGTTGGTAGCCGTTTTACCGGCTTTTCTGGGAGAATCGCACTTTAACGAACGGAGCTATTCCCTGGTCCACGGCTGGACCCCCGAGCGCCGCGAGCTGGATTACCTGCGCCAAACCGGCGCCAGCGACGAGACCGCCAAGGAAGTGAAGATCTTCGGCTTATCCGGTTTCCTGATCGACCGCTTCCGCACCCTGTCAGACAAGTTCTACCATGACAATAAAAAACTCTCCACCCGCCGGGCGTTCTGGGGCAGCGTGTTTGCCGCCCTAGGCAGCGCAGGCTACTACGGAGCGTACGTGTACCTCATTTCCCAAACAGTGCAGGGGCAGGTTTCTTTGGGCCAATTGACGTTTCTCTCCGGCTCCTTTATGCGCCTGCGCGGCTTGCTGGAAGCAGTGTTAAACCGGTTCACCAGCGTGGCCGAGGGTGCCTTATACCTGCAAGACTTCTTTGATTTTTTTGAACTCCAACCGCTCATCCGACGCATCAAAGGTGCTCCGGTTTTCCCGCGTCCCATCCGGCATGGCTTCACGTTTGAGAACGTGGGCTTCCGCTACCGAAACTCCGAGAAATGGGCCATCCGCAACCTGAGTTTCACGCTGCACGCTGGCGAGAAACTAGCTTTAGTAGGCGAAAACGGAGCCGGCAAAACCACCCTGGTGAAGCTCCTCTCCCGCCTCTATGACCCCACCGAGGGCCGCATTCTGCTGGACGGCATTGACCTGCGCGAATACGACCCCGCCGACCTGCGTCGCGAAATTGGCGTGATTTTCCAGGACTTCGTGCGGTTCCAGATGAGCGCGGGCACCAACATCGCCATCGGCCGGATTGAGGAAAAAGAGAACCATCCCCGCATTGAATCCTCAGCCCAGCAAAGCCTCGCCGACACGGTCATCGCCAAACTTCCCGAGGGCTACGACCAGATCATCGGCCGCCGCTTCAACAAAGGCGTGGATTTATCAGGCGGCGAGTGGCAGAAAATTGCGTTAGGCCGGGCCTACATGCGAGATGCCCAGCTCTTGATCCTGGATGAGCCCACCGCCGCCCTGGACGCCCGCGCCGAGCACGAGGTGTTCCAACGCTTCTCTGAGCTCACCCACGGCAAAACCGCCGTCCTCATCTCGCACCGCTTCTCCACCGTTCGTATGGCAGACCGGATTTTGGTCATTGAGAACGGCCAGTTTGTGGAAATGGGCTCACATGAAGAATTGATGGAAAAAGGAGGCAGATACGCAGAACTGTTCCGGCTTCAGGCGAAAGGATATTTGTAGTAGAAGTTCTGAGTCTTGAGTTCTGAGTCTTGAGTTCTGAGTTATGGGTGAGAAGCAAGAAAGACTTTGCCCTGCTGGCGCGAGTCTCCAGACTCGTGCCTATGGATAATGGATAGTCTCTGACTATCCTCGCTGCCCCGCAGCGAAACAGGCGGTCATGAGTTAACTATGGCGCGGAAGTCACTTCCGTGCCTTGCTGGAAACTAGCTCAGAAGTCACAGTATGTAACTTCCGCACCACATGTGAATGTGGTGCCCGGCGAGTCTGGAGCGTTCGCATCATCCGTAGGCACGAGTCTGGAGACTCGCGCCAGTTCAGTTATACTGCTAAGACCCTTCTATTTTACTCCTCTTTTCTCAAAAACTAGCCTAAAACACTACGCCTCTACCCGCTTCGGGAATTTGCCTACCACCACGTACAGGAACGCCAGCAGGCACAGCGCGGCGGCTCCCCAGAAAACGAAAGGGATGAAAGGAATACGGTTGCCGTAGATCCAACCGGCGGCGAAGGCACCGATTCCAATACCGGCTTCCAAAGCAATGTACACGGTGGCCATGGCTCTTCCGCGACGTTCGGGGTGGCTCAGGTCAATGGCCCAGGCGTAGAGCGTAGGGGAATTCATACCGGTGCCGATGCCGTACAGCACGGCGGCGCCTAGGAACATGGCTTTGGTTTGGGCCAGACCCAGCGCCACCATGGAGACTGCCATCATGAGCGTGGAAACCCGCAGAATGGTGACGCGTCCGTAGCGGTCAGAGGCACGGCCAGCCAGGAACCGAACGCCCACCGAGGCCACGGTATAGAAAGTAAAAAACAGTCCTTTGTTCTGGATGCCCAGGTGCTGGCTGAAATCTGGGGTGACGGTGAGCACGGCGCCGTAGCAGAACAGCGTGAGCAGCATCACAATAAAAGGCGGAATCACGAGGGGCTCAAAAATTTCATCGCGCCGGATGCGCAGCAGGCCTACCCGGAACCGTTGCTTGTTGGGCAAGGTCTCTTTCAGGTTCACCAGCACCAGAATGGAAAGCAAGGCCATGGCCGAGGAACTGTAGAAAAGCGCGTTCAGTGAGAAATGCCGGCTGAATTCTCCACCGATGGCGGGTCCGGCGGCCAGACCCAGACTACCAGCCAACCCGAAAATCCCGATGGCGGCGCCTCTCCGTTCCAGGGGCACAATGTCTGCGATGTACGCCGATTCGCCGGTGGGCGTGAATCCGGTGGAGAACCCATGGATGAGGCGTAGCAGCAGGAACGCGAAGACGGTGGTCAGCAGAGGGTACAGCAGACTACATAGAATACAGACGGCCACGCCAAAATACATGACGGGCAAGCGGCCGATGGTATCGGTGAGTTTTCCGCTGAACGGGCGCGAGAGTCCGGCGGTAAGCGTGAACAGGCCAATGATGAACCCTTTGTACTCGGCTCCGCCCAGACGCGTGAGGAAACTGGGCAACTCCGGGATGATCATGTTGAAACTGGCCGAGAACAAAAAAGAACTCAAACACAGCATCCAGAACCGGAACGAGTAGGTAGGCGAAGCGGGGGTATTCATAATGGCCGCAAAGGTCTGCATTTCTGCTCTAATCCGGGTATCGTTTTAGGGGCATTTTCGGGAAATGAGGCCAAAACAGGGGCAGAAGGTTGCGTTACCCGAGGCAACTATTCTAGACTGCCGATGGATTTTGTATCTTCCGTGCTCAAGATTCCCTTATGAAGAAACAGCTTAGAACGGCCGCCGTTCTTCTCCTCTTAGCCTCGGCCTGTAGGCAGCCTGCGCAGCAGAGCGGCGCCAGTGGGGTGAACAAATTCAGTGATGCCACCCTCCGCAGAATCTACACGCTGCAAGACGAACGCAAAACCCAGGACCTGCTCACTTTCCTGGATCGGCCCGAAACCATGTACCGGCGCGAAGCGGCGCTAGCGTTCGGCTCCGTGCAGGACAGCACGGCTATTCCGGCGCTCAGCTCTTTGCTGCAAGATTTTGAGGCCGAAGTGAGAAAAGCCACGGCGTATGCCTTGGGCCAGATAGGCAACGCCAAAGCGGAACCTGCCCTCATGGAAGCCTACAACCAGGAGCAGAACGTACCCGTACGCGCCGAGATTCTGGAAGCCTGGGGCAAATGCGCCACCCAAAACGGACTGGACATGATCGCTCGTTACACGGCGCAAGCCAACATGGAACCTGCCCAAGCCTGGGCTTTGTACCGGGCCGGTCAACGCAAACTGAACTATACTGTTGCCATCACCAAAGCGGCCGCCTTGCTCAACTCCAGCCAGGAAGAGGCCCGGTTAGGTGCTTCCCACTTCCTGGGCCGCACGGCTAAACTGGACCCTAGTCCGGCCAAAGCGCAGCTTTTCAAAGTAGTGCAGCAGGACCCCAGCGCCAACGTGCGCATGGCAGCAGCGCTGGCCTTGGGTAAAATGACCGATACAACGGGCCTAGTTCCGGTAGTGACTAAGGTGTTGACGAGTGACCCTGATTACCGGGTTCGGCTGAATGCCGTACGTCCGCTATACCAGTTGCCGTATGCGGCGGTGCAAGCCTCGGCCTGGAAAGCCCTCACCGATGCGCATCCGCACGTAGCCCTGAGCGCCGCGGAATACCTGGCCGGCAAAGCTCCTGCCGCAGATGCCGGTAAACTTCTGGAAGCCGCCCAGAAACAGACCGACTGGCGGGTACGGGCCACGTTGTTTGGAGCGGCCCTAGCCTCGGCACCGGCTAATCAAAAGAACGAAATAGGGCAACAGATCCAGCAGCGGTTTGCGAAGGCCTCCAATCCATATGAGAAATCGGCTCTGCTCACCGCCCTCGGCAAAGACCAGAGCCAATATCCGTTCATTGAGCAGCAAGTCTTTCAGGCGAAACACCCGGCCATCAGCACCACCGGCATGGATGCCTTGATCTCTATCAGAAGCCAGAAGAATTTTGATGGGACGGCGGCTCCGGCTTTCAACCAGCTTTTCAAAAAGGCCATAGAATCTGGCGATGTGGCCTTGGTGGGCATGGCAGCGGGCGTCCTCCGTAACCCCGACCTGACCCTGAAAAACGCCTACCCAGATTTTGCCTTCCTGACCCAGGCCAAAGCGAAACTCACGCTTCCCCGGGACATTGAGACATACCTGGAAGTGCAGAAAACGCTGGATTACCTCCAAGGCGAAACCTCGGCTCCTACGCCTGCCACCCCGTTCAGCCATCCCATCAATTGGACGTTGGTGAACCGGTTGCAGAAAACCCAGAAAGCCAAGCTGAAGACGTCCAAAGGCGAGGTCACTCTGGAGTTGTTGGTGGAAGACGCGCCCGGGTCCGTGGCCAACTTCGTGGAATTGCTGGAGCAGGGCTTTTTCAATGGCAAAAACTTCCACCGCGTAGTACCCAACTTTGTGGCGCAGGGCGGCTGTCCGCGCGGCGACGGCTGGGGCTCCACCGACTACGCCATCCGCTCAGAATTCGCGGATCTGAATTACCTGGAAGGCTACGTGGGCATGGCCTCGGCGGGCAAAGACACCGAGAGCTGCCAATGGTTCATCACCCACTCCCCCACCCCGCACCTGGACGGCAAATACACCATTTTCGCCCGGGTAATCAAAGGCATGGACGTAGTGCATCAGCTGAATATCGGGGATACCATTGAGAAGGTGGAGTTGGTGCGGTAGGGCTTAGTTGTTAGTGATTGGTTTTTGGTTTCCAGTAGTTTACAGCTATAGGCCTGGCTTAGGCTGCCTCCCCACTCCTTTGTCATCCTGAAAGGATCTTGTGGGCGAACTAGATAGGCTGACCTTGCTCTAACTTTCTTCTTTAACATCATTTAATGAGTTACCTTCATAAACTATTGCCCACAGATCTAAGAAAAAGAAAGTGGCTATCAGTGGCGGTTGCCCTTGCGCTTGCAGGCCCATTAACCATCTGGGGCATTTATGGCATAGGCGAGTACGGGATTGCGCTTTTTATCATCACCCCATTGCTCTTAGGCTCAGCCTCTACAATTGTATTTGGTTACAATAGAGCCGTTTCTTACAGAGAATCCAGAACCGTAGCGTTCATTACGCTATTGATTTTTACGCTTGCACTGCTGGTATTTGCCATAGAAGGTGTGATTTGCATAGTGATGGCGGCTCCTTTAGCGTTGCTTTTGACTTGGCTGGGAAGCTTCTTGGGCCATGAAGCCGTTGCAAAAACTCCTACTGGTGCATCGGTAATTATCTTAGCGCTTACTGCCGCCATTCCATCTTTGGCCTTTGTAGAGCATGACGCGGCCCCACAACTCTCTTCAGTAGTGACCTCCTTGGTGATTGATGCTTCCCCGGAAACGGTTTGGGAAAATGTTGTGGCTTTTCCTGAACTGGAGGAGCCAACAGAACTAATTTTCAAAACCGGGATAGCCTATCCTATCAACGCGACAATAAAAGGAACGGGGGTTGGAGCAGTTCGCCATTGTAACTTCACAACAGGAAGCTTTGTTGAGCCTATTACTGTTTGGAACAGGCCAAAACTACTCAAGTTTAAGGTGGTGAATCAACCAGCACCAATGAAAGAGATCAGCTTTTGGGACATTGACGCTCCTCACCTGCACGACTATTTTGTTTCTACACAAGGCCAGTTTAAGTTGACGGCCCTACCCAACGGTCAAACAAAATTGGAGGGAACAACCTGGTATTACCACAACATCAAACCAGCTTTTTATTGGAGGCCCTGGAGCAATTACATCATCCATGAAATTCATAAAAGAGTGTTGACCCACATCAAAGTCAACTCTGAGAAGGAATAAAATCAGAAGCCGCTTCAAACTTGAAGCGGCTTCTGATTTTTTGCTTGTCTATTCAGAGCTGTTTTTCAGCAAACAGGCGCAAAACCTTTACGCCGTGGGATGCTGCGGCACATACACCACCTTCTTCGTCTCAAAGAACTCCTCCTGGAAATAACTGCTGAGGTCAAACACCTGGTGCACCAAACCAGACTCCGCTAATTCTTCAGAGAGATCGCCGCCCTTGAGGTAATACAGCCCTTGGTTAGGCACAGAGTCTTTTTTGAAGCTGAACTGAATCCATTGGTAGAAGGTAGCCAACCTAGCCACGGCGCGGCTCACAATGAAATCATACTTTTCGTGCACCTGCTCGGCGCGGGTGTGGGAGGCTTTCACGTTGTGGAGATGCAGCTCGTTGGCAATCTCCTGCACCACATGGATCTTCTTGCCGATGGAATCCACCAGGTGAAACTTCACCTCGGGGAACAGGATGGCTAAGGGCAAACCTGGCAAGCCACCGCCCGTGCCCACATCCATCACCGAGGTTCCCGCCGGGAACTGCACCACCTTGGCTATGCCTAGGGAATGTAGCAGATGGTGCACCACAATGTTGTCCATGTCTTTGCGGGAGATGACGTTGATTTTGGCGTTCCACTCTACATACAGCTCCGCGAGGCGCGCGAATTGCTTCTGTTGCTCTGGGGTAAGATCCGGAAAGTAATGGGTAAGGATATCCACGGGTTGTGCGTTCATAGGCCCAAAGATAACAAAAGGAGTCCTGAGTTCTGTGTCTGGAGTTCTGAGTTAGAAATGGAGCTGTTCCGTTTTGGAGCCGTTTTCAGGAAAAGAGGCTAGAAACCGCTCTTTCCGAAGACCTGCCGCAAGTTTAGCGTAAGCGCAACTTGTGGCTTTCCTTGGCCACCAGTTTGTAACTGGCGAAACACGATACCTGATGAGGTGCAACGCCAGTTGCAAACTGGCGGCATGTTTCCCACAAGTTACCGCTGCGCTCAAACTTGCGTGAGGTTTTAAGCCTCTTTCCCTGAAAACAGGCCCAAAACGCAGAAAGCAGCCGCTGGGGCTGCTTCTGTAATCTTGTGTCTTATGTCTGACGTCTTGTGTCTTAGATAAGGTGTTTCTTGTTCTTCACCATGTCATAGAGCAACTCGCGGGCGCGGTGCAGCTGGGCCTTTACGGTACCAAGCGGGGCGCTGAGTTCGGTGGCGATTTCCTCGTAAGACAGCTCATCAAAGTAGCGCAGGGTAACCAGGCGCTGGTACTTGTCTGGCAGCTTGCTCACAATGTACTGCATGATCTCTATCTTCTGGTTCTTGATGGCAGACTCCTGCGGGTTCAGGTTGTTGTCTTTGAAATCAATGGTGATCTCATCGCCGTTGTCGATCTTGATGGCCGAGTCAATGCTCATGGTCTTGATCTTGTTCTTCCGGATGAAGTCAATACAGTTGTTGGTGGCAATTCTGAACAGCCACGTACTGAACGCGTACTCCGGGTTGAACTTGTGCAGGTTACGGAACGCTTTCGCGAAGGCTTCAATGGTGAGGTCCTCGGCGTCATCGGCGTTGCGCACCATCTTGAGAACCACGTGGTAAACCGGCTTTTTGTAGATCTGCATCAGCTCGGCGTAGGCTTTCTCGTCGCCATCTTCCACCGCAGACTGGATCAGTTTAAAATCGTGTTTCGCTTTCGCGGAAAATTGCTTGTTTACTTCCATCTTACCTTTTTAGTCGTTAAAACAGAGATCCCGATCCCTATATAATTGAGGTAATATCCTACTTCCAAGATTGGCAGGAGCCACCATTTGAGCGGATCTTGCAGGCGGCGGGCCACCGGCAAATAAGACCCGTACAGGGCGGCATATCTCACCCCAATAATGAGGCCAACCCACAACAACTGGTACTGCAAGCCTAAAAGAACGGGTGATATTACATAAAATAACGCGTTTGACAGGACAAAAAGTCCGAGTCTGAGTTGATTCTTCTTCTGGTACTGCCTCCCTGCCGCCAAATGTCTCCGTTTCTGGCGCCACCAGTCGCGCCACCGGCGTTCCGGGGAGCTGCTTGTCTGGGCGCTGCGGTCAATGACAATCTGGACGGCAGAGTGTTGGGCAGCTTCCTGCACAAATAAATCGTCATCGCCTCCCAAGGACCTGATATGGGACGAGAAACCCTTGTTCCGGAAAAAAACTGATTTGGTGTAAGCAAGATTTCTCCCCACTCCCATATACGCTTGCCCTCGCTTAGCAAACGACAGATACTGAATAGCAGTCAAGAAGGTTTCAAATCGAATTAAATGATTTAAGAATCCATATATCTGCATATACGGGGAAACGCCCAAAACGATGTCTTTTCCCCCTAAAAAACCGCTGGCCATGCTTTGGGCCCAGGTAGCCGAAAGGGGCCGGCAGTCGGCATCGGTGAGCAGTAAATGCTCATACTGAGCGGCTTTTATGCCCAGGAAGAGCGCATACTTCTTGGGGCTCATGAGGGGCGGGGTTTCTTTCACGCGCACCAGCCGCACGTGGGCGTGCTCCAGCTCATATTCCTTCACCAGCACGTGGCTGCCGTCCCAGGACCTATCATCAATCACTATAATTTCTAACGGCTGCGGGTACTCCTGCTGTATGAGCAGGGGCAACAATTCCTGCAGGTTCTCAGCCTCATTGTGGGCACACACCAGAATGGACAGCGGCGGCAGGTTGGCCCCGTTTTGGGGCGCCGGGTCTTTGTGGAAGGCCAGCGGCAGGAAGTAATAGAGAACATAGAACAGCTGCACCAGCACACAGGCGGCCAGCAGAAGGAGCAACGAAACGTGGAGAGGAAACAGGTAGTCCAAGGCGAAAAGAAAACTGGGTCCAAAAATAGCACAAATATCCTTGCGCTGCCTAGCGGCCGGGCGGTGGAACAAAAGGTTGTTTGTATCTTTGCCAATTGGAGAAACCCTGGCTGGCAAATAGCTGGCCCATTGCACCAAAAGGGAGGGCGTCTCCGGTATTTTACCAGTTATCCATGACGTTTGATTTAGTAGCAAAAGATCCTGCTTCCAAAGCCCGGGCCGGGGTACTCACCACCGCCCATGGCACCATACAAACCCCTATTTTCATGCCGGTGGGCACCGCCGGTACCGTAAAGGCCGTGCACCAGCGCGAGCTCAAAGAAGACGTGAAAGCGCAGATTATCCTGGGCAATACCTACCACCTGTACCTTCGGCCGGGTTTAAATGTGCTGGAGCAGGCCGGTGGTCTGCACAAGTTCAACGGCTGGGACCGGCCCATCCTTACTGATAGCGGCGGGTACCAGGTGTTCTCCCTTTCGGGCACCCGCAAGATTGTGGAGGAAGGCGTGAAGTTCCGCTCGCACATTGACGGTTCCCGGCACCTGTTCACCCCAGAGAATGTGATGGACACGCAGCGCACCATTGGCGCCGACATCATCATGGCCTTTGACGAGTGCACCCCTTACCCCTGCGATTACCACTACGCCCGCAACTCCATGGAGCGCACGCACCGCTGGCTACAGCGCTGCATTGACCGCTTTGACGCCACAGATCCTAAGTACGGCTATGAGCAGACGCTCTTCCCCATTGTGCAGGGCAGCACCTACAAAGATCTGCGTATCCAGAGTGCGGAGACCATCGCTTCCAAAAATCGGCCCGGAAACGCCATTGGCGGTTTAAGCGTGGGCGAGCCCGCCGAGATGATGTACGAGATGACCGATCTGGTCTGCGACATACTGCCCGCTGATAAACCGCGTTACCTCATGGGCGTGGGCACCCCGGCTAACATTCTGGAGAACATCGCCCTGGGCGTGGACATGTTTGACTGTGTGTTGCCTACCCGCAATGCCCGCAACGGCATGCTGTTCACCACGCAGGGCATCATCAACATCCGGAACGAGCGCTGGAAAGAGGACTACTCTCCTATTGACCAGGAACTGGGCGGCTACGTGAGTACGTTCTACTCCAAGGCGTATCTGCGCCACCTCATGCACGCCACCGAGATGCTGGGGGCTCAGATTGCCAGCGTGCACAACCTAACGTTCTACCTGTGGCTGGTAGGCCAGGCGCGCGAACAGATCCTGGCCGGCACCTTCCGCCCCTGGAAAGACCAGATGGTAAAGAAGTTAATGACACGTTTATAAGTATGAAGTCAGAATCAGGAATTAGGAATTTGAGGAAACTTGCCTTTCTGTTGTCTATCCTTCAAGAAGCAATTCCTAATTCTTAATTCTTAGTTCCTAATTGATATAGCGGTGAAGCTGAAGCTATTAGACAATTACATCCTTAAGAAGTTCCTGACCACGTTTGTGTTCGTGGTGATCATCCTCATTGCGGTGATCTGCGTGATTGACTTCGTGGAGAAGAACGATGACTTTATCCAGCACAACCTGTCGGTGAAGGTGATTCTGCTGGACTACTACGTCAACATGATTCCGCACTACATCAACATGCTCAGCCCCATCACGGTATTTATTGCCACGGTGTTTGTAACGGCCAAACTGGCCTCGCATACCGAGATTGTGGCTATTCTGAGCAGCGGGATTTCCTTTAAACGCATGCTGGTGCCCTACATCATTGGTTCGGTGATCATCGGGATTTTTATCTTCTTTTTCTCTTCGTACGTGATTCCCAATGCCAACAAGACCCGGGTGGCGTTTGAGATAAAGTACGTGAAGAACCCTTACACCTTTGAGGGCCGCAACGTGCACTTCCGCATCGGGCCAGACACCTACGCCTATCTGGAGAGTTATAACAACCACGCCAACGTGGGCTATAAATTCACGCTGGAAACCATCAGAAAACAGGAACTCCTGCGAAAGCTTTCCTCTGAGTCTATCCGGTGGGACAGCACCAAGCAGAAGTGGCACATGGACTCTTACACCCTGCGCACCTTCAACGGCGACAAGGAAACCGTTTACCACGGCGGGGCCATTGACACCACCCTTAACCTGCTGCCCAAGGACTTCGCCAGTACCTACCGCCTCAAGGAAACCCTCACCAACGCCGAGCTCAACCGCCTCATTGACGAGAAAGTGCTGCGCGGCGCCACCGATGTGGAGATGTACATGACCGAAAAATACGAGCGCATGAGCTACCCCTTCGCCATTACGGTGCTGACCATCATTGGCGTCATTCTGAGCTCGCGGAAGGTGCGCGGTGGCGTAGGCCTGCAGATTGCCCTAGGGTTCGTGCTGGCCTTTATCTTCATCATCTTCGTGATGATGAGCCGGAGCCTGGCTTCGGTGGGCGGTATTCCCCCGCAACTTGCCGCCTTCGTGCCGCTGGCCGTGTTCACCGTGATTGGCATTATCCTCTACCGGACGGTACCGCGATAGTTGGCTAGTTGTTAGTTGCTAGTTGTTGGTTTCTATTTAGATCTAGTTTTGGCGCGAGACTCCGGTCTCGTGACGAGGGATGAAGCGAACGCTCCAGACTCGCCGGGAACCAATGACGGACTCAAGTGCTGCTGAAAAATATTAAAGACCAACAATCCCGGTGTCGCGGCGTTGCCGCGAGGGTAGCCTGGAGGCTACCCCGCATCTGTAGGCACGAGTTTGGAAACTCGCGCCAGCGGTAGGGAGATAGGGCCTGAGCAATGGTCTTGTTTAAGGGCCATTCTGCAGAAATCAGCCTCAAAACAGAAGGCCGTCCTTTACTGCCCCAATTCTTAGTTTCTAATTCTCAATTTACAATTCCTCCCAGTGCAAACCCCTCGCTTTAAAGATTACCTGGAACTACACTTTATCATTGTCCTGTGGGGCTTTACGGCCATTCTGGGGAAATTTATCTCTATTCCGGCTGTGGAATTGGTGTTTTACCGGACCATTCTGGCGGCGGTGGCGCTGGCGGTGATTATCAAAGTGCGCAAGCAGTCGCTGCGCATTGGGCGGGGGCCTATCCTGAAGATTCTGGGCGTGGGTTTCCTGATTGCGGCGCACTGGATCTTGTTTTTCGCCTCGGCCAGGATTTCGTCGGTTTCTATCTGCCTGGCGGGCATGGCCACGGCCAGCCTCTGGACCGCCATTCTGGAGCCAATCTTCACCAATAAGAAGATAAAGCCGCATGAGGTGGCGCTGGCGCTGCTCATCATGGTGGGGCTGTACGTCATCTTCCGGTTTGAGTTTGACCATGCCGTGGGTATTGCCATGGCCGTGGGCTCGGCGTTTCTGGCCTCGTGCTTCACCATCATCAACAGCAAGCTCACCAAGCAGCACGCGGCTACCACCATTACCTGCTACGAGATGGCCGGCGCCTGGCTGGCCACCTGCCTGTTCCTGCCCTTCTACCGTCAATGGATGACCGAAACCGGCGAGCTGCAACTGGCCTTAACGGGCGTAGACGTGTTCTGCATTGCCCTGCTGGCCCTGGTGTGTACCGTGTACGCGTACACCGCCGCCGTGCGGCTCATGCATAAATTCAGTGCCTACACCATGAACCTGACCGTGAACCTGGAGCCGGTGTACGGCATCTTGCTGGCGTGGTTCATCTTCAAGGAAGGCGAGGTGATGTCGGCAGGGTTTTACTACGGGGCGGCCATTATCCTGTTCAGCGTGTTCCTGCACCCCATTCTGGAAGCCGTCATTCACCGCCGGCAGCAGCGCTTAAAGAACGCCCTGCCAAACTGAGTACTCCTGCGGGAAAAGTAACGGAGCTGCGGGCGCAGTCTGGAACAAGCCGTACATGGTAGACCCGGAGCCCGACATGGAGGCGTACACCGCGCCCATGCTGTACAGCTGCTGCTTAAGCTCTGCCAGCACCGGGTACTTGGGGAAAAGACTCGCCTCAAAGTCATTCACTACCCTGTCTTTCCAGGTGGAGATATCCTGCGCCAACAGCGTTTTCAGGCTGTTTTCGGGGAAACGGGGCGAAACCCCGGCGTAGGCCTCGGCGGTGCTGATGGCCAGGTTGGGGTACACCAGCACCAGGTGCCAGCCGGTTAGGTCCACTTCCAGGGGCTCAAACACATCGCCTTTCTCCACGGCCAGCACGGGTTTGTTCTGCACAAAAAAGGCACAGTCAGAACCCAGTTGGCGGGCGTAGTCTTCTAGGTTCCCGGAGGTGAGGCTTAAGTTGAAAACCTCGTTCAGGATCTTGAGGGTGAATGCGGCATCGGCGGAGCCGCCGCCCAATCCGGCCCCCATGGGAATGACCTTGTGCAGGTGCATCTGGATGGCCGGCAGTTCAAAATCCTTCCGCAGGAGCTCATAGGCTTTCCAGCAAAGGTTGGCAGTAGGTTCGCCAGGCACGGGCAGGCCCGAAAGCGTGAACGTGGCCTCTGCCTGGGCGGGCAGAATCTCCAGGGCATCGGTCCAGCCTACGGGGTAAAAGCAGGACACCAGGTTATGGAACCCATCGGGGCGTTTTTCCACCAATTGCAGACCAAGGTTTATCTTCGCGTTCGGGAATTGAATCATGCTGCAAGATACTAGTGATTGGGAATTAGTTGTTAGTGTTGAGTGCCCATGAGGCGGGGAATAGCCCTACAAACGCTAACTTTAGTATCTTCCGTTTTGATCCTGCTTTCTTTCAAACAGGCTCAAAACGTCTCTCTTGCCAAGGCTGTCATTTCCCTGATTTGTCGGTCCATTGGCACATCAGCACCTTTAAAAATTAGCACATTACCGCATGTACCTTGCGTTCGGAAAGCGTTTCTTAGATCTTCTGCTGGCGGGCACCGCCCTGTTGGTGCTGTGGCCCGTGATGGCGTTGGTGGCGGTGGCGCTCTGGGTAGGGCTGGGAGGCAAGGTCCTGTTCCGGCAGCAGCGCCCCGGCCTGCACGGCAAACCGTTTGCCTTCTACAAGTTCAGGACCATGACCGAGGCCCGCGACCTGCACGGCACGCTCCTCCCCGACGCCCAGCGCCTCACCCCCCTGGGGAAATTCCTGCGGAAAACCTCTTTGGACGAGCTCCCGCAGCTGCTGAACGTACTCAAGGGCGACATGAGCCTGGTGGGCCCCCGGCCCCTGCTGATGGAGTATTTGCCGCTGTACTCGCCGGAGCAGGCCCGGCGGCACCTGGTACGGCCCGGCATTACCGGCTGGGCCCAGGTAAACGGCCGCAACCTGCTGCGCTGGGAGGAGAAATTTGCCTACGACGTCTGGTACGTGGACCACGTGTCTTTCCGGGTAGATTTGCGTATCTTAGGACGCACCATCCGGCATCTGCTGAACCCCAGGGGCATCTCGGCCCCGGGCACGGCCACCATGGAGCGGTTTACTGGTTCTGCTAACCAATCGTCTTTATGAACACTGAAAGAAAAAGAATTGCCATTGTTGGCGCGGGCGGCCTGGGCCGGGAAGTGCTGATGCTCCTCCACCAAATCAATGCGGTTACTCCCAAGTGGGACATCATAGGGTTCTATGACGATGCGGTTCCCGCCCAGCCCCATATCTGCGGCCTGCCGTACCTGGGCAAGGTAGTGGACCTCAACAACGTAGACCACCAGCTGTACGTGACCATTGCCATTGGCAACTGCCAGGCCAAAACCGACGTGGCCGACCGCCTGCTCAACCCCCTGCTGTGTTTCCCGGTCCTGGTCCACCCTTCGGTGATCTGCCGGCCGGAGCAGGAAAACAAACTGGGCGAGGGCACCATTGTCTGCCAGAACTCGGTGCTCACCACCAACGTCACGCTGGGCCGCCACGTGCTCCTGAACCTGGCCTGCACCGTTGGGCATGACACCGTTATTGGCGATTTCTGCTCCCTGATGCCACAGGTGGCGGTGAGCGGCTGTGTGCGCCTGGGCACGGGCGTGTACGGGGGCACTAACAGCACCATTTTGCAGAACTGCAAGGTAGGCGCTTTTTCCATTATAGGGGCGGGTGCCATGGTAAACTCAGACCTGCCCAGTTACTGCACGGCCGTAGGAGTGCCGGCCCGCATTGTGAAGCAAACCGCATGACCCCTCCCCTGAATTTTATTTACCTCTCGCCCCCGCACATGGGCGGGAAGGAGCAACACCACGTGCAACAGGCTTTTGACTCTAACTGGATCACCACCGCCGGGGCCAACGTAGACGGTTTTGAGCGAGAGCTGTCCGCTTACCTCAGCGTGCCGGCCGCCGCCGCGCTCAGTTCCGGCACCGCCGCCCTGCACCTGGCCTTGCTGGCCCTGGGCGTAGGCCCCGGCGACGAAGTCTTCTGCTCCACCTTCACGTTTGTGGCCAGCACCAACCCCATCTGCTACGTGGGGGCCACGCCCGTTTTCATTGACAGCGAACCCACCACCTGGAACCTCTGCCCTAGCGCTTTGGCGCAGGCTTTGGAAAATCGGCTTAAAAACGGCAAGCTGCCCAAAGCTCTGGTGCTGGTGCACCTCTACGGCATGCCCGCGCAGCTGCAGGAAATCCAGGAGATCACCCAGCACTACGGGGTGCCCCTTATTGAGGACGCCGCTGAGGCGTTGGGTTCCCGGTACCGAGACCAGCTACTGGGCACCTTCGGGAAAGCGGGCATTTTCTCCTTCAACGGAAACAAGATTATTACCACCTCGGGCGGCGGAGCCCTGGTGTCTCCAGATTCCCAGTTGGTGGAGCAGGCACGTTGGCTGGCCATGCAGGCCAAAGAACCTTTGCCATACTACCACCACACCACCCTGGGCTACAATTACCGCCTCAGCAATATCAGCGCCGGAATAGGCCGGGGTCAGTTGGAAGTGCTGGAGGAGCGCGTGCAGCAACGCCGGCAAATATTTGACCATTACCGATACCTGCTGCAGGAGATTGAGGAACTGGAGTGGCAGGCAGAACCAGAGGGCTTTTTCTCTAACCGTTGGCTCAGCTGCTTCACCCTAAAGAAAAGCTGTAACCTTACTCCTGAAGAACTTCGGCTTCAATTACTGGCCGCCCACATTGAGAGCCGGCCGCTTTGGCAACCCATGCACCTGCAGCCACTCTACCAAGGCCATGACTACTTTGGGGAGCGCACCAGCGATGAGTTGTTCACCCGCGGCTTGTGCCTGCCCTCTGGTTCCAGCCTCACGCAAGCTGATCAGGAGCGGGTGGCAGCCGTCATTAAAAAGGCGTTTTCAGCCTGATTTCAGAAAAGCCCTCCGAAACCGGGGTTTTAGCAGATGGTTGAATGTAGCAGATGAAAAGCTTGCAACTGCCTAACTTGGGAAAGGCTTCTATGTCTACAACATCACTGCATCAAACTTTCCGGTCAATCCTAAAATCCCATCATTCCTAATCCTGATCAATCCGAGAAATCCCGTCAATCCTGCTTCTAACAAAAAAAATCCTGCTCCGCAGAAAGCAGAACAGGATTTTTGAGAAGCTTGAAAAAGCAGGGATTACTTCTTGCCTTTTTTCTCTTCGGTCTGAGCGCTCTTCAGAGCTCTTGGGATGGTTACCGTTGCCACTGGTGAAAGTGGGTTGGTTAAGATAGTGTAGTTGGCAGGAGCAATCTTGTTCACTTTGATAGACTTACCCAACTCCAGGTCAGAGATGTCTACCGCAATGGAATCTGGCAGGTTAGCCGGAAGCGCTTTCACGCGCAGCTTGCGCAGTTTGGTCACCAGTTTACCCCCGGCCATTACCCCTGGAGAAGTACCCACGAAACGTACTGGTACATCAACTTTCACTTCTTTATCATCTTGCAGCAATAAGAAGTCCACGTGCAGCAACATTTCGTTTACTGGGTGGAACTGCAGGTCTTGCATGATGGCTTTGTAGTGTGTTCCCTCAATGTTCAGGTCAACCTGGTAAACGTCTGGAGAGTAAACCAAGTCACGGAACAGGATAGCAGGGGCAGAGAAGTGAACTTGCTCAGCACCGCCGTACAACACACATGGAACTTGAGCTTCCTCACGAAGCGCCTTAGCTTCGGATTTACCGAGATTTGCTCTTTTAAACCCTATAATCTCTAAGCTTTGCATAAAAATTGGTTATGAATAAAAAATAAAAAAACTCTTTTAAGAGAGACACAAGTATCAAGATGTAAGACACAAGATCTCTTTTGCTTTAATCTGCCTTTCTTCTTGTTGGTGATACCACCTACAAGGGCTTTCAGTACTACAGTTTTGACCTTGTTCTTAACGCTTTCAGGTCTACGTTCTGGGTTCTTGCCGATGCGGGTGGTATCCTCAGCAACTTTTGCCGTTGTTGGTGTTATCACCAACAACTTCCAACTCCTCAGCAATCAGCAATCAAATAAACAGCGAGCTGATGGAATCATGGGTAACCACGTTGCTGATGGCCCGGGCAAACAGGTCTGAGAACGTAAGCACTTTAATTTTAGAACTCTCGCGCCTCAATGGAATGGTGTCTGAAATCACCAGCTCCACCAGCACCGAGTTCTCAATGCGTTCGTACGCCGGACCAGACAACACCCCGTGGGTGGCAATAGCCCGTACGCTCTTCGCGCCTTTGTCACGCAACAACTCGGCGGCTTTGGTAATAGTTCCGGCAGTGTCTACCAGGTCATCTACCAGCACCACGTCCATGCCTTCCACATCGCCAATCACCTGCATGGAGGCGATTTCGTTGGCGCGCTTGCGGTGCTTGTCGCAGACTACCATCTCCACGCCAAATACCTTGGCGAAGCTTCTGGTACGCACCACCCCTCCCACATCTGGAGAAGCAAAGATCAGGTCCTGGCCCAAGTTCAGGCTGCGCAGATACGGCACAAAGATGGCTGAACCATCCAGGTGGTCTACCGGAATGTCAAAGAACCCCTGGATCTGACCGGCGTGCAAGTCACAGGTCATGAGGCGATCAGCGCCTACGCACTGGATGGCGTTGGCCATCACCTTGGCCCCAATGGAAACCCGAGGCTTGTCTTTCCGGTCCTGGCGGGCATAACCGTAGTACGGCATTACCACAATCACCTTGTGGGCCGAGGCACGCTTGGCGGCATCTACCAGCAGCATCAGTTCCATCAGGTTATCTGCCGGCGGAAACGTGGATTGGATCAAAAATACCTCGCACCCCCTAACCGACTCATTGAAGTGAACAGAAATTTCCCCATCAGAGAAATGCTGTACCGTTAGGTCACCAAGGGGCAGGCCGTAAGCATCAGCCACTTTTTCAGCGAAATACCGAGAATTTGTGCCGGAGAAAATCTTAACCGTAGGGCTCATTGAAATAGAGAGGTTGCCGATTGAAGTCGCAAAAGTACTCTATATTTTGCTAGGCTCAAACGAAGTAGCCAAAAAATAAGTAGTACTATTTCAGGAATTTACGGGGTAGAAATACGGACATCTCATCCTTCCTTCTCTCAGCTAAATATTTGATTCTTAAATATTTCACCACTCTAGAGAAACACGCCGGCTTTCCCGATCTCTTCAATCTTCCTTGCCAAGCTTGCCACAGATAGGAATATCCAAAGCAGAAGTGCGCCTGCCGCCCAGAATTGCCTCCAATTGGGAGAAACACCTCCAAAACGGAATGAACACTACAGCCCTGGATTGTTACAGCAATCTTACAAACGCAGCCGGTAATAAAAGAAAAAACCTCTGTCTCTTGGAGAGGCAGAGGTTTTTCAAGGTTGTCCGACCAGGTTTCGAACCTGGACTCTTCTGAACCAAAATCAGACGTGTTGCCAGTTACACCATCGGACATTTTCATCTGACAACCTGTTGTTGTCGTTTGATGATGCAAAGGTATACAAGATTTTTTTCAGTGCAAACTCTGGAGTGAAAATTTTTAAAAAAAATTATTCCATAATCCGCTCCAGCGCGGTGTCATAGCTGTTTTTGATCACCTGGATGGCATGGAAAACCTCGCCGTCTACCTCGCAATAGCGGGCAGTTACATCGCCAATTTTCTTGAATGTCAAACCATTACCAGACACCAATTGCTCAAAGACGGCTTGCTGTTCTGGCTTCACGCTCACCACTACGCGGCCCTGGCTCTCGCCGAATAAATAGGCGTCTTTGCGGAAGTCTTCGTCAGTAGTAACGGAGAATCCTAACTCATTAGGCATGGCCGACTCCAGCAAGGTGATGTACAAACCACCATCGGCGCAGTCGTGGGCCGACTGAATCAGTTTCTCCTCAATGAGGTTCTTCACGGTTTTCTGCAGCACCAACTCTTTCTCCATGTCAAAAGCCGGGGCCGGAGACAGTTTCACGTTGTGGTAAGAATACAGGTACTCGCTAGAGGCGATGTCATTCTGCGGATCGCCCAGCAGGTAAATGGCATCTCCCTCGTTCTGGAACGCCAAGGTCATGGTGTTCGCCTTGTCTTCCACAATGCCCAGCATGCCTATGGTTGGCGTTGGGAACACCGGACCTTCGTCTGATGACTGGTTGTAGAAGCTCACGTTACCACCGGTCACAGGCGTACCAAACGCGGTGCAGGCTTTGCCCATACCTTTGATGGCGCCCACAAACTGCCAGTATACTTCCGGCACGTACGGGTTCCCGAAGTTGAGGCAGTTGGTAATAGCTACGGGCTCACCACCGGCGCACACAATGTTACGGGCGGCTTCGGCCACGGCAATAGCGGTTCCTTCTTCCGGATCGGCGTTTACGTAGCGGCTGTTACAGTCAACGGTAATGGCGATGGCCTTGTCTGAACCTTTCACCTTCACAATGCCGGCATCGGCGGGACGGTTGGTGGTGAGGGTCGCCGTCCCGATCATGGAGTCATATTGCTTGTACACCCAGCGCTTAGAGGCAATGTTGGGGTGCGTGGCCAGGAACTCGGCTACGGCTTTATAGTCGGTTGGCTCTTGTACGGAGTCAATGGTGAATTTCTTGGACTCAGCGAAATACGCGGGCTCGCGGTACTCTCTGTGGTACACCGGCGCACCGCCGCCCAATACTAAGTCTTCGGCAGGTACATCGGCTACCAGTTCGCCTTTCACGTAGTAGCGCAGGCGCTTGGTATCGGTTACCTCGCCAATCTGGGCGCAGGACATATCCCACTTGTCGCAGATCTGGTAAATTAGGTCTTCGGCACCTTTCTCCATCACTACCAGCATGCGTTCCTGGCTTTCAGAAAGAAGAATCTCAAACGGCTGCATGTTGGCCTGGCGCATAGGTACTTTGTCTAACCAGATCTCCATACCGCTCTCGCCTTTGGCGCTCATCTCTGAGGTAGAGCAGGTGATACCGGCGGCACCCATATCCTGCATACCCACTACCCGGCCTGTCTCAATGATTTCCAGGGTAGCTTCCAGCAACAGTTTCTCCTGGAACGGATCGCCTACCTGTACCGATGGCAAATCGTTCACGGAGTCTTCGGTGATGTCTTTAGATGCGAAGGCCGCGCCGTGGATACCGTCTTTGCCGGTGGCAGAACCGATGATGAATACCGGGTTGCCCACGCCGTGCGACGTAGCGCTGGCGGTTTTGCCTACCTCTACAATACCGGCGGAGAAGGCGTTTACCAGCGGGTTCACGTTGTAGCAATCGTCAAAGAACAGCTCGCCCCCCACCGTTGGGATACCGAACGCGTTGCCGTAGTCGCCGATTCCTTTCACCACGCCGCGCAGCAGGCGCTTGGTCTTGTCTGAGTTCAGGTTCCCGAAACGCAGGGAGTTCAGCTGCGCGATGGGCCGGGCTCCCATGGTAAAGATATCGCGGTTGATGCCGCCTACTCCGGTGGCAGCGCCCTGGTACGGCTCCAGCGCCGATGGGTGGTTGTGGGATTCGATTTTGAAAGAACAGGCTAAACCGTCCCCGATGTCTACCAGACCGGCGTTTTCCTCTCCGGCTTTGGCCAGCATGCGCGGTGAATCTTTGGGAAGGGTCTTGAGCCATACAATGGAGTTTTTGTACGAGCAGTGCTCAGACCACATCACTGAGAAAATGCTCAGCTCAGTGAAATTGGGCGTGCGGCCCAGGATTTCTTTGATGCGGTCGAACTCTTCGGGGAGAAGGCCCAGTTTCTGGGCGGTATCTACGGTAGGCAAGGTCTGGGTTTCCAAAGCGAAAGCTGGTTTGGTTAAGAAAGGGCAAAAATAAAGATTTCTTTTACAAGGCACTGCCCTCTGGCAAGAACGTTTTTGGCTTGTTTTCAAGAAAACGCCCCCAAAGTAAGGAAATTGTTTCTAGCAGGTTAACCAGGCATGGCCCCAGCATTAAGGTTTGGTTAAGGTTGAGCAGGGCGCTGGTTTGCCGCCGGGCAAGTCCGTAAACTTACCAGAGCCCTCCTTTAGGGGCGCAGGCTTATGGCAAACCAACTGGAAACCAAGATCAGATTAGAAGTATACTATCCTTCGGCGCAGCCTATTGCTACCCTCTTGCTGGAACCGGAAGACGAGTACCTGGCCTGGCTGGTAGACAGCCTGCCGGTAGCCCCCAGAGGCGACCACTACTGCCTGTACCTTGCCAACCCCCGGGAGTTCAGGCAGGCCCGGCGTATCTTCCCGGCCATTGGCGGCACCAACCGCCACGTGCGTTTCAGGAGCCTTTTGCGCAAAAAAGCCCAAAACCGGAAGCCCACCCCGCTGCCCGCCATCACCAGCTGGCCGCTTCACCCGGAGCCGTCGGCTGAAACCAGGCCGACCAACGCCCCCGGGGTTAGCTGGCGCCACGTTGTTTCTCTTTTCAAACTTTCTTTGAGCCGCTTCTAACATGGATAACGCTATCACCCTCTGGTTCTACTTCAGGTCTGCCTCGCCCATCTACACGTATACACTGACGCCAACCGATGCCCGCCTGACCCGGGTGCTGGAAGACGTGCGCAAGGTGCAGCACGGCAACCATGTGTTCATCCATCTGAGAAGTGAATATGAGTGGAGCCGCGCCATGGACTCCTTAAACCTAACGCCGGAGGAAGCGAAGCACGCGGTGTTCCCGGCCGCGTAACGCCCGCTTGCCGCCTGTACTTTCATGCAGCAGAAAGAATACGGTCTGTCTCCCCTGCCCGGAGCGAAGCCCCAGCATTTTACCATTCCGGGCCGACGAAGAACCTACAAGTGCCCCAACGTGTACGTTCTACCCTAATTTCACTTCCGGACAAAGCCCGACGGTTCTATATAAACCACCCACCGCCAAAGGGAACCGGCCTAAAGCAACCAGGCACCTCTACTCCTTTCCCAAGCACTTTCCTCCAGGCCTCAGCCAGACCTCCTGGTTTCACTGGCATTTTCAGCAAACGTGCTGTAAACCAGGGCCGCAGCGGTTTGGGTCTGTTTTGCGCCAAACCCGCCGGAAACGGCTTCTCACAATCCTGCGCCGCGGCACAAGTATTAGGCAAACATTTTTTCCTACTTCTATGGAAATCAGGACGGAAAGCAGTAATTTTGCAACCTGAAACTAGTCTGTATCTATCTAAATTCTTATAAACCAACCAAATGGCGAATATTGGCAGAATTACCCAGGTGATCGGTCCGGTGGTGGACGTAAGCTTCTCGGGTGAGAATTCTAAGTTGCCCAACATCATGGATGCTCTGGTAGTGGTGAAGGAGAACGGTGCCCGCGTGGTACTGGAGACCCAGCAGCACTTAGGCGAAGACCGGGTACGCACCATTGCAATGGATGCAACCGAGGGCTTGACCCGCGGCATGGAAGTAACTGACTTGGCGGCTCCTATCTCTATGCCTACCGGCGATAACGTGTTAGGCCGTCTGTTCAACGTAATTGGCGATGCCATTGACGGTATTCCGCAGCCTGCTAGCCAGGTAGACCTGCCTATTCACCGCAACGCGCCTAAGTTTGAGGACCTTTCTACTTCTACCGAGGTTCTGTACACCGGTATCAAGGTAATTGACCTTATTGAGCCTTACTCCAAAGGGGGTAAAATTGGTTTGTTCGGGGGTGCCGGGGTAGGTAAAACCGTATTGATCCAGGAGTTGATCAACAACATCGCCAAAGGCCACGGTGGTCTTTCTGTGTTTGCCGGCGTGGGTGAGCGTACCCGCGAAGGAAACGACTTGCTGCGCGAGATGATTGAGTCTGGCATTGTGAAATACGGTGACGAGTTCATGGAGTCTATGGAGCACGGCGGATGGGATCTTTCCAAAGTAGACGCCAATGCGTTGAAAGAGTCTAAGGCTACCTTCGTGTTCGGTCAGATGAACGAGCCGCCAGGGGCCCGCGCCCGTGTAGCCTTGTCTGGTCTGACCATTGCTGAGTCTTTCCGCGATGGCGATGGTACCGGTTCAGGCCGTGACATCCTTTTCTTCATTGACAACATCTTCCGTTTCACCCAGGCAGGTTCTGAGGTATCGGCTCTCTTGGGTCGTATGCCCTCTGCGGTGGGTTACCAGCCAACGCTGGCTACGGAAATGGGTGCCATGCAAGAGCGTATCACGTCTACCAAGCGTGGTTCCATCACATCTGTACAGGCTGTTTACGTACCTGCCGATGACTTGACTGACCCTGCTCCAGCGACCACCTTCGCTCACTTGGATGCTACCACTGTACTTTCTCGTAAAATCTCTGAGCTTGGTATCTACCCTGCGGTAGACCCTCTGGATTCTACTTCCCGTATCTTAACGGCAGACATCGTTGGCGAGGAGCACTACAACACGGCTCAGCGCGTAAAAGAGATTCTGCAGCGTTACAAAGAACTCCAAGACATCATCGCCATCCTGGGTATGGACGAATTGTCTGAAGAAGATAAACTGGTGGTACACCGTGCGCGCCGTGTGCAGCGTTTCTTGTCTCAGCCCTTCCACGTAGCCGAGCAGTTCACCGGCTTGAAAGGGGTACTGGTTGACATCAAAGACACCATCCGCGGTTTCAACGAGATCATGGACGGTCTGCATGACAACCTGCCTGAGGCAGCCTTCAACCTGGTAGGTACCATTGAAGACGCCGTTGCCAAAGGACAGAGAATGCTGGCCGAAGCGAAATAGTTTTAATGTGCTAATGTGTTAATGTGCTGATGGTTTAATTAGCACACTAGCACATTAGCCAATTAGCACATTAACAGATGTATTTAGAGATCATCACCCCAGATAAGAGAGTATTTGAAGGAGACGTGACCTCGGTTCAGTTCCCGGGCATCAACGGTAGGTTTGAGGTTTTGAACAACCACGCCGCCCTGATCAGTGCCCTGGCCAACGGTCCGGTAAGAGTAACGCCTACCGCCGGTACTCAGCAGATCTTTCAGATTGACGGCGGCGTGGTAGAGGTGCTGGACAACAAAATCACCGTTCTGGCCGAAGCCGTAACTGCCTAAAGATTCCTGTTTTCGTAAAGGAAAGCCCGTTCTTCTACCAAGGAGGCGGGCTTTCGCGTTTTGGGGCAGTTTCTCTGAAAACAGACTCAAAACGGATTTAACAGGTTATCGGCTTTCTTCTTACCTTTAGAATTGTTGATTGCTTATTGTTGATGGCTGTGGGTTGGCTAGTGTGGGGAGACTGGGCTTTTCTGGCGTTGGAATGTTGGTGATAACACCAACAAGGGCACCACTGTACCCATCAGGAGCAGCTTCAATTATTTTGTAAATTCTTAATTCTGTATTAATAAAGTGTCCATCTCGCCAAAAATCACGCCCATCTACCAAACGTCGGTTTTCACCTTTGAGGACCTGAATGCCCTGGAAGCCTATTTTGAGCAACCGGGCCAAAGTTACATGTACAGCCGCAACGGCAACCCCAATACCGATGAACTGGCCGAGGAGGTCAACCAGTTGGAGGGCGGTCAGGGTGCCGTGGCTACCTCCTCGGGCATGTCGGCTATTCTCACGGCCTTGCTGGTGTACTGCCAGGCAGGCGACCACGTGCTCAGTGCCGAGGAGGTGTACGGCGGCTCCGCGGCATTGCTCTCTCAGGAACTTACCCGCATGGGCGTGCAGATCACCTTTGTGCCCATGGCAGAGATGTACCGCTTTGAAAGCTACGTGCAGCCCAACACCAGGCTGATTCTGGTAGAAACCATCAGCAATCCCATGATGACAGTGCTGGACTTGGCGCAGGTTGCCCAGGTTTGCCGGGCCCAAAACATCAAGCTGGTGGTAGACAATACCTTCGCCTCGCCGGTGATTACCAAACCACTGGAGCTAGGCGTCGATGTGGTGATCCACAGCGTGACCAAATACCTTTCGGGCCACAGCGACGTGACCGCCGGCGTGGTCATCTGCAAAGAGGCCGCTGATGCGCAGCGCGCCAAGCAGATTGTGGTGGCTTGGGGTTTGACCCTGAGCCCGTTTGAGAGCTGGCTAGCCGCGCGCGGGCTGAAAACCCTGAAACTGCGCATTCGGCAGCACTCAGAAAATGCCCTGGCCCTGGCCCAGTACCTGCAACAGCACCCCAAAGTGAGTGCCGTCTTCTACCCGGGCCTGCCCGATCATCCGCAGCACGAAATGGCCGCAACCCAAAGCAACGGGAAATTCGGAGGGATGCTCTCTTTCAGAATCTCTGACGATGTGGAAGCGGTGAACCGCTTCATGCGCGGCCTCACCCACATTCCCTTTGCCCCGTCCCTGGCCGGAGTGACCACCTCGGTTTCCTACCCGCTGGGCACCTCGCACCGCGCCCTCACCCCAGAGCAACGCGAAAAGCTGGGCATCACCGTGGGCCTGATCCGCTTATCCGTGGGCATCGAGGAACCCGAGGAACTGATTGCGGATCTGGAGAAAGCCTTGGCGGCTATTTAGGCATACTTCTGCTTTGGGGCTGTTTTCAGCAAACCAGCCCCAAATCAGAAATATCCCTCCTTTTGCTGGCGCGAGTCTGGAGACTCGTGACTCAGGATGAAGCGAACGCTCCAGGCTCGCCGGGAGCCATTAATTGAAACTTTCTACTTAACACTTGGCTATGGCGCGGAAGTTACATCCGTGCCTTCGGGTTAGTATGAAAGGCACGGAAGTAACTTCCGCGCCATAGTGGTAAACAGTGGCACCTGCAATGCCTGGTTTCGCTGCTTGCACAGCGAGGGTAGTCAGGAGACTACCCGGCATCTGGAGGCACGAGTTGCAAACTCGCGCCAGCGCAAAGTTTGCGTAGGGATAGCGAAAGAAGCGTAAAACAGCATTACTTGGTGAAGAAAAGACGACGTGTGGTACCATAGAAAGGTTCGAAGGCAATGTAGCTCCTGTTTCAAGCCAGTTTCCTAAAAATTAGCCCCAAAACGAAGAAGCCCGTACCTTTGCAGGATGTTTACCCGTTTCCTCAGCTGGCTTGGCGATAAGAACGCCGCGAAGCCGGCAGACGACACCCCTACTGATATGAAATACTTACTGGTGGGCCTTGGCAACATTGGCCCAGAATACGCTGACACGCGCCACAACATCGGGTTTATGGTGCTGGATTACCTGGCCAAAAAGCACGAGGTTTCCTTTGATACTGGCCGCCACTCGTTTGTGACGGAGTTCAAGCACAAAGGCAAGCACTTCACGCTGGTGAAACCTACTACTTACATGAACCTGAGCGGCAAGGCGGTGGCGCATTGGCTGAGCAGCTTGAAGATTCCGGCCTCACAGATGCTGGTGATCACCGATGACCTGGCCCTGCCCTTCGGCAAGCTCAGGATGCGGGCCAAAGGCAGCGCGGGCGGGCACAACGGCCTCAAGCACATTGAAGAAACGCTGGGCAGCAATGAGTACCCGCGCCTCAGGTTTGGCGTGGACGCGCAGTTCTCCAAAGGTCGCCAGGTAGACTACGTGCTCAGCCCTTTTTCCCCGGACGAGTTGATTGACCTGCCCACCTACATTGAAAAGGCCGCCGAGATGTGCCTTTCCTTCGGGACCATTGGCCTGGAGCGCACCATGAACTTCTACAACAAGTAACCTTTTGCCGCAGCCCCGAACGCACCTTTCGTTTCGGGGCTGTTTTTTGGCCAATGGCCTCAAAACGGGTAAAAAATGGGTTACATATTTTTGGGTGCTGGCGAAGGCGTTGGCGGCATTTCTCTACTTTTGTGCGGCTAACGGCTCCCCATGAAACGCATACTCTCCCTGTACGGCAACGCCTTTGGCGGACTTTCAAAAGAGGCCTGGCTCCTGGCCGCGGTCATGTTCATCAACCGCAGCGGGGCCATGGTGGTGCCCTTCCTGAGCGTGTACCTCACCGAGGCCCTGGGCTTCAGCCTGCAGCAGGTGGGCGTGCTGCTGAGCCTCTTCGGGGCGGGCTCTATGTGCGGCACGTTCCTGGGCGGCTGGCTCACCGATAAGATCGGGCACTTCAAGGTGCAGTTCTTCAGTCTGGTGCTGGGCGGCAGTTGGTTCTTTGTGATGCTGCTGTTAGAGCGGTTTGCGCTGTTCGCGGGCGGCATTTTTCTGCTCAGCCTCCTGACCGAATGCCTCCGCCCGGCCAACGCTTCCTCGGTGAGTTCCTACGCCCGGCCCGAGAACGTGACCCGCGCCTTTTCCCTCAACCGGATGGCCATTAACCTGGGCTTTTCTATTGGTCCGGCCCTGGGCGGCGTGCTGGCCACGGTTTCCTACCAGTTCCTGTTCATGGCCGATGGCGTAACCTGCCTCACCGCCGGGGCTCTCTTTTTCTTTTACTTCCGCCACAAACAAGGCCACGCGCCCGCGGTCCCGGCGGCGGCGGAGAAAACCACAGTCCCCACGCGCTCCCCGTACCAGGACTGGCTCTTTGTGGGGTTTGCGGTGCTCTGCTGTTTCTATGCGGTGGCTTTCTTCCAGTTTTTCTCCACCATGCCCCTGTACTACCGGCAAGTGTACCGCCTGTCTGAGCTGCAGATAGGCGGCCTGCTGGCGTTTAACGGGTTCCTGGTGTTCCTCCTGGAAATGATCATCGTGTACCTCATTGGCGACAAGCACGCCCTCTGGAAGATGATTGTGGCGGGGCTGCTGCTGCTGGCGCTGGCCTTTGTGATCATCAACCTGGCCCAGGGGTTTTGGGTCCTGGCAGTCTCGGTGCTGCTCATGAGCCTTTCTGAGATGCTGGCCATGCCGTTTATGAGTACGCTCACCGTGCAACGCTCCGGCACGCACAACCGGGGCTCTTACATGGCCCTGTACAGCCTCTCCTATTCGGCGGCACACATTATTGGTCCGTACGTGGGCACCACCACCATCGCCCACCTAGGTTTTGACACGCTGTGGTGGGGTGCCAGCGTGCTCTGTCTGGTCGCCGCCCTGGGCTTCTATGTGGTGGTGAAACGCCTGAGTGCCGCCTAGCCTTTGCTGTGCTTTAACCCTACCCGCACCAGAAAACTGCACGTTTTTGGGGAATAACACTGGAATTACCACCCAGAAAAGGCTAGCTTACCTTGCCAAAACTTTACTATCCCATGCTGCACTCCCTACAATCGTTTCTCCTGGCGCTGGTGCTGACCACAACCCTGGCTGCCTGTACTTCCGTTAGACAGAAAGCAACCAAAAATGAGATGATGGTCTACGTAGGTACCTATGCCAAACCAGATGCCGAGAGCATTTTCGCGTACAAACTGAACGAAGAAACAGGGGAACTCACCCGGGTACTGGGCGTGAAGGGCGGAGAGAACCCTTCCTTCCTCACCCTGAGCGCCGACCGCAAGCACCTGTACGCCGTGAATGAAACCACCGAGTACCAGGGCCAGAAAAGCGGGGCCGTGAGCGCCTTCGCCATTGACCAGCAAACCGGCAACCTCACGTTCCTGAACCAACAGCCTTCTTTGGGCGGCGCTCCCTGCTACATCAGCCTGGACCACCAGAACAAGGTAGCGCTGGTGGCCAACTACGTGGGCGGCAACGTAGCGGCATTTCCCCTCCAAGCCGATGGCTCCCTGAGTGCTTCTTCAGACATGGACCAGCACCAGGGCAAAGGCCCCAGAAAACAACAAGACGCGGCACATGCGCACTGCATCATCCCAGACCCGGACAATGAGTACGCGCTGGCGGTGGATTTGGGCATTGACCAGATTGTAAGCTATAAGTTGGACAAGTCTGCGGGCAAACTGGAGCGACAGGCGCAACCAGCGTTCGCGACTAAAGCCGGGGCCGGACCACGGCACCTCACGTTCCACCCCAACAAGCGGTTTGCCTACGTCATCAATGAACTGAACGCCACCATGACATCGCTCATGTACAACGCCGGAAACGGTACGTTCACCGAGGTGGAAACCGTTCCTACCATCCCCTCCGATTACACCGGAGAGAACGCCTGCGCCGATGTGCACGTCTCCGCCGATGGCAAGTTTCTGTACGGCTCTAACCGAGGGCACAACAGCATTGTGGTGTTCGCCATAGATCAGAATACCAACAAACTCACCCTGGTGCAGCACGTGAGCGTACAGGGCAACTGGCCACGCAACTTCGGGCTGAGTCCTTCGGGCAAAACCCTGCTGGTGGCCAACCAACGCTCCAACAACATCACCACGTACAAAGTAGATCTCCAGAGCGGCAAACTCACCTTCACCGGCCACTCCGCCCAGGTGCCTTCTCCGGTGTTCGTGCAGGTGGTTCCAGGTTTTCCTGGGGTGAAGTAGCGCCGCCTTAGCGTTGGGTTGCTTGTTTTAAGGGTATTTTCCTAAAAACAGCCCGAAAACGAGCCGCACGGTTTCCCCCCTGCAAACAAGCTCCTAGGCCAGAGAAAGGAAAACTGCCCTGGCTCCAGATAAATTGGTTAGAACATCTTCTTAAACGCACCCCTCCCCCTATGAAAGCCGTCGTGATTACCCAACCGGGGCCGCCCCAGGTCCTGCAAGTACAGGAAAGAGCACTTCCCCAACCTGCCGCCGGGCAAGTGCTCATCAAGGTAGAAGCGGCGGGAATTAACCGCCCCGATGTGGCCCAGCGGAAAGGCCATTATCCGCCGCCCGCGGGCGCTCCAGCAGACATCCCGGGACTGGAGATAGCCGGCACCGTGGAAGCCTGCGGCGCGCAGGTAGAGCGCTGGCAGCCCGGTGACCGCGTGTGCGCCCTGCTGCCCGGCGGCGGCTATGCCGAGTACGCGGTGGTAGATGCCCGGCACTGCCTCCCGGTCCCTGAGGGCTGGCGCTTTGAGGAGGCCGCCTCGCTCCCCGAGACGGTATTCACGGTTTGGCACAACGTCTTCCAGCGCGGACAACTGCACCCCGGCGAGACCCTGCTGGTACACGGCGGCAGCAGCGGCATTGGCATTACCGCCATCCAGCTGGCCAAGGCCTGGGGAGCCCGCGTCTTTGCCACCGCCGGAAGTCCGGAGAAGTGCCAGGCCTGCGAAGCCCTTGGCGCCGAACGCTGCCTCAACTACAAAACCGAGGACTTTGAGGAAGCCCTGAAAACCGAAGGCGTGGACGTGATCCTGGACATGGTGGGCGGCGATTACATCGCCAAGAACCTGAACCTGCTCAGGCCAGACGGCCGCCTGGTGTTCATCAATGCCATGCACGGCGCCAAGGGCGAGTTCAACGCGCTGCAGGTCATGCAAAAGCGGCTGACCATTACCGGCAGCACCCTGCGCCCCCGTGACGCTACCTTTAAAGCCAGCCTTACCGCCGAGGTGGAAAAGCACGTCTGGCCCCTGTTGCGGGCCGGGGCCTTCAAACCGGTGCTGTACCGCACGTTTGCCCTGGCAGAAGCCGCCCAGGCCCATGAACTCATGGAAAGCAGCCAGCACATTGGCAAGCTGGTGCTGCGGGTGGGCGAACCAGCGTAAGCGTAACCAGGCACCCGGGAACGGGTAAGCCATAAGGCAGGCTTTTTGGGCTTGATTTTAGAAAAGAGCAGAAAAAACAGGATATTGCAGGTTACCAGTGCGGCCAGATGCCTCAGCGTACCTAACCTGCCGCTCTGCTCCCAACTCTTCCCCGCTTTGCATGAACCTTCTGTTCCTTACGTTCGGTCCTAACATCAAGAACCACTATCAGGCAAACTTTGCCATTCTGTCTTTTCTGCCGTACCTGCCGGAAGGGCACCGCATCTGCGTGTACACAGATTATCCTCAGTTTTACCAGCATCTGCACGAACGGGTAACCACCATTGCGGTCACCAAAGAGCAGTTCACCGACTGGGAAGGCCCGCACCGGTTCTTCTGGCGCGTGAAGATCAAGGCCATTGAGCACCTGATCCAGCAGTTTCCTACCCAGCCCGTCATGTACCTGGACTCCGACGTGTTCCTCTACAGAAATCCGCAGGAACTCAGCCAGCAACTGGCCGCCGGCAAGGCCTTTATGCACGTCTGCGAGGGCAAGCTCTCTGAGCTGAGGAGCAAGACCGAGAAGCGCATGTGGCAGCAGGTGAAAGGCATGGATTTCGGGCGATTTAAGCTTGCGGAGCACCACCACATGTGGAACGCCGGCGTGGTCATGGTACCGGCCCAGAAGAACCAGGAGGCCATTAGCCTGGCCCTACAGGTCTGCGACACCCTGTGCGCCCGGCACGTAACGCCCCGGCTCATTGAGCAGTTCGCCCTTTCGGTGGCCCTGGAAGAGACCTATGGCCTCCAGGAAGCCAAACCCTGGATTGCCCATTACTGGGGCAACAAAGACGAGTGGAATGAGCGCATCAGTCAGTTCTTCCTGGAGTCTTACCTGCAAGGCCTCACCCTGGCCCAGGACATAGCCCGCGTGCAGCAGTTTGACTACAAGCCACTGGCCTTGGTAAAGCGCCCCAAAAACACCAGAAAACGGCTCATGAACGTGGTAGACCGCTTGTTCCCGGTGAAGCCTGAAACCTTTATTGAGGAATAGCCCACCCGGTAAAATCTTTGGGTAAAAAGCCCCGCAAGAAAAGCGGGATCTGCTTACCTTCGGGAAATTAGAATGCTATGCGCGCCCTGCTTTGCTGCTTCCTGCTGTTTGTGTCCACTGGTGCCTTCTCGCAGGAGGTCCGCTATTTCTCTAAGCACTTCCAGACGGTGCAACCCACCAGAACGCCGTTTGAGCGGCGCTACTTCGCAGAGCAGAATAAGCTCAGGATAGAAGATTACGAACACGGCACGCTTAAGCAAAAAAGCCTGGTAGAAGGCACCGTTCTGCTCCCCGAGGTCGATGCTTACCTGTGGTACGTGAAAAATCCGGCGGAATACTACCAGAAGCCCTTCTTTGCCAACCTGAAGGCCACCATCGGCCGCTTTACCCAAGATGGCAAACCGGCCCACGAGGCGTATGCCTACGGCACCACCATCCGCTATGGCCAGGTCTGGAACGAGGCAAACACCCCGGTTTTGGTGAAGGGCACGGGAGCACATGTGTACTGGGCCCAAAACAAGACCGAACAGGCCCATTTCGTTTACCAGGATTCGGTCATGGTCTCGTCCTTCATTCTGCGGAAGCAGCAGGAAGACACCCTCTACCTGACCCTTGATAAAATGCCTTCCCCTAAAAACGGCCTGGCCGCTTTCAGGAATGAACTGGCCAGCCGCATTCAGTACCCCGAGGAGGCGTTGAATGCGGAGCTTGAGACCACGGTCTACATTCAGTTCACCGTTGATGAGAAAGGCCGGCTGCGGGACTTCAAAACCCTGGAGGGGCAAGGCTCTGGGTTTGACAAAAACGCCATCAAAAAGCTAGAGGCTTACCCGGCCTGGGAGCCGGCTTTGCTGCGCGGCAGAGCCGTTAAAACCAGGCACACCATCCCCATCGTTTTCAGGCTGGAATAGGCCAACTAGAAAAAAAAGAAAAGCCTCGCAGGTAGCACCTGTGAGGCTTTTTTGCCAAGATTGGTTTCGGGGCTGTTTTTGGAAAACCCGCCCCGAAACCCAAATTTTTGATTGCGAATTAACTCACCCCTCCGCCGTTTACAATTGGCTTGGATGGCTGCATGAAGGCCAGCGAACCATCGGCGTTTTCGGCCATCAGGAGCATGCCCTGGCTCACAATGCCTTTGATCTCGCGCGGCGCCAAGTTCACCAACACGCTTACTTGCTGCCCGATGATTTCCTCGGGGTTGAAGTGCTCGGCGATGCCACTCACGATGGTGCGTTGGTCAATGCCGGTGTCTACTTTCAGCTTCAGGAGCTTCTTGGTTTTGGCCACTTTCTCCGCTTCCAGGATGGTGCCGATGCGGATGTCGATCTTGGAGAAATCATCGAAGTTGATGTTCTCTTTGGCCGGTGCGGCTACGGCGTTGGCGATCTCGTTGGCTTTTTTGGTATCCAGCAGTTTCTGCACCTGCGCCTCAATCACAGCATCTTCAATCTTCTCAAACAACAGCGCCGCCTGGCCGATAGTGTGACCCGAAGGAATCAAATCCGGTGAACCGGCGGCATCCCATTTGCCTGGCGTGTAGTTGAGCATGGCTGCCAGTTTACCGGCCGTTTCCGGCAAGAAAGGCTCAGACAAAATCGCCAGGCTAGCCGAGATCTGCAGCGCGATGTTCATGATGGTTTCCACACGGGCCGCATCGGTCTTGATCAGTTTCCAGGGCTCGGTGTCGGCGAGGTATTTATTGCCCAGGCGCGCCAGGTTCATGAGTTCGCTCAAGGCTTCTTTGAAACGGTACTGCTCTAAAGAGGCGGCAACCTTCTCAGGGAAGTCGGCTAGCTGGGCCAGTACTTCCTCATCAAAAGGAGTTAATTCACCGCGTTGCGGCACGGCGCCGTTGTAGTATTTATTGGTAAGCACCACCACCCGGTTGATGAAGTTCCCGAAGATGGCCAGCAGCTCATTGTTGTTGCGGGCCTGGAAATCTTTCCAGGTGAAGTCGTTGTCCTTGGTCTCGGGAGCATTGGCGCACAAAACGTAACGCAGCACATCGGCTTTGCCGGGCAGTTCCTCCAGGTACTCGTGCAGCCACACAGCCCAGTTGCGGGAGGTGGAGATTTTGTTGCCTTCCAGGTTCAGGAACTCGTTGGCGGGCACGTTGTCGGGCAGCACGTAATCGCCGTGGGCCTTGAGCATGGCCGGGAAGATGATGCAGTGGAACACGATGTTGTCCTTGCCAATGAAGTGCACCAGTTTAGTGCCCTGGTCTTTCCAGTACAGTTCCCAGTCCGGCGTGAGGTCTTTGGTGGCGGAGATGTAACCGATGGGCGCATCGAACCACACGTAGAGCACTTTTCCTTCGGCACCTTCCACGGGCACGGGCACGCCCCAGTCCAGGTCGCGGGTTACGGCACGGGGCTGCAGGCCTTGATCGATCCAGCTTTTGCATTGGCCGTACACGTTCGTTTTCCAATCGGTTTTATGGCCCTCCACAATCCACTCGCGCAGCCAGGCCTCGTACTGGTCCAGCGGCAGGTACCAGTGTTTGGTATCGCGCAGGACGGGCGGCTCGCCGCTCAGGGTGCTTTTTGGGTTAATGAGGTCGGTGGCGTTCAGCGAGGTTCCGCAGCTTTCGCACTGGTCGCCGTAGGCGTTCTCGTTGCCGCACTTGGGACAGGTACCCACAATGTAGCGGTCTGCGAGGAACTGCTGGGCTTTCTCGTCATAGTACTGCTGAGTGGTCTGCTCAATGAACTTGCCCTCGTTGTAGAGTTTCAGGAAGAACCCGGAGGAAACCTCGCGGTGCGTCTGCGACGAGGTGCGGGAATAGATATCGAAGGAAATGTTGAAATCGGCGAAGGATTTCTTGATCAGCTCGTGGTACTTGTCAACGGCCTGTTGCGGTGTGATGCCTTCTTTCTTGGCCCGGATGGTGATAGGCACGCCGTGCTCGTCTGAGCCGCACACAAACTTTACGTCACGGCCACGCGAGCGCAGGTAACGGGCGTAAATATCGGCGGGGATGTACACGCCGGCCAGGTGCCCAATGTGCACGGGACCGTTGGCGTAGGGCAGCGCCGCGGTAAGGGTATATCGTTGGGGGTAGGTAGTTTCAGCCATGTTGTCTAGGTTATGCTGCAAATATAGTAAAACGCTTTGCGTTTGTTGGGGTCTTGCGCCGCCCTGGCTGTTTGCTTAGGAGCAGGAGTCTTTACGGCGTGAACCCAGAAAAGAAAAATCCGCACCTGGCCCTGGTGTCGGGCAAGATGCGGATTTGCTGCTCTTTTCTGAGAAATGGCCCCAAAACAGGTTGTTACTGCTCGCCCCCGGTGGTGCTTACCCGGGGCGGCATGGGCGGACGCCGGATGGTGTCTGGCGCCACCGGTTGCCGACCCGGCAAGATCTTCTGGCTGCGCATGGCCGGCGTGTGGTTGCCCGGGGAGTTGGGGTTGCGGTCTTCTATGTTCTTCTTCTGGTTTACCTGGCTGGCCTGCTGGTTCATCTCCTGCACGGTGGGCGTGGCCCGGTACGTGCGCTGCGGCTCTGGTGCCTCAAGGGCGGGGTTGTCCCGGGCCGAGGTGCAGGCCATCAGGCCGGCCCCGCAGGCCAGGGGGCATAGTACCATGCCAGCCGTTTTCCACCCCTTTTCCCAAAATCTCCTCCAAAACGTCTGCATGGCTCCTCTGTTATCTGGCGTTGCTCTGGCTTAAATCTTCATCTTCCAACTCCTGCACCGCCTTATAGCCAACCGGGGTTAACCGTAGCCCGGCGGGGTCTGGGGTGGCGTAGCCCTGGTTGCGCAAATGCTCCTCGGCCCGCTTCTGCACGTCGCGGTAGTGCAGCTTCTCGTCTTCCTGGTGCAGGAACGGGTAAATCTCGTCCCAGCCCAGCACTTCCTCGGCCTGCGTGCCTTTTGCCTTGAAGGCCTTTAAAATAAGATAACCGGTGTTCTCTATGTTCTCGCTGTTGGAGCTCAGGTTCTCTAAATCCATAGTTCTGTGCGTTAAGGTCTGTGCTATACAGTACGGCAACCCACTGGAAAGGATTTAGCGCCTAGTAGCGGCTTATTTTGGCCAGAACCCCGTCCCACAGGTGCAGGCGCATGCGCTGGCAGGCCACGGCCTCCTCACGGCATTCTTCCCACTTCTGGTCATCCTCGCCGCAGAGCTCAGACACCATCTTCATGGCCAGGGGCGAGTGGATTTCGTCGTCAAGTTGAATGTGGCGGTCCATGTAGTACTGGAAGGTGTCCAGGGTGCCGGGGTAGCGGCGGTTCAGGTCGCCCACCAGGCACCGGAACATATCTGGGATCACGTCTTCGCGCCCGAAGGTGAAGGAGGCGGCAATGCGGTGCGGCTGCCCGCTCTGGATGATCTGGAAGGTGTGCTTCACAAAGTCACGGGTGTTGCCGGGCATGGGCAGGTTCTCCAGCTGGGTGAACACCGATTTGCCGTGCTGCAACCCGGCCATGAACTCATGGATGAGCCTGATGTCGGCGCCGCATTCTTCCATGGCCCGCACGTACAGTTCAAAGTGGCTGATGGGGTTGCCCTCGGGGTCCACGTCGGTCTCCTCTTCCAACACAATTTCGTTGATGAGGCGGCGGTTAGAGGGGCTGCCGTGCGGGGTCCAGGGCACGTCTACGCAGGTAAGGTGGCGCTGCAGGCTTTTGAGCAGGCTCATAAAATCCCAGACGGCGAAGATGTGGTGCTCCATGAAAACCCGAAGGTCTGCCAAGTCATAGATAGACTCGTACAAGGGGTGCTGCATGATGGCCTCACGGTGGGGGCGTAGCTCCTGCTGCAGCCAATTTATCCGCTCCTGGTAAAATGGCGAGAGCAAAGGCGAATATCCGGGTTTCACTAAGGCTATGGGCATAGAATGTGGGGTGTATAAAAGATAAAGAATAGATCCTGAAGGCAACGGTTCATCCTATGCCTCTCCTCAAACGCCTCTTCCTCCGCAGACTCAACTCTTGAAGGTAAAGATACGCCTGGATGCGCTCAATACGCAAAATAAGCACCAACGTTTTAATACTATTTTATCCTTTCTGGCACAAAAATGACGCTCACTTCATGGCCCTGGAATAAGGGTCACCGCAGGAGGAGTCCACCAGGGTTCGGCAATATGGGAAAGCTGCAACCAGACCAACCGCTGGCGCCCCTCAGCCCGTTTTGGGGCTTTATTCCAGAAAAGAGGCAATAAACTGCCGCCCCAGGAAACTCTGCCTCTGCCTAGTATAAATACAGAATGAATGGTCGCCGAACGGAACTTACCCCGCCTGGCTGCTGTTTTCCCACGCAAGCCATTGTCCGTAAGTGGTTAAGGGAAAAGGTGTTTTTAAGATTTAATATAGAAAAACCTAAGAAAAACCTTACCTTTGCGGCCTGAAAAAAACTCTGAATGCAAAGTATCCGCAACATCGCGATTATTGCCCACGTGGACCACGGTAAGACCACGTTGGTAGACAAAATCATCCACGCCTCAAAGATATTTGACGCCCACCAACAGTTTGACGACCTGATCCTGGACAACAACGACCTGGAGCGGGAGCGCGGCATCACCATCGTTTCCAAAAACGTGTCAGTACGGTACAAAGATGTGAAAATCAACATCATTGACACGCCTGGTCACGCCGACTTTGGGGGTGAAGTGGAGCGCGTACTGAAAATGGCCGACGGTGTCTTGTTGCTGGTGGACGCCTTTGAAGGCCCCATGCCCCAGACTCGTTTCGTGCTGAGCAAAGCCATCCAACTGGGCCTTAAGCCTATTGTGGTGGTAAACAAGGTAGACAAAGAAAACTGCCGCCCAGACGAGGTGCATGAGTCTGTGTTTGACCTCATGTTCAACCTGGACGCCACCGAAGACCAGCTGGACTTCGTGACCCTGTACGGTTCCAGCAAGCAAGGCTGGATGAGCCGCGACTGGACCAAGCCAACCGAAGACATCACTCCTTTATTGGATGCCATCATTGAGGTGATCCCTCCTGCCCCTTACCGCGAAGGTACGCCGCAGATGCAGGTAACCTCTCTGGATTACTCTTCCTTCGTGGGCCGTATCGCCATTGGGCGCGTACACCGCGGTACTCTGAAAGAGGGTGCCAACATGAGCCTTTGCAAGCGCGACGGTTCTATCAAGAAAGTGAAGATCAAAGAACTTCAGGTGTTTGAAGGCCTGGGCAAAGTAAAAGTTTCTGAGGTACAGGCCGGCGAAATCTGCGCCGTAACCGGTATTGAGGGCTTTGACATTGGCGATACCCTGGCTGACTTTGAGAACCCAGAGCCAATGGAGCGCATCGCCATTGATGAGCCTACCATGAACATGCTCTTCACCATTAACAACTCGCCGTTCTTCGGCAAGGAAGGTAAGTTTGTGACCTCCCGTCACCTGCGCGACCGCCTGTTCAAAGAAACCGAGAAAAACCTGGCCCTGCGCGTAGACGAGACCGACCGTGAAGACCAGTTCCTGGTGTACGGCCGGGGTATCCTGCACTTGTCTGTGTTGATTGAGACCATGCGCCGCGAGGGCTACGAGTTACAGGTAGGCCAGCCGCAGGTAATCTTCAAAGAAATTGACGGCCAGAAACAAGAACCGGTAGAACACCTGGTGGTAGACGTGCCCGAGGAGACCGCCGGTAAAGTAATTGAGCTGGTGACCATGCGCAAAGGCGAACTCACCATCATGGAGCCCAAAGGCGACCTGCAGCACCTGGAGTTCAACATTCCGGCCCGTGGTCTGATTGGCCTGCGGAACAACGTGTTGACCGCCACTGCCGGTGAGGCCATCATGAACCACCGCTTCCTGCGCTATGAGCCGTTCAAAGGCACCATTCCGGGCCGTATTGCCGGTTCTTTGATTGCCATGGAAACCGGACCAGGCACGGCCTACTCCATTGACAAACTTCAGGACCGCGGTATCTTCTTCGTGGAGCCTGGTGAAGATGTGTACATGGGTCAGGTAATTGGCGAGCACAGCCGCGGCAATGACCTGGTGGTGAACATCCAGAAAGGAAAGAAACTCACCAACATGCGTGCCTCCGGTTCAGACGACAACGTGAAGATTGCGCCTAAGAAAGTGTTCTCCCTGGAAGAAGCCATGGAATACATCCAGAAGGATGAGTACCTGGAGGTAACGCCTAAGAGCATTAGAATGCGTAAAATTTACCTGGACGAGAACGAGCGCAAGCGTTACGGCAACTCAGAAGCCTAAGCCCTTGTCCTTTCCCATAACCAAAAGCCCCGCTGCCCGTCAGCGGGGCTTTTTTCTTGCCCAGGTGGTGGGTTTCTGCTCCAGGCTTCTGGTGGATTAGGTTGAAGTTGGCAGAGCGTTTTGGGCCGATTTCGGCAAAAACAGGCCTCAAACAGAATTGGCTTTCCGCTTCCATCGTTTGCTGTGCCCTCCCGCCTTTCAACAATCTTCTGTCCGGCAGTAGGGGTATTTCAGGAGTACCTTGTCTTTAGACAAGGCAATAGTAACAATCATTACCCGTATTGTTCAACTACTTGCCGGTAACTGTCCTGTTCAACCTCACCCCTTACTTCTATGAAGCTAAAACTTTCCTTTTTGGGCGGAGCCATCGTCCTTTCCCTGGTCTCGTTTTCGGCGCAGGCCCAGTTCAACCTTGGGAACAAACTCAAAAGCAAAGTCAACGAGAAGATTGATGCCAAGATCAGCAAGACGGCCGACCAGGTAACCAGCGGCAAAAAAGCCAAACCAGAGGCCAAAGACAGTGAGGAGGCCCCGGCGGAAGAAACCGCGTCTACTGATGCCGGAACCGAAACCAAAGCGAAAGTCTGGACCAAATACGACTTTGTGCCCGGCGACAAGGTGATGTTTGAAGACAACCTGAAAGGCGAGGAAAACGGCGAGTTCCCCTCGCGCTGGGACCTGATCCACGGCAACGCCGAAGTGGCCTCCTACGCCGGCACCGACGTGATCAACCTGGTAAGTTCGGGCACCGCCATTACCCCGCTCATGAAGACCGAGGATTGGCTGCCCGAGACCTTTACCGTGGAGATGGACCTTTTCTTTGAGTCTGATGACCCCAACGTGACTTACAACATCTATTTCATTGAGGAACTGAACCGCTACAAGGAAGAAGTGCACGGCATGTTCTGGAACCCCATTGAGATCTCGGCCGAGGGCGTGAAATTCAAGTCCTTCGGGTCTAAGTCCATCGAGCTGGAGGCAGCCGGCACCAAGAACCAGTGGCGCCATGTTTCCATTGCGTTTAACAAAAGAAGCATGAAAATTTACCTGGACCAGTACCGCCTCATCAACGTCCCCAACGTGGTGGGCAAACCGGTGAGCGTGCGGGTAGAGGTAGACAAGCGCAAAGAGGCCAACACCATGGTGAAGAACGTCTTCATTGCCGAAGGTGGCAAAAAGCTCTACGACCAGGTTCTGGCCAACGGCAAGATTGTAACCTACGGCGTGAAGTTTGACACCAACAAGGCCAACATCAGGCCAGAATCAATGGGCACGCTCAACAGCATTGCCAAGCTCATGCAGGAGCAGCCCACCCTCAAATTCAGCGTAGACGGCCACACCGACAGCGACGGCGACGATGCCTCTAACCTGAAACTGAGCCAGCAACGCGCCGAGGCCGTGAAAGCCTACCTCGTGAGCCAGGGCATCTCCGCCGACCGTCTGAAAGCCAAGGGCCTGGGAGAATCCATGCCCATCACCAAGGCCGCTACCCCTGAGGCCAAAGCCAATAACCGCCGGGTAGAGTTTGTGAAGATTTAATTTCCATCAAAGCTCTAAGCCCCGCCGGCTCACGCATAAGCAATAAGCAAGAAGCCCGCTGCCTAAACTAGCAGCGGGCTTCTCATATTTCCGTTTCAAGGCCAATTTCTTAAAAACCGCTCAGAATCGCCCTGAATTAGCTTAGGCGAACGGCAGGGTTCTCTTTTCCTGGCTGCTTTGCATGATCAGCTCAATCACCTTGATCACGTCGCGGGCCTGTTCGGGCTTCACGGCCAGCGGGGCTTCGCCCCTGATGACTTGGTTCACGTTCTCGTAGAAGTGACGGTAATGGCCGGTTTCGCTCGCAATTTTGCCCATGAAATGCAGCCCCTGGTGCTCGGTGTTCAGGTGGCCCCAGAGGCTCTCCGGTTCTACGCCCCAGTTAGGCGTGGTGTGCGGCAAGAAACCATCGTTCAGGGCTTTTTCCTGCACGTCCAGGCCGTATTTCAGGAACGACCCTCGGTCGCCGTGCAGGGTGTAGCGTGGGCTCAGCTCCCGCACCAGCAAGCCCGCCGACAGGGTCACGCTTAGATTGTCGTAGAACAGCGTGGCCTCAAACTTATCAACCACCGGGCTGCTGGGCCGCTGTATCCTCACATCGGCAGAGATTTCCAGTGGCCTGCCGAACAGCACCAGGGCCTGGTCTATGAGGTGGGAGCCCAGATCGTACACAATGCCCGAGCCGGGCGCGGCCTCCTCCTTCCAGGTGTTGCCTTTCAGGGCGGGCCGGAAACGGTCAAAATGGGCTTTGTACTCCACCAGGTTGCCCAAAAGCCCGCTTTGCACCACCTTCTGCACGGTTTTAAAATCGCTGTCCCACCGGCGGTTGTGGTACACGGTGAGCACCTTCTGCCGGGCCTGGGCCAGCTGAATCAACGCATCGGCCTGGGCCGAGGTGGGCGTGAACGGTTTCTCCACCACCACGTGCTTGCCGGCCAGCAGGGCGCTTTTCGCCAGGTCATAGTGCGAGGTGTTGGGGGTGGCCACAATCACCAGGTCAAGGAAAGGATCGTTCAGGATCTCATCGGCGTGGCTGGTGATCTGGGCCTGCGGGTAACGGGTCTGGGCCAGCTGAATGTTGGGTTCCCTGGTCTCCCTGATCTTCACCAGTTCCAAGCCAGCCACCATGTGGATGAACGGCGCGTGGAAAATCTGGCCAGCCATGCCAAACCCAATCAGCCCTACTCGTATTTTTTCCTGTGTTTCTATCGCCATCGTTAGTTGTCTTATACTTACTATGCCCAACTCGCCTTGAAGCTGCGTCAGGATTCATCTTTTGGCAAGGTAGTAAGCGGCGTTGAATTCCATGGCTTCACAGGCAGCTTTCCTTTCAAGAATGCCGGGACTACGGCCTTTCCGGGCACTTTTCTCCTGTGCAACCTTCTACCCAAAGCAGGTCTCAGAATTAAGATTCTGTAAATAAACCGCCAGAAAGAAGAGAGTCTTGATTTTTATGTCTACCTTTAGGTATTATTATTATCATCACATTAATGAAAAACGGTAAAGTAAAATTCTTTAATGATTCCAAAGGTTTTGGTTTTATTAAAGACGCTGACTCCAATGAGGAGTATTTCGTGCACGTGTCTAACCTGGTGGACGAAATCAGAGAAAACGATGAAGTAACTTTTGAGCTGAAAGAAGGCCGCAAAGGTTTAAACGCTGTGAATGTGAAACTTGCTTAAGTTTTAATATACATCAGTCCTCCAAAAGGGCTCCACGAACGTGGAGCCCTTTTTTGTTGGCCCGGGACCTGGCTGCTCTGTTGCTCCTATTCTAGCCCTATTTTCTGGAAAACAACCCCAAAACCCGCGCAGGTTACCCCAGAATTGAGTAGCTTACAAGGAGAACCGGCGTTAGAAGGCTTTATGTGAAAGTCGATTTTGCGCTAGTTTCCCGAAAAAGCCCTTGAACCGATTTCTTTACCCAACCTATGTTTTTCCCAATCTCCAGCGGCAGGCATTTTCTGGTGGCCGCTTTTAGTCTGGCGCTCCTCTCCTGCTCAGCCCCCGACCAAAAGGCCGGGCAGACCGCCGATGCTCCCTCCACCCCGGTCTTAACCGCCGCCGCCCAGGCCGAAAGTAAGCCTGATCCGGCCACCGTCCAGACAGCGACAAACTCCACTAAAGAAACAGAACCCGCCACGGCCGCCGCCATCCTCAGCCGCAAGCAGGTGCCCATCCTGTGCTACCACCAAATTCGCGAATGGACCTCCCGCGACGGGAAAGTGGGCAAAGACTACATTGTGAAACCCGCCGAATTTAGAGCCCAGATGAAAATGCTGGCCGATAGCGGTTACCACACCATCCTGCCCGACCAGTTGCAGGACTACCTGACCAAAGGCACGCCACTCCCGCCCAAGCCCATCATGCTCACCTTTGATGACACCAAACTGGACCAGTACACCGTGGCCAAGCCCGAGCTGGACAAGTACGGTTTCAAAGCGGTCTTCTTCATCATGACCGTTTCCATTGGCCGGCCCAATTACATGACCAAAGAGCAGATTAAAGAGCTGTCAGATGCCGGGCACGTGATAGGCTCCCACACCTATGACCACCACAACGTGAAGAAATACCAGGAGAAAGACTGGGTCACCCAAATTGAAAAACCCACCAAACAACTGGAGGCCATCACCGGCAAACCCATCGAGTACTTTGCCTACCCCTTCGGGCTGTGGAGACCGGAAGCCATTCCAGAGCTGAAGAAACGCGGCTTTAAAGCCGCCTACATCCTGGCCACCAAACGCGACGAGCAAGACCCGCTCTTCACCATCCGCCGCATCATCGCCAGCGGCTACTGGAGCACCAAAGGCCTGCACAACAGCATTGTGAGAAGTTTTTAGCTTCCGCTGGTTTTCGGCTCATTTAGGGTAAAAAGCCCCAAAACAGGTTCCACTTTTGCTTTCGCTGGCGCGAGTCTCCAGACTCGTGCCTTCCGAATGAGGGATAGTCTCTGACTATTCTCGCTGCACCGCAGCGAAACAGGCGTTTGATGAGAAACCTATGGTGCGGATTTACTTCCGTGCCTAACAAAACAAGTGCGCATTTCATAAAAGGCACGGAAGTAAATCCGCGCCACAGAAAGGTCCTTTTAGCTTGTGGTCCCCGGCGAGTCTGGAGCGTTCGCATCATCCCACGGCACGAGTCTTCAGACTCGCGCCAGATTCTGTAATAAACCAAAAAGCGAATAGGGGCTGTTTTCTGAAAAACAGCCCCTATTCGCTTTTGCTAAAAACTAATCACAAGTAACTAATCACTAAAAACCTCAGCACTTCTCCAGCGCCTGCAGGATATCATTCAGAATGTCCTCGGCGTACTCCAGGCCTACGGAGATCCTGATGAGGCCCGGCGTGATGCTCACGGCCTGGCGCTCTTCCTCGGTGAGTTTGGCGTGGGTGGTACTGGCAGGGTGTGAAGCGATGCTGCGGGTATCACCTAAGTTGGCGGTGAGCGACATCAGTTGCAGGCTGTTCAGGAAGGTACGCCCGCTTTCCAGGCCGCCTTTCAATTCAAAGCAGAACAAACCTCCCCCGTTCTTCATCTGCTTCTTCGCGATGTCTGATTTTGGGTGCGACGGCAGAAACGGATACTTCACCCAGTTCAGCTTGGGATGGTTCTGCAGTTGGGTGGCAATGGAAAGCGCGTTAGACGCGTGGCGTTCCATGCGCACATCCAGGGTCTCCAAGCTCTTGCTCAGGACCCAGGCGTTGAACGGCGACAAAGCCGGGCCCGAACTGCGGCAGAACAGGTAAATCTCTTTGATCAGCTCTTTCTTGCCCACTACTACGCCGCCCAATACGCGCCCTTGTCCGTCAATCCACTTGGTGGCGGAATGCACCACAATATCGGCCCCGAACTCAATGGGCCGCTGATTTACGGGTGTGGCAAAGCAATTGTCTACGTTATAGATGAGTTTGTGCTTCTTACAAAGTTTTCCCGCGGCTTCCAAGTCAATGATATCTAATCCAGGATTGGTGGGTGTCTCAATGTACAGCATCTTGGTGTTAGGCCGCACGGCAGCTTCCCACTCCTCCGGCTTGTCGGCGCTGACGTAGCTGTACTCAATGCCGTACTTGGGCAGGTATTTGGTGATGATAGTGTGTGTACTCCCAAAGATGGAGTTACAGGCCAGCAAGTGGTCTCCGGCTTTCAGGAAGGCCATAAACGAGGCGAACACAGCACTCATACCCGAGGCCGTGGCGTACCCCGCCTCGGCGCCTTCCAGGGCTACCATCTTATCGGTGAACTCCTGTACAGTGGGGTTGCTGAACCGGCTGTAGATGTTATCATCAGTTTCATCGGCGAAGGCCGCCCGCATGTCCTCGGCGTTCTCAAACTGAAAACTGCTGGTCAGGAACATAGGCGTGGAGTGCTCCATCTCGTTGGTGCGCTCGGTCTGGATGCGGATGGCCTTGGTAAGGGGATGGTATTCCATGGATTAATGTGCTAATTTTTTAATGTGCTGATGTGCTAGTGGCTGGCCTGTTCCTGTAGCGGCGTTACCCTGTAACGCCGTGGTGCCATGCAACGAGAACGCCTCACCAATGGTAGGTCTTATTACTCCGTTGGATAAGGTTTCCGGCAGGTTTGAGCCTGCATTGCGGCGTAGAGCCACGGCGTTACGCGTAACGCCGCTACGTTGGGGCGTTTTAGGCCTAATTCGGGGAAAGCAACGCTAAAACGCTATTGAACCCTTACGCGATGACTCTCGCTTCCCACGTGATCTCTGCTCCCGCGCGGCGCAGCGTTTCGGCCACGGAGCAGTATTTCATCATGGATAGCTCGCAGGCGCGTTCGGCTTTGGCTACATCATGGGGGCCCTGCATCTCAAACACCACGTGTATTTTTTTCCACAGCGAGGGCTCTTTGCCCGCTTCCCGCTCCCCGGAGATTTCCATTCTGAAGGCGGTCAATTCCTGGCGCTGTTTTTTCAGGATCATGGCCACGTCTATGCCGCTGCAGCCCCCCAAAGCCATTAAAAGCATCTGCATGGGGCGCACGCCAAAGTTCATGCCGCCGCTCTCGGGGCTGGTATCGGTGGTGATGACGTGTCCGTTAGCGTCTTTGGCCTCAAAGCCGTAATCGCCACCCACGCGGTTCATCTCAATTCTTATCATATTTATTACGGTTTTACGCCTGTAGGCCTTTACTTTGTAAGATTAAAGTAGACTACATGCATTATTTTCAATATAACCAGCCTTTTGCGTTAGAAGGTGGGCAATCGCTTCCAGAAATCACCATCGCTTACCACACGTTCGGTCAACTGAACGCAAATAAAAGCAATGTGGTCTGGATTTGCCATGCCCTGACCGCTAATTCAGACGTGCTGGACTGGTGGAACGGCCTGGTGGGTGAAAACAAAGCCTTTGATCCCAGCCAGTATTTCATTGTCTGCGCCAACATTCTGGGTTCTTGCTACGGCACTACTGGTCCGCTGAGCATTAACCCAGAAACGCAGAAACCTTACTATTCGTCTTTTCCGCAGGTCACCATCCGTGACATGGTGAAGGCACACATCCTCTTGCGTGAACACCTGGGCCTGGAGAAGATACGGATTCTGGCCGGCGGCAGCTGTGGCGGCTTTCAAGTGTTAGAGTGGGCCTTTGCCGAGCCGGAAGTAGTGGAGAACCTGTTCCTGCTGGCTACGTCTGCCGCCGAAAGCACCTGGGGCATTGGCATTCACACCACCCAGCGCCTCATGCTGGAAGCCGACGGTACCTGGGGCGAACCCAGCCCAACCGCCGGTGACAAAGGTCTGAAAGCGGCTCGCGCCCTAGGCATGCTCACCTACCGCAACTACCAGATCCTGGCCCAAAACCAAACCGATCCTGACCCCGAGAAGCTGGACCATTACCGCGTCTCTTCTTACCTCAATTACCAGGGCGACAAACTGGTGGCTCGCTTCAACGCCTACAGCTACTGGTTTCTGACCAAGGCCCTGGACAGCCACCATTTAGGCCGTGGCCGGGGCGGGCGTTTAGAGGCTGTTTTAGCCAAAATAGCCCAGAAAACGCTCATCATTGGTATCAGCAGCGATATTCTTTGCCCCACGCAGGAGCAAAAGTTCCTGGCCCAACATCTGCCCAACGCCGATTACGTGGAGATTGACTCTAATTACGGCCACGATGGATTCATCATTGAAGGTGAGAAAATCTCTCAGCACCTCTCCGCCTGGTTGGCCAGTGTCCAAAACGAGACGCCGGTATCAAACGTGATCCTGTAGAGACAAGGCACTGCCTTTTCTCCTGGCAGATTGCTTTCCATATTCAGACCAACTCCAATCCCGGAAAATAGAAAGGATCAGAAATGCGTAGAGACAAGGCAGTGCCTTGTCTCTACAGTTTTTATAAGGCGTTTCCAGCCTAATTTCTTTTAAATCCTTCTAAAACAGCCCTACCGCCTTCAACAAAATCCGGAGGCTCCAGATGATAACCAGTGAGCCTACGGCGATGAACATGGTTTTCATGGGCAAACGGCCGGCCAACCTCGCTGCAATGGGCGCGGCCAGCATGCCGCCCAGCACCAGGCCAATAATGACCTGCAGGTGGCTCAGGCCCAGCATGGCAAAGAAGGTAAGCGCACTGGCAAACGTCACAAAGAACTCCGTAATGCTTACCGTTCCTATCACAAAGCGCGGGGTTCGGCCTTTGGCAATAAGGGTACTGGTCACCAAAGGTCCCCAGCCGCCTCCGCCGAAGGAATCCAGGAAACCGCCGGCCCCGGCCAGAATACCAGCCTTTTTTATTTTCTTGCGTTCGCGGTTCTTCTTGAATGCCGTGTAGATGATGCGCACGCCCAGCACCAGAGTATAGGCCGCCAGAATGGGTCGTACGTAGTTGGCATGCTCCTCGCCCACTTTCGCCAAAAGCCAGGCACCCACAATGGCGCCAATCACGCCGGGTACCAGCAGGACTTTGAACAGCTTTTTGTTCACGTTCCCGAACTTGTAGTGGCTGAAACCCGAGATACCGCTGGAGAAGATCTCGGCGGTGTGAATGCTTCCGCTGATGGCGGGCAGGTTCACGCCCAAAGACAGCAATACGGTGGTGCTGGTTACGCCGTAGCCCATGCCCAGGGCGCCGTCTACCATCTGCGCCAAAAAGCCGGCAAAGATCATCCAGTAGAAGATAGGCTCAATGTTGCCCACGAACGCGGAGACCTGGTCAAAGGTGATGGCCGAGAAGGCCAGGCGGCCGAAAATCATGAAAAAGAACGCCAGGGCTACACCGGAGGCAATTTTCTTCCAAGGCTTTTCAGGCCGCACCACGGGTTTGTTTTCTGGTTTATCTTTAACAGCTAGCACTTTGGTGATGTCATTTAGTTGATTGACCTTGGCGGTAAAATCGCCGGCCAGTTGATTTCTGATCTGCTGCATTTGATCCAACACCTCGTCCAGTTCTTCGGGCAGCGTTTCATGGAAGGTCTCTTTCAGGCGCTTGGCCATGGTGGGAGATTTCCCGTTCGTAGAGATGGCAATTTTGAGGTTACCCTTGCGCACCACAGAACTGAGGTAAAAATCGCAGAGATCAGGCGTATCGGCTACGTTAACTAGTTTGCCCTGGCGCTTGGCCTCCAGGCTGATGGCCCGGCTGGCCTCGCGGTCGTTCACGGCTACAATCACAATATCGGCCCCGGCCAGATCCTCCGGGGTGAAGGGTTTGGCTTCCAGCGTGATGTTGTCGTGCTCCTGCGCTAGTTGCAGTACCGCCTCGTTGAACTGGATGGCCACTACCTTGATGGTAGTACGTGGGGAGTTCTGCAGCAAGGCCGACAGTTTCTCCAGGCCCACGTTTCCGCCCCCCACTACCAACACACGCATTTGCTCCAGTTTCAGGAAAACCGGAAACAAATTGTTCTGCTCCTTCAGGGTGGCGGAGTCCATTTTCTTATTTTCTTGGGTAGGATTCAATGTATCCCTTTAATCAAATATAAACTTCATCTCTAGTAAACCTATCAGGTATCAGAATTAAAATTTACATTTTAGGGCTACTTTTTGGAAAGTAGCCCTAAACTATACCATCATAAGTTAAGAGAATTGCAGAGGAATGAGCGCGCGGCGGCTCAGAGAATTGGAGGATTGTCCCCGGGTTAATTCACCAGCGTACGGTAGGCAAAATCCCCGAAGCGCTCGCCGGCCAGGCGGTTTTGCTTGAACAAACCAAAGGCGGTGTCCAGCTCTTGCAGAATGGCGGCTTCGTCCAGGTTCTCTTTGTAGAGTTTGTTCAGGCGCTGGCCTTGCTCATCGCCGCCCAGGTTCAGGTTGTAATGGCCCGGGGCGGTGCCCACAAACCCGATCTCAGACAGCACCGAGCGACCGCAGCCGTTCGGGCAACCGGTCATTCTGATGATGATTTCCTCGTCCTGCAGACCGTGGTTGGCCAGTACGCCGTCAATTTTGGTGATCAGTTCCGGCAGATACCGCTGTGCTTCGGCCAAGGCCAACGGACACGTAGGCAGCGCCACGCAAGCCATAGAGTTTTTGCGCACCAACGAGGCCGCCGCGGTGTGCGGAAGCACGTTGTGCTTGGCCAGGATCTGCTCTATCTCTGCTTTATTTTCCTCGGTGATGTCGCTGAGGATCACGTTCTGGTTACAGGTGAAGCGATAGTTGGCTTTGCCGGTTTGGGCAACCTCCAGCATGGCGGTTTTCAGGGCTACGCCGTTTTCCAGATCGGTCACGCGGCCGTTCTCCACAAACACCGTGTAGTGCCACAGACCGTTATAGCTCTGCGCCCAGCCGTAGTGGTCTACGCGGGTCTTCAGTTCATACGGACGAGAAGTCTCCAGCGGGAATCCGGTGCGTTTTTCCAATTCTGCCCGGAAACCTTCCAGGGTCATGTTGTCTACGGTGTACTTCAAGCGAGCCAGTTTGCGGTCGGCACGGTTCCCGAAGTCACGCTGTACGGTCAATACCTCGTACACAGCTTTGAACAGCTTATCGTCAGATTCCTCGGTGCTCACGAAGCCAATCTCCGTGGCCAGGCGCGGATACGTCTCTGGGTTACCGTGCGTGAACGACAAGCCACCGCCCACGGCCAGGTTGAAGCCTTTCAGTTCATCGTTCTCAATGATGGCGATGAGGCCAAGATCCTGCGCAAACACGTCTGAATCATTGTTTGGCGGAATCACCAACCCGATCTTGAACTTGCGCGGCAGATACCGGTCCTGGTACAACGGATCTTCCTCGTCTACGCGGTCATAGATTTTCTCTTCGTCCAGCCACACATCATAGTACGAGCGGGTTTTTGGCAAAAGATACTCACTGATTCTATCGGCGTATTGGTAGATTCTGTCATGTAGCGGAGACTCCAGCGGGTTGGCCGAGGCCACCACGTTCCGGTTCACGTCGCCGCAGGCGGCAATAGAATCCAGCCCCACCTGGTTGAAGGCCTTGATGGTAGGTTTGGTTTTGGACTTCACAATCCCGTGCAACTGCAGGGTCTGGCGGGTAGTGATTTTAATGACACCGGTAGAGTTCTCTCCGGCAATGTTATGAGTGGCAATGTATTGCTCTGGGGTTAGGAAGCCGCCCGGCAGACGCAACCGGATCATGAAGGAATACAGGCGCTCCAGCTTTTTGGCAGCGCGCTCCTCGCGGCGGTCGCGGTCGTCCTGCATGTACATGCCGTGGAATTTCACCAGCGCCGTGTCGTCCTCGCGGATGGCCCCGGTGATTTCGTCTTTCAAGCTTTCTTTCAGAGTTCCGCGTAATCCTTGGCTGACCTCTTTTATTTTCTCTATAGGAGATAAATTCTTTTTCTCAGTTGACATGCCGAACTGGTCTTTATGAGGAACAGGAAGCTTCCTGCCCTTGATTCTTTGATTTCCGTTTAGAGCCTGTTTTCTGAAAAAGAGGCTCTAAACGGAAGTTAATTTTAGTGTCTTTGGCTAATTTTCGCTGGCGCGAGCTTGCAGCTCGTGCCTTCTTTTGCTGATTATTCCTCAGCAGCAGATTTCTGGAATGCGTGCGGACACGAGCTACAAGCTCGCGCCAGCATCAATATTCAGAATTAATACACATCTTTCAGGTAGCGGCCTTCTTCTTTCAGCTGCTCCAGGTACACGGCCGCTTCTTCCGGTGAAGATCCGGCTCCTAAACCGATGATCTGCAGCAGGGTGTTCTCCACATCTACGCTCATGGGCTCTTTGGCCCCGCAAACGTACACATAGGCACCAGAAGTAAGCCACTCATAGAACGTAGCGGCGTTTTCCAGCATTTTGTGCTGCACGTACACTTTCTCCTGTTGGTCGCGGGAGAAGGCGCCGTTGAAGCGGGTCAGGATACCAGTCTCGTACCAGCTCTGGATCTCCGTTTGGTACAGGAAGTCGGTGGTGAAGTGCTGGTCCCCGAAGAACAGCCAGTTGCGGCCCTCGGCTCCGGTGGCATCACGCTCGGCCAGGAAAGAGCGGAACGGCGCCACGCCTGTGCCCGGCCCAATCATGATCACGTCTTTGTCGGCGGCCGGCAGTTTGAACTGGTTGTTTTTGTGGATGTAGAATTCAATGCTTGTTCCCTCGGGCAACTCAGACAAATAATCTGAGCAGTGGCCGCACAGGAGTTCCTCGTTGATTCTGAACTCATCCCGGGCCACGGTCACGTGGATCTCACCGGAATGCGCTTCCAGCGACGAAGAGATGGAATACAGACGCGGCGCAATGGGCTCCAGAATCTGCAGTACCTCTTTGAACTGCTCAGCGTCTTTCACCGGATAGATTCTGAGCAGGTCCAGTAAGTCTATACGAGTAGCCGGAATGTTCTGCTCCACTACCTCGGCATATTTTTTCACCACCCGCTCTGGCAGGAAATTGATGTTCACCTTGTCGTGCAGCAATTCCTGAACGGTAGCCTCACTGTTGCGGTGCGTCACTTTGTCCTCTGGCGAAATGCCCGTGATTTTGAGGATGGCCTCAATAGTGGCCGGACGGTTTTTAGGCACCACGCCCAGTGCATCACCAGGTTCGTAGGTTAAATCTTCGGCCTCAATCTCAATGTGATGCGTTTTCTTCTTAGACCCCACGTCGTTCAGTACGATGTTGGTCAAAATGGTGCCGTTGTAGATTTTCTTGCCGCTTTTCTTGGCCGGTGCCGGGGCAGTTGTAACCGGAGTAGCCGCAGGCGCCGAAGACTGGTTAAGGGTATCCAACACGCTCTGGAACCAGGCGTTGGCCTCGTCCTCAAAATCCACGTCGCACTTCTGGATAGGCACCAGCTGGTTACCGCCCAGGCGCTTCAGTTGGGCATCCACGTCTTCGCCAGCTTTGCAGAACAGCGGGTAGGAAGTATCACCTAAAGCCAGTACGCTGTACTTCAGCTTAGGCAATTGTTTATCGGTTTGGTGAACGTAATCGTAGAATTTCTGGGCCCCGGCGGGCGGATCTCCCTCACCTTGCGTGCTGATCACAGTCAGGAAATATTCTTCCTTTTCCAGATCGTTCAGGCGGTATTGGTCCAGGCTCACTACCCGGGCGTTGATGCCGCTTTTCTTGGCTTTGCCAGCAAGCTCAGTGGCCACGCGCTTGGAGTTACCGGTCTCGGTACCGTAGGCAATGGTTACCCGGCCAATGGCTGGTTTAGGAGCCGCTGCCACGGCCTCAGTAGCGGCAGAAACGCCTACTCCCTGTGAAGAAATAAGCCCCGACAAGTAACCGCTCATCCAGATCAACTCTTCTTTTGAAGATTGCTGCACCAGTTCTTGTAAGGCCTTTAATTTAGCTTCTGCTAACATAGCTTTGAAAAATTATTGAAGTACCAAGCTGGCCTGTTCAGAGACCGGCTTGAAGTAATGTTCTCTACTTGGGTTGTCTGTAAACCACTGAAACTGCTCGTGCAGGGCTACCACTTTACCTATGATCACTAACGAAGGCGAAACAAACGTTTTGCCGCCCAGGTTCTGTTCGTAGTCATATAAACTGCTTACCTGCACGTGCTGCAAGGGCGTGGTGGCCTGCTCTACCACCGCCAGCTGTTTCTCCTCAGAAATGCCGTGGCGGGTCAGTTTCTCCACCACCTCATTCAACCGCTCACTACTCATGTAGAACACCAGCGTGTCCTCGGTCTGGGCCAGTTCGTGCCAGTATTCCTCGGTGAGTTTGCTGTAGGTGTAGAAGGTAAGAAACCGAACGGCGGTAGAATGCTGCCGAGCTGTTAAAGGAATGCCCGCGTAGGCTGCCGCACCCAGGGCTGCCGTGATGCCGGGAATGATCTCGTACGGAATCTCGTGCGCCACCAGGGCTTGCAGTTCATCCAGCACGTTGGAGAAAATGGACACGTCTCCGCCTTTCAGACGCAGTACCTGTTTGCCCAATAAGGCATATTCCACCAGCAGTTCATTGATGGTGGCCTGCGGCGTGGTGCCGGGGCGGCGGCATTGCTTGCCCACGTATACAATTTCCGCCTGCGGCGAGGCGTACTCCTTCAGGATTTCCTCGCTCACCAGCCGGTCCACCAGAATGACCTCGGCCTGGCGCAACGCTTTTACCGTCTTCACCGTGATCAGCTCAGGATCACCGGGGCCGGCTCCTGCTATGATCACTTTTCCTTTCTGTTGCGCTGGTTGCATTTGGTATTGGTTTAGTTTGCTGGCGCGAGCTTGCAGCTCGTGTCCGCACGCATTTAGGTTGGTACTGTTGAACTCTCCGGCGCGAGTCTGAAGGCTCGTGACTTGGGATGAAGCGAGTCTGGAGACTCGCTTCATCCCAAGTCACGAGACTGGAGTCTCGCGCCAGACGTATTCCGTTTTGAGCCTGATTTTTAGATTTCAGGCCAGAAAGGTTTCTCCTGCGGTTCGGTGGTGATCATACAGGCACCTACGGTTACCAGGCTGGTCTCATCAATGAGGATGGCACCGCCGTTGGCTCTCAGGTTCTTGTACGTGTCAAATGCGATGGGCGAAGCGGTTTTGATGGTGGCTTTCACCACGTCGTTGAGGCCGGCAGACACCGGAGACAGTTCTTTCTCCAGGGTGTTCACGTTGAGTTTGTACTCCAGCTCTTTCACCACGCAGCGCACGTTGCGGCTGTTGATCTGGAGCATGTACTTGTTACGCGGCACCAGCGGCGTGTTGCTCATCCAGCAAAGTACCACTTCAAATTCCTGGGCCACCTGCACCGGAGCATCCTGCTTCACAATTACGTCGCCACGGCTCACGTCAATGTCATCTGCCAGGTGCAACACGGCGCTTTGCGGCGCAAAGGCTTCTTCCACTTCCTGGCCGCCTACTTCCACGGCCGAGATGGTGCTTTCAATGCCGGCTGGCTGCACCACCACTTTATCACCTTTGCGGTAAATGCCGCTGATGATTTTTCCGGCGTAGCCGCGGTAATCAGGCAATTCTTCAGTCTGAGGACGGATCACGTACTGTACCGGGAAACGGCCCTCAGTGAGGTTGATGTCTTCGTGCACCTCCACGGTTTCCAGCACGTTCAGCAGAGACCCGCCTTCGTACCAAGGCATGGCCGTAGATTTCTCCACAATGTTGTCACCGTTCAGAGCGCTGATGGGAATGTAGGTCACATTCTTCAGGCCCAAAGACGCAGCTACCTGGGAGTAGTCAATCACGATGTCGTTGTACTTGTCCTGGGAGAAGTCTACCAAATCCATCTTGTTGATAGCTACTACCACGTGCGGCAGATTCAGCAATGACACAATGATGGAGTGACGACGGGTTTGCTCCACCACGCCATGACGGGCATCAATCAAGATAATGGCCAAGTCTGAGTTAGATGCGCCGGTAACCATGTTGCGGGTGTACTGGATATGGCCCGGAGTATCCGCGATGATGAATTTGCGCTTAGGCGTGGAGAAGTATTTGTAGGCCACGTCAATGGTGATGCCCTGCTCCCGCTCCGCGCGAAGACCGTCGGTTAACAAAGCCAGGTCCACTCGGCCTTCTTCTTTGTTTTTGGTGCTGCGCTCAATGGCTTCCAGTTGGTCTACCATGATAGATTTGCTGTCATACAACAAACGCCCGATCAGGGTGCTTTTGCCATCGTCAACGCTACCGGCGGTTAAGAATCTTAAAATATCCATTCTGGTAATGTGCTAATGAAGCAATGTGCTGATGTGCTAATGATTTCTGTTTTGGGCCTGTTTTCAGAAAAACCAGCTAAAAACAAATGACATCTTCAGCGCGGCACGCTCTTATTATTTTCTTATAGTCAGATCCTTTCTTCTGCTTTGTCATCTTGGAAAGATCTTGTGGGCGAACGGTAGAAGCGTTAACTACAACGCTTTTTTGGTTTGCTTACAAGATCCTTTCAGGATGACAAAAGAGATTATGGCGGATCTTCGTCTTATGTCAAAATCTAATGTCTAGCGTCTTCCTTAGAAGTAGCCGTTCTTTTTGCGGTCTTCCATGGCTGCTTCAGAAACGCGGTCGTCAATGCGGGTTTGACCACGTTCGCTGGTGTTGGTGGCAATAATCTCGTTGATGATGTCGTCCAGGGTAGAAGCGTTAGACTCCACGGCGGCAGTACAGGTCATGTCACCCACGGTGCGGTAGCGCACTACTTTGCGGGATACCACGTCATCATCATGCAGGGTGATGAACTCGTTGGTAGCTACTAAACGGCCATCAAACTCCAGCACCTCGCGCTCATGGGCGAAGTAGATGGAAGGCAATTCAATTTTCTCGCGGCGGATGTAGTTCCAGATGTCCAGCTCGGTCCAGTTGCTGATGGGGAACACGCGCACGTTCTCGCCTTTGTTGATTTTGCCGTTGTAGATGTTCCACAACTCAGGACGCTGGCGCTTAGGATCCCAGGAACCGAACTCATCACGCACCGAGAAGATACGCTCTTTGGCGCGGGCTTTCTCCTCATCGCGGCGGGCTCCGCCAATGCAGGCGTCAAACTCAAACTCCTCAATAGTGTCCAGCAGGGTGTAGGTCTGCAAGCCGTTGCGGCTAGGTAGTTTGCCTTTCTGCTCCGTGAGGCCTCTGGTTTTGATGGTGTCCTCCACGTTGCGCACAATCAGCTTCTCGCCAATTTTCTCGGCCAGGGCATCTCTGAAATCCAGGGCCTCCTGGAAATTGTGGCCGGTGTCAATGTGCACTAAAGGGAAAGGAAACTTGCCGGGACGGAAGGCTTTCAAGGCCAGGTGCACCAACACAATGGAGTCTTTCCCTCCGGAAAACAAAAGAGCCGGGCGCTCAAACTGCCCCGCCACTTCTCTGAAGATGTGAATCGCTTCGGATTCCAGCTGATCCAGGTAATCTAATTTATACGAACCCATACTCGGTATTTCTATTCTATTACTTAGCCAGTTCCGGGGCAACCGGAGCCGGTGATTCTGATACGTGTAATCCGCACTCTTTTTTGCTGCTGTCTTCCCACCACCAGCGGCCGGCTCTGAAATCTTCGCCCGGCTGAATGGCGCGGGTACAAGGCGCGCAACCGATGCTGATGAAGCCTTTGTCGTGCAGTTTGTTGTACGGGATGTTGTTCTGCTTGATGAACGCCATCACTTCCTCGGTGGTCCAGTACAGCAGCGGGTGGAATTTGATGAGCTGGTTTCCCTCGTCCCACTCAAATTTGGGCAGGATACCGCGGCCCGGCGAGTGCTCGGCGCGCAGACCGGTAATCCAGACGGCGTTGCCTTTCAGAGCCCGCTTCAGCGGCTCCACTTTTCTGATGTGGCAGCAATCTTTGCGGTTCTGGGTAGACTCGTAAAAAGAGTTGGGTCCGGTGTTGTGGATAAACTCCTCCAGCTGCTCATTGTTGGGGTAGTACGCCTTGATGCGCGTGTTATACGCCTCATTGGTTCTGCTCCAAACTGAGTAAGTCTCGGGAAAAAGACGCCCGGTATCCAGGGTGAAAATGCTGATGGGGAACCCATTTTCCAGGATCTGGTGAGAGATTACCTGGTCTTCAAAGCTGAAGCTGGAAGAGAACGTCACCTCACCGGGATAACGGCTCACCAACAGCGCCAACGTTTGGTCTATGGTTAATCCTTCTGTCTCTTGTATAAGTTGAGACACATGCTCTTGTGCAGAAGAGGCCATGGCAAGAAAATACGTTATGAGAAAATTTGAACTTTGGGGTTGCCTGATAGGCAATAGGATTTTTGTTGATTTCTAGAGAGGCTAGAAACAACAGCAGCAGGAGCTGCAACAGCAGAAGCGCATTCGCTTTATGTAAGATGAGTAGACCATGTAGTCTTTTTTCTCTGGCTGTTTGTTAAGATGACGCAAAGATAGGTACCGATTGTTAGAAATCAAGTTTTCCTATCAATTTAGTAGAGTTTAGAACTTAAAAATCAGCAGGTTTATAGCCCTGCTGTTCAAAACTCCACTACAGAATCATCAAAGCATTAACGTATTCCTAAACGACAGTGTTCCTTGTACCTACAACTTTTTTCTTTCCCCGTCTTGCCAAGCCCCTAAAGCCCGGCGTACATTACCCAGCGCCAAGGGTTTTCAACAAGCGCTTACGCCAGTGATTACCTGTCTACTTGAAGAAAATGCAACCCTTTCCGCCATTGGTCTTAAAACTGCCTTAACTTCACCGCACAAATATTGGAACACGCATGCAAACCCTGGAACAGCTCAAAGCCGGCGGCCTGAAAGGTGCCAAAAAGTTGAAACTAGCTTGTGGACTAACCCAGTTTCCGCCGGAGATCCTGGACCTGGCAGACACCCTGGAGCTTCTGGACCTCTCGGGTAACCGGCTCACCCAATTACCCCAAGAGTTTGCCCGCCTGCGCCACCTCAAGATTGCGTTCTTCTCAGACAATGATTTCACCGAGTTCCCGGCGGTGCTGGGCCAGTGCCCCCAGCTGGAGATGATTGGCTTCAAAGCCTGTAAAATCAATCAGATTACTGAAGGCGCCCTTCCGCCCCTCACCCGCTGGCTCATTCTCACCAACAACCAGATCACGCAACTCCCTGCCTCCATTGGCAACTGCGCCCGCATGCAGAAGCTCATGCTGGCCGGGAATAAACTCACGCAGCTACCGCCAGAAATGGCCAACTGTCGGAATCTGGAACTGCTCCGCATCTCGGCCAACGAACTGACGGCATTGCCGGACTGGCTCTTCACCCTGCCGCGTTTGTCCTGGCTGGCCATCTCTGGCAACCCTTGCACCCAACACGGGCAGGTAGTAGCCGATCTGCCGGAGGTGCCCTGGAGCGAGCTGCTGCTGGAGGAAGAGCTGGGGCAAGGTGCCTCGGGCATTATCTCCAAAGCGCAGTTGAAGACATCATCTTCCGTTTCAAGGCCAGTGGCGGTAAAAGTCTTCAAAGGCGAAGTCACCAGCGACGGGCTTCCTGAAGACGAGATGCAGGCCTGCATGGCCGCCGGGGCCCACCCCAACCTGGTACCGGTCCTGGGGAAAATCACGCACCACCCAGAACAAAAGCAAGGCCTGGTGCTGGAGCTGATTCCGAAGGATTACCAGATCCTGGGCATCACGCCTAGTTTTGCGAGCTGCACCCGCGACGTGTACCCCCAGGGCACCGCGTTCCTGCTGCAGGAAGTGATCACCATAGCCACCGGCATTGCCTCGGTGGCGGCGCACCTGCACGCGCGGGGCATTCTGCACGGTGACTTGTACGCCCACAACACGCTGGTCAATGGAACGGGCCATGCCCTCTTCGGCGATTTTGGCGCGGCCACTATCTATGACAAGGCCGACCAGGAACTGGCCTCCCGCCTGGAGCGCATAGAGGTTAGGGCCTTCGGGTGTTTGCTGGAGGACTTGCTGGAGCACCTCGCGCCCCATGAGAAAAACCAGGAAACCGGGTTGGCTTTTCACCAGTTGAAAGAAGCCTGCCTCCATCCGCAGGTGCTGGAGCGGCCCGCATTTGAGACTATTCTGGCAGCCATCAGTCAGCATATTCTGGCCTGAGGGGAAGGCCTTTCTATCGGTTGTTTTCCGCCGGTTATGGGAAAAACAAGCCAAAAACGTCGGACTGCATCTAAGTGTGTAAAAATTAGGAAACCTCTATACCTCCAAAACGGTACACGGTAATTCGAGCACCGGCAGGCAATCCCGGTGCCAGAAGCAAACCGTATGGCGAAACATACCTATGACATGGGGCTGATTGGCAACTGCGCCTATCTGGCCCTCATCCACAAAGATACCAGCGTAGAATGGCTCTGTTGGCCCCGTTTCGACAGCAGCTTTGTCTTTGGCCCCATCATGGACCGGCAGAAAGGCGGCGAGTACTCCATCAAGCCCGATGCGGAGCATTTCACCTCGCACCAGTACTACATGGAGAACACCAACATCCTGTGCACCGAGATTACCTGCCAGGATGGTTCCTACCGCGTCACCGACTTTGCCCCCCGCTTCCGGCAGCACCAGCGCTACTACAAACCCCTCATGCTGGTGAGAAAAGTGGAGCCTCTGTCTGGCTCGCCGCGCATCAAAGCCACGTGCCGGCCCGTGGGCAATTACGGCGATTTCCCCCTGAGCCGAAGACGCAGCAGCAACCACATCGCGTTTCTGGGCCTGGACGAGGAGGTTCGCCTTACCACCAATGCCTCGCTCAGTTACATCCTGGAAGACCAGTACTTCGTGCTGAACGAGACGTTGTACTTCGTGCTCACTTACGGCGCGCCGCTGGAGGCCAACCTGGAAAGCACCGCCGAGGCCTTCCTGAGCCAGACCCGCCGCTACTGGCGCAACTGGGTGAAGAACACCAGCATCAGCAACTTCTTCCAGGACCAGGTCATCCGGAGTGCTTTGGCCCTCAAAATTCACCAGTACGAAGACACCGGCGCCATCATCGCCTCGCCCACTACCAGTTTGCCGGAACACCCGGGCAGCGGCCGTAACTGGGATTACCGCTTCTGCTGGATGCGCGACACCTACTACATCCTCAACGCGTTCAACAACATTGGCCACTTTGAGGAGATGGAGCGCTACTTCCATTTCATTGCCAACATCACGGCCAAAGACACGCAACGCTATCAGCCGCTCTACTCCATTAGCGGGCAGAGCAAGCTCACCGAGATTGAGCTGGAACTGGAAGGCTACCTGGGCAACAACCGCCCCGTGCGCATCGGGAACGATGCCTACACCCACATTCAGAACGATGTCTATGGTCAGATTCTGGTGGCTCTGCTGCCGCTCTACATTGACCGCCGGTTCAACGACGAAGAGCGCATTGAGTCCCGCAAACTCATCACCAAGACGCTCCACAAGATCAAGCAGACCATGGACGAGCCCGATGCCGGCCTTTGGGAGTTCCGCGATTTTGCGCAGTACCATTGCTATACCTACCTGTTCCACTGGGCAGGCTCGGCGGCGGCCCGCAACATTGCCCGCCACATGCGCGACCCCGAGCTGGAGCAACTGGCCAGCCAACTGATGCAGGAAGCCTCGGCTAAAATTGAGGAGTGCTTTGATCCGCAGCGCGGTGTGTACACCCAGGCCATCGGCAAGCACCACCTGGATGCCAGTACCCTGCAGCTCATCATGATGCACTACCTGGACCCAAGCTCTGAGCGCGCCAGAACGCACCTGGCCGAAATGGAGAAGGAGCTGAAAACCCCCGAGGGCCTCTTCTACCGCTACAAACACGCCGATGACTTTGGGGTGCCGCAAAGCACGTTCCTCATCTGCGCCTTCTGGTACATTGAGGCCCTGGCCTGCGTGGGCCGCCTGGACGAGGCCATCAAGGAATTTGAGAACATTTTGAAATACACCAACCACCTGGGTCTGCTCAGCGAAGACGTAGACTCCCGCGACGGCAGCCAGTGGGGCAACTTCCCGCAGGCCTACAGCCACGTGGGTCTCCTCAACGCCGTGTACCGCATCTCCAAACAATTAGACCGGCCTTCGTTCCTGTAGCGAATACGTTTAGCTTGGATAGAAAGAAGGCTCGCCACTTGGCGAGCCTTCTTTGTTTTTGATCTGTTTTGCGGAAATCCGGCCAAAAACAAAAGACTCCTGCTCTTTGGCTTTCTATGGAGCGATTCTGGAAACTCGTGCCTTAAGATGAAGCGAGTCTCCAGAATTGCGGGCAGCCTCCTATGGCGCGGAAGTTACTTCCGTGCCTTGTTTAACTTTCTCAAAAGTCACGGAAGTAACTTCCGCGCCATAGTTCACATTCACGCCAAGGTCGGTTTTTAGCCTGATTTCTTAAAAAAGGGATAAAAACGCAGGTCTCCTGTTCCATGGCTTTTTATGGCGCGAACGCTCCAGCGGATGGCATTATAAGAACTTACCGCTTACCTGAGAACAATCAATAACCAGCAATCAACAATTAGCCATCACTTAGCACAGCGACTTCAGCAGTTCTCTCACCTGTTTGGAGTTGTCAAGGTTGAAGCGGGCCAGGGAGCGTTCGCTGCCTACCTTGATGGTGAAGGCGTCTTCAGGCATGACCCGGAACATGTCTTCATCGGTGCGGTCATCGCCGATGCAGAGGACGAAATCATGGGGGTGCTGGTCCATCCAGCGGGTGCTGCCAATGCCTTTGTTGATCTCACTGTTCTTCACCTCCACAATTTTGTCGCCCTCCATGACCTGCAGGTTAATGTTGGCGGCAATGAACAGCAGGTAATTGCTGAGCTCGCGGGCGCGCAGGTCTGCCAGCACCGGGTCTACCTTGCGGTAGTGCCACACCAGGGAGTAGTCTTTCTCCTCAACGAACGAGCCCGGGGTGCGGCTCACGTGCAGCTCCAGCACCGGCCTTATTTCCTCCTTCCAACTGTCAGAAAGGTTCTGGAACATCTCCCAGTTGCCGTTTCGCTCTTTGAACCAGACGCCGTGCTCGGCAATAAAGTCTACGGGCAAATGGCCCAGCCACCGTTGCAGGGTGTTGCGGTCGCGGCCGCTCACAATGACCACCCGGTTCTTAGGTTCCTGGGTGAGGCACTGCAGGGTGGCAAGCAGCTCTGCATCGGGCAGGGCCTTCTGGGGGTCTTTGGTGAAGGAGGTGAGCGTACCGTCGTAGTCCAGGAAGAGCAGGCGCTGCTGGGCCTTCCGGAAACTGGTCACCAGCAGGTCTCTCTCCTCGGCAGAGAGGTACTCGGTGGCCATGGAGGCTTGCTTGATCTTGATGTACTCCAAGCGGTTCATGAAAATGTCTACCCAATGGTGGATGTTGTAGCGCTGCACAATGTCCTGCATGTGCTCCATGCGGAGTTTCTGCTCTTCCTCGGGCATGATGAGGGCTTCGCGCAGGGCCTGCACCATTTGCCCCAGGTCGTTGGGGTTGATCAGGACGGCATCGGCCAGTTCACGCGAGGCACCGGCCATTTCGCTCAGGATCAGCACCCCTTTCTTGTCGGTTTTACTGGCGATGTACTCTTTGCAGACCAGGTTCATGCCGTCGCGCATGGGCGTGACCAGGGCAATGTCGGCAATGGAATAGAGCGCCGAGAGTTCTTCAATGGGGAAAGAGCGGTAGAAGTACTGAATGGGGTTCCAGGTGATGGTGCGGAAGGAGCTGTTGATGCGGCCCACCAGTTCATCAATGGTCTCCTTCAGTTGCCGGTACATTTCTACCTGGTCGCGGGAAGGCACCACCAGCATGAAGAGCGTGACTTTGCCGTGGAAGTCAGGGTTCTCCTTCAGAAACAACTCAAAGGCATGCAGGCGCTGCGGAATGCCTTTGGAATAATCCAGGCGGTCAATGGAGAGTACAATCTTCTGGCCGATCAATGCCTGGCGGTACTCCTCCATCCTGACTTTCGTATCGGGGGCTTTGGCCAGATTGGCGTACTTCTTGTCGTCAATGCCCATGGGAAACGCGTCTACCATAATGGTGCGGTAGCCGTTGTCTATAAAACCCTGCGAGCTGTTCAGGCCTACAATGCGGCTCACCGAGCTCAGGAAGTGCCGCACATCGTCATAGGTATGGAAACCAATCAAGTCGGCGCCCAGCATGCCCTCCAGGATTTGCTTGCGCCAGGGCAAGAGCCGGAACACCTCAAAAGACGGGAACGGGATGTGCTGGAAGAACCCAATGGTGCTTTCCTGGATCTCTTCCCTGATGAGGGCGGGCAGCAAAAGCAATTGGTAGTCATGCACCCAGATGGTGTCGCCGGGCTCGGCGCGTTCCATCACGGCGGCACAGAACTTCCGGTTCACCTGCTGGTAGGCAGACCAGAACGTATCGTCATAGACGGCGTATTGGCTGAAATAATGGAACGTGGGCCAGAGGGTCTCGTTGCTGAAGCCCTCGTAAAAGTCCCTGATCTCGGCCTCGGTGAGGAAGACCGGGTGCATGCTTTGCCGGCTCAGGTCCTGGGTGACCTGCTGCTGCTCGGCCTCGTCGTTGAAATAGGTGCCGGGCCAGCCAATCCAGATATTGTCACCTTGCTTGTAAATAGAACCTAAACCAGTAGCCAAGCCTCCCTCACTGGTTTCGTATGCCAAGCCTTCTTCGGTGCGCTGTACTTTAATGGGAAGTCGGTTGGAAATGATAATGGTCTTAGGCATAGGGGAATTTTTTTAAGGTACGCTATTCTTGCACATTGCGGAGCGGGCGGGGCAAAACGGCTCTTGTAAAGGCCCGCTGGGGAGCACCCTCCCATCATGTTACTCTTTTTTATTTACTCTGATTTACGGCCTTGGGTTCATAAATATCAAGAAAGTACTATATACCAGGAAGCAAGCCGGGCAGGAAGCATGCCCTTTCAGGTAACCTTTCTGGCCCAATGCGGGTAGTGTAAAACTTGCGTTTGATTTGCTTCTATGAGAGTACTAGACCAAGTAACCCATTTGATGCTGGACCATTTGCCGCTGATCTTGCAAGGACTGGGAATTGTGGTGGGGGCCTTGCTGGCCGGCGGCCTCCTAAAATGGCTCCTGTTTAGGTTCTTAACCATTTACAACCGGCGTTTTCCCCGGTTTTGGGTAGAAGGAGCCCTAAAACACCTAGACCGCCCGCTCTTCTATTTCCTGCCTATTCTGGTCCTGTCCACGGTCCTGCCCCTGGTGCCGCTGCGCCCCGATGCCTTTGAGGTAATCCGGCGCATAGTGGAGATCTCGCTCACCTGCGCCTTCTCCTGGACCCTCATTGGCTGCGTGTACGTGGTGCAGTACAGAATCAGGCATAAGTACCAACTTGACAAAGCCGATAACTTTAGGGAGCGCAAGCTGTTTACGCAACTTCAGTTTGTGAAACGGGTGGTGATTATCCTGATTGTGTTTTTCACCGTGGCCCTGGTGCTGATGAGTTTCCCCACCGTGCGCAAGATAGGAACCGGCCTGGTAACCTCGGCTGGTATTGCCGGGGTGATTCTGGGCTTTGCCGCGCAACGGTCTATTGGCAACCTGCTGGCCGGCTTCCAGATTGCCTTTACCCAGCCCATCAGGCTAGACGATGTGCTGGTGGTGGAGAATGAATGGGGCAAGGTGGAGGAAATCACGCTTACCTACGTGGTGGTGCGCATCTGGGACCAGCGCCGCCTTATTCTTCCTTTGAACTACTTTATTGAAAAACCCTTCCAAAACTGGACCCGCACCTCGGTAGAGTTGCTGGGAACCGTTTTCATTTACCTGGACTACACCGCTCCGCTGGAAGAAATGCGGAAAGAACTCAACCGCCTGCTGCCTCAGAACCATCTGTGGGACGGCCGGGTAGGCATCCTGCAGGTCACCGACTTTAAGGAGCGCTCCATGGAGGTGAGGATTCTGGTGAGCGCCGCCGACGCGGGCAGTGCCTTTGACCTGCGCTGCTGGGTCAGGGAGAAGATGATTACCTTCTTACAGCAGCAGCACCCAGACGCCTTACCGGTTACCCGCACCGCCGGCGTTCCTGATAGCCCCAAATTGCCGTTTGTTCCTATGGAGGAGGTGAGCACGTAGCCTCTTTAGTGGTGATGAAGGTGCGGTGAGTAGCTGTTTGGGCTGTTGTTCTGTTGGGTTTTGCTGGCGTAGCGGCGGCTTGTCCACTTAACTGGTCATTGCTAAGTTGGTGGTTGCTGGTGTAGCGGCGGCTTGCTGATATTCAATTTGTTGGTTTATGATTTGGCTGATGCTGGCGGGTTGCCGTTTGTCTATGGACTTATGGGCTGCTTTGTTTCATCTTCTCTGATAAGCGCTCACGGCCGCGGGGCCCCGTCTTTGCCCCTCGCACTGCCCTTGCGGCCCATCTCTGTAGTCTGCTCTTAGTGATAGCTTTCCAAGGGCCACAAGCGAGGCGCTCGAGCCAAAGACTGGAATCGGGATCTTCCAGCTGTGGACTTGCATAGCAGCGGTATCGCTAATCATTGTGCTAGAACTTTTCTTTCTATGGCGCGGATTTACTTCCGTGACTTTCAACTCTATAGGAGAATGTGAGGCACGGAAGCGACTTCCGCGCTATGGTTGGGTTTAGCAAAGGCTGCTGCTTTGCTGTAATAACGGAACCTCTGCAGGAGTAGACCCACCCCTGCCCCTCCCGGGAGGGGAGTTCCGGTTCATGGCGGATGGAGTTGCCTTCAGGTTGGGCTTTGGCCAATTGGATTGCAGAAGTAGAAGTTTATGACCCGCTAAGGTGACTTTCTTCCTCATGCAGGTGACTCCCCTCCCGGGAGGGGCAGGGGTGGGTACATCCGTTTCGGGCCTCTTTCTCCCAAACTAAGCCAAAACCGAACTCTAGACTCAGGACTCTGGACTCAAGACTCAGGACTTGTTTTTACCCTGCGAGCGTCTGCGCCAACTTCCTCATTTAGTAGCTCTTTCCCCGGAATCAGCCTGAAACCGGGCTGCCTCCATGCTAAATGTAGCGAGTCAATGGCCCGTTGCCTTTTTGCATTTAGGGGCTGTTTTTGGGAAAAGAGCCCCTAAACGCAAATCAGTCTTTGTATGGGTCATACACATCCTCACTGGCCATGGCTACGCCCAGCGGTTTGAGGGTGTGCAGAATTTTAATGGTGTTGCCCTGGTGTTGAAGCACGTCTTCCAGTTTTTTGTAGGCCTCGGGGGCTTCATCGGCACCGGCACCGCGCAGTTCTATGCCTTTGGCTTTCATGCGCTGCTGCACCGCGTCAAAGTCTACCAGCCCCGGAGACACCACGGTTTTCCGTTTCACGCCTTTCTTGTCTCTGATCCATTTGGTTTTACCCGCGGCTGCCCGACGGCTAAGTCTCCTACCGGCGCCGTGTACGGTAGAGTATAACCCTCTGATGGAAAGCTCGTTTTCCACGCCTTCAATGATCACGGAGTTGTCATACATGTTGGCCCCTATAAAGCCTTTCTGACCGGGAAACGCGGGCGTGCAGCCCTTGCGCACTACCCAATAGTACTCGCCCTGGTGCTTTTCAAACCACGCGAAGTTGTGGTGATTGTGCACTATCTCAGTGGCTTTTCCGCCCAGGATGTGCAGCACCTGGTCCACCACAATGTCGCGGCCGGCGTAGGCGTACTCTCCGGCCAGAGACATGGCGGCAATGTAATCCTGGCCCAGTTCAGAATCTATATCGAAGAGGATGGGCGGCGCATCCATGGAGCCTTCTTTGGCTTTATCAAAGAAACTAAGCCCCTGGCTCAGCGCAATGAACCCCGAGGCGGTCTTGTGCCCAAACCCTCTGGACCCGAAATGCACCCCCACCCACAGATAGCCTTTCTCGTCTTCAAACAAATCAATGAAGTGGTTGCCGCTGCCTACGGTTCCTAGTTGCTCGGCGGCCACCTTGCGCAGTTCGCGCTGGGGCTTGAACTCGGCTTTCTTGATGTGCTCCAGCACCGGATGGTCAATGCGCTTGGGATTGGGCCGGCCCACGCCAAACCCAATGGTCTTGACAATTTCATCCATCACACGGGCAATGTTCACATCAGAAGCCATAATATCGGTGCGCACGGCTTTGTTTCCGCACCCAATATCAAACCCCACCCCCGACAAAGAGACTTTGTTTTTGTAAGCCACGGCTCCGCCGATGGGGTGCGCGTAGCCGTAGTGGGCATCGGCGGTGAGCACGCCAATGTCTTCTTCGCTCACGCAGCGTTTGAGCTGGTCAATAGCGCTCTGTTCAATAATTTCCTCCCCAAAGACGGTGATGTTGTCCTGCACAATAGCCATGGTTCTACAAATTTGGTGTAAAGGCTATACGTGAAAACGGCCCTGCGTTTTTTACCTGTTTTTTGGGAAAGGAGTGAAAAATAGGTAACGCCTCTTCTCTCTTGCCTCTCTCCTATTGTCATCTTGGAAAGATCTTGTGGGCGAACGGTAGTAGCGCTTCTTCAACGCTTTTCTAATGTGCCCACAAGTTCCTTTCAGGATGACAGGGGAGGGTTGTAAAACAAAGAAGCCCCACCAAAAGGCAGGGCTTCTGATGATTCATTTATCTCAGAAGAATTACTTCTTCGCAGGCAATTCCTGCAACAGCACTTCCACCGCTTTCTCCAGTTGCTGATCGCGGCCTTGGGCCACCAGGGCGGGGTCATTGGCCACCAGGTAATCTGGTTCCAGTTGGGCGTTCTCCAGGAACTTACCGCCGCCTAGCGTGCGGTAGCCTACCTGCGGAATCCCGAAGACCATGGTTGGGTCAATCAACGTCTCCCACCACACGAAGGTACCGGTTCCGGCCACAGGCATGCCCACGGTTTTACCGATGCCCAGCTCTTTGTATAGTACCGGGAAGATGTGCGCATCTGAGTAGTTGCTCTCGTTCATCACCACAATGGACGGACGGGTCCACTTATTGCGGGGCTCGTCTGACAGGTTCTGGCCGCGCGGCACAAACTCGGCATATTGTTTGGTGTTCAGGAAGCTGATGAGGTCATCGTGCAGGTTTCCGCCGCCGTTGGAGCGGGTGTCTACCACCAGACCTTCTTTGGTCGCGTTTTTGCCGAGGGCTTCTTCATACACGGTGCGGTAGCTGGCATCGTTCATGCCCCTGATGTGCACGTAGCCCAGTTTTCCGCCGGACAAACGGTCCACCTCTTTGCGGCGGCCTTCTACCCAGCGCTGGTACAGCAATTCGCTCAGGTCGGTACCCGAGATGGGTTTCACCGTCTCTTCCCAGCGCTTCTTGGTTTTCTCGTCATACAAAGAAACCAGCGTGTATTTGTTGGCCTTGCGGTTCAGGAGTTGATCCACATCGGTATTGTCTTCAATGGACTGACCATCGATTTTCTCCAGGATCACACCCGGTTTCACTTTGGAACTGGCGCGGTCAAACGGACTCAAATTGATGACTTCTTTTACCTTCAAACCCGGACCGGTGTACTGCTCATCATAGAACAAGCCCAGCGAAGCCGTTGCGTCTGGGTTGGCTGAACGGTGGCTGTAACGTCCGCCGGTGTGGGAGGCGTTCAGCTCGCCCAGCAGTTCGCTCAGCACATCGGCGAAGTCATAGTTGTTGGCGATGTGCGGCAGGAACTGGCGGTAATTATCGGTGTAGAACTTCCAGTCTGTGTTGTGCAGGTCTTTCACGTAGAACTTCTTCTCCAGCTGCCGGATCACGTGGTCATACATGTAGGCGCGCTCGGCGGCGGCGTTCAGGTTCATCTCGCCGCTCACTTTCAGGGTTTCCTGCTTGCCGTTGTCGGTGTCCACTTTCAGGATCTTGCCTTCGGTTAAGACAAACAGGTTTTTGCCGTCTTTGCTCATGACCATGTCTCCGCCGCGGGCACCCAGTTTGGCCAGCAGTTTGGTGTCATTGTCGCGCAGGTTGGTCACCCAAAGGTCATAGCCTTTCTCAAAGCGGCTCAGGTAGAACATGCGGTCGCCTTTGTCGGTGACCACGGCATCGGCCAGATCAGAGGAAGTACCGGTGAGGCGTGCTTTGCGGTACGGCAGGTTGTCCAGTTCCAGGGCCATACCGGCCGGAGCCGCAGATTTAGAGCTTTTACCCTTTTTGCCTTTGGTTTTATCTCCCTCGGCAGAAAATTCACCTATAGAAGCTTCACGATTCTCCAGGTCCTCCAGCAAGGTGAAATCTTCTTTGCTTAGCTTGAACCGGTCAAACCCGTCTTGCGTGGTGAAGAGCGCGTAGATGTCGCCGGTGCCTGAGTTGTTGCCATTGCCGCGCAAACCTTCGCGGTTAGAGTAGTAGGTGATCATTTTGCCGCCCATCATCCACTGCGGATTGCGCTCGGCGTAGCCGCTTTGGCTCAGGTTAATCACTTCGCCTTTGCCGCTGGCCGAAATCAAACCTACTTCGCTCAGCCACTGCTTGGGTTGGTTGAACTGCACCAGGAACCATTTGCCGTCTGGCGACCACTCAAAGTACTGGTCGCCGTCTGAGTACGAGTAGTTGTTGGCGTTGCCCAGAATGGTGCGCACCTGTTTGCTGGCTTTGTTCACCACCTTCAGCTGAACGCGCTCCTCCAGGTAGGCCACTTCTTTGCCGTCTGGCGAGTAAGCCGGCTGGAATTCCTCAGCGGCGGTGGCGATCACGGGCTCCTCTTTCAGCAACGTAGAAGCGTAGAAATACGGCTCAGCGCTGCGCACGAGGCTGGTCTCATACACGTTCCAGCTGCCGTCGCGCTCGCTGGCGTACAGGATTTTGCGACCATCCGGCGAGAAACTCACACTACGCTCCTGTTCCGGCGTGTTGGTGATGCGGCGGGTAATGCCTCCGTCTACCGAAGACACGAACACCTCGCCCCGGTTCACGAACACCACCTCTTTGCCGTTGGGCGATACCTCCATCTCGGTCATGCCGCCAGAGATGGGCAGCACGGTCTCGGGGTTGGAGCGGATGTCTGAATACAGCTGGATGGCTACTTTCTGGGGCTGCGCACCCGGCTTAAGCGTGTAAATCTCGCCGTTGTACGTGAAGGACAGAACCCCGTCTTTGGAACCACTCAGGTGCCGTACCGGGTGCTTGGTAAAATTGGTGACCGCCGTGGTTTGCTTAGGGTTCTGCAAACTCGTTTTTCGCACGTTGAACGTGCCGTTGGGTTGTTCGCTCAGGTAGTAAATATCCTGCCCGTTGGCCGAGAAAACCGGTTGGCGGTCCTCGCCCACGTTGTCGGTGAGTTTGGTGTGCTGCCTGGTTTTGGTATTGTAGGCCCACACATCACGGGCAGAGGAAGACGTCTGGTGCTTGCGCAGGGCGTTTTCAAGGCTCTTTTTGTCATGGTACACCAAAACCTCACCGGAGGAGCTATAGCGGGCCGCCTCAGCGGGCGTGGTCAGGAGCATGGCATTGCGGCCACCGCCCAGAGAAACGCTGTACAGCTCGGGGAAAGCGCCCGACGGGAACATGGTATTGGCCGCGGCATCCATTCGGGCCGAGGTGAAAATCACGTTTTTGCCGTCTGGCGTGAAATCTGAGGGCAGATCAGCGGAAGAATGGAACGTCAATCGCTTGGATTCTCCGCCCTGCGCGGGCATTACGAACACGTCAAAGTTACCGTAGCGGTCTGAGGCGTAGGCAATCTGCTTTCCGTCCGGTGACCAAACAGGCATGTACTCGTAGCCCTCGTGCATGGTGAGCGGCGTAGCGTTTCCGCCGGCCGCGGCTACTTTGTAGAGATCTCCTTTGTAACTGAAAACAATGGTTTGCCCATCGGGCGAAATGGCTGGCGTGTTGAGCCAGAGCGGGGTTTGGGTTTGGGCCATGGTGCCTAAGCTGCTGGCGCAGCAGAAGGCCAACACGGCAAGAAACCGCTTTTTCATAAAGTAAGCTGTTGTTTGTTAGATTGGTTTACTAATGTAGGGAATGTTACCGCTTAATCAAAAGAAGCAAAGACCTGGGCAGGTTTTCAGGAGAAGAGACTAGGGCGTTTTGAAGGCGTTTTTGCAGAAACGGCCCCAAAACAGAAAAGCGCAATGATGTTGTTTGTAGGAGCAGATCCGCTGGCGCGAGCTTGCAGCTCGTGCCTTCATTTGCTGATCAAAACGGCTTAATTCTGGAATGCGTGCGGACACGAGCTGCAAGCTCGCGCCAGCGAAAGTTGCCTCAATATGATCATCTACCACAAATCAGACATTGTGGAGACAAGGCAGTGCCTGGCCTCTAGTAGTGAAATTGTCCCTC
>NZ_JAFFJV010000024.1 GCF_016924645.1 Rufibacter psychrotolerans | reverse complement strand
AAGGCACTGCCTTGTCTCCACGTTCCTTTGTATTGGATTCATTTCAGGCATGTTTTCTCTAAAACATGCCGGAAATGATTTATGAACGGTACAACCAGAAATGCCGCAAGTTTGAGCGCAGCGGTAACTTGCGGCTGCCATTAAAGCCAGTTTGTAACTGGCCTGGTGCAATCTTTGGTCACGTGTTTCGCCAGTTACAAACTGGCGGTGATTTGTACTCCAAGTTTCCGCTGCGCTCAAACTTGAGGTAGGGTTATATTTCCGGCCTGTTTTCTCTAAAACCGGCCGGAAATGATTTAGGCTTGGTACACCAAAACACTCTCCGGTTGCAGGGTCACTTCTGCGCCACCGGCTACCGATGCCTCAGCGGCTTGCGGGCCATTCCATTCTGGGGAAGCGGAGTCCAGCACTAGTTGCAGGTTCTTGGCTCCTATAGGAAGGGTTAGTTTCTGTGGCTGCGGGGAGAAGTTCATCAAAGCGATGACCTGCTGGTTTCCATGACCGCGCTGGAGAATCAGGGTTTTCTGGAATTCGTTGGCCTCAGCTTGCACGGCTTTGCGGTCCAGGTTTTTCAGGGCGGGCAGTTCACGGCGCAGGCGCAGGAGGGTCTGGTAGTAGCGGAACAGGGTCTGGTGCGGCTCCTGCTGTACCAGGTCCCATTGCAGCTTGGAGTTGTTGAACGTGGTCTCGGCCATGGGGTCCGGTGCCTCTCCCTCGGCGTGGAAAGCGGCGAACTCGGCTTTGCGGCCTTTACGAACGGCTTCGGCCAAATCCGGATCAGTGTGGCTCACGAAGTATTGGAATGGGTTGGGTTCGGCGTACTCCTCGCCCATCCAGAGCATAGGCAGGTACGGGCTCAGGAGCACGGCCCCGGCGGCCAGTTTCTGCATTTCAAAGCTTACCAAGGCACCCAGGCGCTCGCCCATCATGCGGTTTCCCACGTGGTCGTGGTTCTGGGTGAACACCACGAACTGCTTGCCGGGGTTATTCTCGGCCTTGATCCCGAAGGTCTTTTTGCGGTGTTCTGAGAATTGTCCGTCAAAAACGTACGCGTCCTGGTAGGCTTTGGCCAGGTGGCTGATACCCGTGAAATCTGAGTAGTAGCCGGTTTGCTCACCAGTGATGGTGACGCGCAGGGCGTGGTGGAACTCGTCAATCCACTGGGCGTCCATGCCGTAGCCTTGTTGTTCCAGCGGATTGATGAAGCGGGTGTCGTTGAGGTCCAGTTCCACGATCATGTAATGGTTGCGGCCGGTTTCCTCCATAAGTTGGTTGACGTGCTGCTTCATTTCCCGCAGAATGTGGTTCGGGCTGAAGTCTTTGATGGCATGCACGGCATCCATGCGTACGGCATCAATGTGGAAGTCCCGGAACCACATTAAAAGGTTCTCGGTGAAATAGCGGCGCACGCCATCGCACCAGGCATCGTCAAAATTGAGGGCCGGTCCCCAGGGAGTGTTGTATTTGTCAGTGAAGTAGTGGCCGTACACGCCCAGGTAGTTGCCCTCGGGGCCCATGTGGTTGTACACCACATCCAGCACCACGGCAAAGCCTTTCTGGTGGCAAACGTCTACCAGGTGCTGCAAGCCTTTAGGACCGCCGTAGGTGTTTTGCGCCGCATACGGGAAAACCCCGTCATAACCCCAGTTGCGGTTGCCTGGAAACTGCGCCACCGGCATGATCTCAATGGCATTTACCCCCAGTTCTTTGAGGTAGTCCAATTTCTGCTCCAGACCGGCAAAGGTGCCGTCTGGCGAGAAGGTACCCGTGTGCAGCTCGTACATGACGTACTCTTCCAGGGGCAGGTTTTTCCAGTGGTCATCCGTCCACTTGAACTTGGCCACGTCAACGGCCTGGGACGGACCGTGCACACTTTCGGGTTGGGATAGGGAGGCCGGGTCTGGGTATTCCTGGTCTTCGTCTATCCTGAATTTATAAGTGTCGCCGGGCGCTAACTGGTCGGTGGTTTCGTGCCAGTAGCCAAATTCGCCTTTGCGCAGGGGAATGATGGTGTTGCCCTCGTTTAGCGAGATCTCCACCTGCTCGGCCTTGGGGGCCCACACCAGTACCTCGGCCAGGCCCTGGGCGTTGAACGTCACCCCCAGGGTTCTTTTGCTTACATCTATAGGGTTCATTCGGGCTTATGGAAAATAGGGTTCTTCAACACTAACACAGAGCGGCCCTCTACGTGGAACGACTCGCCGGCTTTGTACTTGGTGGGGTTCTCGGGCTCCACCAGATCGCGGAAGGTATCTACCACCACTTCCCACGACTCGCCGTATTTGGCGGGCGGCGCGTGGAAGATGAGCGAATCATGGTAGGCATTGAAGATGACATAGAACGAGTCGTCCAGCACTACTTCGCCCTGAGGCCCGCGGGAGTGCACGCCCCGGCCGTTCAGGAAGATGGCCAAAGATTTTGCGTGGTCCTGCTCCCAGTGTTCGTACTCCATTTCCTGGCCATTGGGCAGGAACCACTGAATATCCTCCAGACCGTGTCCTTTGATGGGCTGCCCCTGGAACCAGCGGCGGCGGCGGAACACCGGGTGGTTTTTGCGCAGGTGGATCAGCTTTTTGGAGAACTCCATCAGGCGCTGGTCGGCGCCGTCCCAGTTGATCCAGGAAATCTCGTTGTCCTGGCAGTAGGCGTTGTTGTTTCCGCCCTGGGTACGGCTCAGCTCGTCGCCGGCTACCAGCATGGGCACCCCCTGCGAGAGGAAGAGCGTTGCCAGGAAGTTGCGTTTCTGGCGATTGCGCAGGTCAATGATCCACTGGTCCTCGGTAGGGCCCTCTACCCCGCAGTTCCAGGAGCGGTTATGGTCATCGCCGTCTTTGTTGTCTTCGCCGTTGGCCTCGTTGTGCTTTTCGTTGTAAGACACCAGGTCATGCAGGGTGAAGCCGTCATGCGCGGTGATGAAGTTGATGCTGGCCGTGGGCCTTCTGAAATCGTCAAAGTACAGATCTGAGGAGCCGGTGAAACGGTTGGCGAACTCAGCCAGCATGCTGTCTTCGCCGCGCCAGAAATCGCGCATGCAGTCGCGGTACTTTCCGTTCCACTCGGTCCAGCCCGGCGGGAAGTTGCCCACCTGGTAACCGCCCTCGCCCACGTCCCAGGGCTCGGCGATGAGTTTCACCTGCGAGATCACCGGGTCCTGGTGGATGATGTCAAAGAAGGAGCTGAGGCGGTCCACGTCGTGCAGCTCGCGGGCCAGGGCCGAGGCCAAATCGAACCGGAAGCCGTCTACGTGCATCTCCAAGATCCAGTAGCGCAGGCTGTCCATGATAAGGCGCAGCACGCTGGGCAGGTTGGCGTTGAGCGTGTTGCCGGTGCCGGTGTAGTCCATGTAGTAGCGCTTGTTGTCCTCTACCAGCCGGTAATAAGAGGCATTGTCAATGCCCTTGAACGACAAGGTGGGGCCTTTCTCGTTGCCTTCGCCGGTGTGGTTGTACACCACATCCAGGATGACCTCAATGCCGGCCCGGTGCAGGGCTTTCACCATGTTCTTGAATTCGGTGACCTGCTGGCCCAGGACCCCGCTGCTGGAGTAGCGCACATCTGGCGCGAAGAACCCAATGGAATTGTAGCCCCAGTAATTGGTGAGGCCTTTGTCCTGCAGGTACCAATCGGTGATGAAATGATGCACGGGCAGGAGCTCAATGGCGGTAATGCCCAGGTCCTGCAGGTACTGGATGGTGGTGGGGTGCGCAATGCCGGCGTAGGTACCGCGTATTTCCTCCGGAATGTCTGGGTGCAGCCGCGTGAATCCTTTCACGTGCGCCTCGTAGATGACCGACTTGTGGAAGGGGATTTTGGGCGGGGTGTCTCCCTCCCAGTCAAAACTGGGATCTACCACCACCGATTTGGGAATGAACGGGGCGCTGTCCATCTCTGAAAAGCTCAGGTCTTCGTCTTCATGGCCAAACTGATAGCCAAACAACGACTCGTGCCAGTTCACGGTACCCGAGATGGCCTTGGCGTAAGGGTCAATAAGCAGTTTGTGGTGGTTGAACCGGTGGCCATTCTCTGGCTCATACGGCCCGTGTACCCTGAACCCGTACAATTGGCCCGGCTCCAGCTCTGGGATATAGGTATGCCACACCTGGTGCGACCGCTCAATGATCTCAATTCTGGCGGTTTCTACTTCGTCCTGGGGAGTGGAGAAAAGGCACAGTTCCACTTTGGTGGCATTCTGGGCGTACAGGGCGAAGTTCACCCCCTTGCCATCCCAGGTGGCACCCAAGGGAAATGGGCTGCCCGGATAGGTTATTACGTTCATTGTCTTTGGTTTCAGTAGAAGTTGGTCTCTGGTCTATGCTGTTGTCTGAGTGCGTACCGTCTACGGGAAAATTGTACTGGCGTTACTTTATTTTAAAGCACGCCTTAGAAAGAAAATATTGGGGGAAGACGTGCCTACGCTCCATACGGTTACAAGAATTTTACCCTAAGGCGACACCAACCCCGCTGGCTAGCAAACAAAGGGCCCTAAAACCTGAATAAAGCGGCTTTTTTCAGCTTTAAAACCTTAAATGAAATGAGTTTTAGCTGCCTTTTGACCAAATCGGCCTTGAAACACCAAAGCGGACGCAGAACCAAAAAGACAAAAAATTTTACAGAGCAGCTAGAAAAAAACACATACCGTCCAGCAGCTTTTTGTGCTTTTTTCAGAAAACAGACCTAAAACAGCAGCCTTTTAAATAATGAATTCGGGCACCCAATAACATCAACCACCACTTTCCCCCTCTCTTGGGGCGAGTCTCCAGACTCGCGGAAGATATAAGGCAAAGATTTTAAAAACGTCAGCGAGAGGCCCAAACCAGAAAAGCCGCCCCGGTAAGTACCAGAGCGGCTTTTCTGCGAAATGCACAGAAGCTAACTAGAAGATAAACTTGGTGCTTAAGAAGTTAGACTCGCCCTCAGAGACAATCTGGTTGAGCAACTGCTTGTTGTTCTCGTTCATCTTAGCGGCCACCAACGACCGGATGGAGAACGAGCGCAGCGCATCTACCACTGACAAGGTGCCCTCGGCGCTGTCTTTGCGGCCGGTGAACGGGAACACGTCGGGGCCGCGCTGGCACTGGCAGTTGATGTTGACGCGGCTCACCTGGTTCACCAGCGGGTCAATGAGCGAGGCCACCTCAGAGGCATCCTGGCTAAAGATGCTTACCTGCTGCCCGTGGGTAGACTCTATTAAATATTGAATAGGCTCCTCCAGATCATCATAAGCCACCACTGGGATGAGTGGCCCGAACTGCTCCTCGCGGTAGAGTTTCATCTCTTTGTTCACCGGATACAGAATGGCCGGGTACACAAAAGACTCAAACGCCTGGCCTCCGCCGGGGTTCACCACTTGCGCGCCGTGCTGCAGGGCATCGTCAATGCACTCCTTTAAATAAGCCGGTTTGTGCGGTTCGGGCAGCGGAGTGAGCGCCACGCCTTTCTCCCAGGGCATGCCGTACTTGAGTTTGCCCACTGCCTCCGTTAGTTTCTCCAGGAACGAGTCTACCTGGCTGCGGTGCACGAAGATGATCTTGAGCGCCGTACAGCGCTGCCCGTTGAAAGACAGAGCCCCCAGCACCGTCTCCTCCACGGCCAGCTTCAGGTCGGCATTCTGGGTGATGATGGCGGCGTTTTTGGCGTCTAATCCTAAAATGGCGCGCAAACGGTTTACCTTGGGGTGTAGCTTTTTGAGCTCATCGGCCACTTTGCTGGACCCGATGAGGGTGAGCACGTTCACCTTGCCCGACTTCATGAGCGCCGGCACAATGGCGTGGCCCCGCCCGTAAATGGTGTTCACCACGCCTTCGGGGAAAGAATCGCGGAAGGCTTCCAGCAGCGGGCAGAACAACAGGGTGCCGTGTTTGGGTGGCTTGAACAAAATGGTGTTGCCCATGATGAGCGCCGGGATGAGCGTGGTGAAGGTCTCGTTAAGCGGGTAGTTGAACGGACCCATGCAGAGCACCACGCCCAGGGGCGAGCGGCGCACTTGCGCCACAATGCCCTGTTCTATCTCAAAGCCCGAGGACTGGCGGTCCAGGTTCTTGAGGGCGTCAATGGTGGCGTAGATGTACTCCACGGTGCGGTCAAACTCTTTCACTGAGTCGGCCCAGGATTTGCCAATCTCCCACATGATGAGTTTCACCACCAGGTCTTTCTGCGCAATCATGCGCTGGGTAAAGTGCTCCACGCATTTGATGCGGCCGTCCACGCCCATGGTGGGCCAGGTCCCGCGGCCGTTGTCGTAGGCTGCTACGGCCGCCTCCAGGGCTTCCAGGGCTTCCTTCTCAGTACATACGGGGTAAGAGCCAATGCGCTGGCGCTGGTAGGTGCCGTCTGGCTGGGCCACGGCCACCGGTGAGTAGACGTCGTGCGCCGCGCCGCTCCACTCCTTCAGGAATCCGTCTGAGAGGTATTCCCGCTGGTGCACCTCACTCGGCAGGGCGAATTCCTGGGGAATCTGGCCTTGGGTTGGGAAAATGGCGCGCAACGCCTCGCGGGTCACCTGAGCTGTACTTTCTTTTACTTCCATAAGATTGGGTTATGTACAAGGGTTTTACATCATGGGCATTCACCAATCTTAAACATAATTACCATACTGTCAAAATAGAATTTCATTTTATGTGATTATGGCAATAACTTAGACTATAATTATCTATTTTACTTATTAACTTAAAATAATTGTAAATTTCACAAAGCGACCAGCACTAACAGATGTTTGTTTTACAGATTTTCAAGCCTTTGGCAAACTGCCTGAGAATAAGCCAGTAGGAAAAACGGGCGGAAAAAAAGCCTGGATTTTATTGCAGTAGATGGAGTGCCGTCTCTATATTAACGCCCAAATACGTGTTGGAGAGCCCTTTATTTGGGAAGGAAATCTGGCCGTTGCCGGTACGCCAGGGCACCAGGCGGGCAGACCCCAAAAACCGGCCCGCAGGTTTGTGCAACATTTGGGAAACGTTTGTGCAACCCCCGGTTTTCCCCAGAAAAGTATGTTCTGCCTAACACTTTTCATTTTTGGCGCTTTTGGCTAACTTGCCGCAAGGCCTGACAACCTGTAAACCCACTTAAAGAATAATATGTCTGATTTTGCTGAACTAATTCTGGAAGGCAAATCGTACCAGCTGCCCATTGTAACGGGTTCTGAGAACGAGAAAGCCATTGATATTAATGCTTTACGCGCGCAATCCGGTTACATTACCTTAGACTCCGGTTACAAGAACACAGGGGCCACTGAAAGTGCGATCACCTACCTTGACGGGGAGAACGGCATTCTCCGTTACCGCGGCTATCCTATAGAGCAACTGGCAGAGAAGTCGTCTTTCATTGAGGTGGCGTACCTGCTCATCTACGGCAAACTGCCCAGCCAAACAGAATTAGACCAGTTCGCAAACCAGATCAAAGTGCATACGCTGGTAAACGAAGACATGCGCAAGATCCTGGACGGCTTCCCGTCCGGCGCGCACCCCATGGGCATCCTTTCGGCCCTGGTGAGCTCGTTGACCGCCTTCTACCCAGAGTCTTTGAACTCTAACCAAAGCAAAGAGGAAGTAGACCTGACCATCATCCGCCTGATGGCCAAGCTTTCTACCATTGCCGCCTGGTCTTACAAGAACTCCATGGGCCACCCCGTGAACTACCCCAAGAACAAGCTGGACTACTGCTCTAACTTCCTGCACATGATGTTCGCGTACCCCACTGAGGAGTACGAGATCAACCCGGTGGTGGTAGACGCCCTGAACAAACTCCTGATCCTGCACGCCGACCACGAGCAGAACTGCTCTACCTCTACCGTGCGCCTGGTAGGTTCTGCGCACGCCAGCCTGTACTCGTCGGTGTCTGCCGGTATCAGCGCCCTGTGGGGACCGCTGCACGGGGGTGCCAACCAGGCCGTGATTGAAATGCTGGAAGCCATCAAAGCCGACGGCGGAGACTCCAAGAAGTACATTGAGAAAGCCAAAGACAAGAACGATCCGTTCCGTCTCATGGGCTTCGGGCACCGCGTGTACAAGAACTTTGACCCACGCGCCACCATCATCAAGAAAACCGCCGATGACGTGCTGGGTGCCCTGGGCATCAACGATCCGGTGCTGAACATTGCCAAGGAACTGGAGCAAGCCGCCCTCACTGATCCTTACTTTGTGGAGCGCAAACTGTACCCTAACGTAGACTTTTACTCTGGCATTATCTACCGCGCCATTGGCATCCCAACCGAGATGTTCACGGTGATGTTCGCCCTGGGCCGTCTGCCCGGCTGGATTGCCCAGTGGAAAGAGATGCGCGAAGCCAAAGAGCCTATCGGCCGTCCGCGCCAGGTGTACACCGGCGCCACCCTGCGCGACTACGCTCCGGTGAACGAGCGCTAATCAAGCGCCCTTACGGTACCGTATTAAAAGAGAAGGCCAGGTGTTCTACCTGGCCTTCTCTTTTTATATCCGTTTTAGGGGCTTTTCGGCAAAACAGGCCCAAAACCCAGCTGACGGTAGGAAGACGTTAGGCTCCTTCCATAACGTTTCCCTTTCCCGGTTTTAGCCCCCTTTCTTGAAAATCGGCCTAAAACAAGTGAGCCAACCGCCGAACCTCCACCAGCTCTACCACGCACGGCTTGCTCCTTTTTTAGTGGGAGGCCGGTTGGTGAGGATGGGCTGGGGCGAGCCCGAGATGCCCCGGCTGAAGGATTTCCAGCCCCGCCACTGGCCGGTGGAGTCATAGTAATGCCAGTCGCCGTGCCATTTGTACATGAGGAGGTTCTTTTCCTCAAACAAATAGGCCATGCCCCGGTGCGACACGGTGCCGTTGGGGTGGTAAAAGGTGGTCTTGATGCGTTTGTGCTTGGGCTCGTACTTTTCCAGGCGCTCCAGTTTGCCGTCGGCGGAGAAAGTCTTCCAGGTGCCCCGCTCCTTCCCTTTTTTGAACCGGCCGGTGTACATGAGCTGGTCGGGCTTGTGGTTGTAGTAGGCCCGCCACTTGCCGGTGCGGTTTCCCTGTTTGTCTACCCGGTTCCATTGCCAGGGCCAGGCTGCCCCGCCGCTTGGGTGCGGGGCAAGGAGCCATATGCCTACCAGTACGCCAAGTATTCCTTTCTTTACCATAAACTGGGGGTTGGTTTCTGGGCTAAGTTTAAGAAAACAGCCTAAAAATGGCTAGGGCTTACTCTTCTTTTTTAGTGCTGCTCAGGCTGGGGCTGTTGGTGGTGGGCTCGCCTTTCACGAAGGTCTTTACGCCCAGGGCCTGCCCCTGCTGGTCAAAGTACTCCCAGTCGCCGTGCCAGTAATACTGTACCCCGCCGCTCGCCGCGGGCACCAGGTACGCCATGCCCCTATGCGACACTTTCCCGTTGGGGTGGTAGTAGACGGTCTTGATGTGCTGTTTGCGGCGTTTGATCTTTTCCCTGAAATATAGGTTGCCATCGGCGGTGTAGGTCTTCCAGACGCCCACCTCTTTGCCGTGCCGGTAGCGCCCCTGGTAGTGCACCACCTTCTGGTCGGCGTCATGGAACACGCGCCAGCGGCCGTTCCGGAGCTCTTTTTTATCGTAGCGGTTCCACTGCCAGGGCCAGGCCCAACCGGGTTGGCTCATAAGGCAGGAGAAAAAGACCAGCAGGGCTACCGCGGTAGCCTTGCGGCGGAAGCCTGGGGAATGGGTGACGTGCTGCATGGGGGGTAGCTTTACCGTGAAAGTGTAATTTAGGACCAGTGAAAATTTATCATGGGTTCTTCTCATTTCAGAACGAAATAATCACCAAATTAGGTACACGGGGTGCCTGCCGGGCGCCCTCTTTCTGTTCACCCTAAATCCTGGTTCCTGTGCTGAAATCCCCAACCCGCAAGCGCGCCCCCAAAGCCAAGGCCGAGGCGCCCAAAGTAAAGAAAGCCTTTGTGCTGGATACCTCCGTGATTCTCTACGACCACAGCGCCGTGGAGCATTTTGGCGAGCATGACGTGGCCATCCCCATCACCGTGCTGGAGGAACTGGACAACTTCAAGAAAGGGAACGACATCAAGAACTTTGAGGCGCGCGAGTTTATCCGGTACATTGACAACCTCTCGGCCGAGCACAAGTTGCAGGAGTGGATTCCCCTGAAAGGCTCCAACAAAGGCCGGTTCAAAGTGCTCATGGGCAACGGCACGCCCATTGACGCCGAGAAGATCTTCAACGAAGACAAAGCCGACCACAAGATCCTGAACGCCACCCTGGCCCTGCAGCACGAAATGCCTGACCACAAGGTAACCTTGGTCACCAAAGACATTAACCTGCGGCTGAAGGCGCGCGCGCTCAACCTGTCGGCCGAGGACTATGAGACCGGCAAGATCCAGAACGTGACCAACCTGTACCGCGGCAATGACCTGGTGGAAGACATTCCGCACACGGTCATCACCAGGCTCTATGAAGAGGGCGAGTGTCCCGTGGAAGAGGCCCTGCCCAACCCACCCTCAGACAACCATTACTTTATCCTGCGCAGCAGTAAGTCCTCTGCCTTAGCGTACTATAATCCGCAGGAAAGAATCCTGGAGCGGGTAGACAAGCTCACGGCGGTGGGCATCAAGCCCCGCAACGCCGAGCAGACCTTCGCTCTGCACGCCATCCTGCACCCCGAGATCAAGTTGGTCTCCATCCAGGGGGTGGCGGGTACCGGCAAAACCCTGCTGGCCCTGGCCGGCGCCCTGGAGCAGCGCGAGGTGTACCGGCAGATCTACCTGGCCCGGCCCATTGTGCCCCTCAGCAACCGCGACCTTGGCTTTCTGCCCGGCGACGTGAACTCTAAGATTGGCCCCTACATGGAGCCGCTCTGGGACAACCTCAAGTTTATTCAGAACCAGTTCCCCGAGCACAGCCGCGAAAGCAACCGCATCAAGGAAATGGTGGAAGACGAGCGACTGGTGATCACGCCGCTGGCCTACATCAGGGGCCGCAGTTTGTCTAACATCATCTTTATCGTAGACGAGGCCCAGAACCTTACCCCGCACGAGATCAAGACCATTATCTCCAGGGCCGGCGAAAACACCAAGATTATCTTCACCGGCGACATTTACCAGATTGACACCCCCTACCTGGACACCCAAAGCAACGGCCTCTCCTACCTGATTGACAAGGTGAAGAACCACCCGCTGTACGCCCACGTGACCCTGCAGAAAGGCGAACGCTCTGCCCTGGCCAACCTGGCCAACCAACTGCTTTGATGGCTCCTAGTAGATAGGGCGAATTGGTAGCTTTTAGCAGCTAGTGGTTAGATAGTTAATCTTGGAATGGCTATGATGTGGGCTTATCAAGAGCTATGCCCAACGTTTAAGCGTGCTTAAGAATAATCTATAGCAAGCGGAAGGCACCTGCATCTGGATTGTTGGTGAAAACACTAACAATGGCGTGAATCTTTTAGGAGTGGCATATCATTAGGTGTGGAACATGAATAAAGCCCTTGCCAATGTAGCCCTTACCCTTGCTCGTGTTTTTACCAGCAAGCTATAGGCGCCTGCGGCAGGATTGTTGGTGATAACACCAACAATGGCAGGACATAAACAATGGCGGGCATCAACAATGGTGGGAAAAAGAAAAAGACCTTAGCCCTTGCTGTGTGTTTTCACCAGCAAGCGGAAGGGCGCCTGCCTTTGTAATGGCGGGCTGATTAATGATTGATGAGAAACTGCTAACAGCTGTTGTTGCTCGATAATTATTGTTCACTTACAAAAACTGATCGCCCGTTTAGGGGCTGTTTCTCAATAACAGCCCCTAAACGGGCGATCAGTTTTTTATGGTTTAAGCCTGCTTTCAGGAAAACCGGTCATAAACAAGATGTGCCAGGTGTTTTCACCCGGCACATACAAAAAATGCCTTAACAGCAATTGACAATCAACAATCAGCAATCCACTTCCAGCAATGGACTAAAGCTTCACCAGGTAGCGTTCCTTCAGCAGGTTGAGGTGGTGGCGCTCGTGTCCGGCGATGATGAAGGCCAGGGCGGCTACGGTGACGGGGCTGCCGTTGGCGTTCCCCAAACGGGCGATGGCCTGCGGGTGGAAGGAGCTGAACAACGCAAGGGTAGCTTGGCGGACTGTTTGGTGCTCTTCCAGAAGCCCGGACAGGGTTCGCTCCTCAAAAAAGGCGTTGGCCACGTACTGGTTCTCGTCGAAGCCCGGTAGCGGGTTCTGCTCTCCCCTTGAAATGCACAGCGCCCGGTAGGCCATGATCCGCTCGGTGTCGTTCATGTGGCCCAACAGCTGCTTTACCGACCATTTCCCCGGGGCGTAGGCAAAATCGGCCTCGCTTTCGCTTACCCTGCCAAACAACTGCACCACCTCCTGGCGTTGCGTTTGCAGCAGTTCCAGAATGTCGGCTTGGTCAGAGATGCTCTGGATGTATTTCTGGTAGTACTCATGGTACTCGCCGGGTTGCGGTTTTGGGATCATGGGCGTGGCGGTTAAAGTTTTTAAGACAAGTACGCAAGTCCGCGTGGAAAATGCAACCTCAGAAAAGCTCTGTTCAGCCCGCTCTTTAATTTCCGGAAATAGTGAAGAACTCCACCACTTTGCTTTGTTTCTCCCGGGAGAACTGCTCCTTTTTGGCGGCAATGCTCTGCCGCAGCTTTTCCTGCTGGTCAAGGTAGGGCCTGAGTTCTTTGGAGGGCGTAAACGTAACCAACTGACTGGCGGAACCTTCGGCCGCTTGGGTTACCTCGTGCACCTCGCACCCCAGGGTTTTCAGTTCACGAACCACCGCGTCAAACTTGCTGAGCGATTTAGTGAGCCTGATGCCGTACTTGCCGCCCGCCTGAAAGCCGTACCGTACGTAAGCCCCGGCCAGGAAAGAGGCTTTTTCCTCCAGGGTTTTAAAGGCTTTCTCCCTCAGGGTGCCCACCAGTATCTTATTGCCTTTGGCGTCTTCCTCCCTGCCTCCTTTAAAGGTGAAAGCATCGTTGATCTTCTCGGTGAGCCTTTTGGAATGCAGCCGCTTAAACTCGTGGCAGTAGTAGCAGTTCTGGGTCTCCCAGTTTTCCAGGGAGGTGGCCACTTTATCAAAGGTGCGCTTGTTTTCCAGCTCAATGACCTTGTTGAGGAACTGCACCAGCCCCGTCTCGGTGGTGTGGAACCGGTCTACCACCACCATTTCCACCGGGTCGGCCTTGACCCATTTGCGTCCCCCGAAATCGTCTACAAAACCGATGGCGTAAAAATCAGAGAGCAGCTTCTGGGCCTGGGCCGGCAGCACCAAGGCAAGGGCAAGCACAAGGGGCGAAAGTTTTTTCATAGCTGGGGCAATGGGGAGATAGATTATTGCTGATTAGTTAGTTAAGTGACCACAGTAAATAAAAAAGCTAGCCTTATAAAGCCTGCACCTGTTCAGCACTTCCTAATAATACAGCGTAGGAAAGCCTTCGGCACCACTGATGCTACCCTCCGCTTACCTCTCTATTTTGAGGCTGTTTTCCAGGAAATCGGTTAAAAACAGGTAAGGACTATTCTATATAGTTGGATCGATCTCTCACTTTCGTCAAGAGAAAGAAACTTTTAGATAATTTTATATTATAGTGTTTTACAAGTACTTACCTACCAATATTTAAATATTAAATAGATTATGCAGCACGCAGAAAGAGTCTGCTATTGTGTTGATCCTTCCTTATTTTACAACGCTAATATATAAATTAATATATCTTTAATTCAATATATTATTAAATTTGCACTCTACTACTTTTATGCTAAACCTTGCCCGGGGTTGGCCAGAATGGAAGCAGAGCCGTATATGCAGCTATCACCAATTGTAAACGATAGACTATGAGCTCACTAGCAGATAAAGGCTTCCAACTCTCCAAGAATGCCTTCTTCAACTATATGATTTCGCGGGCGTCTGGCCTCATGAAAAAACCGGTAAAGGTGGGCTTGCTGCTCACCACGGCGTACGAGAAACTGCAGGACGCCAACAGTTCAGAAAGTGGCGTAGACCAGATCAAGAACATCATGTTCCGGTTCATCCGGCTGGTGAAGGCCTATTACCAGGGCACCTACCGTGGAGTGAGCACCAAGTCCATCTTGCTGGGCATTGCAGTTTTACTTTACATGGTTACCCCGCTGGACCTAATCCCCGACTTTATCCCGCTCCTGGGCTTCGCCGATGACCTTAGCCTCATGGCCTGGTTTATCTCGGCTTTTCAGGAAGAACTGCACAAGTTCCAGGTGTGGGAAGAAGGCGCCGTGGGCGTGGGGCATTGTTAACGGTTTACTGGTAGAATTTAACTATTTGCACTAACTTTTTAAGAGCCGCCCCGTTTCGGGCCTGTTTACCGGAAAACAGGCCCGAAACGGGGCGGGGCTTTTTTGTTTTAGGGTTGGGGGAGTCTACGGCACTCGGGTCGTGCTACGTGCTGCGAGATACCTGCTACATGCCGCCATAAATTCGTACTTTTGGGTTTCACAAACCTAAACGAACGTATGTTTAACAGCAAACAACTCTGTCTCTGGGTGTTGCTGGCCATCAGTTCCTTCAACGCCTCAGCCGATGAGGGCATGTGGCTTCCAATGCTGCTCAAGCAGCTCAACGAAGCCGACATGCAGAAAAAAGGGATGCGCCTCTCCGCCGAAGACATCTACAGTGTCAATAAATCAAGCCTCAAAGACGCCATCGTGCAGTTTGGCGGCGGCTGCACCGGCGAGATCATCTCTAACCAGGGCCTGCTGCTCACTAACCACCACTGCGGCTACGGCCAGATCCAGTCGCACAGCTCTGTGGAGAACGACCTGCTCACCAACGGCTTCTGGGCCATGACCCGCGAGCAGGAGAAACCCAATCCGGGCCTTACCGCCACGTTCATCGTGCGCATGGAAGACGTGACCAAGCAGATCCTGGGCGATGTTCCGGCCGGTCTGCCCGAAGCCGAGCGCGAGCAACGCGTGCAGGCCAACATCAAGAAAGTGCAGGAGCAAACCACGGCGGGCACCCACTACGGAGCCATCATCCGCCCGTTCTTCTACGGTAACGAGTACTACATGTACGTGACCGAGACTTTCCGCGACATCCGCCTGGTGGGGGCTCCGCCCGAAAGCATCGGCAAGTTCGGGGGCGACACCGATAACTGGATGTGGCCGCGCCACACCGGCGATTTCTCCCTGTTCCGCATCTACGCCGGCCCAGACAACAAACCCGCCGACTACTCGCCCAACAACAAGCCATTCACGCCCAAGCACCACCTGCCCATCTCCCTGGCGGGCATCCAGGAGGGCGATTTTACCATGGTGTTCGGATTTCCGGGCCGTACCACCGAGTACCTTCCCTCCCAGGCCGTGCGCGAGATTGCCGAAATCTCTGACCCTGCCAAGGTGAAGATCAGGACCACGCGCCTGAACCTGCTGGACCAGGACATGAAAGCCGACCCGAAGGTGCGCATCCAGTACGCCGCCAAGTACGCCAGCGTGAGCAACGCCCACAAGAAGTGGATAGGCGAGATGCGCGGCCTCAAGAAACTGAACGCCATTGCCAAAAAGCAGGAGCTGGAAAGACAGTTTGCCGCCTGGGTGGCCCAGGAAACCGGCCGCAAGAACACCTACGGCCAGGTACTGCCGCAATTTGAGCAGAACTACGGACAATTGGCCCAGGGCGTGACCCTGGCCCGCGACTACTTCATGGAAGCCGTTTTAGGGGTAGAATTGCTGAATTTCGCCCAAAACTACCTGAACCTGGCCAACGCCCTGGAGCGGGTAGATCCGGCCGCAGCCCCGCAGGGAAGCGCTCAGGAGCTGGTTGACCGCCTGCGCAAATCGGCGACGGGTTACTTCAAGAACTACAACCTGGCCACCGACAAGAAAGTGTTTGCCGCCCTGCTGGAGATGTACGTGAAAGACCTGGACCCCAAGTTTCACCCGCAGCTCCTGAAAGTGGTCACCGACAAGTATAAGGGCAACTGGGCCGCCTACGCAGACTACGTGTACGGCACCACCCAACTGGCCTCTGAGCAGAAAATTCAGAACTTGCTGCAACTTCCCCCCGCCCAGCTGCAGGCAAAGCTCCTCACTGACCCCGCCGTGCAGTTGCTGAACGCGTTCGCCAACGTCTACCGCACCCGGGTGCTGCCCACTTACACCACCCTCACCGACCAGAACACCCTGCTCAACCGCACGTACCTGCAAGGCTTGCGCGAGATGCAGAAAGACCGCAAGTTCTACCCAGACGCCAACCTCACCCTGCGTGTTTCTTACGGCCAGGTAGACGGCTACAAACCCGCCGACGGCGTAACCTACGACTATTATACCACGCTGGAAGGCATCATGGAGAAGGAAGACCCTGCCGTGGTAGACTACAAGGTTCCGGCCAAGCTGAAGGAGCTGTACCAGAAAAAAGACTATGGCCCGTATGGCGTGAACGGCCAGATGCCGGTGGCGTTCATTGCCTCTAACCACACCACCGGGGGCAACTCCGGCTCACCGGTGATCAACGCCCGCGGCGAGCTGATAGGCACCAACTTTGACCGCAACTGGGAAGGTACCATGTCAGACATCATGTATGACCCAGACCGCGTGCGCAACATCAGCATGGATGCCCGCTACTTCCTGTTCATCGTGGACAAATTTGCCGGGGCTGGTCACCTGGTAAAAGAGATGACCCTGGTGAACAACGGTCCGCAGCAACCCGCCGCCGCTACAAACACTGCCGGCAGCACCCCGGTAAACGGAAAGAAGACCAGCAAAAAAGCCAAAAAGAAAGCAAAAGCAGAGTAACTCTGTTTTTAACCCCTTTTCACAAAAAAAGCCCGGAAACACTCCGGGCTTTTTTTGTGCATCGTTCATACCTGTTTATGCGTTGATCATACCTGCTTCCACGGCATCTTTGAAATACTTCAGCCGGTTAGTGATATCGGTTTGCAGCAACTTCCGGAGGATGGGAGTAAGCACCAGCGCCCCTGCTGTCCCAAATTTCACCTGAAAGTTGTACCGGAAGTAAACCCGCGTAAGTCCCTTACCCTCATCCTTGAACCGCCAACTGCCCGAGAACTTCCGGAACACCCAGGGTCCTTTGGTCATTTCCATGGCTACTTGCGTGGGAGGATGGAAGCTGATGTAGCGCACGGTCATGCCCACTCCTTTGCGGCTTTCGCAATAAACTTCCACTCCTTTACCGGCCTGCCTAGCGCCCTGTTCCAGCCGGGCCACGCCCAGATACTGGTCCCAGTGCAGCCGATGGGTGTAGTCCTGCGAGAACCAGAACAGATCATCGGGTGTGCCTTTCACTAAAACGGAACCTTCCAGCGTAGGCATCTGCTATTCCTTCTGGTCTTTGTTCTTGCCGCGCACCATCTGCTCAATGGTGTCCCACATCTCATGCGGAACCTGGTCCAGGTAGTTGAACTCGCCCCCGCCGTACAGCCACTCGCCGCCGTCAATGGTAATGACTTCGCCGTTCACGTAGGCTGAGAAATCTGAGATGAGGTAGGCCGCCAGGTTGGCCAGCTCCTGGTGCTCGCCGTAGCGCTTTACCGGGATGCGGTTCAAGGGGTCCAGTTTCTTGGCCAGGGCCTCGGGGAACAGGCGGCTCCAGGCGCCCTCGGTGGGGAAAGGCCCCGGCGCGATGGCGTTGGACCGGATGCCGTACTTGGCCCATTCGGCGGCCAGGGAACGCGTCATGGCCAGCACGCCCGCCTTGGCCGTGGCCGAAGGCACCACGTACCCCGAGCCCGTCCAGGCGTAGGTAGTGACAATGTTGAGGATGGTGCCCGGCTGCTGGTGCTCAATCCAATGTTTGCCTAAGGTGAGGGTGCAGTTGTAGCTGCCTTTCAGGACGATATCCACAATCACGTCAAAGGCCTTGGGCGAGAGCCGTTCGGTGGGGCTGATGAAGTTGCCGGCGGCGTTGTTCAGCAGGCCGTGCACGGCCCCAAACCGCTGCAGGGTGGCGTGAAGCATGGCCTCTACCTCCAGCGGCTTGCGCACATCGCAGGCCACGGGCAGCACCTGTCCGCCGGTCTGTTCGGCCATTTCGCGGGCTGTTTTCTCCAGGACCTCCCACTTGCGGCTGGTGATGACCAGGTTGGCGCCCAACTGCAGGAAGTACAGGCCCATGGACTTGCCCAGGCCGGTGCCGCCGCCGGTGATGATGATGGTTTTTCCTGTGAGCGCGCCCTCGCGCAGCATGGGTTCAGCGTAATGTGCCATATTTTACAATTTTCTCCAGCAGAAAGATAAGGTTTCTGCCCAAGTTTCCTTGACTCTCCCAGATTTTATCTACCTTTAGCCTAAAGGAAGACCGCCCCGGTCTGAGCGAGAGCCCTGCCCCAAAATACCCAAAATTGGGTATTTCTTTGTTGCAATATAATTGCTAATCTGCCTTGTGATAGACGCTAGTACCTATTTGCCCTCGTTGACTGTATGAAAAAGCTAGTATTCCTGTTTTTCTCTTTCAGCCTGGCAGCGTTACCTCTTCTGGGCCGAACCCCGGTGGTGCTAATGCAGGAACTGAAACGTGCCACTTCGCCCCACAAGAAAGTGGAGCTCCTGAACCTCATCAGTGAGTATTACCGCGAGGTAGACCCCAAACAAACGGTGCTTTACGGGCAGCAGGCAGCCCAGCTGGCCCTGCAGATCAAGGAGCGCAAGCAGCTTGGCACCGCCTACAACAACATCAGCATTGGGCATTACTGGCTCAACAACCTCATAGAAGCCTCGGCTTACACCTACAAGGCCCTGAAAATCCGCGAGGAGCTGCATGACTCAGTGGGCATGGCCTCCAGCTACAACGCGCTGGGCAACATCCACCGGGGGCAGGAGAACTACACCACCTCGCTCTCGTTCTTCCAGAAGGCCCTGGCCATTGGGCAGCAGATCAAGCGCAAAAAAACCATCAGCACCACGCTGAACAACATTGGGGCCACCTACGAGCTCATGAACCAGCCCGAAAAGGCCCTCACCTATTACCTGAAGGTACGCGAGCTCACCAAAGACGAGAACGACCAGTACGACCGGGCCCTGAACGACCTGAACCTGGGCAACATCTACTTCCTGTTGGGCAATAAAAACAAAGCCCTGCAGCACCTGTACAACGCCCTGAGCCTGAGTGAGGAAATCAGGAACGAGGTCAACAAGATCTACATTTACCGCTGTCTTGCCCAGATTTACCTCAAAGACCGCGACTACCCCAAGGCGGCTCAACTGGCCAAGAACAGCCTGCAAGTGTCGCAGAAGCTGCCCTCGCCCGAGGGCGTGAAAGAGGCATCGCTGCTGCTGAACGAGGTTTACCTGGCCCAGAAGAACTACCAGTTGGCCCACCGCTACCTGCAGCTGCACACCGCCTACAAAGACAGCCTGCAGAACCGCCAGCAGGCCGAAGCCCAGGCCGAGATGCACGCCAAATACGAACTGGAAAAGAAAGAGGCCGAAAACCACCGCCTGCGGGTAGAACAGGAGTTGCAACAAGAGAAGCTCTGGAAAAAGGAACTGACCCAATACGCCACCGGAGTACTGCTGCTGATGTCGCTGGCCCTGGCCTATGTATTCTTCAAGGGCCGCCGGCGGGCCAAACTGGCACACGAACAGCTTTCTGAGTACAACCAAGTGATTCTGGAGAAGAACGAAGACATCCAGGAACAGAAAGAGGAACTGGAAAAGCTGAACCACCAGAAAGACCTCTTGTTCTCCATCATCGCCCACGATCTCAGGAGCCCGCTCATCTCGCTGCAGTCGCTGTTTCAATTGGTGGCCATGGGCAAGGTGCCCCAGGACAAGCTGGACCGCTGCATGAAGGAGCTGGAAACCCAGCAGCAGAACACCCTGAACCTGCTGGACAACCTGCTGGTCTGGGCCAAAATTCAGATGAAGGGCGTGAGGCTGGAGCCCGAGCCCCTGCAGCTGCGGGAGCTGGTATCCATCAACATTGAGCTGCTTTTGCCCCAGGCGCAGAAGAAAGGAATCATCCTGGAGAACAAAGTATCGGAGGAGCTTTGGGCCCTGGTAGACGGTGAAACCCTGAAGCTGGTCTTCCGCAACCTGATCTCCAACGCCATCAAGTTCTGCAAGGAAGGCGACGTGGTGGAAGTGATGGCCGAGCCGTTTGACGAAGACCAGTTGGTGGTAACCGTGAAAGACTGCGGCATTGGCATTAGCGCCCAGAACCAGATGAAGCTGTTTGGCCCCAACAATTTCAAGGAAAGAGGCACCGCCAACGAGAAAGGCAATGGCTTGGGCCTGATGCTCTGCAAAGAGTTCATTGAGAAAAACGGCGGCGACATTTGGGTAGACAGCGAGCTGGGCGTGGGTACCCAATTCCACTTCTCGGTGCCTGCCTACCCCCTGGCCGGTTCTTCAGAAGAACTGACCACTCAGCCGCAGGAAGAATCACTGGTGTAGCAGCTGTACCTTGTCTTTGAAATGGTCCCGGAGCAGCTTATGTGCAGCAATGATGCCGCTCAGGCACACCCCGGGAATGCCCTGCCCCGGGTACACCGTATCACCACATAAATAGGCTTTCTTCCCATCCAATCGGGCATCCTTCATTTGCCAGGGCTTGATGCGCTGGTACTGCGGGTAGCCGCCCACCTGCCCCCACGCACGGCCGGTCCATTCAAGCCAGGCGCCGGGAGTGGCCGCCTGCACAAACCTGACCTGGTCTTCGTGGAAGAACCCCTGCGCAGCCAGGAACTGCACCACCCATTTCTCCAGCTCCTGCTTCTCCTCTATCCATTGCTCCTGCGGACGGGCCACATGCGTACTCACCGAGGCCACGCACAGGCCTTTGGGCGCGCGCAGCGCATCATCTGGGTGGCTCAGGCTCACAAAAATACTGTCGCTGCCTAACAGGGGCACTTTGCCGGGCACGTGCAGCTGGTGGTGCAGCAAGTCTGGCGTGGTGGAGGTCCGTTCAAACACCAAACCCCAGGTCAGCGCCCCGTTTACCTGATCGGGGGGCAGCAGGTAGCGCTGTAGCTTGGCGCTGGTGGGCGCATGCTGGAATAGCTGGTGCACGTTGTTGAGCGGCAATCCGCAGACCACAAACTCGGCTTGTACCGGTCCTTTGTCGGTGTCTAGCAGGTAAGCACCGGCAGGCTGCGGAACAATCTGGCGCACTACCCGCCGGTAGAGCATCTCGCCCTGGTGTTCTTCCAGGTACTGCACCAACCCCTCACTCAGTTTCCGGAGACCGCCCGGCACGTAGTAGTTACCGTACAGCGTATAGCAGAGGGCGGTGGCGCCAAAGAGCACGTTTACTTCGGGGTGGTGGTTCTGGGCGGTGATCAGGAGTTGCTGGTCCACGAAGGCTACAAAGCGGGCGTTCTCCAGCAACCCATGCTTCCGCAGCAAGTCGCGCACGGTCCCGAACGCTTTCGGGACAAGCCCCAGCTGGCTCCATTCCACCGCTTTCAGGGCTTCCCAAAGGTCGCCCACGGAGCTGAACGGAAAACTGAGCTGCCGCAGCGACGTACGCCAGACCTTTTGGCTGATCTGGTAGCATTCTTCCCAGAACGCGCGCTGCCCCGCCTCGCCAAACACGCGCTCGGCCTCGGTGATCCAGGCTTCCAGGTCGGGATAGCGGGTGATTAGGGTGCCATCTGTGAGGCGCACCTGCATGGGAAGTTCTAACCGGATGGCGGGCAACTGAATACCCGTTTGCTCCAGCAGGTAGCGCAGGGGCATGTGGGGGTCCAGCCCTACCAGCGTGGTGGCCCCGGTTTCAAACCAAAAGCCCTTCCGTTTGTAGGAGGAGGCACAGCCGCCCGGGTAGTTGTTCTGCTCCAGCACGGCCACCTGCAAACCGGCCTTGGCCAGCAGCGCCGCCGCCGTGAGTGCGCCCAACCCCGATCCAATCAGGGCCACCTGTACCTTGTGTGTCTCCATGTAGTGCAAGAACCAATTCTGGGCAGTTTTGTTGCGGTGCTGTTGTTTTAGGGCGTTCTTTGCCGAATGGAGTTAAAAACGATCAGCGTGATGGGCTGCGGTTGGCTGGGCTTGCCGCTGGCCGAAGAACTGGTAAAAAGGGGCTACCGGGTGAAAGGCTCCACCACCACCGCAGAGAAGCTGCCCCTCCTGGCGGCAAAAGGGATAGAGCCGTTTTTGGTTCAGTTTCCGGAAAACAGCTCAAAATCCCAGCTGCGGGAGTTTTTGGAAGCCGATGTGCTCCTCTTCAACATTCCACCTTCCAGATCGACCACTGACCAAAGCACTTATGAGCAGTTGCTTCAAGCTGTACTGGAACGCTGCTCCCCCCAGGGGCGGGCGGTCTTGTTTGTGTCTTCCACCTCGGTGTACCCCGACCTGAACCGCGGCGTAACCGAAGCTGATGCCGTGCCCTCGCCCAACGCTTCTTCCCTGATGTTGCGCTGCGAGTTTCTGGTGCAGCAGGCCATGCCGGGCCGGGCCACCGTGGTGCGCTTCGGCGGACTCATGGGTGGCCAGCGGCACCCGGGGCGCTTTCTGGCCGGAAAAACAGCCGTCCCCCAACCCGACGGACCCGTGAACATGATCCATTTAACCGACTGCGTGCAGCTGTTGGCAGAAATGATACGGCAAGAAAAGTGGGGTTATGTCTTTAACGCCTGCGCCCCGGAGCACCCCACCCGGCAAGCGTTCTACACCCAGGCCAGCCAGTTGCTGGGCTTGGTTCCGCCCAAGTTTACCCAATCCTCAGAGCCTAAATTCAAGCGCATCAGCAGTGAGCGGGTGCAGCAAGAACTGTCCTATACGTTTCTGTACCCAAACCCATTGACCTGCCTCACTTCTCCTGCATTCTAGGTAAACCCGGCCGTGGGTGGAGTCTGCCCAAGTGGCGTTTTTTGCGTATTTTTGTAGAATTAAGCTAAAACAGATGCAAGAAACAGTAGTGGTGATTGGAGGAGGTGCGGCCGGCTTTTTTGGGGCCATCACCTGCGCGGAGGCAAACCCCGGCAAGCGGGTGCTGCTGCTGGAAAAGACCTCCAAACTGCTTTCCAAAGTGCGGGTGTCTGGGGGCGGCCGCTGCAATGTCACGCACGCCTTGTTCCAGGCCTCGGCCTTCTCCCAGCATTACCCCCGGGGGCAGAAAGCCCTCAAGAAACTCTTGCCGCTCTTTGGGGCACAGGATACCGTGGCCTGGTTTGAAAAGCGCGGCGTGAAGCTCAAGACCGAGGCCGACGGACGCATGTTTCCGCAGTCCAATTCCTCCGAAACCATTGTGGACTGCCTGGTGCAGGCTGCCCGCCAGGCGGGTGTAGAAATCAGGACCCAAGTAGGCGTGCACCAGATCAAAGTGCAACCCGATGCCCCTGCCCCTGAGCGGTTCCTGCTGGAGCTAAGCACCGGCGAGCGCCTCTCCGGCGCCAAGGTGCTGGTGGCCACTGGCGGCAACGCCAAAGCCGAAAGTTACCAGTGGCTCCACCAACTGGGCCACAGCACCGAAGCTCCCATTCCGTCCCTCTTCACCCTGAACGTGCCCGGCTCGCCGTTCAAGGACCTGCAGGGCGTAGCGGTGCCCAAGGCTAAAGTGAAGCTGACCGGCCAAAAATTGGAGACGAAAGGCCCTTTGCTGATCACTCACTGGGGCCTGAGCGGCCCTTCGGTCCTGCGGTTTTCGGCCTGGGGCGCAAAACTCATGTTCGGCTTGGGTTACACCGGCACGGCGCTGGTGAACTGGGTGCCAGACCTCACCGAGGAGCAGGTCAGGCAGCAACTCCTGCAAACCCGGCAGACGTCGCCCCGCAAAACCGTCTTCAGCAATCCGTTGTTCCAACTGCCCAGCCGTCTGTGGCAGCGCCTCTGCGAACTGGCCGAGGTACCGGAACAGGTAAAATGGACCGAACTGTCGGGCAAAGCCCAGAATAAATTGATTGAGCTCCTGGTCAGGACGCCGTTTGATGTGAAAGGCAAGACCACCTTCAAGGAGGAATTTGTGACCTGCGGCGGCATTAAACTGGAGGAGCTGCACCTGGAACGGATGGAAAGCCGCCTGGTGCCGGGTTTGTTCTTCGCCGGGGAAGTGGTGGACATTGACGGCATCACCGGCGGCTTCAACTTCCAAGCCGCCTGGACGGGCGGGTATTTGGCGGGAAAGGCGATGGCGGAATAGCCTTTCTCTGTTTCACTGGCGTGAGCCTTCCGCTGGCGCGAGCGTTCCGCTCGTGCCTTCTCGTGCTGTATATCTTCTGATTACTACTTCAGGTGCCCCAATAGGTTTACTGCTTTCAGTGTGGGTTACTTGGTTTGCTATTGCTAGCGTAGTTAGCGCTTGTCTATCGACTATGGGCAGGGTTGTTTCATCTTTTCTGATAAGCGCTCACGGCCGCGAGGCCCCGTCTTTGCCCCTCGCACTGCCCTTGCGGCCCACCTCTGCAGTTTCTTCTTAGCAAAAGCCATTCAGGGGCCACAAGCGAGGCGCTCGAGCCAAAGACTGGAATCGGGATCTTCCAACTGTGGACTTGCATAGCAGCTGGTTTGCTAATCATTGTGCTAGACCTATTCTTTTTATTGCGCAGGTTTAAAGCCTTTCCCTCTCCAAAGACCTCGCAGTGTCTTCCAGACCTGCGAGTGTCTGCGTACTTCTTCTTCAAAAAGCGGGTACTCTTTTTATTCCTCTTATGGTTCAAGTCTGTGACTTGGACCTACCAAGAAGGCAGTTTGTAACTGCCGAGCGATAATGGCTTCCTTTCTAATCCCAACAAACTACCTGAAATGTACTTTGTGGAATACTCTATAATAATCCTACCGGCTAACGCAGCTCCGTTTTAAGCGTCTTTTGTAAAAAGAGCCCTAAAACGGATGGAGTAGGTACCAAAAAAAATCGCGGTCTCTTCAGGACCGCGATTTTTTAAAACAGATACTAAACCCTTTATTAACTTTTAAGCTCTGTCCCTCATTTAAACGGGAAGCTTTGTGGCAGGGTTACGGTATTCTGAAAAATATTTTAGAAATCTCTTCTTTTTCTTTCTCTAAAGCCACCGCCGCTGCGTGGGCCACGGTCGCGGTCTCCGCCGAAGCTTCTGCCGCCACGGTCACCGCCCCGGTCTCTGTCCCCGAAAGGACGTCCGCCTCTATCGCCGCCGCGGTCTCCGTAGCCGCTGCTGCGGCTGCCACGGGCTCTGTCGCCACCGCCGCCACTGCGGTTGAAGGCGCCTTCGTAGAACTTCTTGCGAGGGCGCTCCTCCAGTTCGTCCAGCTCACGGCCGCCGTTGGCGGGGTCCAGTGACTTCTTCTCAGCCTTCTGGAATTTCACGGTCATGCCGTTGATCTCCGTAACCGCTAAGCGGTCCAGGATCTCTGAGGTGTACTCAGTGGGCACTTCCACGAAGCTGAAGCGGTCGTACAGGTCAATGTCGCCTACTTTACCGGCCGGGATGCTGGTGTAGTCGGTCATGATGTCTACCAGGTCTTTGGGGTGCAGACGGTCTTTTTTGCCCAGGGTCACGAACAGACGGTCAAAGCCCGGCTTAGGACCACCTTTGCCTTCGCTGGCTTCGGCGCTCTTTTCTTTGGCTTTGGTGTCTTTCATCACCATTTTCAACAAGGCCGCGGCAATGTCCATGGTGGTGAAATCCTGGTCTACCAGGCGCTCAATCTTGAGGATGTGCTTGGACAGGCCACCTTTCTGGATCACTTCTTTCACCTGATCCAAGACCAACGTGGTCCGTACCTCGGCTACGTCTTCATAGGTAGGCACGTTCTGACGAACGATCTTGGCCTTGGTAAAGCGCTCAATGTCGCGCAGCTTGTACAGGTCACGGCCTGCTACAAACGAGAAGGCTTTCCCTGATTTACCAGCCCGGCCGGTACGGCCAATACGGTGCACATAGTTTTCTTCGTCCTGCGGCAGGTCATAGTTGATCACGGCCTCTACGTTGTCCACGTCAATGCCGCGGGCGGCCACGTCAGTGGCTACCAGAATCTCCAGGGTACCCGCTTTGAACTTGTTCATCACGTTGTTCCGCTGGTTCTGGTTCATGTCGCCGTGCAGACCATCGGCAAAGTAACCGCGGGCTTGCAGGTTGCTCACCAGCTCGTCAACCATGCGTTTGGTGTTACAGAAGATAATCACCACTTTGAAGTTGTACATGTCAATCAGGCGCGTGGTCACTTCCATCTTGCCTGAGCTGCGTACCTCAAAGTAGATCTGCTCAATATTGGTCACGGTGAGCTGCTGCTGCGTTACCTTCACAATCTCAGGATTGGTCTGGTACTTGCGCGTCAGTTCCATGATGGGTTTGCTCATGGTAGCCGAGAAGAAGATGGTTTGTCTGTCTTCCGGCATGTGGCTCAGCACGAACTCAATGTCCTCTCTGAAGCCCATGTCCAACATCTCGTCGGCCTCATCCAAGATGATCTTTTTGGTGTTCTCCAGTTGGAGGGTGCCTCTTTCAATGTGGTCCATCACGCGGCCGGGCGTCCCGATTACGATCTGTACTCCTTGTTTAAGGGCGCGTAACTGGCGCTCATAGGGCTGACCACCATAAATAGGCACTACGCTGATGCCTTTTTTGTACTTTACCAGTTTCTGAATTTCTTCGGCTACCTGAATCGCCAATTCGCGGGTGGGGCACAGGATCAACGCCTGCACGTCGCGGTTGTTGGGGTCAATGGACTCAATGGTAGGGATTGAGAAAGCGGCGGTTTTACCGGTCCCGGTTTGGGCTTGACCGATCACATCGCGGCCTTCTAACAGCACCGGAATGGCGGCTGTCTGAATAGGAGAAGCTTCTTCGTAGCCTAAATCCACGATGGCGCGTTGGATTTCTTCCGACAACGGAAGCTCCTGGAATTTGATTCTTTCCATCAATTATGTATGTATGATATATAAAGACAATACACCTGCCCTAGGGTATTCGTCATTTATCAAGATTTCGTTGCGGAGAAAGCCGCACAGAGGATTGCTTGAGAAGTGCCTTTGCCAAAAAATGAGACCGACTCGGGGTCTCGGCGTGTATTGTGGGGCAAAGGTACGCAAAATAATAGAGGCTTCCTACTATAGAAAGGAAACTAACAAAAGAAAAGGGAATAAGAATTATTTTCACCCGTTTACTTTTGTTTTTGGGTGTTGGTTTTTTGCTGGCGTGGTGTCGCTTGCCTGTGGCTTTGAAGTTGTGGTTTAGTAGGCCTTTTGCTGGTGTAGCGACGGCTTGTCTATGGACTTATGAGCAGGGTTGTTCCAAAGTTTACTTGGTGCGCTCACGGCCGCGAGGCCCCGTCTTTGCCCCTCGCACTGCCCTTGAGGCCCACTGCTGCAGACTACTCTTAGCTTCTGTTCTGCAGGGACCACAAGCGAGGCGCTCGGGCCAAAGACTGGAATCGGGATCTTCTAACTGGTACGTTGTAAAGCAACCGAGTTGCTAATCATTGCGCTAGAACTTTCCTTTCTATGGCGCGGATTTACTTCCATGCCTTTTGAGAAAGTCACGGAAGTAACTCCGCGCCATAGTTAGAGCCCTCTCCAAAGACCTCGCAGTGTCTTCCAGACCTGCGAGTGTCTCCGCAATTTTCTTGAAAGCGGGTAATTCCTTTTCTCTTCCTATGGTTCAAGTCTGTGACTTGGACCTACCATGTCCTGCAGTTTGTAACTGCAGGATTCCACATAACAAAGCCACCCGCTGGCTGTCGCTGGCGCGAGCTTGCAGCTCGTGCCTTCTTTATCTGATCTGACTGATCTGGTTAGGCTCCTACATCCTAGACCCTTTTAAACTGCTTGTTTGTAACGCAGTACAGCATTAAGCTCAAAATGCAGCGACCAGGCTACGAAGCAACTTACAGGCCTTTCATTTTGATTCACAATAAGGAGCTGATACGCTTTGCCCTCTTACTTGCGGCTCAGGTAGATTTTACGGACGCTTTTGTGGTTCAAGGCGCCGTCGGGGCCGGGTTGCAGGGATTCGCTGGTCCAGACCATTTCAGTATCAGAGACTGGGGTAATCACGTACCGCAACGAATAGGTTTCGCCGTACCAGGCATGAATAACGGAAGCCCCCTTTTCATCCTCCAGCCTGTAGTTCCAGGAGAACGCTGGCCAGTCGCTCATGTAGAGCATGCCATTGACCAGGGAATAGGTGTTGAAGCCGGCAGATTCGGTTTCTGCCACCATGCCGCCGTTGGCGTCGGTGACCTTTACCGTGATCTTGGTTTCCTTCCATTCTCCCGTGATGAATTCCTCCAGGGAGGGTTGGGCGTCATCGTCGTTCTGGCAGCTGGCGAAAAGGAAGAAAACAGGGAGAAAAAGAAACAGGTAGAACTTCTTCATGTACAATTGATTTTTGCGACAGTGAAAGTAGCTAAAATACCAGTACCAAGTACCTGTCTGCTATTTTTTGCCTATTTTCGTCAAAACAGCCCGAAAATGCTCACTCCAGAAAAGAGGCTTCTGAACCGAATCACTGAAGCCTAATTTTCAATGCTAACTCTCTACATCTTAATCATTACGTAACTACGTGCCTGCTTCCTTTAAAATATACTCCTCTTCTGCCGGATCTGGTAAGACGTACCAGTTAACCAAGGAATACCTGAAACTGGCGCTCCAGAGCGAAGACGCCTCTTACTATAAGAATATCCTGGCCATCACGTTCACCAATGATGCCGCGCAGGAGATGAAGACGCGCATTGTGGAAGCACTCCGCGGTTTCAATGATGAGCACCTCCCTGAGAAGGAGAAAGCAAAGAGCGACCTGCTTTTGCTTAACATAGTAGAAGAGATCAGAAAAGACTATGACCAGCCTCAGTTAACCGAAGAGCAGTTGCGGGCACGGGCTGCCAGAGTATTTGACCATCTGCTCTTCCACTACTCTGAGTTTGCCGTGAGCACCATTGACTCGTTCGTGAACCGGGTGGTGAGCGCCTTTACCACCGAGCTCAAACTGCCCCACAACTTTGAGGTGGACATGGACGCGCAGACCCTTCTGAGCACCGCCGTAAGTCTGCTTTTGAACAAAGTGAACACCCAGCAAGAGAACCGTCTCCTGGCTGAAACCCTGCAACAGTATGCCCTGGACAAAGCGGAGGAAGGCAAAAGCTGGAATGTGCTGCCCGATGAACTCGCTGATTTTGCTCGTAATCTCCTGAACGAGCAGACCTATGAACATCTCCTTGACATTGGGCAGCTTACCTTGCAAGATTTCAAGAAGATACGCTCTGAGCTGTATACCCAGAAAGTAAACGTAGAGAAGCAGATTCAGACGCTGGCGCAGGAGGCGAGTGACCTCATTGACCGCCACGGCATCATGCCCGAGGAAATGTCCTACGGTAAGAACGGCATCTACTCTTATTTCAGAAAATGGAACAGCGGCTTTGACATCACTATCGCCAACAGCAACGCTGCCAAAACCGTGAACGATGACAAATGGGCGAGCGCCAAAGCCAGCACGGGCGCCAAGGTAGCGCTAGACCAGATTAAACCCCGACTGGCGCAGATTTACCGCGCCATTGAGGAGCTGAAAGAGCGAGAGACACAGAACCACATCCTCATCTCGGCCATGCTGCCGCATTTGTACAAGCTGAGTGTGCTGAGCGAGCTGGACCGCTGTATCCAGGAAATTAAGCTGGACAAGAACCTGGTGCACATCTCGGAGTTCAACAAACGCATCACCGAGATTGTACTGCAGGAGCCTATTCCGTTTATCTATGAGCGGTTAGGGGAGCGGTACCAGCACATCCTCATTGACGAGTTTCAGGATACCTCGGTGCTGCAGTGGAACAACCTCTTGCCGCTGGTAGAAAACGCCCTGGCCAGCGACAACTTCAACATGGTGGTGGGCGATGCCAAACAGGCCATCTACGGTTGGCGGGGCGGCGAGATGGAGCAGATCCTGCACCTGCACCGTAACCAGACGCACCACCTGTACCAGAACTCCCGCTTTGAAGAGAACGTGGCTCCGCGCTATGACACGCTCCGTTGGACCCTCTCGCCCGATCACCTGAACACCAACTACCGCAGCGCTCCGGAGATCATCCAATTCAACAATGAGCTGTTTGAGTTCATCAGCCAGGCCAATCCGCAGTTCCCGTTGTTGCAGGCCATCTATGACGCTGATTTCAAGCAGAAATCGCCAAAAGGCAAAGAAAACGGGAAGGCCCATTTACAGGTGCTGTTCACGCAGGACGAAGTGCCGCCTTATCAATTTGATTTAGACGCCTGCCGCCAGACGGAGGAAATCTACGAGGGCTACGTTCAGGACGACCTTCTCTCCTACCAGGAAAGCACGCTGCAACTGGTCCTGCAGATGGTACAGCAGGCCCAGGCGGAGGGGTATGCCCCGCGCGACATCGCTATCCTGAGCCGCACCAACCGCAACAGCAAACTGGTCGCCAATTTTCTGAAGCAGAAGAAATACGATATCATCTCGCAGGACTCGCTGTCGCTGCAGTTCGCTGAGGTCATCAACCTCATCATCGCTTTCTTCCGGATTCTGAACCAGCCCGCCAACAGCCTGGCACGGTCGCAGGCCTTGTACCTGGTCTACAAAGTGGTGCACCAGGAGCTTCCCGACAATGCCACCACGGGCAAGATTGCCGCCTTGGCTGTAGAGCCCAGCATTGACCCGTTCTTCAGGTTCTTGCAGGAGCAAGGCTTTGATCTGGCGTACCGCGATGCGGGGAACCTCTCTATTTATGAGCTCACCGAGAAGCTGATAAGGGTGTTTGATCTGTTGGGCAAGAACAACGAGTGCGAGTACCTGTTCCGCTTCCTGGATCTGGTGCTGGAGTACACGCTCAAGTACAGCAACAACCTCAACAACTTCCTGCAGTACTGGGATTTGCACAAGGAGAACTTAAGCATTAATACCCCCAAAGACCGGGACGCCATTACCATCACCAGCATCCATAAAAGCAAGGGACTGGACTACCCTGTAGTAATTGTGCCGTTCTGCGACTGGAGCCTGGAACCGCAGACCTCATCGTTGCTCTGGGGCACGCTACCCGAGAGTGTGGCCGCGGGCGGAAAGCTGCGCACGGCTGTAGTCACGTTGAACAAAAAGCTGGAGCAAACCGCCCTGCACGAGCAATATGCCCAGAAACTGGAGAAGACCTTTATTGAGAACCTGAACATGCTGTACGTGGCCCTCACCCGACCGGTGGACCGTTTGTACCTCATTGGCAAGGCGCAGGATTTCAAAAAAGCCAATTCCCAGAAAAACGTGAGCTACTGGCTGTACCGCTACCTGGAGAGCAAAGAGCTCTGGCAAGACGGGCAGTTTTGCTACCAACTGGCCAAAGGCGCGCCACAGGCGGTGAGCCATAAAGCCATTACAGAGGATGTCTACGTACTGGATAAATTCACATCTGCCGACTGGGCCCAGAACCTGAAACTGAAGCAGCACGCCAACAACGTCTTCGATTTTGAGACCCAGCAGGAGCACCGCCGCTGGAACCGCAAACTACATTATGCCCTGGCGCGCATCACGTACGCCGAGAAAGCGCCCAAGGCCCTCCGGCAGTTGGTGCACCAAGGCATCATCTCGCAGCGCGAACTGCCCATCTTAAAAGAGATGGTAGACCATGTACTCCACCACCCGCAGATGCAGCGCTACTTCAGCAGTGCCGTGACCGTGGAGAACGAGCGCGAGGTGCTGGACGTGCGTACCAACCGCTACAAACCAGACCGAATCGTATTCGGGGGAACCGGCGACGTGACGCTGATTGACTTCAAACTCCCTCCTGCCAAGGAAGAATACCGGGATAACCTGAACTCCTATGCCGCGCTGTTCCGGGAGCTGGTATTCAGCAAGATTACGTGCGTGGTGTACTATTTTGAAGAGGAACGCGTGGAGGAGTGGGAGTATGTTGAGGAAGTTTAAAAGAAAATAATATTATTCATATAACCTACTAAACTTATAAACTAAGAAGCAACATGCGACAACAGGAAATTGATAGCATCCTTACACAAATAGAAGCTTTCAAGAAATTAGAAATAGAGGAAATACTTTCAAAAGCAAACCCCAATGAAACAGATTTAGGAAATTCTCTAATCAGCAGGATGTCGGTTCTGGAATTCGTAAGTTTGAGCAAACGACTAATAAAGCAACTTGAGTTAGCTTTAAATGGCCCAAACAAATTGATTCTACCGAGCAGTTTTTCTACTGCAGATATTGGTCAATATGACGTTAACACATGCATCACATATTTGATAAACTACATCAACTCCAACCAGTTATCGGCAGCTGAAAACATGTTATTATGGCTAGCTCACTATGAATTACAGAATAACATTTTAGAAAAAGCAAATTTTAAGTCTAACTTAAATGATCTAGAAAATATACAACAGAAATCAGATTCAATAAGATTAATAGAGACAGATATTAAAAAGCTAAAAGAGCAATATAACATTTTAATAAAAGACATTAAAGAAAGCCTCACTTCATTAAACAACTTTAGAAATCAGAAGGAATCTGAGCTTCAGCAAATTACAAATAATCTCAATTCTTCAAACACAAATACGAACCAAATTCAAAATCTCTTAAATACATCTACTCAATATGACACAAGAATTAACTCGATTCTAGTTGAAGTAGAAAAATCGAAATCTAAAATTGAAAGTACTGAGGAAAATATTAACTTAAGTTTTTCTAAGTTTAAATTAGAATTTTCTGATTTGATAGGTAAGCTTAATAAAACAGAAAAAAACTACTTAGGTTTATATTCAGACTTTGAAGAAAAACTTTCTTATGTAGAATCAAAACATCAATATTTCACTGATAGAAACTCTTACTTAGATAATCTGATAGGTAGAGAGGTTGGAGCATCTTTATTTGAGACTTTCAAACAAAGAAAAAGCGAACTTAACGGTCCTTTGGAATTTTGGAGGTATGCTGTAGGTGTTATGGGTGTGTTAACATTTCTTGCAATTCTGGGAATATTTACCAACTTCTTTGGTTTGATAGGAGAAATGCACGGCATAGAAGCTTCATTGAAGTGGGAAAGCATATTAATCAACTCATTAAAATCTTTACCATTCTTCTTTTTACTTTACTATTCTATTTCTCAATATAATAAAGAAAGAAACTTCCAAGAAGAATACGCATTTAAATCAGCTGCAGCATTAACTATAAAGGCATATGCAGACATCTTAAATGATGACAAAAACAAGGACGAGTTGATACTTCATGCAGTATACGGTATTTACCGCAGCCCAATTAATGAAAACTCAAAAAGTATAAAAGATGTTAATTCAGCTTTAGATATAGCAAGAGATGTGATTGACAAAGGTTCAACACTTATACAAAGAAAAGAGTAATATTATTTCGCGCAAGCGTCCACTTGTGACTCTCTGTTTAGTGCCAAATTTCTTAAAACAGACCAGAATCTAGCTTTACTTTCATGACCATCTCCTTTGACCTAGATGACACGCTCATCCCCGGAACAAAACGCTTTCCTACTGAAAAGCGGAACCTGCTCCAGAAAACGTTTGGTCATGAGAAAATCAGGTTGGGAACAGTGCCGCTGGTAAAGAAATTGAAAGCTGAGGGTCATCAGGTTTTCGTGTATACCACTTCCTTCCGCTCTGCCAACTACATCAGGTTACTTTTTCTTTCTTATGGTATTTGGCTTGACGGCATCATCAATCAGCGGCGGCACGACCGCACCTTGCTAGCTGAGGGTAATAAGTATTCCAAGTTCCCGCCCGCCTTCGGCATTGATGTGCACGTAGATGATTCCAAAGGCGTTGAAATGGAAGGCCAGCGGTTCGGTTTCAAGACTATAATTGTTACAGAAGTGATGGATTTGTGGACAGACCATGTTTTAGAAAAGCTATCACTAAGCTTGTAAATAAAATAGGCGCATTTTGAGGTTAGCCCCTTTTTTGAAAGATGTCCAAAAAGGAGCTTCTCTTTTAGCTTTTCATTTCCCTCTCTAACATTGCATGGGGTAAGGACGCCTTCCTCGTTTAGTTGTATCAGAGCACCTAAGCATCTCTAAACTCCCACCCTTACCCGCTCCGTTATTGGAGAGGAATAGAAGACCAGTTCCTTACTGATTGCATCTTTAAACTCCCTAGTAAAATTTCTTCGGATTATTCTAAAGACAACTCGGGTTAGTCCAAAGACAACTTTAATGGCAACTGTTCCCTTAGAAGATATTAGAGAAAGTCACCTCCGATCTGCTACCCACTTATACTTAGGCATAACAAATTGCTGCTGAGTAAAGGGGCAAAAAAGAACACTGCAATCTTATAAGGCGTGCTCTTTGTTGGTGAGCTAAACCTAACTAGGCCCTGCTGTGTGATGGCCTGAATCTATGGTTGAGATTGCTCTTAATAACCAAGGTGCTCTCAACTTACCATATCCTCAGCAGAAGATTTGAGCCTGTAAAGTAGACGAGGCGAACCATCCTGCCCCTTCTTCTACTCTTCATCTCAGACCCCGATTATTAATCCCGTTCATCTCTGGTTAAGCCTTCTAACATAATCTTTTCGTCGGGTAAAAGCAGCTATTCACGGAGCAAGAAGCGTGCATTCGCAAGCCTTATAAGGAGTTTATCTAGTATCCAACTAGGTTTATCGAAACTCTCCCTCTTCCGTTAAGGGTAGCCCTACCTTTGCAGCATCCTAACAAAAACACAGAATTGTTAAGAAGCAGCTCCAAAATGCGTTACATTTTTACCCCTAATTGCACTCTACTAAGTACCACCTTACTCCAAAAGGCTTATACCTACCTCATTCCATTTCTCGCGTTTGCCTCAACCTTAGGCGCAACTAGCTTTTCTGCCACCGCTCAGACTTTCCCTTTGGGGTGCAAGGCCACCAGCCAGGGCTTTGAGGTTACCTATACCAGCTACACCAAAAACTCAAACCAAACCGTAACGCTGCACTTTGCCGTGCAGAACCACGAGCCCCATGACCTTGGCTACGTAGCGTTTGAACTACCCGCCGGTGCCCGGGCCACTAACCCTACACACACCCACCCAGACGTTAGCTATACCCTTGAGAATGCTACCCAATCTCCGTTTTACGCCCTGAAATTTGAGGCAAAGAAGGCCGAGGAGTTGAAGAACGGAGCCGTTGATTTTTTTTCGTTTACGCTTACTGCCGCCCAATTTACCCAACTAACAACAATCAGGGTAGAGGCGAAAGCCTCTACCACTGTTGGGCAAGTGGCCTTCCGGCCGCAAACCTGTCAGGCAGAGAAACTGGTGATCACGGGCCCCACCTACCTTGAGCGGGCGGCCATTGCCCACTACACCGTACCCGCCGCTCCATCTCCTTACGCCTATGAGTGGTCTGCCCCGGCCGATTGGGAAATTGTAAAAGGCCAGGGCACCCACATGATTACGGTTAAAGCCAACGGCAAACCCGGCCAGATCAGCGTGCGGAAGGGCAACCTGGGCGCCGGCACCCTGGCAGTGGAGAGCTTTGAGCTCACCCCCACCGTGCTTCCCGTGAGCTTAACCTTATTTGAGGCCAAGGCTAAAACCTCCGGTCAGGTGAACCTAACCTGGGCTACTGCCTCAGAGAAAGACAACAAAGAATTTATTGTAGAGCGCAGCCAGGACGGTAAGACGTTCAAAGCCATCCAGACCCTGGCGGGAGCCGGCACCAGCAGCGTGCCCGTGCACTATTCTTTCCAGGATGCGTACCCCCTGCCGGGCACGTCTTATTACCGCCTCAAACAGGTAGACTATGACGGCGCCAGCGAATACTCAAAAGTAGTGGCGGTCAAGAGCCAGGCCGTGGCCCGCAAAGCTACCCTCACCTCAGCCGTGTTCCCCAACCCATTTGTCAGTTCCGTGACGGTGCGGGTAGACCTGGCCCGGGACCAGCCCATCAGGGTTTCCCTCACCGACGGCACCGAAAAAGTGGTGAAAGAACAGCAGCTGCAGGGCCAGGCCGGCGAACAAACCATTTCCCTGCCCCACCTGGAAAACGCCCCCGCCGGGCTCTACTTTCTGCGAATATACCATGAAAAGGAAGTAACCGTGCATAAACTGGTGAAAAACAGCTAAAAAGCTGCCCGTACGCCTAAGAAAGCCAATGTTCGCGCATTGGCTTTTTTCATTTAATAGGCCATGGATTTGGGCAAAACACTTTCTGTTGGTTTCTTCGTACTCTAGGAAGTATATAAAAGTAAATCATGGACAAAATAGTAACCGAACCAGATGTGGTGTTGATTGGCGCGGGCATCATGAGCGCCACCTTGGGCGTGATGCTGAAGCAGCTGCAACCCGATCTGACCATAGAAATATACGAACGCCTGGACGAGGTGGCCGCCGAGAGTTCTGATGCCTGGAACAACGCCGGTACGGGCCACTCGGCCTTTTGCGAGCTGAACTATACTCCTGAGAAAGCCGATGGCTCCATTGATATCTCCAAGGCCGATGTCATTGCCGAATGGTTTGAGCAGTCGCGCCAGTTCTGGGCCTTTTTGGTAGAAAGAGGCATTATTGAGGATCCCAAAGACTTTATCCGCAGTGTGCCGCACATGAGCTTTGTCTGGGGCGACAAAAACGTGTCATTCCTGCAGAAGCGCTTCAAGGCCATGACCACTTCGCCGCTCTTCCAGGGCATGCAGTACTCAGAGGACGTGGACCAGCTCACCGAGTGGATGCCCCTGATCATGAACGGCCGCGACGATACCTGCAAGGTGGCCGCCACCCGCATGGAAGTGGGCACCGACGTGAACTTCGGGTGCCTTACCCGCCACCTGTTTGATTACCTGAAGAAAATGGGCGGCGTGAACATGTTCCTGAACCACGAGGTGCGCTCCTTCCGCCGGAAACGCGATGGCCTATGGCGCGTACGGGTGAAGGACCTGGCTACCGGCCAGAAGCGCACGGCCCGCACCAAATTTGTGTTCATTGGCGCTGGCGGCGGCTCCCTGCCCCTGCTGCTGGCCTCCGGCATCCCCGAGGGGAAAGGCTTCGGCGGCTTCCCGGTAAGCGGGCAGTGGCTCAAGTGCACCAACCCAGCCGTGATAGCCCAGCACCAGGCCAAGGTGTACGGCAAAGCCTCAGTAGGTTCGCCGCCCATGTCGGTACCGCACCTGGACACCCGCGTGATCAACGGCGAAAAGGCGCTTCTCTTTGGGCCTTACGCCGGTTTTACAACCAAATTCCTGAAAAAAGGCTCGTTCTTTGACCTGCCCCTGTCCATTAAAGTGAATAACCTCAAGCCCATGCTGGCGGCCGGGTACACCAACATTCCGCTCACCAAGTACCTCATCAACCAGGTGCTGCAGTCGCCTGAGGACCGCATGGCCGCCCTGCGCGAGTACGTGCCCACCGCCCGGTCTGAGGACTGGGAACTGGAGGTGGCCGGCCAGCGCGTGCAGGTCATCAAGAAAGACCCCAAGCGGGGCGGCGTACTGGAGTTTGGCACCGAGGTGGTAAGCTCCGCCGATGGTTCTATTGCCGCGCTATTGGGCGCCTCGCCGGGAGCCTCCACGGCGGTTTCCATCATGGTGGGCCTCATCCATAAGTGCTTCCCAGAGCGGGCCGCTACGTCTGAGTGGCAGAACAAGATCAAGGAGATGATTCCGTCTTACGGCATGTCGTTGGCCAAGAACCCGCAGCTCTGCGAGGAGACCCGGGCCTACACCAGCCGCGTGCTGCAACTGCATGAGCCGCATCCGGTGCAGCGCTAAGCAACCGCCAACAAAAAAGCCTCAGAGAGATCTGGGGCTTTTTTGTTGGCGTACGTTATTCCCGGTTCTGGACGGTGTGCAGCTCCAGCGTATCCAGGTTAAGGGCCGTGAGGTAGCCAAACTTTTCCTTGAACACACAGCCGCCATCTATGTTGAACACCAGCGCGTTGGGGTCTTTGAGGGTGGCCGTCATGCGGTCCAATGAGATAGGCGTGTGCCCGTGCACAATCCTGCGTTTACCCAGCTTGCGCTTGTCTACCTCAAACGTGCGCGACCACATGAGCGTGTGCCGGTCGGTTGCCGGGTCGGGCAGGGCGAAGTTGTAGCCCGCGTGCACCAGCAGGTAATCGTCCAGGTCAAAGTACAGCTCCAGTTCCTCCAGGAAGTCCCAGTAGGTGAACCGCACGTCCTGGATAGTCTCGGCCCGGAAACTCTTGAGCGCCTCCTTGCCGCCGTTGAACATCCAGGAAGTGTGGTAAATAGAATTGTCGCGGGCCTTCATCATCATGTCCTCGTGGTTGCCGCACAAGGTGTAAACGCGATAGCTGTCGCGCTTGAGTTTCATGATGTAGTCCAGCACGCCCTTGGAGTCGGGGCCCCGGTCAATGTAATCGCCCAGCAGGTACAGCCGGTCGCGGTACTTCAATTTGATGACCTCCTCCACCAGGTACCGAAACGTCTTGAGGCACCCGTGAATATCTGAAATGGCATAGCGGCTCATAATCCCTCCTGGCGTTAAAACTCCTTCTTACGGTTGTAAAAGAGTATGACCAACCCCTTACCCATAAAAAATCAAATATAAGAGTCCTTGAAGCAGTTTTAGCCCTGATTTCCTGAAAACAGCCCCAAAACGTAGTATCTTGCTGTTCTTTTCGCGCTACTTGACCCTGAATCATGCAATCCTTTCTTCGGCAAACCGCTGAACATATCTACCAAACCTACGCCGAGCGCCTGAGCGATCTGTGCATTGTGCTACCTACCCGCCGGGCTACTTTGTATTTCAAGAATGCCCTGGCCCAGGTGGCGCCTACGGGTATCTGGTCGCCGCAGATTTACTCCATGGAGGACTTTGTCTGCAACATGGCCAGCGTGGAGGTACTGGAGCCGCTGCACCTGCAACTGGATCTGTATGACCTCATGCTGCAGTATGATCCGCACCTGGATTTTGATCATTTTGTGGGCTGGAGCGCCACGTTGCTGGAAGATTTCAGTCGCATGGACATGGAGCTGGTGAACGCCCACGAGGTATTTGACTACGTGAGCGAAGCCAAAGCCCTGGAGCGCTGGGACCCAGCCAAACCCGGCAGCAGCGTGCCCACGCCTAACGTGAAGCAGTACTTCCAGCTCTGGGCCAACCTGGAGCGCACCTACCACGCCCTGCAGAAGAAACTGAAGAAGGACCATCAGGCGTATACCGGCATGGCCTTCAGGATGGTAGCCGATCGCATCAAAGACATTGCTAGAAGTGAGGAAGGCTGTTATAAATACATTTTCATCGGGTTGAACGCCTTGTCCCGGGCCGAGCAGAAGATCATTCAGACCCTGCTGGAGGCAGGCAAAGCCGAGGTGTTCTTTGACTCAGATGACTATTACATGGCCTCTGATTCTGACAAGCGCGCCGGGCACTTCCTGAAACGCTACAAAGCCAAATGGCCCCTACCCGAGTGGAACTGGCAACAGAACCTGCTGCTTACTTCTGAAAAGGAGATCAACGCTATTGGGGTGGCCAACGCCAGCATGCAGGGCAAGATTGCGGGTCAGCTGTTGCGTGAAATCCGGCAAAAAGACCCTGCTGCGGAGATTGCCATTGTACTGCCCGATGAGACCCTGCTCCTGCCCGTGCTGCACTCCATCTCGGACGAGGTATCAGATTACAACGTGACCATGGGTCTGTCGTTCAAGGGCACCCCCCTGTTCAACCTCATTGATCTGCTCTTTGAGGTGCATTTGACGGGCGTAGTGCAACCCACCGACACCGGGTACAAAGTAAACCGCTACCATCACCTGGCGGTCACCAAATTGCTGCAACACCCCTTCCTGCGCCGCTATGAGCAGTACCTGAACGAAATTGCCGAACGCGAGGCCGACCTGGACCTGTTTCAGCACGTACTGGACGAGATGGTGGCCCGCAACAGCGTGTTGCTCACCGCCGAGGAGATCATCCGGCTGGGCCGGGAGCATCCTATGTTCATCACACTCTTCCGCACCTGGAACGACTGCACCGATCTCATTGACACGCTCTACCAGTTGGTAGATGCCCTGGGTCGCATTTACCGGGTAGAATCTGAAAATCCCATTGAAACCGAGTACCTCTACATCCTCTACACCATTGTAAAGCGGCTGGACACCTTGTTCGATTGCCGGGAGCATAAGATCTCGGTGCGGAGTTTCAAGAAGTTTCTGTACGAGCAGATAGGCAATACCAAGCTGCCGTTCAGCGGGGAGCCTATCTCTCCAACCCAGGTCATGGGGATGCTGGAGACCCGGGCCCTGGATTTTGAGAACCTCATCATCCTGAGCGTAAACGAAAACGTGCTGCCCCAACCCAAGAAGCAGCACTCCATGTTCCCGTATGATGTGCTGCGCACCTTTGGCTTGCCTACCTACGCTGAACAAGAGAGCATTACCTCTTACTACTTCTACCGTTTGTTGCAGCGAGCCAAGCGCGTAAACCTGCTGTACGTGCTGCCTTCTGATACCTACGGCTCCGGGGAGAAAAGCCGCTTTATTCTACAGATTCAGCACGATCTGGCCATGCGCAACCCCAACCTCAGGTTCCGGGAACTCACCGCAGTGGTGGAGCAATTGGACACCAAGGAGTACGAGCCCGATATCATCATCCAGAAAGACGAGGAGGTACTGGGCAAGATCAAGGAGCAGCTGCGGCGCGGTCTGTACCCTTCGCACCTGAACCAGTACGTGAACTGCACGCTGCAGTACTACTTCAGCCGCATCGCCAAGTTGGAGGAAGTAGACGAGATTGATGAAACCGTGGGTGCCGATACCTTCGGGACCATTGTGCACCAGGTGCTGGAAGACTATTTCAAGCCGTTCGCCGAGGAAGGTCGGCCCATTGAGAAACAAGATGTAGAGAAGATGCTGGCCGGTCTGCCGCAGAAAGTACAGCAGGAATTCAAGCGCGGTACGCTGGGCAACTTACCCGAGCAAGGCATGAACCTGATCCTTTACAAAGTGGCCGTGCAACTGCTCACCCGCTACCTGGAGGGCCTGCTCACCTCAGAGGAACTGCCGCTGTACATCCTGCAACTGGAGGAAACGCTGCTCACCGAGCTGGACGTGAAGCTGCCCTCCGGCGAAAGGGTGCCCGTGCGCATCGCCGGGAAAGCAGACAGGATTGACCTGAGCGGCCGCACCCTGCGCGTGATTGACTACAAGACCGGTAAAGTAGAAGCCCGCCACCTGAAGGTAGACCCCGAGGAACTGGAGACCACCCTTCTGCACGACCGCCACCTGGACAAAGTGCGCCAGCTCTGGATGTACCGCTACATCCTGGCCAAGGAGATTCAGAAAGGAAGTCTGCTGGAGAGCAAAGTCCTGAACCTACCCAAAGCCATGTATGATTTTGAGGCGGGCATTATCTCGTTCCGCAACCTGGGGGCCGGCGTGCTTACTTCAGAACTCCCCTTCGTGGAGGCAGATGGTCAACCCGCCGATTTCACCCAAACCTCTGAACGGCTCCTGAAAGACCTGGTGCTGCACATGCTCAACCCCGAGGAGCCCATCCGGAAAACGAATGATCTGGAAACTTGCCAGTACTGCCCGTACAAGAGTATTTGCGCCAGAGGATAAGCAAAACCCCGTTTTCGGGCTGGTTTAAAGAAACCGGCCCGAAAACGGGGTCCAACGCCAAAAGCAGGTAGCACTCCTGTTACTTGGCAACGCGCTCCTTAGTTTTCCTCCGGGGTTTCTTTGAAGGCAGGAATTTTTCTGGTTACCAGTTTCTCGGCTTGGCCGGTACCCCTCCTATTGCCATGCTGCCGGGCCAGGGCAATGCCCATGGCTACCCAGAGCAGGGCCGGAAACATGAAGTGCAGCTCAAACAAGGCAAACTCGGGGAGCATGGGCTTGAGGTTTGGCAGGGCAAACCCCAGCGGCGCCGTGAACACCCCAAAGGCCAGCAGGCCAGAGCGCACCCAGGCGGGCAGGACGCGGGCCTTCAGGGTGGCGATGCTGAGCAGGATGGCGCTCAGGAACATGGTGAGGCAGGCAACGGGCATCACGTACGGCACCATGTTCCCTAGCAGGGTGGCTACGAACCCGGTCATAGCGCACAGGAACGCCACCACCCCGAAGAACAAGACCCCGAATTTGATGGCATTCAGTTGCCGGTAATAGGCCATGGCTATCGCTATCAGCGTAAGGTCCATGGTGGCGAAAGAGGCCGTGAAAACCGGTCCATCAATGCGGCCCAGCGGACTACTCATGGCATCCCACAGGATTTTGCCGGTTTGCAGACCATAGGTCAGGTGAAGAAAGTAATGGATGGCCAGCAGGGTCCCTCCCAACATAGCGGTAACCGGAATTATCCGCTCCAATCTTAAATTCTGTGCTTGCATATAGATAGAAAAAAGGTATTTCCTCTCAGCAGAACACTTGCCAGCACCCCAGGTACTTACTTCACTACCAGCACGCCATCGGCTACTATCTCAATGTCACGCTTGGGCTGGGTGATTTTGGCAATTTCCTCCTTGCTTTTACCGGCGTCTTCGGCGAAGTGCTGCAGGCGCTCCACCGATGTTTCCTTCACATGGGCGGTTCCTTCTACCACCACCGTTTTGCCTACAATGTCCTGGGGCATGAAGAAGGCGTAGTCGGTGAACTTCACCATCACGGGGTCGCCGTTCTTACGGGCCAGTTTCATGAAGCAGCCCTTCTTCTTGCAGACCTCCACCACGGTGCCTTCAATCTGGCCCACGTAAGCCCCGCCGCCCGCCACTTTCCTGGGCAGATCAGCCAGCTTTACGGCTTTCTGGGCAGTAACTTTCTTACCGTACGTCACGCCGGGTTTGGCGGCCGGAACATTGTTTTGCGCAAAGGCAAGGGTACTGGTGGCCAGCACGACTGCCAGAACAACAAGTTTTCTCATAGGGTATATTCAATTTGATGGAATACAATAAAGTGGCTGAAGTTACTGAGAATACTCCTTCAAAGTAAAAGATTTACCCCAGAGTTGGCTTTTCTTTTTGCTTACTCTATAGACACCCTTCGGGCAGTCTTACCCTATCCTGCCGGGCAATATTTTACGTTTTTTGCGCTCTTTGCCCAAAAGGGGCCAAAAACATAAATGCCTGGCTGATTTCTACTTAGCCCGATACATCTAAAGCCTTCTGCTACCAAAGCAGACCAGCCCCCTCCCGCTTTCCAGTTCATGGGCGCGGGAGGGGGCTGGCAATAGGCCAACACAAGGAAACCTGCTTTTTACGCGCGGGGCGCGGAGGCTGCTCCCTGGTGGAACGGGCATTTGGAAAGGGCATGGACATCGGCCTCCACCGGTTGCCCGGTGCCCCGCACGTTCCGCATGATGAACTTGCTCCGGGGGTACGTAGGCATGCGTACCAGACTGAAACCTAAATCCTGCGGCGGCACCTCGTACTCCATGTATCTGGAAAGAAACACCATAGAGACTTTCATGGCTTCAATGGTCACCCACTCGCCGGCACAGCGGTGACCGGTGAAATGGTCGCCGCCGCCCTGCGGGATGAAGTTGTAGGGGCTGCCGTCCCAGTTGCGGAAGCGGTAAGGGTAAAATTCATTTGGGTGCTCCCAGATCTGCGGATCGTGCAGGGTGCCGTACATATCCAGAAACACCAGCGTGCCTTTCTTGAAGTGGTGGCCGCCCCAATGAAAATCGTTTTTCACCCGGTTTCCCAAAAACGGCCCGAAAGGATAATACCGCCGCACCTCCTGCACAAACAGCTCCACGTAGCCTTCCTCGCCCTCGGCGATTTTCTGGCGGGCCACCGGGTGCTCATGCAGCGCCACCGCCCCAAAGGTGATGTACCAGGCAATGGCCACAATGGGTCGTAAGAGATTGATCAGTTCCACCGCGGCCATGTGCACGTCCAGCAGTTCGCCTTCCACATCGCGGTGAAAGGCTATGACGTGGGCCGGGGAGTTTTCCTGTACCTGCAGCTTCCCTTTCCTGATCTTCCTGATGATCTTGCCAATCCATTTCTCGGCGCGCTTACGGGCTTTTCTGCCGCGCCAGTGCCGGGGCCCTACCGCGCCAAAGGCATCTACCATGGCGGCGAAATCCTGGGCCCTGAGGCGTACTTCCTTTTCTTTCAGGGGAACTCCGGTCCAGGCGCAGGCCACCCGGCACAGTAAATCCTGGCTTTCCTCAAAGAGCACCACTTCCTCCATCTGCTCCCACTTCTTAATGTAAGCGTTCCACTGCTCGGTCAGTAAATGGTTCAGCTTGTATAGCTTATCAGGGGTCATGAGCGACATGAACATGGCTTTGCGGTGCCGGTGCCCTTCGCCGTCCATGGTCTGGATGGCGTCTTTGCCCATGAGCGTGCGCTGAATTCTGTTAGGAATGGCCTGCCAGCGCATGAATTTATCGGGGTCATAGAAGATTTTGGTGGCTTCCTCCCCGTGCATGCAGATCACGTTCTGAAACATGATCCTGGTCTTGAAGATATTGGATTTGAAGCGCTCCACCCGGTTCTGGATAAAGGGAAACCCTTCCAACAGCAGGCGAATAGAATTGTCCAGTACTTTTTCCTGTGGGATAGTAGACATGGCGAATAGGATTACGGATGATGGTGCCCTTACCGCTACTGAGTGACTGCGTTCAAGGCAGGTGGTTCATTCAGGTAATCCGTACGCACATAAGGAGCTGGCGTTTAGCCCAGCTTTCCTTTTAAGGCAAATTGGGTATTAACCACAGGTACTATCAGGAGTTGCGCATTGAAAGGAAGAAAAGAGCGTTTCAGGGCCCTTTTACCAGAAACAGCCCTGAAACATCAGACTACCTGCCGAACAGGAAGCACCCGGTGCAATACCTTCCGGCTGGAGAAATACATAACCAACCCGAACGGAACGAAGCAGAGCATCCAGGCCACAATGCCCAGCAGGTTGGCGAACCCCAGTTGCTGAAGGGCATTCAGCCAATCGGTTTTGAACATGTTGGTTAGTTTCTCCAGCGAGAACGGGATGGGCTTCACCGGGAACATATTCTGCCCCAGATCCACAAACGGCACGTACAAGGCCAGTTGAACCGGCTGCATCAGGTACCCGATGAGAATGGTGAAGGCCACGTTCAGCCGCAGCCGAAGAGCCCAGAAGGTACAAAGTACCGTGGTCAGGCCAATGAAGGGAATCATCCCAAAACCGGCACCCAGGGTGATGGTAAGCGCTAACTGGTGCGGCGTTAACCCTTGTTTGGCCATTTCCAGAACCGGTTCTACCAGTTTGCGGCGCAAATAAGATTTAAATCCTTTATTTTTAAGTAAAAACACGTTCATAGTATCATTTTCAACTTTGGCGGTTCCAGGCAGAACCTTACCTAAGGAACGCCAAAAGTTGGTATAAAATCCACTCCCGGAAAGGATTTTCACTTTCCTTCAGGAAACCCGATTTGCTGTTTTAGGACTTGTTTTCGCAGAGGACGTTTTATCCGCTAAAATCAACCCAACTTTAAGAACACCCAGGTATTCCTTAATACTGAAAACACGCAGAAGTAACCATAGGCTTTGGTTAATATTGTGTTACTTCTTCTGCTTCCGCTCTAAAGACAGGAAAACCACTTGCTAACCCTATTACTATTTGCGAAAAATTTTAGGAAAGGGCACTTAATTTGTACCTTTAGGTGTTCCTACTCCTGATTCACACTACTTGCTTATGGATATCACGTTCGCCCTTTTGGCTTTTCTGGTGGGAGCCATTCTTTCCTACTTCCTGGTTCAGGCCAAGCTCTCCTCTTTGCGTTCCGTTTTACAGCAGCAGGAAGGAGAGAAAGCGTTTGCCCTGAAACAACAGGAAGCCGCCCAAGCCGAAATGCAAAAGCTGCAGGAGCAGTTGCGCCGGGAAAACAGCAAGGTGATGGAACTGCACGCCGAAGTTACCCGCGCCGAGAATGACATCTACCACCTGAAGCAAAAGCTGTCTGATGAACGGGCAGAGCTTTCCCACCTCCGGGAAACCTTCATGCAGCAGTTCACCCAGGTATCTAACCAGGTGCTGGTTAACAATGCCGAACACTTCCGGAAAACCTCGGCCGAAAACCTGGAGCAGGTGCTTTCCCCTCTAAAGGAGCGCATCAAGGAATTTGAATCAAAGGTGGAGCAAACCTACGAGAAGACGCTGAAAGACACCACTTCTTTGAAGGAGCAGATTGCTTACATGGCCAACCTGAACCAGCAGATGAGCCAGGATGCACTGAACCTGACTAAAGCCTTGCGCGGGGAGAAAAAAGCGCAGGGCAACTGGGGCGAATACCTGCTGGAGAACCTGCTGGAGAAATCGGGTCTGGAACGCGATGTACACTACCGCCGTGAGCAGGTGCTGCAGCACGACGATGCCAAGATTTTCCGCCCGGACGTGATCATTGACCTGCCCGATAACAAGCACCTCATCATTGACTCTAAGGTAAGTTTGGTGGCCTATGACGCGTACTGCAACTGCGAGGATGAACTTCAGCAGCAGATCCACCTCAAGAGCCACATTCAGTCTTTGCGGACCCACTACACCGACCTAAGCCGCAAGAACTACCAATACCTGCACGGCATCAACTCCCCGGATTTCGTGCTGATGTACATTCCCATTGAACCGGCCTTTAACCTGGCCATTCAGCAGGACCGCGATTTATTCCTGGAAGCCCTGGACCGCAACATTGTCTTTGTGACCACCTCTACCCTTCTGGCCACCCTGCGCACCGTAGCCAGTGTCTGGAAACAGGAAAACCAGAAAAGAAACGTTCTGCGCATTGCCGAGGAAAGCGGAAAACTATACGACAAGTTTGCCAATTTTCTGGAGGACCTGAAGGACATTGGTGTAAACCTTGACCGTAGCCAGCAGAAGTACCATGCGGCTATGAACAAACTTTCTGAGGGCAACGGAAACCTTCTGAAGAAAGTAGAGCTGCTCAAAAAATTAGGCGCCCGCACCAGCAAAACCCTGGAAACCCAGTGGCTGAACAACACCCCAACGGTGGCCGGCACCTTAACCGAGGCCCATTTTCCGGAAACTGAATCGCTGGAAGAGGTATAGCGGTAAATAGCACCAGGGCAGCTTTGCGCTGGAACCCACCTCCGTCAGGGAAATAAAAAAAGAGGCAGCCAAGATTATTTGGCTGCCTCTTTTGCTAAAAGCTATGGGAATATCACCCGCCGGTGGTTCCACCAGTGGTGGTGCCGGCAGTAGTACCAGTAGTGGTTCCAGCGGTGGTAGTACCGGTTGTACCAGCGGTTGTTCCGGTAGTGGTACCAGCAGTTGTACCAGTAGTAGTACCGGCAGTGGTGGTACCAGTTGTACCTGCGGTAGTACCAGTGGTAGTACCGGCAGTGGTTGTACCAGTTGTACCTGCGGTAGTACCAGTGGTTGTTCCGCTAGTGGTACCGGTAGTGGTTCCGGCTGTAGTTGTACCAGTTGTTCCGGCGGTTGTTCCTGTGGTTGTTCCGGCTGTAGTAGTACCGGTTGTACCCGCTGTGGTACCAGTGGTAGTTCCAGCGGTGGTAGTACCGGTAGTTCCAGCAGTTGTACCAGTGGTAGTTCCAGCGGTGGTAGTACCGGTCGTACCGGCAGTTGTTCCGGTAGTGGTACCTGCGGTTGTACCAGTCGTGGTGCCTGCGGTTGTACCAGTGGTAGTTCCAGCCGTAGTACCGGTAGTGGTGCCGGCAGTAGTACCGGTCGTGGTTCCGGCAGTAGTTCCGGTTGTAGTGCCAGCGGTTGTTCCGGTAGTAGTGCCAGCGGTGGTACCAGTGGTTGAGCCGCCAGTACTACCTGTTGTACCCGTAGTTGTTCCGGTTGTTGAACCTGACGGGTTCACCGTTGCATCATCATCATCGTCGCACGATGCTAATGATACCCCGGCTACAAACACGGGGGCCACCAGGAGTGATATCCAATTCTTTTTCATAGTCTTTTAAAATTATTATTTTAAAAAGTATCAACAATCACATTATACGGGCACAATCAATTAAGTAACAGCTACTCCATAAAATTTTATACTATTTTTTATCGGTATTAACCCGAGTCTTCATATTCATTTAGTCCAATACTTATATACTTCATTCTCTTAATATCTTTATATTAAAATAACCGGGTACACCTATATACTCCTTGAAAAAGCGGCTTTCACAAACCTAAGGGCACCTTACAGGCAAAGGGTTGAAGAATGGAAAGGGACAAAGTTTCTATGGCAGACCGGAGAACCGGCAGCCCTAAAGAGATTGCGCCCAAGGCAAATGGCGTTAATCAGGAGGCAAACTGCCCTTCTACCAACAAATAGAAGGAGGACTACTCTCCGCTGGTATCCAAGGGGAGCGACAAACAGGATCATATAGGCTGCCCGGGCTACCTTCTTCCCTTAACTGGCCGCTCTCAGCTTGGCCAGGAGTTCCTGGGTCTTTTTCCACTTTTCCTGGGCCTCTTTGTCTCCCTGCTTAGGGGCGGCGGCGTTTTGGTAGAAATTCAGGAGGTTACTCCGCACCTCGGGAGCCAGGGCCTTGAACTCGGTATTGCCGAGCCTTTCCAGCCACTCAGCGTAAGCGGCATCGGCCTTGCCGTATTTGCCTGGCTGGGTGCGGGAGCCGGTGTCCAGGTCGGTGTTGTCAATGGCCTGGGCGGTGGCGGGGAGCGCCCTGATGCCTTCGCCGTATTTGGTGGAGGTCACGTTGAAGCTCTCCATGAACAGCTTCTCGGCCTCCGGGGTGGGCGGCTTGAACGCGAACGTCTGATTTGGGCCTATTTTTGGCAAAACGCGCAATAACCAGCTCAGGCCCCGCTGAAACAAGGAAGGCCGTTGGTATTCTCTTCCCCATTGCTGGTGGTAATCGGTTTTCCTGATCCGGTAGAGGTACTGGCGGCGGGTGATACTTGGCTGGGCTGCCTTTATCTCAGAGGCCTTCAGGTTCCAGGCGGCTTTGGTCAGGCTGGGGATGAGCGTGCTCACCGACCTTCTGAACGAACCGATGGTCAGCTTGAGGTTCACGAACAGACTGCCCAGCTCCAGCCCGTACGTTTTCTGGAACGCCCGCTCCAGCACCTCCTGGCTTACCTCAAACCCGATGAAGTTGCGGTACGCCTCGGGGGCGTAGTGGCCCCGGGCCACCTGCAGCACATCAAACCCGAACTCCATTTTCACGTGCGCCACGGGATGCTCCTCGTACGTGACGCTGGTTCCGTGCTCGGCCTTCAGCTCGGGGTATACCAGGGGCACCGAGCGGTTGGTCCCGATGGGGTGGCCGTAGTTGTCGGCGTAGTAATGGGCGAGCGCGCCAAGGGCAAAGGCGTACTCGTCCAAGGTCTTGGCCTCGGCCAACAGGGCCGCGATAAAGTCGCCGCTCCTCACGTAATGGGTAAGATCCGTGAAAAAGGTGTTCCCGAACGGATAGTAGCCCATGTCCTGGATGATGGCCCCGCCGTAGGCATGGGCGTGGGCTTTGGTGAGTTGCTGCGGGGTAGCCTGCGGGTACTTCTTCTTGAGGGCCGGCACAAGGTAAGGCTCCCAGGCCACATCAATAATGGCCTGGTGGGTAAGCACGCCGTACGCTCGGCTGTTTTGGGGCCAAAACTGAAAAAAAATCCAAAAAACAAGAATCAAGAAAGTACCCGGTCTTTTCTGCATATGGTGTGACAAGCTCTGTTTTCGCTCCGGCCCACGGCGGGTTCCCGATAGCGCTGCTCCTGCCCTACATACGGGAAATACGGAGGTGAAGTAAACAGTCCGCCGCCACGAACCAACCAGGGGAAATGATGGTCCGGGAAGGAATCTCCTGAATAGCTTTTGGATCAGTCCTTTATAAAACAAAAAAGACCCGTACAGCGCCGGGCCTTCTTCCATTTTATATGTGAAACTTAGTAGTTGGCTTCCACGCCGGGCAGGTCAATCAGCAGAAAGGTACTGTCGGCGGTGGCCATGATGCGCAGGGCATCAATGTCGGCGGCCCTTACCTGGTCGTTCTTCTGCACCGCCAGGCCGTTCACGAACAGCTCGCCCGTGGTCACGTACAGTAGGCTCTTCCGGATGGGGAAGGTCTTGAAATCTATCTCCTTGCCCTCGCGCAGGTTGGCGTAGTAGATGGTGGAATTGGAGTTGATGTACACCACGTCTTCCAGCACCTTTTGGCCGGTCACCAGGGGAATGAGCTCATTTTTCTCGTCCAGAAAATCAATGGCCTTCTGCTCGTAGCTGGGGGCCAGCCCCTGCTTGTTGGGCAGGAACCACAACTGGTAAAGATGCAGGTCTTTGTCAGTGTGGTTGTGCTCTGCGTGGCGCACGCCCGTGCCGGCGGTCATGCGTTGCACTTCGCCCGCTTTTATCACCGTGTCGTTGCCCAGGCTGTCGGTGTGCGTTACCTCGCCTTCCAGCACAATGGTCACAATCTCCATCTCAGAATGCGCATGCTCGGGAAAGCCGCTGTTGGCTTTGATGTAATCATCGTTGAAGACCCGCAGCGGACCCCACTGCACGTTGCCGGGGTCATAGTAGTCTGCGAAGGAGAACAGGAAGTAGGAGTCTAGCCACCCGTGCGAGGCGTGGTGTCTGTTGGAGGCGGGTATGATCTCAATCATAGTGAAGGCGCTGGTTGGTTAAGGGTAAATACGTACCCCAAGGCCTGAAGTTTACCAGTGGACCCCGCCAGAAAGCCGAAAGCCCTTTCGGGGCTGTTTTGGGGAAAACAGCCCCGAAAGGGCTTTGCAGTACAAGATGGTATGGCGGCCTACTTGGCGGTCTTGAGTTTTTTTACTTCCTGCTGCAGGTCCAGCACCAGAGAGGTGAGTTTGTCCAGGGAGATCTCAGCCATGGGGAACGTGGTGCTGATGTAGGCCTTGGCCTCCCAGAGCTCTACCACGTCTTCCAGGGAAACCTCGTAGGGCTCGTAGCTGGGGTTATCCGAGTGCAGCCGCAGCGCCGACTGCTTTTGCTGGTGGTAAATGCGCTTGAAGACAATGCCTTCCTGCAGGCTCACCACAATGCAAGGCGTTCCGTCCTTTATCTCCTGCCAGCGCTCCACGTAGCGGCCTACAATGACCGTTCCGGAAGGGATGGGCAGCATGGAGTCGCCCTTTATCTCAAAGGCACGGTACGTGCCGGGGCTCTGGATCATGGGCAACCTAAACTTAGGCAGCTCCTCCATAAACTCAGGGTCAGCGTATCCGTTCAGGTAACCGGCGCTGGCTTTGTACGGCACCAGTTCAATGTTCTCGCGGTTCTGAGCGTCTACCGTGATGGAAAGCACTTTAACGTTAGACTGCTTCCGGCCGGCGGCGCCCTTGCCCGTGTTGGGTAAGTCGGGGTTGATTAGTTCATCTACAGACATCTGGAAGACCTGAGCCATCTTCATCAGCGTAGCCAGCTTAGGCTCCGCCCTTCCCTCTTCGTAGGCACCAATCAAGGAGCGCTTAATCTCCAGCTTTTCTGCCAGTTGCACCTGGGTAAGATTAAGTTGCTTTCTAAGGTATTTCAGGTTTGTGCTAAGCATAAATGGTCTGTTGATTGAATTACTCCCTAAAAGTACTAATTCTTTAGCAAACAACTAACAATTTTGGCATTGATATTTTAGCAGATTTCCAGTTTTCTTTGATAAAATAGCCAGACGCTTCCTAAAGACCTATTTACCAGGGAGATCCAGATTTAAATTTAGCTATACCTACATTCATATACTTCTATATAACTGCTTTTATATCAATGCTTTATTAGAATTTAAGCTTGGATGTGGGTAGGATTTTTTAGTACATTTGGAAAGCAGACGATACAAAGTACCATGTGTTTTTACCAAAACCACTGCAACACTTTCTATATGATTCACCTTTACTAACCCCCTAATGCCTATGAATTCAGCTACGTTTAAGAAAGCCGTGTCTTTTTTTGCCTTAGCCTCAGTCTTTTCAATGTCTGGTTGCCAGCAGGAAGAATTGATGGAGGAACAGGCCTCCCTGCCGGTGGAGCCCACCGCTTCTTCCAAAGCCGTTGAAGGCAAGTACATTGTTGTGTTGAAAGAAAGTACCCACCAGAGCGGACAAACCCTGCGCGAACGCCTGCTGGCCCGGAACGGGTTTGACGCCAGCCGCATCAGCGATGTTTTCCAGGGAGGATTCAACGGTTTTGCGGGCCGCTTCAACAAAGACGAGATCAACCGGCTGAAAGCAGACGCGAGCGTAGCGTACGTAGAGCCCGAGCAGGCGGTGCTGCTGGGCAAAGAAACCAAAACTGCAAGTGCCTCCTCTACCTCTACCTCCACCTCAACCACCACCACTTCTACCCAGACCATTCCGTGGGGCGTGGCGCGGGTGGGCTACGGCGACGGCACGGGCAAGACCGTGTGGGTGATTGACTCGGGCGTGCAGTCCAGCCACCCCGACCTGAACGTGGACAAGGTGCGCAGCAAGTCCTTCATCTCGGGTGTGACCTCCTGGGAGGACGGCTACGGGCACGGCACCGGGGTGGCCGGCATCATCGGGGCCAAGAACAACGGCATCGGCGTGGTGGGCGTGGCGGCCAACGCCACCATTGTGGCCCTGCGCGTGTTTGACAACACCGGCTACGGAACCCTTACCCGCATCTACTCGGCCTTGAACCATGTGTACAAGAACGGCAAGCCCGGCGACGTGGTGAACATGAGCCTGCGCGTGAACGCCTCCACCATGCTGGACGACCTGGTGAAGAAGACCGCCGCCCGCGGCATCTACATTGCGGTAGCCGCCGGCAACAGCTACATTGACTGCAAGAACGACTCGCCCGCCCGCGTGGTGGCCCCTAACGTGTTCGTGGTGTCCAACATGGACTCCTACGGCAACTTCAACAAGAGCTCCAACTTCGGGACCTCGGTGAAGTTCTCCGCCCCCGGCACCAGCATCTACACCACCTGGAAAGGCGGAGGGTACGTTAGCGGAACCGGCACTTCCTACGCCGCCCCGCACATTGCTGGTATTCTGGCCTTAACCGGTGGCAAAGTACGCTCCCAGGGCACCGTGGCCGGCGACCCAGACGGTAAGCCAGACCCCATCGCCCTGAAATAACCCTTGTCTTTTATTTCCCCAACACCAAGAAGGCCGGTTTCTTAGAACCGGCCTTCTTGGTGTTTACTGCGGGAGTGAACGCCCGTTTGGGGGCAGTTTTGCCGAAAATGGGCCCTAAACAGGATTTCCTTTCCCTTCTTCCTTGAAATTCTAGCCCCGTTTACTGCTGGTTGTTCTCGCGGTTAAAGCGCCCAATCGCCAGCCTTATTTTCAGGTAGTCTATTTCGCCTTCCAGGTACTCATAGATGGGCTTCATGGCCGTGGTCTGGTTGGTTTTCAGAATGCCCTCCTTCACGCGGCTGTACTCCCAGTCGGATAGGTACGGCTTCAGGTCCACGTCATAGCCCTGCTGGTAGAGGGTGGCCAGGTGCGAGTACACGGTGTTGATCTGCACCTGGCGCTGCTCAGAGATTTCCTCAGGAGTTTTGCCCTGCCGCAGCAGCTCATACGTCACCAGGTGCGTGGTTCCCTTCATGCGGGCATTCTGCTGGTCGGCCTGCTGGGCCAGGAAACTCAGGATGGCATTGATGAAGATCTCGCCGTACTGCTGGTACTTGGCCTGCGCCACCCCCGAGATGGCCAGGAAAGCCGGTTTGTTGGTGGGTCGCTGCTCGGCAATCTCCTGCAGGGTGGTATCGGTGAAGACCACGTAGGGCGGAATGTTGCGCTCCTGGGCCAGTTGTTTCCGGAGTTGGCGCAGGTGCTCAAACAAAGCCGTTTCAAGGCCACTTCTGGCTTTCTTCTGCTTTTTCTCTTTCTCTTCTTTGGGGCTCACCGGCTGGAACTTCACCAGCTCTACCTTCTTGTGCTTGAACAGGACTTCCTGGCTGGCGTTGGTGAGCTTCAGGGCCCCGTGCTCGTCATAGGCCACCTCCAGAATGCCCTGGTTGATCAACTGATGGATGTAGCGCTGCCAGTCCTGCGAGGGAACATCGCGGCCCGCCCCGAAGGTTTTCAGCTGGTCATAGCCCCGGCTCAGGGTAAGCTGGTTCCGCGAGCCCCGCAAGATGTCCACCACCTGGGCCGAGGCCACGGTTTCCTTGGTGCGTGCCACCGCCGAAAGGATTTTCTGGGCGTACTCGGTGCCGTTGAACGAGGTGGGCGGGTTGTCGCAGATGTCGCAGTTGCCGCAGTCCTGGGGGTATTCCTCGCCAAAGTAGTGCATGAGGGTTTTGCGCCGGCAGCTGGTGCTCTCCGCGAACTGCTGCATGCGGTCCAGCTTGGCCAGGGAAAGGTTCTGCTCCGTGGTGCTTTCGCCCTGCGTGATGATGTCGCGCAGGGTCATGACATCGGCCAGGCTGTAAAAGAGCAGCGCCTCGGCCGAGGCCCCGTCGCGGCCGGCCCGGCCTATCTCCTGGTAGTAGCTCTCCAGGTTCTTGGGCAGGTTGTAGTGGATCACCCAGCGCACGTTGGATTTGTCAATGCCCATCCCAAACGCAATGGTGGCGCACATGATCTGCACGTTGTCCTGCAGAAAGCGCTCCTGCACCCGCTCCCGGTCCCGGGCCGACAAGCCGGCGTGGTAATAATCGACGTTATAGCCTTTCTCCTTGAGTTTGGCGGCCAGCGTCTCGGTGGCCTTGCGGCTGAGGCAGTAGACAATGCCCGGCTGAAAGGGGCGTTCCTCCAGAAAGTCCAGGATGGCTTCCATGCGCTTCTGGCCGGGCTGCACCTGCAGGTAAATGTTGGGCCGGTCAAACGAGGAGATGAATACTTTGGGGTCCTGCAGGTAGAGCTGCGTGAGGATGTCGCGCTGCGTGAGGCGGTCAGCGGTGGCGGTGAGGGCAATGATGGGCACCTCGGGGAACTGGAGCTTGAGGTTCTTCAGCTGCAGGTACTCGGGTCGGAAATCATGGCCCCAGGCCGAAATACAGTGCGCCTCATCAATGGCGAACAGGTTAATCTGCAGGCGCTTCAGGAAGGAAAAGAACCCCGCCGAGAGCAGCTTCTCCGGCGAGACGTACAGCATCTTAAGGCGGCCGTCAAAGCACTGCTGCTCAATGAGCTGTTGTTCTTTGGCCGATTGGGAACTGTTGAGGTAGCCGGCGTTCACGCCGTTGCCCAGCAGGGCCTCTACCTGGTCTTTCATGAGGGCAATGAGGGGCGAAACCACCACGGTAAGGCCGGGCATCACCAGGCCCGGCACCTGGTAGCACACCGACTTGCCGCCGCCCGTAGGCATGAGCACCACCGTGTCGCGCTTCGCCAGCACGTTTGAAATGATATCCTCTTGTCCCGGTCTGAACTGATCGTAGCCAAAATACTGCTTCAGCGCTTCCCGTGCTTCCCTTACTCCCATTTTCTAACTGTTTTGACAAAAATACGCCAAAAACCGCTTTTTTCCTTTCAACCTTGCGCCAATAAACAAGAATAGCCCGGAAAAGCATCCGGGCTATCTAATAAGGTTAGCAAAAAGGCTGTTTTTTTAGAAGATGGCGTCTATGATGGCCGTGGCAATGGAAAGCACCAGGCTAAAAAGAATGGCCGTGAGCAAGCCACTCACATTAAATCCGTCCAGCAGGTAATCGGCCATGTAGAGGATAATGGCGTTGATGACCAGCAGGAACAGCCCCAGGGTCATGAACGTGACCGGAATGGTGAGGAGCACCAGCACGGGCCGCACAATGGCGTTGAGCACGGCCAGCACCAGGGCCAGCAGAATGGCTCCCGTGATGCCGTCAATGGTGACGCCCGGGAAGAACTGGGCCAGCACCAGGGCCACAATTCCGGTAACAATGATTTTCAGGATGAATCCCATAGTGAGGAGCGGTTTAGGTTAGTGAGCAGCCTCTAGTCTCTTCTGCGATACGGCCATCCAGTTGCAGAGTTTGTACAGCAGGCGGGCACCCACGTTGCCGTTCCACTCACTGTCGCCGGGGGCCACCTCGCACAGGTCAAACCCGATGATCTCCCTACCCGATTTCACCAGCGCCTTGATGAGGTAAACGGCTTCCTCAAACTCAAATCCGCCGGGGACCGGCGTGCCGGTGCCGGGGCACAGCTTGGGGTCCAGCCCGTCAATGTCAAAGCTGATGTACACTTTCTGGGGTAGCTGCGCGATGATCTTTTTGCACTGCTTGCGCCAGGAGTTGCCCTCGTACATCTTTGACTTGAGCTTGCTGTCATAGAACGTGGTGATGCGCCCGTTGGACTGGTCCACCAGCTCGGCCTCGGCCTGGCACAGGTCCCTAATGCCCACCTGCACCAGTTTTTTCACCTGGGGCAGCTTGAGGGCGTTGAACATGATGGAGGCGTGTGAGTAGGTGAAGCCCTCGTAGGCTTCGCGCAGGTCGGCGTGGGCGTCTACCTGCAGAATCCCGAATTCCTCGTGCTTCTCGGCCAGGGCGTGCATAAAGCCCAGCGGGGTGCTGTGGTCGCCGCCCAGAACGCCCACCAGCTTGCCTTTCTCCAGGTAGGCCAGCGTTTCCGCTTTAGACCACTGCAGCAGCTCCTCGCCTTTCTGGTTCACTTCGGCCAACGTAGCGTCAAACTGGGAGGCATCGCCCTGGCTGCCGGTTTCCAGCCACTCAATGTAGGCCTCGGTCTTCTCGCGCAGGCGCTGGCTTTCCTGGGCCCATTCCTCAGGCACGGCGGGCATGTGAATGCCCAGGTGCCAGGCGTTGCGCAACTCGGGGTCAAACAGGTCCAGCTGCGGGGAGGCATCGCGCACGGCGGCCGGTCCTTCGGCGGTTCCGGCGTTGTAAGAAACGGTCACTTCCCACGGAATGGGGAAAATCACTACCTCAGACTCTTCCTCGGTGAACGGAAGCCCGAAAAGGCCACTGCCTACTTCCCCTACGCCGTTCTGGTCAAAAGACGTTATTTTCTTGTGCTTTGAATCACACATGGTGGGCATGGTCATACGCATATTACGCTGGTTTAGAAGCTAATAAATCTTTTACAAAGTTTGGTAAGGCAAAGGCGGCCAGGTGAATGTCTTCATTGTAGTACCGCAGCCCCTGCTCCCGGGAGAAGGCCGCCACGGCCTCGGCGTTGAACTGCCGGGGGTTTACGCTGCCTTTGGCGCAGAACGAGAAGCTCCAGGTACCCGTTGGATACGTGGGGATGGCCGCCAGGTAACAATGCACCTTGTCTGGCCCGAAAATGCCCTTGTAGGTATCAAAGATCTCCACGAACACGCTGGTGTTGAAACGGGGCGACTCGCTCTGGGTGATCATCACGCCTTCCGGAGTGAGGCAGCGGTACACCTGGCTGTAGAATTCGGCGGTGAACAAGCCTTCGCCCGGCCCCACCGGATCGGCGGAGTCTACAATGATCAAATCAAAAGAAGCGTCTGGCGTGTCCTGGATGTATTTGATGCCGTCTTCAATGAGCAGCTTGAGCCTGGGATGGCCGAAGGCGCTGGCGGTTTCGGGCAGGTGCTGCCTGCAGGCTTCAATCACCAGTTCGTCAATTTCTACCAGCACCACTTCTTCAATGCCGTCGTGGCGCAGCAGTTCGCGCACGGTGCCGCCGTCGCCGCCGCCAATCACCAGGGCGCGCTTCACGTGGCCGTGGCTGAACACCGGCACGTGCGTGATCATCTCGTGGTACACGTACTCGTCTTTCTGGGTGCACATGACCATGCCGTCCAGGGTGAGCATGTTGCCGTAGGCCAGGGTCTCAATCACCTCCACCTTCTGATAGGGCGACTGCTTTTTGTAGAGCTGGTTTCCGGTGTGTTTCAGGGAAAGGGCAATGTTTTCGTCGCGTTCGGTGAACCAGACATCGCGGGTAATGCTGGGGATGGGCGCTACCTGCTGACCAGAATCACGTGCTTCCACGGTGAAGTCGGTGCGCTTGAGCAGGCTCTGCTGGCCGCGACGGCACTCCATGGACGAGCCATGGCTGGCCTCAAAGGCCTCCTTCAGGTAATTGTAGGACACCCAGGGGTCTACCGAGTCGCCGCAGGTGAACAGGTCCACGGCCGCGTAGCCGTACTCGGGCCAGGTATGGATGGCCAGGTGGCTCTCCTGGATTACCACCACCCCGGAAACGCCATAAGGAGAGAAGTGGTGAAACGTGCTGTTGATGACCGTGGCCCCGGCGGTTTCGGCGGCAGCCACCATGCTGTTCTCAATGTGTACCACATCATTCATCAATTCTGGCGAGCAGTTGTAGAACTCTACCAGAATATGTCTTCCTAAAGCGTCCATAGGCGGGTGTTAAATCTTGTTTTTGTTTCAGACGCGCAAAACAACAAAAAAGATACTGCATTGGAAAGGGAGCACGGCCCGGCGTTTGGGGTCTGTTTTGCCGAAAATGGCCCTAAAACGCCCGTTCTGTCCTCATTGTGAAGCAAAAGAGCCGCCCGGGGGCGGCTCTTTTGAGAAGGAAAATATCTTGGTTCGGCTATTTGGTAAGGAAATTATAGGACCTGATGATCTCCAGGATCTTGATGAACGTGGAGGTGTCAAAGAACAGCAGCAGCGGCAGCTCCACCATCTGGGAGTTGTTGGTGAACTGCGTGATCACGGTGAACACCAGGGGCTGGAACAGCGGGTGGTCGGTGAAGATGCCTTTCAGGGACTCGGCGATGTCGTGTTTGGGGGCCACCGGCGGCGAGCCGTAGATGTTGGACTTTAAGATATTGGCCAGCTGCGTGACCAGGGCGCCCGTGATGATGTTGCTCACCTCCAGCAGCAAGGATTCCTGCATCTCGGTGAGGGGCTCGCTGCCCTTCACGGCCATGCCCAGACATACTTTAGAGAGCTGCTCCACGTGCGCCTCAGAGAACAGCATGAGGGTGGAGCCGTTCAGCTCCCCTTTTATGTCTGACTGTATGATCACGTGCGAGTTTTCATAGGCGCGCACAATCTTTAACAGCTCTTCGGCCTCCATCAGCTGCAGATCGGGCACTTTCAGGAGTACGCGGTCTTTGGCAATGACGGCAAAAGAGTCGGCCGCCCGGGCTAATCCTATGTTGAGGATTTCCTTGATGATATCCCGCTCTAGTTCATTTACTTGAAGCTCCATGAATCAGGCATTAAATTGTTTTGGTCCCTCCAGCACTTACCTTCTGGTTATAAAGTAGCGGGTAATGGCGGCCACATCCAGCACCAGACACACCTTGCCCGATCCCAAAAGGGTTACCCCCGCGTAAATCTCAATGGTATTGACCGGCTTGCTCAGGGCCTTGATCACAATGTCCTGCTGCCGCAGCAGCTTGTCCACAATGAGGCCCAGTTTCCGGTTGTTGTAGGTCACAATGATGATGTTCTGCGCATCACCCGTTAAATCTTTCTTCTTTACGCTGTACTCCCTTATGTCGGTATTGAAGAGCTCGCGCAATGACACAATGGTGATGGTCTCCCCGTTGATGTCGGCCACCAGCAGCTCGCCCACCTCGTGCAGGTCCCGGGTGGGGAACGCCACCACCGAGTCGGTGTGCATGAGCGGAATGGCGTAAAAATTCTCCTCCACCTGGCACAGGAGCGCCCCTTTCACCGCAATGGAGGTAGGCAGGAAAAGCGTGAAGGTAGTGCCTACGCCTTTCTTTGAGTCTACCTTTATGCGGCCCCCAATGGAGTCAATGGCGTTCTTCACCACATCCAGCCCCACGCCCCGGCCCGACACCTCGGTTACTTCCTTGGCCAGGGAGAACCCGGGTTCAAACAAATACGAAAGCACCTCGGTCTCGCGCAGGTCTTTGGTGGCATCGGCGGTGAGGAAGCCGCGCTGCACAATGGCCCGCCGCACCTCTTCCTGGTCAATGCCTTTCCCGTCGTCAGACAACCGCAGGATCACGGTGTCCCGGTCATTCTGCGCCGAGAGCGAAATGTTGCCCTGCGGCGTTTTCTTGGCCTTTTTCCTGATTTCGGCCTTTTCTATGCCGTGCGAGATGGCGTTGCGCATCAGGTGCAGCAAAGAGTCGGTGATGATCTGCAGGATGTTGCGGTCTATCTGAATGTCCTGCCCCGAGATGTCCAGGTTGATCTCTTTCTTCTCGGCCACCGCAATGTCCCGCACAATACGGGGAAACTTATTGAACAAAGAGCCCACGTTTACCAGGCGGGCATCCATGACGCTGTACTGCAGCTCCTCGGTGATGCGGTACAGGTGCGCGCTCACGTTCTTGAGATCGTCATGGTCCAGCTCTTTGCTGATGGACACAATCCGGTCACGGTCAATGATCAGCTCGCCCACCAGGTTGAGCAGGTGGTCCAGCTTCTTGATCTGAATGTAGATCAGATCAGAGAGCGACAGGTTCTTAGAGGTATAATACTTCTGAACCTTTGACAGGTCAGAGGAATTATCGGTGAGGGAATTGACGATGATGTCCAGGTTGCGGAGCAGGGCCGGGCTGGGCTCTACCTCGTTGGGGCCGTCAATGCCGGTGATCATCTCGCCCAGCATGTCAATGCCGTCGAATAGTACGGTCACTACCTCATCACTGAAACTCAGCTCCCGGCTGCGGATCATGCCAAAAGCCGTTTCCAGTTTGTGCGACACATCGGCAATGGACGTGTAGCCAATGGCCTTCGCGTTGGCTTTCAGGTTATGGAGCAACCTGAAAATCTCGGCCAGCAGCTGCTCGTCTTCCGGGTTTTTCTCCAGATCACTGATGTGCCGGTTCAGCGCATCATAGTACTCGAGAGCCTCGGCTATAAATATCTCTTTATATTCCTGATCTCTCGACTTCATCCTTTGTAATTACGTTGGAGCGCCTGGCTCATGTGGGGGCCGGCGGTAAACCGGTGAATGATGGAATGGATCTGGCCTAAGGCCACCACTCCATGGACCACCCCGCTTTCAATCGCCGACTTGGCCATCCCGAAAATGGTGGAGGTTTCTCTATTCTGGGCAATGACGGTGCCGCCCTGGTTCATGATCTCGCGGGCCCCGGCGGTTCCGTCCTGTCCCATGCCGGTTAAGATAACACCCAGCACCCGGGCAGGAGCACACTGCGCGGCAGAGGCCATGAGCACATCTACCGAGGGCGTGTCCATGGCAGCCGAAGGCTCCAGGGCAATGGTCAGTTCTTTGGCGCGCAGCGGCGAGCGCTTTACCCGCATGTTCTGCCCGCCGGGGGCAATGACAATGGTACCTGCGCTCAGTTTCATGCCCTGGTAGCCTTCTTCCACGCGCCAGTTGGTGCATTTCTGCAGCCGTTGGGCCAGGCGCTTGGTAAACTTTTCAGGCATGTGCACCGCCACCAGCACCACGGCAGGTTGCGGCGCAGACAGCTCCCGCACAATGGCTTCCAGGGCCAACGACCCGCCGGTGGAGGCCCCGATGACCACCACCTTTAGGGGCGCCTGCCCCGGAGCCGACGTTCTTACCCGATTTCTGGCCCCACTTTGGGCCGAATGGGCAGGTGCTTCCTTCTTTCTAACCACCGGTGCGGGGCTGGGATCTGAATACCTTACCACAAACTCGCGCAGGGTAGACATAAGACCGGCCTTGCCCCCGGCGGCACCTGTGCTTTCCACTGTTGCCGGCCTGGCCTCATGCCCGTTCACCCTGAACGTGCGGGGCAGGTAGAAAATACCCTCGGCCATTTCCTGCGACACCATGAGGAGCAACGCGGAGTCTTGCCCGTACACCGGCTTGAACAGGGGCAGCGATCCACTCATGGTCAGGCCATGGTGGGCTACAATCAGGTCGGGTTTGGCGGCCATGGCCTTGAAGATCAGCTCTTCCCGGGACCGGGCGGTGTCAACCACCTCCAGCCTGGGTTCGGCCTCTATCATGCCGGACAGCACCAACCGGGAGCGTACCGAGGTATCTCCTATCAAAACCCTAATCTTTGCTTGCTGCGTCTGCTGCACTGGTGAACGTAAGTGGCGTACCGGTTATTGATCTATTCTTCTTCTTTGAAGGCGTTGTTCAACGCCTCCAGCACTTTGTCTTCTGAGAAAGGCTTGATGATGTAGTGCAGGGCGCCGTACTCGGCGGCCTCGTTCATGATCACTTCCTGGCCCACGGCGCTCACAATCACTACCTTAATGCCTGGGTTGTCGCTCTTAATGCCTTTTAAGACATCAAGGCCGGTGTTGTCTGGCAAGATCACATCCAGGGTGACCAGGTCCGGCACCTTCTCCCGGGCTAGCTGCAGGGCGGTTTTGCCGTCTGGGGCTTCCCCCACCACATCATAACCAGCGTCCAGCAGCATGTTCTTCAACATAGTGCGCATGTAGAAAGAATCATCTACAATGAGTATTCTTTTTTTATCAGTGGATTCCATACGTTAATAGGTCAAATGATGAGCACTATGACTTTAATTGTAACACTTCATCGGAGGTCAGGATCTTGTACATGTCCAGCACAATGATGAGCCGGTCGTCTAGTTTTCCTATGCCCTCAATAAAGTTCTCATTGATATTGATGTCCTGGATAAACGAGGGCGTCTTGTCTATACTGGAAACCGGCAAGGTCAGGGACTGGGGAACTTCGCGCACAATAAAGCCCATGGTATAGTCCTTGGCTTCCATGACCAGGGTGTACGTGTGCCGTTCCGGCTCCTTGAAAGCACGTTCAATCCTGAAACGCTCCTCCAGGTCCATGATGGCAATGATGTCACCCCTGATGTTGGCCACTCCCTTGATGAAGGAAGGGGTTTTGGGCATGCGGGTAATCTCGGGGGTAATGGTTACCTCCTTTACCTGGTCAATGCGCACCCCGTACTCCTCTGTCCCCAGTTTAAAGACAATCAGATGGACCCGTTCCTCTACGGCCGCCTCTTTTTTGTCCCGTGCGTTCTGCGTTTCCATTATTCCTGACCTCTGTTTTTAGTAGCCTTTTTACTGGCAGCCTTCCGGATCAATTGGTTCTCGTCCAGATCGGTGCCGTTGAACGAGCGGCGGGCGGCGGGCATAGCCGTAAACTTGCGGTTGTTGCGGTTAGGGTACCCCACGCTGCCGTTCACCAGCTTGAAGGCCGAGATACTCACCTGCAGGTCTTCGGCAATGTCGTTCAGGCTCTGGCTGGAAGCGGTAAGCTCCTGCATGGAACCCGACAGTTGCTTGGCCGTGCCGGCTACCTGCTGGGTACCCGACGCCGTCTGCTCGGCAATGGCTACCACTTCTTCCACGTACTTCACCACGTCACCGATGGAGGTTTTCTGCACCTCGGTAGACACCAGGATGTCCTGCGCACTGCGGAGGGTTTCGCCGCTGGAGGTGGCAATGTTCTTAAAGGCGCCAGATGCCTCAAAGGTGGCGTTCTTTCCTTTCAATACCCGGCCTTCCATGGTGGCGATAGCGGCGGCGGCAGAAGAAGTATCTTTCTTCACGTCTTCTACCAGCGTGGCAATCTCACTCGCCGATTTACGGGAGCCTTCGGCCAGTTTCCTGATTTCCTCGGCTACTACCGCAAAGCCCCTTCCCGCCTCGCCGGCGCGGGCCGCCTCAATGGCCGCGTTCAGGGCCAGCAAATTGGTCTGGGCGGCAATATCAGTGATTACCCCCAGGGACTTGGAGATTTCCTGGCTGCGGGTACTCAGGACTTCAATGGTTTTGGCGGTAAGGGCCGCCGAAGAAGAGATCTCCTCCATGTTGCGCACCACCTCGGCCACCGTTTTCAGACCCAATTGGGAAGTTTCCTCCCCCATCACCGCCGAGCGGTTCACTACATCGGCTTTGTTGGCGGTTTCTTTGGTGGCCTTCATGATTTCCTCAATCAGTTTAAAGGCCTGGTCGGTTTTCAAGGCCTGGTTTTGCGCCCCTTCTGCCATTTGCTGCATGGCCAGGGCCACATCTACCGTTACGCGGTTCATCTCCAGGCCTTTGGCCGCCATTTCCTCAGACGAGCTTCCCACAATCAGGGAAGAATCGTTGATTTCACCCAGCAGGGCATTCAGGTTGTCTACCGCCAGGTTCAAGGCATTGGACATGGCCAGGATATCACCGGCGGTCTGGATTTCCACTTTCTGAGTCAAATCCCCTTCAGAGATGGAGCGAACCACCCGTGACACTTCCAGAACCGGCGTTACAATAGACTCCAGGAGGTCGTTGAGGGTATCTACCAGTTCTTTCCAGCTGCCGCTCACCCCAGGTACCGAGGCGCGCTCGGTAAGTTTTCCTTCCACCCCGGCTACTCTGGCCACCCGGCTTACCTCACCCGCCAGGCGGTTCAGGTCTTCCACCATGCTGTTGATGGTGTCGGCCAGTTCGGCCAGCTCGCCTTTGGCTTGCAGCGTCAGTTTCTGGGTCAGATCCCCTTTAGATACCGCCGTTACTACTTTCACAATGCCGCGTACCTGCGTGGTAAGGTTAGAGGCCATCACGTTCACATTGTCGGTGAGGTCTTTCCAAACTCCCGCCACGTTCGGCACTTTGGCCTGACCGCCCAGTCTACCCTCGGTACCCACTTCCAGGGCCACGCGGGTTACCTCGCCGGCGAAGATGTTCAGGGAGTCCACCATCTGGTTCAGGTTGTCCTTCAGCTCGGCCAGCTCGCCGCGCACATTCACCGTGATTTTCTGGGTCAGGTCGCCTTTCGCCACCGCAGTGGCTACGTTGGCGATGTCGCGCACCTGCAGCGTCAGGTTAGACGCCATGGTGTTTACATTATCGGTGAGGGCTTTCCAGGTCCCGGCCACATTTGGCACCGAAGCCTGTCCGCCCAATTTACCTTCGGTTCCCACCTCAACCGCCACGCGGGTTACCTCCCCGGCGAAGATGTTCAAGGAGTCCACCATCTGGTTCAAGATATTTTTCAGCTCCAGGAGCTCGCCTTTCACGTCCACGGTGATCTTCTGGGTCAGGTCTCCCTTGGCCACCGCCGAGGCCACGTTGGCAATATCCCGCACTTGCAGCGTCAGGTTGGAGGCCATGGAGTTTACGTTGTCGGTGAGCTCCTTCCAGGTACCGCGTACTTTTGGTACCGAGGCCTGTCCGCCGAGTTTTCCTTCCGTACCCACCTCGCGGGCTACCCTGGTTACCTCATCGGCGAAGATGTTCAAGGAGTCCACCATCTGGTTGAGGTTGTTCTTCAGCTCCAGGAGCTCGCCTTTCACGTCTACCGTAATCTTCTGGCTCAGGTCTCCGCGGGCAACGGCCGTGGCTACGTTGGCAATATCCCGCACCTGCAAGGTGAGGTTGGAGGCCATGTAGTTCACGTTTTCGGTCAAATCCTTCCAAACGCCGCCTACATTCGGCACGTTGGCCTGGCCGCCCAGGATTCCCTCAGTCCCCACCTCACGGGCTACCCGAGTTACCTCGCCGGCGAAGATATTGAGCGAGTCCACCATCTGGTTCAGGTTGTCCTTTAACTGCAGGAGCTCGCCTTTCACGTCCACGGTGATTTTCTGGGTCAGGTCTCCCTTGGCTACGGCCGTGGCCACGTTGGCGATGTCGCGCATCTGCGAGGTAAGGTTGCCGGCCATGTAGTTCACGTTATCGGTGAGGTCTTTCCAAACCCCGCCCACGTTTGGTACATTGGCCTGACCGCCCAATTTACCCTCGGTGCCCACTTCACGCGCCACACGGGTTACCTCGCCGGCGAAGATGTTCAGCGAATCCACCATCTGGTTGAGGTTGTCCTTCAGTTCGGCTAATTCGCCTTTTACCCCAACGGTGATCTTCTGGCTCAGGTCGCCACGGGCTACTGCGGTGGCCACGTTGGCAATATCCCGCACCTGCAGCGTCAGGTTAGACGCCATGGAGTTTACGTTATCTGTCAGGGCTTTCCAGGTTCCTGCCACGTTCGGCACAGAGGCCTGCCCGCCCAGTTTTCCTTCGGTTCCTACTTCCAGCGCCACGCGGGTTACCTCGCCGGCGAAAATGTTGAGGGAGTCCACCATCTGGTTCAGGTTGTCCTTCAGCTCGGCCAGCTCGCCTCGAACGCCCACCGTGATCTTCTGGCTCAAATCTCCTCTTGCCACGGCCGTGGCAACATTGGCAATGTCGCGCACTTGCAGCGTCAGGTTAGACGCCATGTAGTTCACATTATCCGTTAGGTCTTTCCAAACCCCGGCTACGTTCGGCACGGAAGCCTGGCCTCCCAACTTACCTTCGGTACCAACTTCGCGGGCAACGCGGGTCACCTCGCCGGCGAAGATGTTCAAGGAGTCCACCATCTGGTTCAGGTTGTCCTTCAGCTCGGCCAACTCGCCACGAACGCCTACCGTAATCTTCTGGCTTAGGTCTCCCCTTGCCACGGCGGTTGCCACGTTGGCGATGTCCCGTACCTGCAAGGTGAGGTTAGACGCCATGTAGTTCACATTATCCGTGAGGGCTTTCCAAACACCGGCCACGTTGGGCACGGAGGCCTGGCCGCCCAGGATACCTTCGGTTCCTACCTCGCGGCTTACGCGGGTCACCTCGTCGGCGAAGATGTTGAGCGAGTCCACCATCTGGTTCAGGTTGTCCTTCAGCTCGGCCAGCTCGCCTTTCACGTTCACGGTGATTTTCTGGGTCAGGTCGCCTTTCGCCACCGCAGTGGCTACGTTGGCGATGTCGCGCAGCTGAGAGGTCAGGTTGGAGGCCATGGTGTTCACGTTGTCGGTGAGGTCTTTCCAAACCCCGCCTACATTCGGCACTTTCGCCTGGCCGCCCAGTTTTCCTTCGGTGCCCACTTCGCGGGCTACCCGGGTTACTTCATCCCCGAAGATGTTCAAAGAATCCACCATCTGGTTGATGTTCTCTTTCAACTGCAACATCTCTCCTTTCAGGTCCACGGTTACTTTCTGGTCCAGGTTCCCCTGGGCCACGGCAGTGGTTACCTTGGCAATGTCCCGTACCTGAAGGGTCAGGTTAGAGGCCATCGCGTTTACGTTATCGGTCAGTTCTTTCCAGATACCGGCTACGTTGGGTACCGAGGCCTGTCCGCCCAGTTTTCCTTCGGTCCCTACCTCCAGGGCCACGCGGGTTACCTCGCCGGCAAACAGGTTCAGGTTGTCAATGGTGCGGTTGATGGTTTCGGCCATGACCTTGAAGTCCCCGGACACGGGAATCTGGAACGTCTCGTCCAGGTTGCCCCGCGAGATGTTCTTCAGTACCTTGCCTACCTCCAATACCGGAACGGCAATGGAGTCTACCAGGCCGTTGATGTTGTTGATCATGTCTTTCCAGAAACCAGAGGCGTTCTCGGCCGAGGCCCGGGCTTTCAGGTTTCCTTCCACCCCGGCCACTTTGGAGATCCGCGACACCTCGCCCCCTACGCCCCCAATCATCTCCACCATGGAGTTGTAGGCTTCGGCAATCTCGGAGAAGATGTCGTTGTTCTGCTTGGTGAGACGCACCGACACGTCGCCTTTTTTGAAGGCGTCCAGGGCGTAGAGCACGCGGTTGAGCTGCTCATTGATATAATCAGAGTTCTGGATCTGGGACTGGCGGGGCGTGTTGCTCTTTCTGGCCTGGTCATCCTGGGCCTGGATTGCGGTTTTCTCGCCTTTGTCAGCTTGCTTCTCCAATGCTTTTCCTCCGGCACGGGCTTTGGAGGCAGTGGGCTTCTCGCCTGCGTCTGCCCCTGCGGTTTCAACAACAGGGTTGGTGGGCTCGGGGGCCGGAGTCTCGCGCGGCGTTTCGGCCGGGGTCAACTCTGCCGCGGAGGCGGCAGCGGCATCCGTCGGTGGCACAGGCGGCGTTTCGGCCTCTGTCTTCCCAATCAGTTTGTCCTTGTTGAGTTTCAAATTCTTACCTAAAGCCATCTTATCTATGATTGAAGAGCGTTTTTATTGCTGGGGCAGAAAACTGCCCGATTATCTATATGGATGGAGCCGCTTTCTTGCGTTTTCTCCGCTATTTACAAAATTTACCCTTAAAACCGGCGGCGCCAAGCCCTACCTAAGCGCGACAAACTCCTGCGCCAGCCCCATGTAGTCTTTGGCCCCGTAAGAGGCGGCATCATACTCAATGACGCTCTGCCCGAACGAGGGGGCCTCGGCCAGCTTCACGTTCAGCCTGATGCGCTGGTTGAAAATATACTCGTCTACGTTTTCCTTCAAGTAATCTTCAATCTCTGTGCTCAGCTTGCGGCGCTTGTCGTACATGACCACCACAATGCCTTTTACCTTGAGCCTGGGGTTGAGCGTGGTCTTGATCTGCTGCACGGTGTTCAGGATCTGGCCCAGGCCCTGCAAGGTAAGCACCTCCATCTGAAGCGGGATCAGCACCTCGTCTGAGGCGGCCAGGGCGTTCACCGTGAGTACTGATAACGAAGGCGGACAGTCAATTAAGATATAGTCGTAGTCTTTTACCTCGCTGAGCAACTGTCCCAGGAAACTTTCCCGGTTCTCGTGCGTCACCAGGGAAATCTCCACGTCTACCAGCTCATTGGAGCCGGGCGCCACGTACAGGCCATTGCGCTCCTGAATGGCGTCCACCAGCTTTTGCTGGCCGGTGAACACATCGGCCAGGGTATGGGCAGGCTCCGTGATGCCTAAAGAATACGTGAGGTTGGCTTGTGGGTCCAGATCGATCAATAACACGCGTTTGCCCAGCTTCTGCAGGGCGCTTCCCAGGTTGATGGTAGTGGTGGTTTTACCCGTACCCCCCTTTTGGTTGATGACCGATACGATAGTTGTTGCCATAGGTTACAGAAAACTGAAAAAAAATTTTCCTCTGGGTTGACGAGGCGCTAAACTACAAATTATTCTATGCCCTTGGGCGGTTTTTGCCCCGTTTATGGGTTGTTTTGCCAAAATGTGGCAAAAACCAGGGCGGCTTATCCTTGGTAGAGGAAGTGTAATTTGCAGGTGCCGGCACGCAAGTTTTCCCAGTTGTACCCGTTAAAGTGGAGGTGGGCAATGGTGGCCGGGCCAAAGGGGACCTCTTCATGGGCCAGCGTGGAGGCGAAGAAAGAAATAGTGGGGTTGTGCCCTACCAGCAGCAGCGTGTCTACCTCGTTCTCCACCCCGTGCAGTAAGTTCAGGAGGTCTGCCTCCGCGCCATAGTAGATGTCGCGCTCCAGTTGCACCGGCACCTGGTGTTCCAGCTGCTCCAGCAGGCTCTGCAGGGTCATCTGGGTCCTTACCGCTGGGCTGCACAGGATCAGCTCCGGCAAGAGGGCCTGCTCCTTCAGCCACAGTCCGGCCTCGCCCGCCTGGCGCTCCCCGTACAGGGTGATCTCCCGGTCAAAGTCCGTCTGGCCAATTTGTTTTTCCGCCGCGGTGGCGTGTCGCATCAATAGCAGATTCTTCATGCCTAAGTATACTAAAAAAAACCTTTTTACTGCCCCCGGGTATATTCTTTTACCCCTTTGGAGCAATCGGCATAAAGATAGTGGTTGGATTGTCTCAAAAAATTACTACATCTTTGAAAAATTTTTGGGCACAGCCCTCCTCTTTTCCCATATGATAAAAAACTTAGTGATTGTGGAGTCGCCGGCTAAGGCCAAGACCATTGAAGGATACCTGGGCAAGGATTTCGTGGTGAAGTCCAGCTTCGGGCACGTGCGTGACCTCCCCAAAGACAATAATGCCATTGACATCCAGAACGGCTTCAAGCCCACCTACGTGGTCTCGGCCGATAAACGGGAGGTGATCTCCCAACTCAAGAAACTGGCCAAGGAAGCCGAAACGGTATGGTTAGCTTCCGATGAGGACCGCGAGGGAGAAGCCATTTCCTGGCACCTTTCTGAGGCCCTGAACCTGAACGAGGCCAAGACGCGCCGCATCGTGTTCCGCGAGATCACCAAGAACGCCATCCTCAACGCCATTGAGAACCCGCGCTCCATTGACATCAACCTGGTGAACGCCCAGCAGGCCCGCCGCGTGCTGGACCGCCTGGTGGGGTTTGAATTAAGCCCCGTGCTCTGGAAGAAGATCAAAACCGGGCTTTCGGCCGGGCGCGTGCAGTCTGTGGCCGTGCGGCTGGTGGTGGAGCGCGAGCGCGAAATTGAGCGCCACAAGGCCGTTTCGGCCTACAAAGTGGTGGCCCAGTTTGACGCCGGCGGCAAGCGCCTGGAGGCCGAGCTGAACACCCGTTTCAAGACCCGTGAGGAGGCCGAGGATTTCCTGAAGCGCTGCATGGGCGCCTCTTTCTCCATTGAAAGTCTGGAGAAAAAACCCACCAAGCGCACGCCCGCGCCGCCGTTCACCACCTCTACCCTGCAGCAGGAAGCCAGCCGCAAGCTGTCTTTCTCGGTGGCGCAGACCATGTCGGTGGCCCAGCGCCTCTACGAGGCCGGTAAGATCTCCTACATGCGTACCGACTCGGTGAACCTGTCGCAGGACGCCATCAACGCGGCGGCTACGGAGATTTCGCGCACTTTTGGCGAAAACTACGTGAAAACGCGCCAGTACAAGACCAAGTCCAAGCAGGCGCAGGAAGCCCACGAATCCATCCGGCCCACCGATTTCGCCGCCATTCAGGTAAGTTCTGACCGGAACGAGCAGCGCCTGTACGACCTCATCCGCAAGCGCGCCATCGCCTCGCAGATGGCCGATGCCGAGATTGAGAAAACCACCGCCACCATCAACATCAGCGGCCAGCCGGAGAAGTTGATCGCCACCGGCGAAGTAGTGCGCTTTGAGGGTTTCCTGAAAGTGTACACCGAGTCTACCGACGACGAGGAACTGGCCGACGATGACGTGAAAGGCATGCTGCCGCCCTTGCAGGAAGGCCAGCCCCTCGCCTTGCAGCGTCTGCAGGCCACCGAGCGCTTCAGCCGCCCGGCGCCGCGCTACACTGAGGCCAGCCTGGTGAAGAAACTGGAGGAAATGGGCATAGGAAGACCGTCTACCTACGCGCCTACCATCTCTACCATCCAGAAACGGGGCTACGTGGAAAAAGACAATCGCGAGGGCAAGGAGCGCGCCTACACGGTACTCACCCTGGAGAAGGACCAGATCACCGCCCAGCAGAAAACCGAGATGGCCGGGGCCGAGAAAGCCAAGCTCTTCCCCACCGACATCGCCATGGTGGTCACCGACTTCCTGGTGTCGCACTTTGAGAGCGTGGTAGACTACTCTTTCACGGCCCGCGTGGAGGAAGAGTTTGACGAGATTGCCGCCGGTAAGAAGCAGTGGGACAAGATGATAGACACGTTCTACTCCAGTTTCCATCAAACCATTGAGACCAGCGCCAGCGTGGAGCGCTCTGCCGTGAGCGGGGCTCGTGAACTGGGCGTTGACCCTATCTCCGGCCAGAGAGTGCTGGCCAAGTTGGGTCGTTTCGGGCCCTACGTGCAGCTGGGCGAAGAGGTGGAAGGCACCGATGCCAAACCCGCGTACGCCAGCCTGCGCAAAGGCCAGTTTCTGGAGTCCATCACCCTGGAGCAGGCCCTGGAATTGTTCAAACTGCCGCGGGTAGTGGGCGAGTACGAGGGCAAGGAGATGAAGGCCGCCATCGGGCGGTTCGGGCCGTACATTCAGCACAACAGCAAGTTCTACTCCCTGCCCAAAGACCTGGACCCGCTGCTGGTGACCGAGGAACAAGCCATTCTCATCATTGAGGCCAAGCGCAAATCCGACGCCGAGAAGCTGATCAAGTCGTTCCCCGAGAACCCCGACGTGCAGGTGCTGAACGGGCGTTTCGGGCCGTACATTGTGGCGGGTAAGAAGAACGTGAAGATCCCCAAAGGGCAGGAACCCGCCGAACTGACGCTGGAGCAGTGCCTGGAGCTGGCCGCCAATACACCGGACAAACCGGCCAGAGGAGGTTTCAAGAAGAAAGCGGCAGAGCCGGCCGCCAAAGCGGATACGCCCAAGAAGACAGCTGCCAAGAAACCGGCCGCCAAAAAAGCACCGGCCAAAAAGACCGCTACTGCCAAGAAGAAAGCAGAGTAACACCTTAGACGCTGTCTGGTTCTTACCGCTCCTGATTTTGGCCTGTTTTCAAGAAAACAGGCCAAAATCAGGAGCGGTACTTTTTCAGGGAGTTCCGTATATTTCCAAAATCTTGTGTCATGGGTCTTACATCTTGTGTCTAATCTAAAATGAAGCAGAAAATAGTGGTTTTAACCGGGGCCGGGATTAGTGCCGAAAGTGGCCTGGCTACCTTCAGGGACGCCAACGGCCTCTGGGAAGGACATGATGTGATGGAAGTGGCCTCGCCCCAGGGCTGGCAGAAAAACCCCGAGCTGGTACTGGAGTTCTACAACCAGCGCCGCAAAAGCGCCCTGGGCGTGGAGCCCAATGCCGCCCACAAGGCCCTGGTAGATCTGGAGCAGAAATTTGACGTGCGCATCATCACCCAGAACGTAGACAACCTGCACGAGCGCGCCGGCTCCAAACACGTGCTGCACCTGCACGGCAAGCTGTTTGAGAGCCGCAGCACCAAAGACGAGAGCCTCATCTACCCCATGGAAGGCTGGGAACTCAACCTGGGCGACCTCTGCGAAAAAGGCTCCCAGCTGCGGCCCAACATTGTGTGGTTCGGGGAGCCCGTGCCCCTGATTGAGGAAGCCGCCGAGGAGACCATGTCTGCCGATTACCTCCTGGTGATTGGCACTTCCCTGCAGGTGTATCCCGCCGCCGGGCTGCTTTCCTTCGCGCCGCATGACACCCCCATCTACCTCATTGATCCTAATGCTCCGGCCGTGCAGCACAGAAGAAACCTCACCATCCTTCAGGAGAAAGCCACGGTAGGCGTTCCTAAGCTGGTAGAGCAACTTCTATCTAAGTAGGCTATGCTGTCTTTCATTTTTTATGCACATTTCGCATTATTTCATTTTATATGAAATTTTATTAGTATTGCATGAAATTTGAAATATAAAAATGCCTAGCCTTCCCCCAACCTACCATATCCTGATGGCCGACATCATGGGCAGCAGCCGGCAAAAGGGCGAGCCCTTGATGCAGCAGTTCCAGCAAGTGGTGAAGGCCATTAACCAGGAGCACCCAGAAAAGCTGCTCTCGCCCCTCACCATTACGCTGGGCGATGAGTACCAGGCCGTTGCGGCTTCATTGGAGGACGGCGTGGCGCTGCTGGTGGCCATTGAGGAAGAAGTGGTGAAGCAGGGCGCGGGCTTCCAACTGCGCCATGTGCTGCACCAAGGAACCATTGAAACACCCATCAACCCCAATATAGCCTATGAAATGCTGGGCCCAGGCCTGACCAGAGCCCGGGAAAAGCTGGCCGAACTGAAAAGCCGCAAGGGAGACCGCTTCTGGGTGGAAACCAGTTTACCCAAAACCGATGAGTTGTTAAACCGGCTGCTGGTGCTGTATCAGTCGGTGGTGGATGGATGGAGCCGGCAGGAGCACCCCATTGTCGCTGCTTTCTGGCACCTGCGGGACTACAAGGCGGTGGCCAGTAAATTCAACAAAAATCCGTCGTTGCTCTGGAAACGGCAAAAAAGTTTAAAGTTGAAAGAGTATCTTGCGGCAAAGGAACTCCTGTTCCTGAGCCTTCCGCCCCAACCATGAAAGTCCTGCTTTTCCTTTTGATCTACCTGCCCGGCGAGCTGCTGGCGCACTTTGTGTTTAGCTACATCCGGAAACGTTTTGAGCACCCCGAGGGTGTGGGCTCGGTGGTGGAACAGCGCAACAAGATGAACACCATTGCCAAAGGCCTGCTGGAGCGCTTCTTCCTGTTTCTGTGCCTCATCAACGACCTGGGGGCCGCGCTCACCGTCTTAGGCGCGCTCAAGCTGGGCACCCGCCTGGACACCGACAAGCAGCACCCCGTCTCCAACGACTACTTTCTCATCGGCAACATCACCTCCATCCTGTTCGCCATCATCTACTTCTTGGTGTGGCAGAAATGGGGGGAAGGGATCATTAACTGGCTGGCGTAAACCCGTTTTTAAACCCCATTTGCAGAAAACAAGCCTAAAACCGCCACTCACTCACTCACTCACTCACTCACTCACTCACTCACTCACTCACTCACTCACTCACTCACTCACTCACTCACTCACTCACTCACCCGGGCAGTTCCCAGGCTGTTTCTGGGTTGTACCACAGTTCTTCGCCCCTGATCTCCAGCGGCGAAGCAAAATTGTTGTGGTACAGCTGGCCGGTTCCAAGCCCTTGGGGCATGGGGTTGCCGGTGTCAGCGGCGAACTGGGCAATGGCGTTCAGCCCGATGTTGGACTCCAGCGCCGAGGTAAGCCACCAGGCAATGCCCAACGACTCCGCCACCCTGATCCACTCGCGGCTGCTGTAGAGCCCTCCCACCAAGGTGGGCTTGATGATGATGTACTGCGGCCTGATCTGGTCCAGCAAGTGCCACTTCTGCTCTTTGCCGGTGGCGCCAATCAGCTCCTCGTCCAGGGCGATGGGAATGGGCGAAACGCCGCACAGTTCCTGCATGGCCTCGGCCTGCCCCTGCCTGATGGGCTGCTCAATGGAATGGACCTGGAACTTGGCCAGGTGCCGGAGCCGTTCCTCGGCGTCAACCACGGGGAAGGCGCCGTTGGCGTCCAGCCGCAGCTCCAGCTCCTGGGGACCGGCCACGCTCCTGATTTCCTTGAGGATGCGGAGCTCCTGGGCAAAGTCCAGCCCGCCGATCTTCATTTTAAGGCACCGGAAGCCCTGGTCCAGCTTTTTTTTGATCTGGTCCCGCATGAAAGCGGCATCGCCCATCCAGATGAGCCCGTTGATCCGGATGCCCTGCTGCGAGCGGGAAAAAGGCGTGTCGTAGAGCACGCGCTTGGCGCCCCGCAGGTAGTCTACCCAGGCGGTTTCGGCGGCAAAGCAGATAGAGGGCCACTGCTCCAGCCACTTCCAGAAGCGTTGCGCCTCCTCAGACGCCACGTCCTCCACCTCCAGGGCGTTAAAACGGTCGCACACCTGCTGCAGGGTCAGGTGAAAGTCGGGGGAATAGTCGGGGCTGAGGCCCGGCAGCGGCGAGCACTCGCCCCAGCCCTGCGCCTCGGGGGCGCGGGTGTGGTGCACGCGCAGGTAGGCGGCCCGGTGCGTCTGCATGGCTCCGCGCGAGGTGCGGGCGTTGAACCTGAACGAAAGCTCCCGGTAAAAAGGCGTTAAGACAAATGCCATAGGATAGTAGCCGCTGGGGTAGAGGTAAACCTTTCGCCCAAAAATAAGTTTAGAAAGGGAATATACCACATTTCCCATGCTATTTGCCACCTCTGCCGGCAGCACTCCCCTGCTGGCCCGTTATAGAAGCATCAGAGAACAGACCCAAGCCCTTTGCGCCCCGCTTACCCCCGAAGACACCGTCATGCAGCCCATGCAGGACGTGAGCCCACCCAAATGGCACCTGGGGCACACCACCTGGTTTTTTGAGTCGTTCGTGTTGCAGCCTCACCTGCCAGGGTACCGGCCCTTCCATCCGCAGTACGCCTACCTGTTCAACTCGTACTACAACAGCATGGGCAGCCGGGTAGCCCGCTCAGACCGCGGCACCCTCTCGCGTCCGCCGCTGGAAGAAATCTACGCCTATCGCCGCCACGTAGACCACTGGATGGAAAAAGCCCTTGCCGACGAGGGTTTCCTGCAGCAACCGCAGCTTCTGGACTTGGTGGAGTTGGGCCTGCAGCACGAGCAGCAGCACCAGGAACTACTGGTCACCGACATCAAGTACATCCTGAGCAGCACCCCCCTCATGCCCGCCTACGCCGCCAAACCGCAGCCTGTTTATGAATCGTTTCAAGCGAAAGAGCCCCAAAACGAGTGGTGTACCGTACCGGCGGGAACGTATACCATCGGGCACCAGGGCGAGGGTTTCTGCTTTGACAACGAACAGCAGCCGCACCAGGTCTACCTGCCCGAGTTCAAGGCCCGCCGCACCCTGGTCACCAACGCCGAGTATGCCGCCTTTATAGAAGCCGGGGGTTACGCCCAGTTCCAACACTGGCTGGACGAGGGCTGGCAGCTGGTGCAGCAACACCATTGGCAGGCGCCCCTCTATTGGGTGAAGCAGGAAGGCAAATGGTGGCACTTTACGCTGCACGGTCTGGAAGAAATAGAGCCCCAGGCGCCAGTCACCCACCTCAGCTTCTATGAGGCCCAGGCCTACGCCACGTGGTCGGGGCACCGCCTGCTCACCGAGTTTGAGTGGGAAGCCCTGGCGCAGCGGCACGCCAACCCCGTAGCCGAGGGGAATTTCCTGGAAAGCGGAAGCTTCCATCCGGTGGCGGCGGCTCAGCCCAGCGGCAGCTCGGGGGCAGCCCACCTGCTGGGCAATGCCTGGGAATGGACCTACAGCGGCTATTTTCCGTATCCGGGGTTTAAGACGGCTCCCGGCGCCCTGGGTGAATACAACGGGAAGTTCATGATCAACCAGATGGTGCTGCGGGGTGGCTCCTGTGCCACCCCGCAAAGCCACATCAGGCCCACGTACCGCAACTTCTTCCACCCAGACAAGCGCTGGCAGTTTACCGGCATCAGGCTGGCGCAACCCTAACCCCATGACCCACTATGACACTACCCACTACCCAGAACACCCTGCACCACCTGCTGCCCCAGGCGCCCACCCATGAGAACAGCCTGGCGCAGGACGTGATGCAGGGCTTGAGCCAAAGCCCCAAAAAGCTCTCCTCTAAATTCTTTTATGACGCCAAAGGCAGCCAACTGTTCCAGCAGATCATGCAGCTGCCGGAGTATTACCTCACCAAACTGGAGCACCAGATACTGGACCGGCAGCGCAAGGAAATCCTGTTCGCGTTTGGTACGCAGACCCCGTTCCAACTGGTGGACCTGGGAGCCGGCGACGCCTACAAAACCAAGCTCCTGCTGGCAGAACTGGTGGCCACCCAGGCCCAGGTACAGTACGTGCCAGTGGATATCTCAGAAGACCAGCTGAACCTACTACTAGAAGACCTGCACCACCGGTGGCCGCACCTGCCCGTAACCGCCCTGGCCGCCGAGTACTTCCAGGGGCTGGAGTGGCTGAACCTGCACCTGCGGCAGCGGAAACTGGTCCTGTTCCTGGGCTCCAACATCGGCAACTTTGACCTGCCCGAGGCGAAAGAATTCCTGTGCACCCTGCGCCAGAGCCTGCACCCCCACGATGCCCTGCTGGTGGGCCTGGACCTGCGCAAAGACCCCGAGAAAATGCGCCGGGCCTACGCCGATGCCGCCGGGGTGACCTCAGCCTTTAACCTGAACCTGCTGCACCGCATCAACAAAGAACTCAAGGCCAACTTTGACCTGGACCAGTTTCAGCATTTTGCCGAGTATGATCCCCTGGAAGGCACCATGCGTAGCTTCCTGATCAGTAAAACGGCGCAGGAGGTGACTATTGAGGCCCTGGACCAGACCTTCCAGTTTGAAGCCTGGGAGGCCATTCATACCGAGAATTCCTACAAGTTCTCGCTGCGCCAAGTGGAGGAAATGGCCCGGGACTGCGGGTTCCAGGTACAGGACGTGTTCACCGATACCAGCCACGGCTTCGCCGATGTGCTGCTGCGGCCGGTGTAAGGCGCAGTCCAGCACAGAAGGCCTGAGGCTTTGTTTCGGGGCCATTTTCAGGAAAATAGGTCTAAAACAGCGCATATATTTACCAGCACCAATATTCAACTCCCACTAGACCAAGATGGACATCATTCCGCTGCATTTGGGCGTAAGCCACTTCCACAGTCCGGCTGTGGCCACGCAGGCCCTGCAGGAGGCCCTGGCCCAGCACAACACCTACTACGGCCCCAACGAGGGCCTGCCCGAACTGAGGTATGCCCTGGCCCAACGCTACCTGGAGGACGAAGGCCTCCCCATCCCCGCCGAGCAGATCCTGATTACCCACGGGGCCAAACACGCCCTTCACCTGTACCTGTACAGCCTCCTGCAGCCCGGCGATGAAGTAGTGGCGCTGGCCCCATACTGGTTTGCGTTTCCGGAGCTGATCAGGCAAAGCGGCGGCAAACTGGTAACGGTACCGGCCAATCCGGCGCAGGACTACGCCCTGGACCTAGATCTGCTCCGGCAGAAACTCACGCCCACCACCAGGCTGCTGCTCCTGACCAACCCTGGCAACCCCACCGGAAAAGTCTACTCCCCAACCGAACTGCAGCACGTGGCCCAACTCCTGGAAGAATTCCCCAACCTGCATGTCTTGTCTGACGAAATCTACGACGGCCTCAGCTACGAAGCACCCGTGCACAGCTTCTTACGCTTTGAGCCCCTGCGCGATAGAATAGCCGTGGTAAACGGTTTCTCTAAGTCCTTTGCCATGTCGGGTTGGCGGCTGGGGTATCTCATTGCTCCGTTCCCCATCCTCACAAAGGCCATGGAGTTGCAGCAGAAATGGATTTCGGGGGTGTCTCCGTTTTTGCAGGCCGGCGCGGTGGCCGCCACCCAGCACCGGCACCAGATCTGGCGGGAGTTTAAACAGGACCTGGAACCCAAACGGCAAAGGCTCCTTGCGGCCCTGCGCCAAATGCCAAAACTAGGCTTCACGGTGCCGCAGGCCGGCTATTACGTTACCCTGCAGCTAGAGGGCTGCCTCAAACCCCAGGACGCCTCCTCCCCTTTTCAGCTGGCCGAGGAATGGGCCGCGGCCCTCAAAGACCAGGTGGGTCTGGAGGTGTTGCCTGGCACCAACATGGGCATGCCCCACGCCGTGCGAATGTCGTTCGCCCTACCCGAGGAGGTGCTGGACAGTGCCATTCTTCGGCTGAAAGCCTTCGTTTCCTGAAGCAAGGGCCTCTTTTCCCCTGTTTTAGGGCTGATTTTCTAGAAATAGCCCTAAAACAGCCCAGTTGCCATCTGCCCCTCACTCACTCACTCACTCACTCACTCACTCACTCACTCCCGCCTAAGGGACATTTGTCCGTAGAGGGTTGGGAAAATAGCCGTAGCTTTGCGGCCTCTTTCTAAAACCAGACGCTCGTGATTTTTTCTGCCCCGTACCGCGAACATTATAAAAGTACCTTCTGGCTGGCCTATCCGGTGGTCCTGAGCCAACTGGGCCATATCCTGGTGAGCGTGGCCGACAGCGTGATGGCGGGCCGCATAGGCACGCTGCAGCTGGCGGCGGCCTCTCTGGGGAACAGCATCTTCACCATTGTGCTGGTGTTTGGGCTGGGCATCTCCTTCAGCATCACGCCCATGGTGGCGCGGGCCGATGGCCGCAAGAATTACACCCGCATTGCCCTGGCGCTCACCAACGGCTGGTTCCTGAACACCATCATGGGTATTCTGCTGTTCCTGGCGTTCTGGGCCCTGTCGCCGCTGATTGCCTACCTGAACCAGCCCGAAGACGTGGTGCGGCTGGCCATTCCGTACGTGAACATCCTGTTCCTGTCCATGGTGCCGCTCATGATGTTCCAGGCGTTCAAGCAGTTTGCCGAGGGCCTGTCGCTCACCAAGCAGTCTATGTACATTTCCATCTTCGCCAACGTGCTGAACGTGGGGCTGAACTACGTGCTCATCTACGGGAAGCTGGGCTTTCCGGCGCTGGGCCTGAACGGGGCGGCCTGGGCCACCCTCATCTCTAGGGTGGTTATGGCCCTGATGATGGCTGGCTTTGTCTTTCTGGCCCCCCGCTTTGCGCGCTACCGCAGGTACCTGCGCTGGCAACACCTCTCCTGGACCCACATGCGGCGCATGCTCAAAGTGGGCTTCCCTATCTCATTGCAGATGATCTTTGAAATGGGAGCCTTCAGCTTTTCGGCGGTCATGATTGGCTGGCTGGGCGCGCGCGACCTGGCGGCGCACCAAATTGCCCTCAACGTAGCCTCCGTCACGTACATGATGGCCAGCGGCATCTCGGCGGCGGCCACCATACGGGTGGGCAAGCTGCGCGGGGCCGGCGATGCCCACGGCGTGCACATGGCCGGCTACAGCAGCCTCATCATGGGCGCCCTGTTCATGGCCACCAGCGCGGTGCTCATTATCCTGTGCAAGGACCTTATTCCGGAGTTTTACGTGAAAGACCCCGCCGTGCAAAGCCTGGCGGCCCAGCTCCTGATCATCGCGGCCATTTTCCAGCTGTCTGACGGGGTGCAGGTGGTGGGGCTGGGAGCGCTGCGGGGCCTGGAAGATGTGCGGGTGCCCAGCATGATCTCGCTGTTCTCGTACTGGCTCATTGCCCTGCCGGTGGGGTATGCGCTGGGGTTCTGGATTGGCCTGGGGGCCCTTGGCATCTGGCTGGGGCTGTTCACGGGGCTTACCATTGCCGCCGTGCTCCTATTTTTCAGGTTCAGGAAGTTCAGCCCGCAATAATTTTATAACTTAAGCGTACGTTCAGGAAACTCCTTTTTGCCAAGAGCGTGTTACGGAACCAGCTATGTCATTCACCCTATTGCTCCTCTGGATCAGTGCGCTGTTTTACGCCGCTTTTCCAGAAACTAAACCCAAAACCCCAGCCCCCGCGGCCAATATTCCCTGGACCCTTCAGAAGCGCCTGACCTGGGACGACTTCGCGGGCACCCCTGCGCCTAACAACCAACACCACGCCCTCACCTCCACCAACATGGAGATGAAGGTGAAGTGCGAGAACAGCCAGCTCAAGTTCAAGGTGGAGGCGGTCTTCAACCCCAGGGAGTCGTGGTCGCGCAACAAGAGCTCGGCCATGCTGCTGGCGCACGAGCAACTGCACTTTGACCTGACCGAGCTCCACGCCCGCATGCTGCGCAAGCGCCTGGCCGAACTGCCCAACCCCTGCACCCGCGGCGCCTCTGACCTGAACAAGTACGCCAACGAGGCCTTTAACAACTGGCACAAAGAGCAGGACCTCTACGACGCCGAAAGCCGCCACGGCCTGGACAAAGAAAAACAACTGGACTGGATTGCCTCCGTGGAGGTACGCCTGAAGCAACTGGAAGCGTATAAGTAGTAGTTGGTTGTTAGTTGTTGGTTGTTAGTGATTAGTTGTTAGTTGCTAGTGAGTAGAAGTTGGGGATTAGCCGTTTTCTCTTAGAATAACTCATTTTAGGGCTGTTTTCCAGAAAATTGTTCATAAACAGCGTACCTTAAAACTTAAAAGGGAAGCAAGGCAGATGTAATCTAGCCCTGCTTCCCTTTTTTATGATCCATCAAAGCCTCCGCCACTAGTCACTGACAACTGACAACTGACCACCAACTACAGCTTCTCCAGGTCCTTAATGGCCGGGCCCGCCACCACTTTCCCGAAGGGGTCAAACCGGGAGCCGTGGCAGGGGCAATCCCAGGAATTCTCCAGGTCGTTCCACTGCACAATGCAGCCCAGGTGGGTGCAGACGGCTGAACACTCGTGGCGCTGGCCCTGGGCATCGCAGTAAACGGCTACTTTGGCCAGGCCCTTCTGCACCACGGCCCCGGTGCCGGGCGCAATGACTGCTTCCTCTTTTTCGGCGGGTTTTACCCAATCCAGGTACTGGCCGGCCACGTTCAGGTTTTCTTTGAGGAACTCCTTGGCAGAGTCGGTGGCGAAGGTAACCCGCCCGGGATCGTAGAGGGCTTCCCAGGCGTTGGTTCGGCCGCAGATCAGGTCGGTGAGCAGGATGCCGGCAATGGTGCCGTGCGTCATGCCGTGGCCCGAGTCTCCGGTGGCAATGTACACGTGCTTGCTGTCGCCGGGGTTGCGGCCGATGAAGCCCATGAAGTCCACCGGCTCCATCACCTGCCCAGACCAGCGGAACACCACGTCCTGCGCCATGGGGAATTTCTTACGGGTCCACTCCTCCAAACAGGTGAAGCGCTCGGCCTCCTGCCCGTGGCTCTGGCCGGTTTTGTGGTCCTCGCCGCCCACAATCAAGATCTCGGAGTCCAGTTCTTCCTCGCCGGCCACCGTGCCTACCCGCACGTAATGGTAAGGGTCAGAATCATCCCAGTAGAGGGCGGTGGGCACGGCTCCTTTGGGCACTCGAGCCCCGATCACGTACGTGCGGTAGGGTGCCTGCTTGGTGTGCATGGTCACTTTGTCGTTCACCGGGGTGTTGGTGCACACCGCCAGGTGGTTACAGGCCACCGAAAAACCGGCATTGGTGGTGGCGCGGTGCACCAGGCCCGTATCAAACTCCTTCACGTGGCTGTTGGTGTAAATATCGCCGCCGTGGTCCAGGATGTAGCGGCTCAGCGCGGCCAGGTACTTCACCGGATGGAACTGCGCCTGGTTGGGGAACATGAGGCAGGGCCCGCTGCTCACCGTGGGCACCGGGCATTGCTTCAGCTTCACCACGTCGGTGATGCCCAGCTCGCGGCAGGCGGCCAGTTCCTGGTCCAGCTGGTCCTCTGAATCCGTGGCCCCCAGGAACAGGTAGCCGGGCAGCCACTCAAAATCGCACTGGATCTTCTCGTCGCGGATGATCTGCTCAATGCGGTGGATGGCTTCGCGGTGGCTTTCATAGGCCAGCAGCGCCTGTGCCTTGCCGAACACCTTGATCAGGGTGGAGTAGCGGTCATCCAGGGCCCAGGAAAGGTGCGCCGTGGTGCGGCTGGTCTCGCCGCCGCAGATTTCGCCAGCCTCCAGCACCACTACTTTCCGGCCTTCTTTGGCCAGCAGGTAGGCGGTGGTAAGGCCCGAGATGCCGGCCCCCACCACGCAGACATCCGCGGTGACATTGGCGGCCAGCGGCTGGGTAAAGGGCATCTCCACGCCCGGCTGCCACACCGACAGCGTTGTTCCGGTATTGTTTTTCATAGCTTGAAGGATAAGGATGGAAGCTCCGCCGAAAGGAAAAGCTCTTTCTAGGAATACGCTGCCCCCTTGTAGAGGTTTTTACGGATGGCACTCCGTATTTGCCTATTGGGGGCGCAGGCCTTATCTTGGGCGCAAAAACACATGGAGAACACCATCACCTGGGAACAGTTTACGGCCGTTGACCTGCGGGTAGGCACTATTGTACAGGCCGAGCCCTTCCCCGAGGCCCGCAAACCGGCCTACAAGCTCTGGGTGGACCTGGGCGAACTGGGCATCAAGAAATCCAGCGCCCAGATCACGCACCACTATGCGCCGGAGAGCCTGGTAGGGCAACAGGTCATCTGCGTGGCCAACTTTCCGGTGAAGCAGATTGGTCCCTGGCGGTCTGAGGTGCTGGTCACGGGCTTCGCCGATGAGGATGGGCACATTGTACTGGCTCAGCCGCAGGCCAAAGTACCTAACGGCAAGCGCCTTATCTAAGCCAAACTGCTTTCTGGCTTTAAATAGCGGTTACGGAGTCCTGCGCTAATTTGGGGGTGAGCTTCGCCTCCCTGATGCTCAGGCTGTCCAGCACCACCTCGTAGATTTTGTCCATCTTTTCTGGGTGGGCCAGGTAATAGTCATAGCTGTGCTTGAAGGCACTATCTGAGACGGCGTGTCGTTTTAAGATAAGCTTGTGGGCTTCCCGGTAAGCTACGCGCGAGGTGTCAACATCCCGGTGGGTGCGCCCCACGGCTGCCTCGGTGAGGTGGATGTCCAGCATGATGCGGGTCATCTTCTCCTCCGGAATCAGGTCGGCGGGCTTACCCGAATCCTGGGAGCAGGCAAACACCACCAGGGGCAACAAAAGCAGACACAACTGTTTTTTCACGCGGTTGTTCGTAAGTTTCGGTAATTTTAGACGCTGCACAAACCTTTAGGGGGCATGAAAGACTTGGTCAGGAAGCTACGAAAGTACGAGATACAGATTAGAAAGGCAATTGACGCCCAGATGCAGGGCGACTTCAAATCTGTGTTCAAAAGCTCCGGCCTGGAGTTTGACGACGTGCGCGCCTACCAGTACGGCGATGACGTGCGCGCCATTGACTGGAACGTAACGGCCAAGGGACACGGCACCTTCGTGAAGACCTACCGCGAGGAGAAAGAGCAGAACGTGTTCCTGCTGCTGGACGTGAGCGGTTCGCACGCCCTGGGCACGCCCGGCAACCAGAAGATGGACCTGGGCAAGGAGATTGGCGGTATTTTGGCGCTTTCGGCCTTAAAACAGGGCAGCCAACTGGGCATGATCTGCTTCACCGACGGCAAAGAGCGCTACCTGAAGCCCGGCAAAGGCAATGACCACGCCTACTCGCTCATCAAAACCCTGGCCGAGCTGAAGCCGCAGTCGCTCAAGACCAACATTGGCGCGGGCATCAAGCTGTGCCTCAACGTGGTGAAGCGCAAGAGCATCATCATCCTGATCTCGGACTTTATTGACCTGAACTACGAGCGGGAACTGATCATGCTGGCCAAGAAACACGACCTGATTGTGCTGCAACTGGTAGACAAACGCGAGGTCCACTTCCCCAAGCTGGGCATTGTGCCCCTGCTGGACAAGGAAACCGGCAAAACCATCTGGATCAACACGTCTTCCCGGGAGTTCAGGGAGCGCTACCTCTTGCCGTACGCCCAGAACCAGGAACGGCTGGCCCGGCTCTGCCGCCAGTACCAGGCCGATTTCCTGCCCATTTACGTGGAGCAGGACTACGTGCCCCAGTTGGTGAACCTGTTCAGGGCCCGGAACAAGATCATGAAACGAAGCGCTTAGCGAGGCCTTGGGGTTTTACGTCTGTTTTCAGCAAAACGGCTTAAAAACAAGGCCTTACCCAAACTACGCTCCAGTAAACCTTTTACCAAAGAATACGGCGGTGGCCCTGCCCGCCCCCCATACGTAACATTGAATTGTCTCCCTTGTTAAAAAAGCTAAGTTGCCTCTTGTTCTGCCTGCTGCCTCTGGTGGCTTGGGCCCAGTTTCCCGCGGTGAAGATTGAGGGGTTCTTCCTGCAGGACTCCGTAGAGTTGGGGCGGTCGGTGCGGTACGTGCTGCTGTCCCGGCATTCGCCCAAGGCCGAGGTGGTCTTCCCGGACTCTGCCTTCAGCTTTGCCCCCTTTGAGCTGGTGAAAAAAGAGTTCTTCCCCACACGCACCGTGGGGGGCATCAGCACAGACAGCACCATCTACACGCTGCGCACCTTCAGCCTCAGGCCCGTGCAGTCGCTCCGGTTGCCGGTCCGGCTCTTCCTCAACACCGACACCGCCCACCTCCTGGCCGACCCCGACTCGGTCATCCTGATCCAGAAAGTCGCCCAGGTCGGTGACTCTTTGCCCCTCCAATCGGCCACGCACCTCATGCCCGTGATTGAGCAGTTCAACTACATTTACTGGGGTCTGGGCGCGGTGGCGGCGGCCATTCTGGTGGGCGGCATCTGGGTCCTGTTTGGGAAAAGCATTAACACCCGCTACAAACTGTATGTGCTCCGGAAAGACCAGGCCCAGTTCCAGTCCCGGCTGCAGACCACCCGGGACCGGTTCAAGCGCCTTAAAACCCTGGATCACCTGGAGCGGGCCATTATCCTGTGGAAGAACTACTTAACCAAGCTGGAGGACATAGAGATCAACTCGTTCACCACCAAGGAAATCACCACCTACTACGAGGAAGACGAGCTGGTGAGCAACGCCCTGCGGGTGTGCGACCGGGCCATTTACGGCAACATCATCTCAGACGACGAGACCGAGGTGGCCGACTCCCTCACCCAACTGGCCGAGTTCGCGGCCCAACGCTATGTTTTAATCCGAGACTCCCTGCGCAATGTGGCAAGCCCCCGCTGATTTCTCCTGGCTCAACTTTAGCTGGTTTTACTGGCGCACCTGGCAGTCGTTTGACTGGGCCAACCCCGGTTTCCTGTACGCCCTGCTGGCGGTGCCCCTCCTGTTCCTCTTGCGCTGGCTCCTGCACGTGCGGTTCCGCAAGAAGCTGGACGTGGCCCTGTTTGAGGGCAACGCCACCTGGCACTGGACCAGCATCCTGCGCTACGTACCCGACGTAGTCTTTGGGCTTTTCCTGATGCTGGTGCTGGTGGCTTTGGCGCGTCCGCAGAAAACCGATGAAACTGTAGAACTTTCCTCGGAAGGGATTGACATTGTGCTGGTCATGGACGTTTCCGGCTCCATGGAACTCACCGATTTTCAGCCCAACCGCCTGGAAGCCGCCAAAGAGGTGGCCCTGCAGTTTGTGAATGGGCGCGTGCAGGACCGCATCGGGGTGGTGGTGTTTGCCGGGCACGCTTACTCCCTCACCCCGCTCACCACCGACTACGAACTGGTGCGCGAAAGCATCCGGAGCATCCACCTGAACATGATTTCTGAGGATGGTACCGCCATTGGCAGCGCCCTGGCCGTGGCCATCAACCGGTTGCGGGAGTCAAAAGCAAAATCAAAGGTGTGCATCCTCATCAGCGACGGCGAAAACACTGCCGGTAGCCTGGATCCTGAGTTGGCGGCTCAATTAGCCCATGCGTTTCAGCTAAAACTCTACACGGTAGGCATTGGCAAAGAAGGTACGGTGCAGATGCCGGATGACTCCACGGGCAGACAAGTCACGGTGCAGACCGGCCTGGAAGAGAAAACGTTACGCCAGTTAGCCTCTTTGGCTGAAGGTCAGTTCTTCCGGGCCGAGGGAGCTAATGCCTTGTCCCAGATCTTCCGGCGCATCAATACCCTGGAGAAAACCGAGATAAAAGAAACCCGCTACCGCGATACGCGTGATTATTACCAGATATATTTGCGCTGGGCAATTGTTCTGCTGCTGTTGTGGCTGCTGCTCAAAAACACCTTTTTCACCAACGCGTTAGAAGATTGATGAGGACTATCCAGGAGAATATCCATGATTTCCAGCAAAAGTTAGCCGGTACCAACTGCCGCCTGATTGCCGTTTCCAAAACCCACCCGGTAGAACTGATCCGGGAGGCGTACGAAGGCGGGCAAAGGGCTTTTGGCGAAAACAAGGCGCAGGAAATGATGCTGAAACAACCACAGCTTCCCGCTGATGTGGAATGGCACATGATCGGGCACCTGCAAACCAATAAGGTGAAGTACATTGCGCCTTTCGTGCACCTGATCCAATCGGTAGACAGCCTGCGTTTGCTGCTTGAAATTGAGAAACAAGGCCAGAAACACAACCGGGTTATTGACTGCCTGCTGCAGTTCTACATCGCCGAGGAGGAAACCAAATTCGGGCTTGACCTGGAAGAGGCTCAGGAAATCCTTCGGTCAGAGGCATTCAGGAATCTAAAGCACGTGCGCATCTGCGGCGTGATGGGCGTGGCTACCAACACCGATGACGAACAGCATCTGCAACGTGAATTCTCCCGTTTGCGCGGCTACTTTGAGGCGCTAAAAGCAGAGTTTTTCCCGGAGGCGCCGTATTACAAGGAAATTTCCATGGGCATGAGCTCAGATTACCAATTAGCCATTGCCGAGGGCAGCACCATGATTAGAGTGGGCAGCGCTATCTTCGGCAACCGTAACTATTCCGTTTCACACTGATTTTCCAAAAATGAGCATTAAAACTATATTGATCCTGGGGGCCCTGCTGAGCGGTTTGGGCGTAATGATTGGCGCGTTTGGAGCCCACGGCTTGTCCAAGATGCTAACCGAGACCGGCCGCACCGAGACCTTTGAGACAGCCGTGAAATACCAGATGTACCACGCGTTGGGCCTGTTGCTGGTGGGCGTGCTGATGTCGCAATTTCCCGGCGCTACCGGCATGCGCATCTCGGGCCTTTGTTTTCTTATTGGTATCCTGATTTTCTCCGGTTCGCTGTATATTCTTTGTCTCACCGGCATTAAGTGGATGGGCGCCATCACTCCTATTGGCGGGCTGTTCATGATTGCCGGGTGGCTGAACCTGGTGTGGGCGCTGGCCAAGAATCTGCCCTAAGCACTATACGACCGATAAAGCCAAAACGCCTCTCCTGCAAAGCAAGAGAGGCGTTTTGGCTTTATTTTTTGAAAAACAACGTGTAAACGCTAGTTGGCAGAAGCGATGGTGGAAGAAAAAACTACCTGCGCGTTACCCTGAATAGCGTTGGACTCCACAATCAGAACTTTGTTCTGCTGACCGCGTTTGCCGGCGCTGTTGAAGCGGGCTTTGATCACCGCTGTTTCGCCGGGCATCACGGGAGCTTCTGGGTATTCCGATACGGTGCAGCCGCACGTGGTTTTCACGTTGTAGATGATCAGGGGCAGCGTGCCGTTGTTCGTGAATTTGAACGCATGCTCAATGACATCGCCGGGCTTGATCTCGCCGTAGTTGAACTTGGGCTCATCAAACAGAATGGACGGACCAGCCGGAGCAGGTGCCGGAGTGGCAATAGGAGCAACAGCCGTTTGCGTTTGCGCCGCCGGGTTGGTTTGCGCCATGGCCGCTGAGCCGCCAAACAACAGGAACAGTGCCCCTAAAAGTAATTTCTTCATTTCTGCTAAGATTGGTAACGAAGCCGATAATTGGTAAAGATACGTATTCTTCAGAAATGATTAGTCCTCTACGGGTGCCGCAGCATTTTCAATCAGTTTTTCATTGAAGTTCACCAGAAACAACTGCTCTGAGGCCCGGGTAGCCGCCGTGTACAGCCAGCGGGCAAAATCCTGCGTGACCGTATCTTCTTTCAGGAAACCATGATCTACAAACACCGCCTGCCATTGCCCGCCCTGCGCCTTGTGGCAAGTGAGCGCATAGGCAAACTTCACCTGCAAAGCGTTCAGGTACTTGTCTTGCCGCATCTCCTGCGCCCGCTGGCGTTTGCTGGTAATGTGCTGGTAATCCAGGAGCACCTGCTGGTATAGTTCCTTGTTCTTGTCGGCAGGAAGCGCGGGAGCTTCTGAGTAGAGCGTGTCCAGCATGATCTTAGTTTCCAGTTCTTCCTCGTTGGGATAATCCACAAACCTGATGCGTACATCCGCGAAGCGCATGCCGTACATTTCTTCGTAGCGGATGATTTTGGTCACCTCCACAAAGTCGCCGTTGGCCATGAACCCGATGCTGGAATCTTTGGGCAGCCAGGTATAGTTGTTGCGCACGATCATGAGGTAATCGCCTACGCCAATCTCGTCCTCGGCAAAGAAAATCTGCCGCCGGATGTGCTGGTTGTAGAGGTTGGCGGTTTTGTTGGAGCGGCAGATAACGGTGGTATTGTCAATCCCGAACTTGTCATAAGCATACCGCAGACCGTCTTCCAGTTTGTCGCCTCGCATGGAGAAGATATCCCGATAGCCTTTGGTTTTGAAGGCCAGCTCCGGTTGCTCTTTCACCAGCTCGTTTCGCAAGCGGGTAGCGTTCATCAAAATCCCGGACTCCTCGGCCTGACGCATTACCTGGCGCATCTCCATCTCGTGCACGTGGCACTGGAAATTACGTTGCAGATAACTCGCATCCAGAGATGGGCTGATGGTCTGGTTCACGGGCGGCAACTGAGCGGTATCGCCAATGAGCAGCAGTTTGTTGCTGGGCTTCTCAAACACATAGCCCAGCAGATCCTGCAGCAAACCATTGTCGCCGAAGGCTTTGTCATCAGAAATCATGGAGGCCTCGTCTACGATGTAGACTACCTGCTCGCTCTTGTTGGGTTGCCGCGAAAAAGCCAGCCCGTCTGAGTACGGATTGTTCGTTTGCTTATAGATCTTTTTATGGATGGTGGACGCCGGCTTGGCCGAATACGTGGACATCACCTTTGCCGCCCGCCCGGTAGGTGCCAGCAGCACATATTTGTAGCCAAACTTGTTCAGGATTTTCACCAGCGCGCTCACCACCGTGGTTTTACCGGTACCGGCAAACCCCTTGAGCAAAAACACCTCTTTCAGGCCAGTGCGGCGCATGATGAACTGGTCCAGTTTCTGAAAAAGCTGGGCTTGGTCCTGGGTAGGTTCAAAGGGAAAATTCTGGCGGAGTGCTTCTGCTGGCGTCATGTCTAGTCTTGAGATTTATCGGCTTCCGGCGCTAACGTCGCCATGGTAGCCGAGGCCTTCGCGATCATATTTTTCTCGCCCTGGCCATTTATTGTAAAGATTTCTGCCTCACAAAAGTTCAACCTTTTGCCTTGTTTTAAGACCCAACCTTTGGCAAAAAGCGCCGTTCCTACGCCTGGGTTCAGGTAAGAGACTTTCAGGTCGGCGGTGACCACGTGCTGGTCAGCGGGCACCAAAGTAACGGCGGCAAAGCCCATCACAATGTCAGCCAGGGTGGCAATGACACCGCCGTGCGCGAATCCTTTGTGCTGTTTGTGCTTTTCTTCCAGTTGCAGTTGGCCTTCTACCAGCCCTATTTCAATGGTTTCTATTTCAAAACCCAGCAAATGCATGTAAAATTGCCGCTGAAGTTTTTCTTTTACCGTATCTCTAAACTCAGGATTGAACGTCTTTAACATCTTACAAAAGTACAGCCTTCAACCCTCCCCCACAACCTATGGAGAACATTCACCCGTTCGCGGAGACTTACTCACAAAAGACAAGAATTAGGGTCTGCGGACTTCTGGTACAGGACGATAAATTACTGCTTGCCCGCCACAAAGCCGCCTTAGGCGAGGGTGCTTTCTGGATTCCCCCCGGGGGTGGCCTGAACTACGGCGAGACTGTAAAAGCGTGTCTCAAACGGGAGTTTGTGGAAGAAACCGGGCTTGAAGTAGAAGTGGGTAGATTCCTGTATATGAACGAGTTTCTCCGCCCACCCCTGCACGCCCTTGAGTTGTTTTTTGAGGTAAAACTTGTGAACGGCACGCTTGCTTTAGGTTCAGACCCAGAGTTAGAACGGCACGCTCAGCTTTTGGAGGAGGTAAAGTTTATGAGCATCCGGGAGTTGTTCAAACTCAAACGGGAAGAGCTGCATCCTATTCTGCATGCGTTGGTGAACATGGATGATTTGTTTATTCCAAGACTGAATTTTTTGGAGTAGTAACCTTCTGAGAAATGCATGAAGCGCTTAGTTCTGTGGGCAAGCAGAGACAATTCTTTTCTTTACGATTACTAGCTGCAGTTTCCTGAAGATCACTCCCTCGCTCGCCTCTGGCGAGTGTGAGTCATGGGGCGGTCTCTGGCCGCAATGGTAGAAAGGTAAGGTTGGTGCTTCCCGCAACGAGGCCAGAGGCCTCGGAAAAGCTCACACTCGCCAGAGGCGAGCGAG
>NZ_JAFFJV010000023.1 GCF_016924645.1 Rufibacter psychrotolerans | reverse complement strand
CCATTGTTACCCGCTGTTGTTTTCTTGCTTCTGCTTCTCTTGCTACTTTATCCCTGTTCCTGTTTTTGCCCTAAATACCTAAAAACGGTTCTAAAACGCTGGCCATCGGCCGGTAAGAACCGCAAGTGAACGTTTTGCGGATTTCTCTATTGCTACTCTTGCCGATTAAAGTCGGTGTTGCCTGTTTTTGGCTTGATTTACCCAAAACGGCTCCAAAACGGTGGCCATCGGCCGGAATGAGCTGCACTTAGATTATGCACGAATTTTACATCAATTCTTCTTCTGCCACAATCGCTGGTAAAAGTCGAGCGGCGCTATCTTTCTTTTGCTAAGCTAACTAAATTCTTCTGCTACTCTTGTTCTTGATTGCCAATTTAGCCGATAATTTTTCTGCTGTGACAGCTGATTTTTATTTTTTCAATTGCGGGTAACGGCTGGGCTAAACGGCGGCAGAGGCCGTCGGCCGAGGCTGGCGTTTAGCTGTTGTTGTAGCACGTTATTCTATTTTCTTTTCAATTTGAGCTTGATGAAGTTTCCTTAATCTAATACCAAGAAGTTTATTGTCTGCATATGCCGATAATGTCGTTCTTAAATCAATCTCATGTTCTGATTTTGTTTCGGCGTCCATTGCTATAATGATATTCGCTTCATTTAATCCACTTATTGAGATTCTTGAATACTTCTTCTCAAATTCTTTTACTGTTTTAAGTTTACTTGCTTTATAAGCTGGCCAATCTGTTAGATTTCGCTTTTTCAAGTCTTGATTTTTTTCAGCGAACTTATCCAAGTTTCGTTTTATAGATTCACCTAACTGCTCATCAGGTGCGTCAAAATTTAACACTTCAATTTCCTCTTGCTCATAGTAAAGCCAAGATTCATCAACAAAGAAAGGAGCAACAAGTATTTTATCATAATCGGCGCTCAAATAAACAGCAATCATTTTCGAAAACTGTTTCTTCTCCTTTTTTGACTTAAACCAATTCATATTATTAATGTGCTACAACGGTCTAGTATAAACAGCGAACGAGGCCGTCGGCCGAAGCTTGATGTTTATACAGTGTTGGCAGGAGCTATTTTAATTTTTCCCATTTGTCAATCAAGTCAGATTCAATCAAGTTTTTCATTCCGTATTCATTGAACTGAATTTTGCTGTTTTCACAACCCTGCATAGGACATCTGTCATGAACAAAACGAATAGGAGCACCGTCATGCTTAGTACAATATGGAGTTAAATCAGAAATGAAAGGTGTATCAAAATCGAAAAAGACGCCCCATCTAAGTAAGATGCTTGCATCAGTAATTTCTGTTTTATTAAATTCTCTTAGCTTTCTCTGCTTTTTGTTGTAGAACTCGTTGTTCTTGTTAAACAACCTCCGTCCTATCAAGTATATTAGAGATGCAAAGCCTAAGAAAAAGAGGATTTGATATACTTCAATTTCTTTAGTTAAGAATTCCCCAACTTTCACAGATTTAACTTCATCCCATTTTATTGATGCACCCCATAGCTTATCAAAAAGATAAACTAGGAAGCCTGAGAAAGCAACTGCTAAAAATGGTAATACCTTTTTCATTCCAATTTTCTATGTATTGAATTTATTATTGATTTTAGTTACTGCCAACGGACTAGTATAAACAACGAGCAAGGCCGTCGGCCGTGGCTTGATGTTTATACAGTGTTACCTTTAGTTGTTTTTATTTTTTCTTATCTCCTTGGTTTCAAGTAAAGGTTAATGTTTAGCGTTTGTAATTTATTCGTAAATTCTATAGAATCGAGTGGAATGGGTTGCGTCTCTTGCTTCTTGTCAATAATCCAGAATTTGATTTCACTTTTATATCTATCTTGTAGATTTCTTGCTATGATATATTCTGAGTTGAAATCGTAATGCGTTACTTCTTCTGGAACAATAGTTTCACCGCCACTTCTCTGCCCACTTTTCCCAAGTAAGATTTGGGATTCCTTTCCATCTCCAATGTAATAGTAGTTATTTCCCAATTCTTGAATATTGTCCGTTTGGTTAAATATGCAGGATTGAAAGAATAGAGCCAAAGGAATCAGGAAAGTCTTCCTCATTATTAATTATAGTTTACAATTAAAGGTAACGGCTCGGCTATGCGGTCGGCTGGGAGACTGAATCGGAGATTCATGTCGGACGGCTGGCCGCTTGCAGGCAGAGATGGAACGTCGGCCGTAGGAAAACCCAGCTGCCGTATAGCCATTGTTACCCGCTGTTGTTTTCTTGCTTCTGCTTCTCTTGCTACTTTATCCCTGTTCCTGTTTTTGCCCTAAATACCTAAAAACGGTTCTAAAACGCTGGCCATCGGCCGGTAAGAACCGCAAGTGAACGTTTTGCGGATTTCTCTATTGCTACTCTTGCCGATTAAAGTCGGTGTTGCCTGTTTTTGGCTTGATTTACCCAAAACGGCTCCAAAACGGTGGCCATCGGCCGGAATGAGCTGCACTTAGATTATGCACGAATTTTACATCAATTCTTCTTCTGCCACAATCGCTGGTAAAAGTCGAGCGGCGCTATCTTTCTTTTGCTAAGCTAACTAAATTCTTCTGCTACTCTTGTTCTTGATTGCCAATTTAGCCGATAATTTTTCTGCTGTGACAGCTGATTTTTATTTTTTCAATTGCGGGTAACGGTTAGGCTAAACGACGGCGAAGGCCGTCGGCCGATGCTGGCGTTTAGCTCTTGTTGTATGGCGTTGTTCTTTATCGTTTGCCACGCGCATTTTTCTTTCCTGTTTTCGGCCTGATTTCAGGAAAATAGCCCGAAAACAGAAAATCGGAGCTTTTTGCTTTTCATTGTCCGTCTGTTTTTGGCTTGATTTCGGAAAAACAGGCCGAAAACGCAATCCGTCGGTTTGCACGCATTGTAGATGAATTTCCTGCGCAAACGCAACGTCAATTCCTCGTCTGCTTCTTTTGCTCCGTTTGCTGGTCAAAGTCGGGCGGCGCTTCCTTTCTTTGCCAAGGTATCTTAATTCTTCTGCTGAGTTCTTCTTTGGCTTTTGCTACTCAAGTCGATAAATTTTTCTGCAAAGACAGCTGATAAAAATTCTTTCAATGCCATACAACGGCCTCGTGTAAAAGACGTGCTAGGCCGTCGGCCGTGGCATGACTTTTACACAATGTTAGCAACAGGCTTTTTTTATTCTTTATCCCAGTACTGCTCCATTAATGGAAGTCGCTCGATTACTTTTTTAGCCAACTGCTCATATTTATTACCGTTATCCGTCATGTGAGCCTTATCATATCTAAACCAACTGTCTGTTCCTTTATCTTCTTTGATAGAGTCGGGATAGATTCTTAGACGTTCATTAAGGTCGTGAGCTGTCAATTTGTTTAGTGGAATTTCTTTACCCCAAGAGGTTTTGAAATCGGGTTCATGCCAATTAGCTAACTCTATCACAAATCCGCCTCCATACTTGTCGAATTGGAAAGTTAACAGATTTGTCCGTCCGCTTTTTGTTCTTCTGAAATGGGGAAAGGTACCTTTGAAATCCTTCTCGCGTATCACGGGTATAAAGATTTCTTTTAGCGCGTTAATCATTTCAGTTCTTTCTTCACTCATATTTAAGCTTGTTGCTAACGGTTAGTATAAAAAACGTGTGAGGCCGTCGGCCGAAACATGGCTTTTATACAATGTTACATGGCGTAGTTTTTATAACTCTATTCTGACTTTTTTACCTTCCATGACACCCTCTGCATAAATCTTCCCGTCATTATGCTCTATGGAGAGGGAGTCAAACCCATTCTTGATTTTTACTTGGCCTGTCGTGTCAACGACGTACCACTTTCCATCTCTCTCTATCTGGCCATGGTACCAGTTGAACTCATATATGCCATCATTGCTGAAAGGTGAGATGAGTTTCCCCTTGTAATTAATAAATGCATACTGATTGTCTTTTACGACAACGGAGACACCGTTCTTGAATCCCCAAACCGTATCGAATGGTATGGTGGAAACCAAGTTCTCTTTTTTATCAATCATGAAGTATTTTCCCTTGTCTTCCACGACAGCGGTTCCCCGATAGAATGGAACGGCATGTTTAAACTTAGGCTTTATCAGCCAGTTTCCTGTGGTGTCGACATAGCCATACAAGGAATCCTTAAGCACCAGGGCGGAATAATCATCTACTAAAACATAGTCGAACTGCGGCCTGAACAGTACCTTGCCAGTCGCATTGATAAGACCGTATTTGTAGAATTTGTAATCATTGTATGCCCTTTTGCCTCCTGAATCCACTAGGATGAATCCGTATTCCTGCCAGTCTTGGATGTAATCGAACTGGGCAGGAAGGATGATATTACCTACGGAGTCATGTAGCCCTTCCTTTCCCTTCTCCTCATAGATGTAGACAGTCTCCTTTATCTGCCCGATTGGTCGCATCAGTACGTCTTCCTCCTTGCTCGGCACTTTGCAAGAGGCGATTAAGCATAGAAGTAGATATAGGTAGCTTTTCATTTTCTTTCTATGCCATGTAACTATTGTATAAACCGAACCCTATTCGGCTTATTGGCTCCTTGGGCGGAGGAGAATGTCCAACGTCCTGAGAGTTTCCAAGGTACATACAAACAAGTTCATCTCAAAAAAGCAGGCAGTAACCTTAGAAATCAGGTTTTTAAAGCGTCAAGTGGCTTTTTGCGGAAGAGGAGAGGACCTTTAGCCGTTTTTTTATCCGGATAGATCCGTTTATAACCGGATAAAAAAACGGATCTGTTCCTTCAAGAAGCTGCAACTCTCTGGTAAGGGAGTGGGCGGCAAGCAGGGGCAGGAAGAAGGGTTGGCCCCAAAGGCAAAACGAACGGGGTACCGCAGAAAAACAGAAAGGCACCGGGTAGATGCGCCCGGTGCCTTCCAGCAAGAGAGTAAAATTTGATTGTATTTATGTGATAGGTTTTCTGATACGTACTTAAATTAGCAAGGTAGGCGGTGCCAAGGTGTTGCTTTCAGGCCGCAAGCCTGGCCTAGAACTGGATTTTTTTGGCGTGAATCATGAGCAGGGGCAGGTTGGCGAAATGGGTTTGCTCTTGCTCCGTTTGGAAAAGCGGTTCCCAGGCATTCACCGTATGGGTGCCCATCACCAGCATGTCGGCTCTTTGGTTCTGGCAGAACTGGCTAATGCCTTTCATGGTGCAGGCATTTACTTCCACGTGCAGGCTCAGGCGCTGGTACGAGATGCGTTTGCTTAACCGTTGCAGTTCTTCCATGGCAAACTGACGGGCCGTTTCGTCCTCTGTAGGGAGTACGTGCACCAGTTGCAACTGGGCACCAAAGTAACTGGCCAGTTTCAGCACCAGGGTCATGTCAGACACGCAGAAGCCTCTCAGGTCGGTGGCCAGCACCATCCTGCGGATAGGTTTGAACGAGGTTTTGTTCGGGATCATGAGCACCGGGCACGCAGCCTGCCGCACCACATGGCCGGTGAGCGACTGGGTCACAATCTCCTTCATGCCCTGCTTAGACGAGGCAGCCAGTACCACCAGGTCGGCTTTTTCTTCCAGCGCCAGGTTGGTGATGGCCCGGTGGGTTTCCCCGTGGCCCAGTTTGGTCTCGTAAGAAACCGGAATGCCCCACTCGGTTGTCTCCAGGGCCGCCTTAATGCGCTTCAGCTTAGACAGCTTCTTCTTCTCCTGGCACAGTTCTTCCGGGGCCGGGGCATCCAGACTTCCCCCGGCCGGAACCAGGGCTGCTGCCACCGGTTCAGCAATGTTATGGAATAAGATAATGTTAGAATTGATCCGTTGGGCAATTTCATCTGCGTACCTGATGGCGTTTTCAGAACTGGCAGAGAAATTTGTCGGACATAGAATAGTAAGCATATATAATTGAATAATATTTATTTGCAGACGAAAGTTACTAGGAAAATAGTTCCTCTCAAAATGACTTTAATCATGAAATAATTAGAATATTCGGTAAATACTCCTGTGTATTTCTAAAATAAGTGAATAAATACGGAGGGAGGTAGCTGATAGGATACCATGGCTTTAAATAAGTGATTGATAACCAGTAGGGAATACAGATGGACCTTGGTTAAGTAAATGCCAAGGAAAAAACTTATGTAAAACAGGAATTAGATTTATAGAACCATTCTAAATAAAGATTGACTTTTTGCATGGCGCAGGCTACGTAGTTTTGCTAAGTTAAAGCCAATTTTAAGTCAATTTCTGGAATCCTTAACTTGAGGGTAGCATAATTCTAATGAAAAACGTCTGTGCGCCGCACCTGCACGGGTTTTGAGGTGCGGTGAACCCAGCGTGATGGCCTTTGTGCTTGGGAGAAGCAGAGCAAAGGAAGAGAAGGCGCGGGTCTGGCAAGGCGTTGGGCTATCCCTAGCCAGCAGAGGCAAGCAGGGTGGAGGGAGCCTGGATCACAAGCCCTCCATAGGAAGCAGAGCGCCCACCAGTGGGGCAAAGCCTGCACTACTCCGGGCTTATTCCACAAGCCGGACGGTTACGTAGCTGTTGGTATTACGGCCCTGGTCATCCAGGCAGGAGATCTTGAGCTTGCCTGCCTGTTCGGGGGCAAAGAAAACCGGCTCGTCACGGGGAGCAGCTTGCAGAAACCGGTCGTTCACGTACCAATACACCTTTTTTACCTCATTGTGGGCGTGGCATTGCAGCATTAGTTTCTGCTGATCGGCTTTTTCCAGCAGGTACTCCATGCCAGCCGTGGGCGAGGCAATCACCGGGGCCCATTCCTGGAAGATTCGGCTGCAGCCTGGGTGATGCGGCGGCAGGGCTACATAAGGCAGGTGCTGCTGCACAAAGTAGGTGAGCAACTCGGGCGGATGGTTGGGGTACCATTTCTCCTGGTAGTCTCCCTGGGGCAGGCAGTGGGGGCAGTAGGCGTACTTCCCGTCTACTGAAACCGCTACTTTCTTGAGATGGGTGCATTTGGTGGTCCTGGAGATGCCGGGCAAATAGGTGTCTACCACCAAATCCTGACAGAACGAGTTGGCCGGCAAGCCGCTGTGTAGGCAAACCCTGCGGGTGCCAAGGGTGGCCGGGGCCTTGTACCAGTGATTGGGGCTGTTGTAGTCCAGGGTGTTGAAGATGGAGAACAGGAGCGGGGTGGCCGTATCGGTGCCGTTCAGTTCGGGCACGCCCTCGCCCGAGAAATTGCCTACCCACACGCCTACCGTGTACTTCTGGTTGTAGCCAATGCTCCAGGCGTCTTTGCGGCCGTACGAGGTACCCGTTTTCCAGGCGATTTTGGGCAAATGGGCACTATTCTGGGCATTGTGGGGCAGGTCGGGGCGCTGTAGCTGAGTCAGGATTTGGTTCACCATGAAGGTGGCTCCGGTAGAGAGCAGCTGTTTTTCCTGCCGGGAGGTGTCCTGCTGCAGCCAGCGGGTCGGCGCGTGCTTTCCCTGGCGCGCGAAAGCCGCGTACAGCGTGGTGAGTTCCTCCAGGGTCACGCCGCAGCCGCCCAGGATCAGGGACAGGCCCAGTTGGTCGCCCTTTTTCTTCATCTGCGAAAACCCGGCCTGTTCCAGTTTCTGCACGAACGGAGCCACGCCCACCTGGTCCAGCAGCTTCACCGCCGGAATGTTCAGCGAGGTGGCCAGGGCGCGCTCTATGGTGATGTTGCCGCTGTAAGTGCCAAAGTAGTTTTCGGGGCGGTAGCCGGCGTAGTCAACGGGCACGTCGGTGATAATGGTTTTGGGCGTGATCAGCCCTTTTTCAAAGGCCACGGCGTACAGGAAGGGCTTTAGCGTACTGCCCGGCGACCGCAGGGCGCGCACGCCGTCTACCTGGCCGCCGTGCAGCACATCCGTGAAATCGGCGGAGCCGAGGTAGGCTTCCACGGCCCCGGTCTGGTTGTTGAGCACCAGCACCGCCGCGTTGTGGATGTTCTTGTAGTTGAGCTGCTGCAGGTAATTGTAGGCCAGCTGCTCCACTTTCTCCTGCACCCGGGGCTGAAGGGTGGTCCTGACGCTGGCTTGCCCCGGATGCTGCCGGAACATGCGGTAGGCAAAGTGCGGCGCCATGCGGGGCGGGGCCAGCCGTTGGGCGTTGAGCGGCTCCAGCAGGGCATCGGCAATGGCCTGGCGCGGGAAAGCCTCCTGCCGCTGGTAGTACCGCAGCCACTTGTTCCGGAACGCCACAATGCGCGGGTTCTGTAGCCCGATGCGCAGGCTGGAGGGCTTGTTGGGAATCACCGTGAGGGCCACCGCCTGCGCCAGGCTTAGTTCCTTAGGCGATTGCTGAAAGTACAGCACCGAGGCCGCTTTCACACCCTCAATGTTGCCGCCGTAGGGCACCAGGTTCAGGTAAAGCTGTAGAATCTCCGTTTTGCTGTACCGAGCTTCCAGTTGCAAGGCCCGGAACACCTCAGTGAGTTTGTGCCAGTAAGTGCGCTCGTTGGGGTACAGCAGCCGCGCCACCTGCATGGTGATGGTAGAAGCCCCTGAGGTGGTTTTTCCCTGCGCCAAGTTCTTGAGGAGCGCCCGGCCCACGGCCACTGGGTTCACGCCGGGGTGATAGTAGAAGTACCTGTCTTCCTTCAGCAACACCGCCCGCTGCAGCACCGGACTAATTTCATCGGGGGCCAGCTGCATGCGCCATTTCTCGTCGGGGCTCAGGAACGAATGCAGAATGCTGCCATCGGCCGCGTAGATCACGGGGGAGTATGAAATATTTACCCTAAGCGGAAACAGCACGTTCAGCAGCAGGAACAACCCCAAAGTGCCCGCCACGGCCACGGCCACCCTGCGCGCCCACCGCTTCGCCCTGGCAGGAAAGAGGGTGGAAAAGTCCGGTTGTTTGCGAGTGAGGGGCATGGGGGCTGGGGTAAAGGTTACGTGGGTTTCAGTTTAGGTTAGAACCGTAGCCTATATGTGTTTTAAGGCGGATTCTTCAGGCTTTGGTAAACGAGGCCAAGAAGTTAGAACCGTAGCCTATATGTGTTTTAAGGGCAATTTCCGGAAAACAGGTCAAAAACTACAATCATTTGCAAGCATCATGCGTTCAGAACCTTCTTTGTTATCTGAGATCTCATCTGTCCTCTACAATTTCTTCTTGTCACCATAGTTACCATCTGCCATCCACAATCCTCTCTTTTCATCCACCGTCTTCTCTTAGCTTCCACCGTCTTCTCTTGGCATACACAATTTCTATCTGTCACGTACTGCCTTCTCTGAGCATCCACACACCTCACCGGTCGCTCGCAGTCTTCTCCTGCCAACCGTAATCCCCACCTGATAGCCGCCATCTCCATCTTCCATTCGCAATCCTCACCTGCCATCAACAGCCTTCTCTCATCATGCACCATACCCACCTGACATCCACAGTTTTCCCCTGGCATTCACCACCTCCATCTTACATCCGCAACCCACAACTGCCATCATTAGTCTGCACTTATCATTCTCAATCCCCACCACCTATTATCCGCAACCCCCATCTGTCATCCTGGAAGGATCTTGTGGGCGAACTAGACAGACTTTGGACAAGCGCCATTACCGTTGGTAACCAAGATCCTTTCAGGATGACAAGAGGAGGAGCCCCATATAGTAGAAGAAGCTTTCCACATTCAACTTGCGGCACCTTCCAGGATGACAAGAGAAAGAGCCAAGAGAAGGAGCGAAGAGAATAGGAGTCAAGAGAAGAGAATCAAGAGGGCGAGCCAAATGGCTTCCAATTGTCCGGGTTCTCAGGTCTCAGCCCCCAATCTTCCTGCCTGCTCCTTTTCCTAACGCTGTTTAGAGGCTGTTTTCGTCAAAACAGCCCTTAAACGCTGGCCTGGCGGTTACCGCACCTTCATGACCCCCGCGCCGTGATAGGAGTGGTACTCGGCGTTGTACATGGCATCGGCGCCCACGGGGCCCATCTGGAAATCGCCCTTAGACACGGCCCGCACCTGGTAGAAGAAGTACTGGGGCTTGGGGCGGGCGGTGGCATACAGGTTGATGCGGTCATCGCGCATATCCAGGTGGTCTGGAGTGGCCGGGGCCATGGCCTGGAGCCAGCCGAACTCGCGCGAAGTCATCAGGCGCGGGTTCTCCACCTCAAAGCCGGCGGGCAGCAGGTCGGTGATGGCCACGTTGGGGATGGTGCGCCCGTCCAGCGACTGCAGCGCCAGCCGCACCACCACCAGGTCGTTCTGCCGCACGGTATGGTGGGTGATTTCCTTACCGTTGCGGTCAAAGAACTTCTTCCTGACCTGCAGTAGATGGTCTTCCTGCCGGTAGTGGCCGCTTTGGCTAATGCCTTCGGTCTCCCAGAAATAGTACAGCGTGCCCTGGCCCTTGCTCCGCAGCGTGACCGGGGCGTTTTTCAGCTGGTGGGTGAGCCGCAGGTCCTTGCCGGTGAAGGCCCCCACCACCTTTCCTCCCTGCAGCACCTGCGCCGACAGATTGCCGCCGCTGCGGCTGGCCAGTTTGCCCAGGGCCAGCAGGGCGAACGCGCGTTCCTGGGTATTGTACCAGCGCGCAGACCGCAGTTCCTGCGAGAGGTGCCGGGCCAGCGTGGCCACCTGCGGATGGTCTGGGTTGGCCTCCACCAGGCTGTTCAGCGAGATAGCCCTGTCGCGCAAGGGCGAGTAGAAGGAGCCGTCCAGCGCCCGCACCGAGGTTTCCCCGGCAAAGGAACGGGGTAGCAACTGCCGGAAGCTTTCCAGGCCGCCGTTGAGGGCGTAGGTGCTGGCCAGCAGGTAACGGGAATCCAGGGACAGCAGGTCGGGCTTGGCTTTGTAGTAGTTCATGGTGGACCAATCGGGCTGGTCCGCCACGCTGAGCACGTACAGCGAGTAGGCGCTTTCATGGGCGGCAACGTACTTGCTTTGCACCCGGCGGGCGGCGTCATAGAAGCGGTACACCTCGGTGGCCTTGCCTTTTACCATGCGCTGCAGGTAGGAGAGGGCTCTGTCCAGTACTTCCCGGCTCACGGGGTAGCCGGCCTTGCGGGCCTCCAGCAGGAAGTGGGTGGCGTAGGCGCTGCTCCACCAGTCGGTGTGGGTAGCGCCGGGCCAGTAGGTAAAGCCGCCGTCGTACTGCTGCATGCCCTCTATTTTGGTAATGGCCTCCTGCACCAGGTACGCCGGGTTAAAGGTGCGGCCTTTCTGCTCCTGGTGCAGGGCCCGCGCCAGGTCAGCGTAGTACAGCAGCGGAAACGCCGTGGAAGTGGTCTGTTCCAGGCAACCATGCGGATATTGGAGCAGGAACGAAATATCATCGGTGAACTGCACCAGGGGCGAAGTGCTCACCACCAGCCGGGAACTGACCGAGGTAGGCAGGTAATCTTGGGCAGCGGGTAGCTGCACGGTAGCGGCGTTCTTCAGCGTACCCGATTGGGTGGTCTGCGCCAGCGGGGCCGCCGGCCGAACGGTGAGCTGGGTGGTATTGGTGAACTGCTCGCCCAGGGCTTTCACGGCCACCTTCACCGTAGCTTGCCCAATGGCCGGCGTGGCCACCAGTTTGTACTGAACCTGCCGTTCACTGTTGGCTCCCGCCGTAGCCGAAACCATAGCCGACCCTACCACCCGCAGCGGCCCCGTCACCGAGATAGAACTGCTGAACGGCGCGTTTTTGGCGGTGGTGTTGCTAAGAGTCACGGGCACGTATACCGTGTCTTTGGGACTCAGGAACCGGGGCAGGGCCGCGCTGATGACCATGGGGTCGGCCACGCGCATGCGCTTCTCGGCGGAGCCGAAGGCATTGGCTTTGTAGGCCACCGCCATGATGCGCACCGCCCCCGAGAACTCCGGTAGCTTTACCTGCACCAGGGCTTCGCCGCTGCCGTTGGTCTTGAGACGGCCGCTCCAGAGCGCGACCAGCTTCACCCGTTTGGAGGTTAAGGGGTTGATGCGTTTTTCCAGGTCATAACCGTCGCCGCCGGTGCTGGAGCGGGTGCCGGTCAGTTCTGGGAACAGAAACGGGTACAGGTCAAAGGCCTGCACCTCCAGGGCCCGTTTCTGGTAGAAGAAGCCGTGCGGGTCGGGGGTCTGGTAATCTTTGAGCTGCAGAATGCCCTCGTCCACCACCGCCAGGGTCACCTCGGCGTTGGGCGCGGTTTTGATCCTGATGGGCTGCGTACGGTTAGACCTGGAGCTTTCCGGGGCCGTGATAGCCACCTCCAGCCAGGTGTCTTTCCGGGTGACGTGCACCGGCTTAAAGCCCCGCGCAATGGTGAGCGGCAACTGGCTGTCCTTTACCTCCCGCAAGGCCACCGCCGAGATGTAGGCCGTGGGCAGGTGCTCGTCCAGGATGGGCAGCTGGAGCGAGGCCGCTTTTTTATCGGTTTTCAGGTAATGGTAGCTCAGGACCTTGTTCTGCTCCACCGTCACCAGGATCTTGCCCGCAAACGGCGACTTGAACAAGACGCGGGCAGTTTCGCCCACCTCGTAGCTTTCCTTGTCCAGGGCAATGTCTACTTCGCCCTCAGTGTTCACCTCAAAGGACGTGCTCTGGGTATCGCCCCAGCCGTAGGCGTAGAACTCCCGGGCCACGTAGTGGTGGGCCCCGGGCCGCATGACGCGCAGCTCGTACTCGCCCGAGGAGGAGGGCAGGAACTGCACGTCTACCCGTCCGGTTTGGTCGGTTTGCAGCACGGTGTTCAGGAGCACGCTGGAGCGGCGCTGCGATTTGTAGTTGTAGTTCTGGCTGTACCGCTCCACCACGGTCTCATAGGTGTAGCGCACCACCTGTACCTGTACCTGGGCCGGCGCGGGGCGGCCCCGCGCATCCAGGGCCAGCAGGGGCACGCGCAGGGGCTGGCGGGTGCTCACGTAAGGGTCAAACTTCTTGAGCCCGTAAAAAATAGGCTGGGTGTTTACGGTAAACCGGTTCAGGCGGTTCACGGGGCGGCCGGTCTCGTCGAAGACGGTGGTGAAGAGGGAGCCTTCCAGCTGGCCCACATCGCGCAGCTCGTCCAGGGCGAAAGTTTCCTGTCCCTTGCCCTGGGCATCGGTCTGGCCCTGGCGTACGCTGTTCTGCAGCAGGGCGTCGCCGGACTGGTTCAGCTCAAAGTGGAAGTCGGGGTACTGTTTGGCTTCAAAGGGCTTTTTCTTAAGGCTCAGCTGCACCTCATAGGTTCGCCCGGCGGCGGGAGGGCCAAAGAGGTTCTGCGCGGTGAGGTTTACCTGCACGTGCTGGCCCGGCACAAAATCGGTCTTGTTGAGTACGGCGGTGACTTTGAGGCGGTCGGGCATGAACTCCTCCACGCCAATCTTGCGTGCGTTCAGGAGTACGTCATTGCCCGAGTAGGCTTCCAGGGTGTACGTGCCGGTCACAACCGAGGGGCTGAGCACAAAGGCCGTTTCATACGCACCCTCCTGGTTGAGCGTGCCTTTCTGGCTGCGGTATTCTTTGCCGTTGGGCAGCAGCAGCTTTAGTTTGATGGGCAGGCCAGCCACGGTTTTCCAGGCAGGGGTGCGCACCAGGGTGTTCACGTGCACGGTGTCGCCGGGGCGGTAGAGGTCGCGGTCGCCGTACAGGAACGCGTCGTAGGGGAGCTGGTCCAGGCGCTTGCCACCCACGTCAAAGCGGGAGGTGTTCACCTGGGTCTGGGCGTAGGGCAGGTAGTTGAAGTCATCGCCCTGGCGGGCGGTGATGAGCCCCATCTTGAAGCCGGCGGCGGTTTTGTCCATGTTGGGGAACCGGGCCACGCCGTCCTGGTTGGTAGTGGTTTTGTGCACCACCTGGTTGTTGGTGCTGATGAACCTGACTTCTACCCCGGGCAGGGTCTGGGCTGTTCTGATGGAATTGGCGAACACCAGCACCTCGTCTTTGCCCTGCTTGGCGATCAACCCGATGTCAGAGACCGAGATGATCTTGGAGTCTTTGAGCCAGTTGTTCTCGGTGCTGGAGACGGTGATCACGTACAGGCCCTTGAAGTTGCTGTCAAAGTCCAGGTCGGGCAGGTTGAGGTGGAGCAGGTGGTGCTTGCCTTGCCGGGGCAGGCTGGCGGCCTCGTACTCGCGCTCAAAGATGGTCTTGCCGTTGGTCTCGTTCACCGCGTAGTACGCGTTCTCATAGTATTCTTCCGTCTGCTCGTCGTAGTACCCGTCATAGGTCTGGCCTTCCTGCAGGTAGCGCAGGATGTTGTTCTCAAACACCTTGCTGATGCTCACCTTCACGCGGGGCACTTTGGTAAGGTCCAGCGCCAGGTTGCGGGCGCCCTGGCTGCTCAGGTAAATGCTTTTCTGGTGCACGAAGGCCACCGTAGGCTTGCCCGAACTAAACGAGACCGGATATTCAAAAGCCTTGCCCAGCGGTTCGCCTTCCACACCGCTCAACTCGCCGGAAACGGCCAGCCGGTAGCTCTGCCCCGAGGCGAAGTCGCCGCTCAGCACCAGGCCGTTCTCCAGCCGCTCCACCGTATACTCCCGCCGGGGAGTAAGCGTCACCAGGGCGTTCACGTCGGGGTTGACCACGGGTTGTGAGGTGAGCACGTAGATCTTGTCCTGTCCTTCGGCCTGGGCGGTGACCACTTCCAGCACCTGCATCTTGCCGCGGCCGGGCAGCAGTACGGTTTGCTGGGTAGCTTCTGGGGTTTGGTACGTGCTGCCGGGAGTGGAGAGGCCTTTGGCCAGGTGCACCCGCACGGGCATCGGGTTAGGATTGGCCAGGTCCAGCCCTTTCACCCTAATGGCTACCTGGTCGCGGGTGCCGTTGCCCAGCTCTATGGGAAGTTCGGTGGTGCCCTGGTACACTTTCAGCTTGTCGCGCAGCACGGCAAACGGCACCGGGTAATTAAAGGCGAACTGCACGTTGGCCACCAGTTGGGTGGGGTTGTTCTCGTTCTGGGTCCAGTAGGCTTTGGCGGAGTTCAGCTTCAGGTAGGGCGTATGGAATTTAAAGTCCTGCCCGGCCGGAATCTTGTAAGGGGTGGCGCTGTGCCGCAGCAAATCAGGGGTGAGTTCGGCCTGGTAACTGGTGCTGGGCGCGAAGGCCTGGGCCGGCGAGAACACCAGCTCGTTGGGGGCCGTCCATTTGAACTTTCCCTCTACGCGAGGCGTGAACCGCAGGTACGGAATGGTGTCCCATTGGTTGAGCAGAGAATCAGTGACCAGGTCTTTGTCAAAGGTGAAGACCAGGTTCTGTTCCTGCGAGATCTCTGACTTGAAATTCTTCTCTTCCAGCCGGAGTTCGTCGCATTTGCCCCGGCAACCAACGAAGGCCAGGAAGAGCACAAGCGCAAAGCAGGAAAGGGTGCGGAGCCGGTGGGGGGCTGTTTTTGGGGCGGGCATGGTCTGCGGGCGTGGCGTAAATTCTCCTCTAAACTTAGGAATAGTTTTAAAAGGAGCAGAACTATCACAGGAATTTATTTTAGGACAATTCTATCCTTGATCTCCCTTATAAATGGGGCTTTTACGGTTGTCCCATCGCCAATGAACCCGCACCGGATGGCGCTTTTATTGGTAGCGTACTGCCTAAGGTTTTGCGATGGTGCCATCCGGCGTTTCACCCCTGTTTTAGGGCTGTTTTTCCGGAAAGAGTCCTAAAACAGACGGCTGGTATCCAGGCCTACAGGGCGATAAACGAGGGGTTGAGGAGGTCTGGTTTGTTGTAGGTGAGTTCGGCGGCAAGGTGGGGGTGGTAGATGCCCTGGTTCAGGGCGTTGAGCAGGGCGTGGGCCGCGGCGGTGTCCCATTCCATGGTGGGCGCAAACCGGGGGTAAAGGCTGGCTTTTTGCTCGGCCAGGAGCATGAACTTCAAGGAGCTGCCCATGGAGGTACGCTGCGCCTCCGGGAATTGCCCGATGAAGGCCTCGGTCTCCGGGGTGAGGTGCGTCCGCGAGGCGATAATCCTGACGCCGGTCTGCTGCCGCAACGTTGGCAGGTGGCGTTTGGCGGGTAAAGCCTGCAGTGGGGTTACGGTGCCTGCCAGTTCCTTGTAGACCCCGGTCTGGCGGGAGCCCCAGTACAGGCTGCCCAGGCAGGGCGCGTAAATCACCCCGGCCACGGGTTGGCACTGGTGCATAAGGGCCAGGTTTACCGTGAACTCGCCGTTCTTCTTGATGAACTCCTTGGTGCCGTCCAGCGGGTCTACCAGCCAGTACCAGGCCCAGGAGGCGCGCTCGGGGTAGGGGATCTGGGCGCCTTCTTCTGAGAGCAGGGGCAAGCCGGTGGTGGCCAGGTGCCGGGCTATCACAGCGTGAGCTGCCTGGTCGGCGCGGGTGAGCGGCGACTGGTCTGCTTTGGAGACAACCCCAAACTCCTGGCTTTCATAAATCTCCAGAATGGCGCTTCCGGCCTCCAGGGCGGCGGCTTTGGCTGTTTCCAGCAGGGCTGGCAGGGAAGAGGGTGGCGGCAGCATGGTGTTCAGGTGTTCAGGGCGAAGCACTTCAACTGGTCAGAAAGCGGAGTCTGGCCTCCCGTTAGGTGGGGCGGTGGACCAGACTTCAGGGGGCCTGTTCTTCCTTGTAGTCGGCGAACAGCCACTCCAGGGCCGAGTCCTTGTCGGTGAAGGCCTCAAACTGGGTTCTGGCTTCCAGGTCTGGGCTGCTGGACAGGGCGCTGTAAATGCGGTGGAAATCCAGCAGGCCAATGCTTTCCTTGGTGGAGAGCCGGGCGTACTTCCTGAGCGGCGAGGCCATCAGGAGCGGCGTCATTTCCCTGAGCACCCAGTTCTGTTCGGCAAAATCCAGGTACGGAATCACGCGGGCGTCACTGAGCCAGTACTCAATCTTCAGGTCCAGGGCAAGGCGGGCGGCCGCCTGGAAAGCCTCCCTGAACTGGGGCGTTGCCGGAGGGCTGAACCATTCCAGGTAAATAAACTTCACGTTCTCGTCCACCTCTACTTTCAGGTAGTCGTCCTGGTACACGAGTTTTACTTGTAGGTCAATGTGCATGGAACCGATGTCTCTTTGGTAAATCCCTTAAAAGCCAAAATGACATTGTTGCCGTCTGTGAAAGCAATATAGAAAAGCTTTTAAATTATTTCAGCCGGAAAGCGGGTATTTATGAGAATTTTCATCAAAGCTACAAACTTATGTTTACCAGGCGCCTGTAGCGGCCGGTTTTCTGCCAAATAGCAATCTGGTGCTTCTGCAGGAAACCGCCTCCAGCGGAAGAGGACAACCCGTTCAGAACGAATTTAGGTTGATTGCTTTTCTCACCGGCCGGTTCCCCTAGCTGGCCAGGGCGGGTTTAGGGCGTGTTTTTTGAAAAACAGGCCCTAAACGGTATCTTGCTTTTTATCTTTCCAAGCCGATGATGACCAGACTCTCTGTTTTTCTGCTGATGGGGGCCCTCTTTCTGGTGGGCTGCGCCGGCAGCAGACCTATTGACCGCCATGCCACTCCCCAGACCAAGGCCCTGTACCAGAACCTGAAGAATTTTTCCAGGAAGCACACGCTCTTCGGGCACCAGCACGCCACCGAATACGGCCACGGGTGGTCCGGCGACAAAGACCGGTCCGACGTGAAGTCGGTGACGGGCTCGCATCCGGCGGTGATTGGGGTAGACTTCAGCGGGTTTTCGGGACGCTCTCCACAGGCCATCCAGCAAGCAAAGGAGGCGGTGCGGCAGAACGTGGTGGATACCTACAACCGCGGCGGGGTGACCACTATGGCCTGGCACTTCTCTAATCCGGTGGCCAAGGGTGGCTTTTACTGGGTAGACTCCCTGTCGTTGCCGGCGGTGCGGTACATCATTCCGGGTGGCGAGGCCCACGGGCAGTACAAAGAAATCCTGCGCGGCATTGGCCAGTGGGCGCACAGCGTGCGGGGCGCCGACGGTACCCTGGCCCCGGTGATTTTCCGGCCGTTCCATGAGTTTGACGGCGAATGGTTCTGGTGGGGCAAGCCGCACGCCAGCCGCGACGAGTTCATTGCGCTCTGGCGCTTTACCGTCTCGTACCTGAGAGACAGCCTGGGGGTGCACAACTTTCTCTACGCGTTTTCGCCGGACAACAAGTTCAGCACCGAAGCCGAGTTTCTGGAGCGTTACCCCGGCGATGAATGGGTAGACATGGTGGGCATGGACAACTACGGCGACATGGGCCGCGACCGTTACGCCGTGGACGTGGCCGCGCAGAAGCTCAAGATTGTGTCTGATTACGCCCAGAAAGCCAACAAACTGGCCGCCTTCACTGAAACCGGCCTGGAGTCTATCCCAGACACTACCTGGTGGACCAACACCCTGCTGGCCACCCTCAAAAAGCACCCCCTGCGCCTGGCCTACGTGCTGGTCTGGCGAAACGATACCCGCAGCCTCACCCACTACTACGCCCCGTTCCCGGGCCAGGTAAGCGTGCCCAACTTCCTGAAATTCTACCAGGACCCGTACACTCTGTTTGAAAAAGACCTGAAAAACATTTACCGCCGCAAGCGGTTCCTGGGTATCTTTTAACCCAGCCGAGGAGAGCTGCCCCGCAAAAAGGAAATAGTCAGAGAAAGTGTTTGGGGCCTGTTTCCCAAAAAACCGGCCCTAAACGCTTTCTCCGTTTTAAACTATCCACCAGCTTCCCACTACCCTCGCCACTCTTGTGGGTTTTTTCACGCGGCAGAATGCAACCGCTGCCTGTATGGTCTCCGTTACCCAGTTTTCTTCGTTCACGCGATAGGGTGCCGCCGTAGCCTGTGGTATCTCCGTTGCTCACACCACCCTTGTTGGTGTTATCACCAACAAGCCAAGGAACGGCTGCGCTCTCCTCATCGGTAAAAACACGCAGCAAGAAGCAGAAAGGCCAGGTGCTTTCCCATGGCTAACCGAAACAGGTGTTTCGGACTCTAACAGTCTGCCATCCTGTTCTGTTTATCACCAACAAGCTGAATGACGGCTCCGCTACCCTTATTGATGAAACCACCAACACGAAACACAAGGGCCAAGTACTTTCCAATGGCTGAACAAAACAACTGGTCAATAATCCAGTAGTCCTCCCGCATTTAAATAGTAGGCAAATAGCGTTTAGGACCCGTTTTTCCAAAAACAGACCCGAAACGCTTGTTGCTAAACTAACTGTTCCAGGCATCCGCTGGGGTAAAGCCACAGGAACCAACTCCCAGAGCCGTGGGCGCTACGTTCTTGCACCTCCAACTGGCAGTCTCAACAAGAGGTTGGTACCTTCTCTTTCCTACTCACAGAAGGGAAACGCAGTGGGACGGGTGCCCGGTTTGCCGGTGGCCACGATGGTGTGTTCCTGGGATTTGCGGCCGGCCAGCACATCGTTCAGAAAGTCCACTAAGACCTGCTGATTCTTCTGGAAGAGTTCGGCGCTGTACTCGTGGCCGCCGCCGCAGTAAGTGACCAGCCGCGTACTCCCGTTCAGTTGGACCAGGTGCTGGTAAATGGAGTAAGAGCCCGCCAGCAGGAGCCAGTTAGAGGCGTTGGTGGGGCAGTTGTGGTGCGGGGCCGTGGCATAGGGCACCACCGTATCGGTGGAACCGTGGAACAGCAGGACGGGCAGCTGGTTGGCAGGCGTGATCAGGTTCAGGTCCATGAGGGCGCCCGCCCCCGAGATAAGGCCTTTGTAGCTGAAGTTGGCCGGAAGCGTGGTGTTGGGGTACAGGTTCATCAGCTTGTAATCCCAGAAGGCGGCGTGCAGGGCGGCCTCGGCCCCGGCGCTGCTTCCCGCCAGGAAGATCTTGGTAGCATCCAGGTTGTATTTTTGGGCGTGCTGCAGGAAGAACCCGGTGGCCAGCCAGAACTGGTTGGCCGCGTACTGGAACGCCCTGATTTTCTCGGGCAGCTTGCCGTCACAACCGTAGTTTCGGCCTTTCATGTACAGGGTGTAGGTGAGGGTGGCGGCGGCGTAGCCGTGTTGGGCCAGGTACGCGCAGAAGCTGTGTCCGCTGGTCCGGTCACCGGCAGAAAAGCCCCCGCCGTGCTCAAACAAGACCAGGGGCAGTTTCTCCTTGCCGGGTTTTTGGGGCAGAAACAGGTCCAACTCCAGTTTCAGGGTGTCATCCTGGTAGTAGGTGAGGGTGGTGAATTTCTGGGCAAAAGTGGCAGGCAGCATTCCGGTCAGTAAGAAGGCAAGCAGCAGAAGGGTTTTTCTCATAAGCACAGGCAGGGTGGAGGAGCTGCTGGGGCAGCACCGTTGCTGGCCCAAGATAGGCACTTCGCGCAAAACTAACCATGGTTCCGCCCAGGCAGTTAAGCAAGGACTGAACCATGGCTACGGAAGCCGCACCAGGGCCCGGCCCTGCATCTGGCCTTTCAGGATGGTGGCAATGGCCTGGGGCAGCTCCTGCAGGGTGATCTCATGCGCCAGCGTTTCCAGGGTGCGGGGTTTCCAGCCCTGGGCCATCTGTTGCCAAACGGCAGGCCGCCGCTCCGCCGGATATTCCACCGAGTCAATGCCGGCCAGCTGGATGCCGCGCAGGATGAAGGGGAACACGGTGGTGGGCACCTCGGCGCCGTTCACCATGCCGCAGCAGGTAACGGTGCCGCCGTAGTGCACGCTCTTCAGGAGCGTGGCCAGCACCTGCCCGCCCACGGTGTCCACCGCCCCGGCAAAACGGGGCTTCAGGAGGGCTTTGCCGGACTGGTCCTCCAGGTCAGCGCGCAGAATGATTTCAGTGGCCCCCAGTTGGTGCAAAAAGTCCTGGGCCGAGGCCTTGCTGCTCACAGCGTGCACGGTATAGCCCAGCTGGTGCAGCAGGGCCACCGCAATAGAACCCACGCCGCCCGTGGCCCCCGTCACCGCAATGGGGCCTTTCTGGGGCGTCACCCCGTTCCGGAGCAAGGCTTCCACGCTCAGGGCGGCGGTAAAGCCGGCGGTGCCGTAGACCATGCTCTCGCGCAAGGACATCCCTGCCGGAAGCCTGACCACCCAGTTGGCCGGTACCCGTATGTACTGCGCAAACCCGCCGCTGGTGTTCATGCCCAGGTCAAAGCCCGTCACAATCACCTCGTCGCCGGGTTGCCAATCTGGCGAGGTGGAGCTTTCCACCACCCCGGCCGCGTCAATGCCAGGCGTGTGCGGGAACTGCCGGGTCACGCCCCGGTTGCCCGTGGCCGACAGGGCGTCTTTGTAGTTGAGCGACGAATACTGTACCCTGATCAGGACCTCGCCGGGCGGAAGGTCCTGCACACGCTTCTGGGTGACTTCCTGGTGGAACTCGCCGGTGTCCGTCTGGGTCACCAGCAGGCATTGAAATTCTTTTTCCATGGTCTGTTCGGCTAAGGGGTTCGGCCGGCCCTTGGCTCTGTTTTAAGGCCCTTTTTTGGAAATCAGGGCCCAAACGGAGCCAGGGGAGAAAGTGCCGGAGCGGTGGTCCCAAGGCGCGCCTTCTCCGGCCCAACCCAAAACACTTGGGTACGGGCTATTTCCCCTTAGCGTTGTATCCTGCGTGCTCCCCCGAGGAGCTGGCAGCAGTACGCAGGCGCTAACCAGAGCAAGCTACAGCACCACCACCCGCTTCACCACTAACCCAACGGAGGTCTGAAACCGAAGGGTGTACACCCCAGGGCCAAACTGCCCCAGCGAAAGCTTTACCTCGTCCTCAGCCGCGGCGCTGAGGTCCTGGCCATGCACCGCCTGCCCGATGGCGTTGTAGACGTTTACCCTTTCCACTTTGAAATCGGCCCTGTACCAGTTTACCGTGAGGGCACCGCGGGTGGGCGTAGGATAGAGGGCAATGGCTTCGGCGGGGGCCAGCGCGGGCACCGTAAACTCCTGGGCAACGGCTTTGCCGCCGGCCCCCGCCACCGAGAGCGCGCCCGTGGTCACGTGCTTGGGCGCCCGCACCACCAGCGTAGTGGCAGTGGCCTGCAGTACCGGCGCGGCCTGCCCGTTGAAGTACACCGTATCGGCCTGCCCGTCGGCCCCGAAGTGGGTGCCAGTGATGGTGACCTGGGTGCCGGCATGGCCGCTGGCCGGACTGAAGCTGGTGATAACCGGGGCCGGCACGAAGGTGAACTCAGTCTGGGTCAGGGCTTCGCCGCCCGGGGTTTGCACCAGGATCTTCCCGCTGGTGGCCCCGGCCGGAACCCGCACCTGCAGTTGGGTGCGGGTGGCCCGCTCCACCTCAGCCAGGGCAGGGCCAAACTGCACCCGGTTGCGCTGGGCCGCTTCCGCGAAGTTAGTGCCGGTGAGGACCACGGTGGTGCCGGTTTTCGCTTTGGAGGGGGTAAAGCCCGCGATAGTAGGGGCATACCAGACCATGAACGGCGCCGGACTCTCCGCTTCGCCGCCCAGCGTTTTCAGCCTGATTTTCCCAAAAGTGGCCCCATCGGGCACCCGTACCCGCAGGCGGGTAGCCGCAGCTTCCACCACCTGGGCCGGTACGCCGTTGAACGTGACCGTGTCCTGCTGGGCTACGGGCGAGAAATGGGTGCCGGTGAGGGTGACCAGGGTGCCGGGCACCGCCTCAGCGGGCGAAACCGAGGCAATGGTAGGCGGCTGGAAGATGGTAAATGCCGTGCTGCTCTGGGCCGCGCCGTCTGGCGTCACTACCTTGATCTGGCCGGTAAACGCCCCGGCGGGCACCAGCACCGTGAGGGCGGTAGGGGTGGCGCGCTGCACCAGCGCCGCCACCCCGTCAAAGTAGACCTTGTTGCCCGCAACCTGCCCCGAGAAGTTCTTACCGGTTAGCTCCACAGCTTGCCCGGCGCGGCCCTGGGCGGGGCTGAAGCCCAGCAGGGCGGGAGAGGCCACTACTGCATCGGTGGAGAGTTGTTTGGCCGGGTTGACCACCGGCGGCAGGTCATAGAGGCGGTTCTGGGTGGTGTTGGTGCGCACCGGCTCGTTGTAGTCAAAGAAAATGTCGGCGAAGTTCTCAATCAGGGTTTTCTCGGGCAGGTGGGCCTTGGGCCGGATGGAGAACTGGAGGAAGCCGTTGCTGCCCGCCTGGTCGGCGGCGCTGTCGGGGAGCATGATCTGGTCAAAGTGGAACGTGAGCACGGGCCTGCCCTTGCCGCTGACTTCCATCCGGTAGGGGTGCGAAACGGCCCCCACCTGGAGCGTGCTCAGGTCCAGGTCCGCGGAGAGGGTGTCCACCACCACCACGCGGTAGGCCACGTCGGTGCCGGTGTTCTGGAACCGCACGGTGTAGCGCAGGGGCGTGTTGGTGGGGGTGTAATGCTCGGCGGTGAGCCCCACGGGCAGCACCTGCTTGTCGTTGGGGTCAAAGGAGTCAATGATGGGCAGGCACTCCTCGGTGATTTCCGGCTCGGGGTCATCGGGCGGGAAGGCGTTCATGGCCGGGGAGGGTAGCCCGTGCGGGTTGGCCCCCCGCATCTCCAGGTTGGCCCCGGCCAGGGTTTTCACCGGGTGCCCGCCGGGCTGGTCGGCCTCCACCCGGATGGCCCTTCCCGTGGGGGAGAACCGCAGCACCAGGCTGTCCTGGGCGGCCAGTTTGTACTTGTCCTGCAGCACCAGCTCCTGGTCCTGGTATACCCTGAAAGCCAGGCTGTCGGTCATGTTCCCTTTGCCCTGGTTGCTGATCACGAAGCGGGCCTGGTGCTGCCCGGGCGCGGTGCCCGCTACCAGTATGTGGGCCTGGTTCCAGGCGTCAGGGGTTGGTTGGGGGTTGGCGGGGGTGATCCAGGCCTTGGTGCACACGGTTAGGCCCCTGATGTTGGAATCTGCGCAGGAAACGGAATCGGTGAGGGTGATGGAGCCTCCCTGGTTGGGTTTCAGGTCGCCTACCTCAAACACCAGATTGCCGCTTGGGTCTACGGTGTAGGGCATGCTGGCCTTCACCAGGGCCACAAACTCCGGCAGCTGCACGGTTACCCTGGCATTGGGGGCCGGGGCAAAGCCGGTGTTGGAATAGGAGACGGTGGTCACGTTCTGGAAGCACCGGCGGCGGCGGTTAGACGAGAGGTGCACGTTGAGGTACGGGCTGTCAAAGACCGCATTGGCGAAGTTGATGTTCTGCACCGTCTGGCCCGCTGCGGCTACTTTCACGGGGTGGCCCTGGGAAGGGGCGGGGCACAGGGGCGTGATGGTTCTGCCCGCGTGGGCCGGCGGAATGGTCCTGACGGTGTATTCGCCGGGGTCCACGGCAACGGCGTAGCTTCCGTCCTCCTGGGTCACGCCGAAATACGGGCCGGGGGTCACTTCTATTACCATGCCAGGCACGGGCCGCTCGCCCTGGTCTGGGGTGCAGCTGCGGTTGGCGTCATCATAGGCAAACCCCGTGATGAGGCTCTGCGGCTCCTTATAATCTTTGGAGAGGAACAGGGAGTACGCCCCGGCGTCTTCGTTGGTGACAAGGCGCGTGGCGCGCTGGTTTACGGCCAGGTAGGTGAAAGAACGGTCAAGCTCCTCGTGCAGCAGGTTGCCTTTGGCGTCGGCGATCCAGAAGCGGCGGGGGTACAGGTTAGAGACCACGTACACGTTGCCCCGGCCATCCAGGGCCATGTCTGAGTCCACGTCCCAGGTGATGTAGTCGGCGCTGTAATGGCCAAACTGCCGGATAAACTTGCCCTCGGGGCTGAACTGCTGCACCCGGCCGCCGTTGTAGTCCAGCACGTGCACCACGCCCCGCATGTCTACGGCCACCGCCCTGGGAATCCAGAGTTGCCCGGGGTTGCCGCCCCAATGCCCGATGGACATGAGGTATTTGCCCGAGGGGGCAATCTTGCGCACCGCCCCGCCGTAGTGATCGGTCACGTACAGGTTCCCGATGGCGTCCACGGCCAGGTCTGAATAGAGGTTGGTGTTGGCCTCGGGGCCGAAGTCGGTGAACTGCCTTATGAAGGTGCCGTCTTTGCTGTATTTCGTGATGGCCGAGGCCGTGTTGAAGAAACCTCCGCTGGTGAGGATGTAGATGTAGCCCTGCAGGTCTACCGCGATGCCCTTGGCATAGCCCACCAGGTTCACCGACCCAAACCGCATCACTTCCACCCCCTGCGGATTGAATTTGACCACCTCGCCGCTGGACTCCAGCAGGAACACATTGCCCGCCTCGTCCATGGTGAGTTCATTGGGGAAATAGTGGTACCCCAGCTTCTTCAGCACGTTGCCCTGCTTGTCAAACATGAGCACCTGGCTGTCGCCCTGGTGGCGCCGGTCGGCAATGAACACCTTCCCGTCTGGGGCAATGGCAATACTCTGCTGGGTGCCCCACAGGCGGCCGTCGCCGGTGGTGTGCTGCACCTGGCGCTCAAACACGCCAAGGGTGCTGTAGACAAAGAATCCCCCCGAGTTAGAGCCTCCCATCTTTAGGTCAGTGATGTAGACCTGGCCGGTTTTCTTGTCAATGGCCAGCTTGGCCGGCGCGTAGAGTTTGGCTGGGTCTGCGGCGCTGTTGCCAAATTCCAGCAGCTTTTCGCCGGTGGGCGTGTATTTGATGATTTTGCCGTTGGGTGCGTCCAGCGCGTACAGGTTGTCCTGGGCGTCCACGTCCAGGCTGCTGGGCGTTTCAGTGTAGGAGCCTGCGTTGACGTCGGTGTTCAGGATGATGCTCTGCAGGTAAGTCCCGTTGGGGTTAAACTTCTGGATGCGGCGGTTGCCTTTGTCGGCCACGTAGATCTCGCCCCGGGAGTTCACGGCAATCTCCTCGGGGTACAGAAACTGGCCGGGCTGCTGGCCCTGCGAGCCAATCTCAAACAGGAGTTTTCCTTCTTTGCTGAACTTGGCAATCTTGGAGTTGGAGTAACTCACCACGTAGAGGTTATCATGCTGGTCCAGGGTAATCCGGAAGGCGCCGTACCGGTTGTGGTCCAGGTTCTCGGGCTTGAAGTCATGGTACACCTGGCCGTCCTGGCTAAACTTCCGGATGTAGAAGTCGGTCACGTAGATATCGCCCTTGGAGTCAATGGCAATGTCATCGGGCATGCCTATGATGGCCCCAACGCGCTTATGGAGTTCAAACGCGGGCGCCTGCCCATAGCCGGGCACCCACAGCAGCAAAAGAAACAGGAAGCATAAAAGCGGGAGTACAACTTTCTTCATAGGCAGGGAGGCCGATTGGTCCGGGGCGATAGTCAAGGGTAAAGGATTCTCTGTAAAACTAGGAATAATTCACATCTAAATAGCACAATATAGGTGTCTGAATTTAACCCACTTAAGCCAGCGGCTGCCGTGAACAGGGCCACAATACAGCGTACAGGCCCCATTTAGCGGAGACAGGCTGCTGCATGCTGCGCCAAAGCCTGAGGGATCGGAACAGAAATCTGCGCCGTTCATTTCCTGCCTGCTTCCCATTTTAATAACAGCGCTTGGGCGTTCGCCGGGGCGGAGGATAGCCCGAAGAAGCCTCCGTGAAAACCGAAGTTTTACGGGGTAAATACTGTAAATGCCTGATCCTTACTGCTTTTTTGGTGGAGCTGGAATTTTAATCTTTAAATTACGTTTGCCCGGGAAGTGGCGAAACGGAAGAAGTATGAAGAGAAAAATACCCTTAGAAACTGTCCTCTACCTCATAGAAAAGACAGACCTGTCGGCTTGTTCAGAAACCGTTGAGTTCATCAATGGCCTGGACTTTTATGAGTATTCTCAGGAGGAGTTGAAGTGCATCAGCGACAAACTCAGCGACCGCATCACCATCCTCATCCGGCGGGAGCTCCAAGCCGCCCGGACCAGCCGCCTGGGCTAATCGCTATCCTAATTTGGTTTGTGATCGGGGGGCGGGGACGCTAGGGCTCCGGTGGCGCCTGTTCCTGTTTTCCACGGCAGGTTTGCCTGGACTATCCCTATAAAAGAACCCTAACCCGGCGGCCATTTCAGGGCATCAAACGCCTGCTTTGGGTTTTAGGGCCTATTTTCTAAAAGCAGGCGGTAAACGGGTGGAAGCAAAAAGAATTGTCTGTTGCCGGGTTCTGATAGGAACAAACCTGTACTGCCCTCGTACAGAGTGGGAAGAAAGCAGGGCTGCGCTTGGCAGTCTGCATGTTTCATCCACCTAACCAATAAAACTATGTGGCAACCCATTACCCGGCCGCTTCACGGCGTTCTTGAAGCAGCCTATATCCCGGCCATTGCCTCGGCGCCGGAAACCGTTGGTTTTACCGAAGAAGAAACCGCCACCACGCTGTGCCGCGCCATCGGCGGCATGGCCCTTACCTCAGCCCTGGTCACCAAAGCCGAGTGGGGCGCCGTGCAGGTGATGCCCTACAAAACCCACTTAACCATGGACTTTGTCACCAGCGCCTTTACCCTGGCGGCCCCGTGGCTGTTTGGCTTCTCGCAGAACACCAAGGCCCGCAATGCCTTTGTGGGCATGGGCCTCACCGGAGTTTTGGTTGGGTTGCTGTCGCGCCCCGAGGAAATGGACCCGGCTAAGGTGAGAAGGCTGCGCCGCAAGGCAGACAACCTTCCGGCCCTGTAACGCCAGCCGCTGATACCTGACTCTGGCCCCGGTTTTTGCCCCGTTTCCAAGAAAAGGGCCGAAAACCGGGGCCATTTTTTTCACGATGTGGGAACCCGGCTCAGGAAGATTTCTGGTAACCAGCCAGGTTTACAAGTGGTGCGCCAGGTGCGCGCGATGCGGCTCTTTCGGGGTGCCCTGGTGCTGCCCCGCCTAAGGGTTTACACCTTTTTCCCTGCGGCCCGTAAGTATAAATTCACCTACCATTATTTGAAGATGAACGTTTTCTCGCTAAACAAAAGAGCTGCTTCTGTGCTGGTGTTGGTCCTGCCGCTGGTCATGGGCTGCTCGGTGCTTTCGGGGGGAGGATACTCCAGTGACCCGGTGGTGGCCGACCAGCAGCGCAAGGTAGAAGCCCTGCGCGCAGAACTGAGCCAGGCCGAAAAAGATACCGAGTACGCCAAGGAAAGGGAGCGGGCCGCCAAGAGCCGCCTCAAGGCCGCCGAAGATGAGCTGCGGGTGCTCAAGACAGCTGCCTCCCGGCGAAACGGCTAACCTTCCCAGGCCGGCCCGGGCACTGCATGAGCCCGGCGCCCAGCCCAGCACTGTTTCCTCCCTCAGTAAGAAGCGCATCGCCCATGACCGCACGACTCGCCTACGCCTGGAAACTCACCAAGCTCACCTTTCAGGAGTTCGCCCGGGACAATCCCCTGGACTCGGCCGCCATCATTGGATTTTACACCATTTTCTCGCTGCCCGCGGTCCTGATCATCATGATCAGGATAGCCGGCACGGCCTTCGGGGAGGAGGCGGTGCAGGGGCAGGTGGTGCGACAGATCAGTGGGTTGGTGGGGCAAGACAGCGCCCAGCAGATCCAGAGCATCATCCAGAACGCCAGCCAGTCGCCGGCCAGCACGCTGGGCACGGTGGTGGGCGTCTGCACCATGGTGTTTACCGCCACCACCGTGTTTGTGGCCCTGCAGGATGCCCTCAACGCCATGTGGGACGTGAAAGCCAAGCCCCAGAAAGCCTGGCTGAGCATGGTGGTGAGCCGGGTGCTTTCCCTGGCCATGGTGGTGAGCCTGGGCTTCTTGCTCCTGGTGTCGCTCTCCGTGGAAGTCATGCTGAGCATCCTCAACGAGTTTCTGCGGCAGCGGTTCTCCTACATTGCCGTGTACCTCATTAACCTGGGCAACCTGCTGGTGTCGGTGCTCATCAGCATTGCCATCTTCGCGGCCATCTACAAAGTACTGCCCGATGCCCGGATCCGGTGGACCCATGTGTGGGTGGGCGCCACGGTCACGGCCATCTTGTTTGTGATAGGCAAGTACATCCTCAACATTTACCTGCAGTATGAACCCCTGGGCGATACGTACGGCGCGGCCGGATCGGTGGTGCTGTTGTTGGTGTGGGTGTACTACACCTCGGTGGTGTTTCTGCTGGGGGCCGAGTTCACGCACGTGTACTCCCGCGAACATGACCGCACCGTAGAACCCGCCCAGCACGCCGTAAAAGTGGAGCAGCATGAGGTGGAAAAGGAGGGGTGAGCCCTGCGCCCGGTTTCAGGGCCGTTTTGTGTAAAACAGGCCCAAAACCACTTCCCCCGCAGCCGGCCACCCGGGGCAGCGGCTGCTTCTTGCTTACTTGGTGAACAGTGGGGGCTTGCTCCCGTAGAACCTTGAGTACGTTGCCCCAGGCAAAGGCCAGACCGTGGCCCTAGCTGCCGGGCCGCTTGAACTTATCATTCATCCTATACCAAACGCTATGGAAAAAGTAAAATTGGCCATCATCTACTACAGCCAGACCGGCACCAACTACCAATTGTCTAAATGGGCCGCCGAAGGAGCCGAGCAGGCCGGGGCCGAGGTGAAAATCCTGAAGGTGAAAGAACTGGCCCCGCCGCAGGCCATTGACTCCAACCCTGCCTGGAGAGCCCACCTGGACAATACCCAGAGCGTGCCCGAGGTAAGCCTGGACGACCTGGAGTGGGCCGATGCCATCATCTTCAGCATGCCCACCCGCTACGGCAACGTGCCCGCCCAACTCAAAGAATTCATAGACTCTACCGGGGGACTGTGGTTCCATGGCAAGCTGGCCAACAAAGTGGTGAGCGCCATGACCAGCGCCCAGAACCCGCATGGCGGCCAGGAAGCTACCCTGCTGGCCCTGTACACCACCATGTTCCACTGGGGAGCCATCATTGCCGCCCCGGGCTATACCGATGCCGTTATCTTCGGGGCGGGCGGTAACCCGTACGGCACCAGCGTCACCGCCGGGCCCGATGGCCTGAAGGAAGATGCCCGGGTAGCCGTGGTGCACCAGGCCAAGCGCACCGTGATGGTGGCCTCCTGGGTAAAACAAGGCCTTAAAGGCTAAACCCCGCTAAGGACCTGTTTCCTTGAATAGGTCCTTAGTTTGTATTTTATGTTAATCAGGAGTGGTCTACCAAGGCCACTCCTGGCTATAACCCCACAGACATGGGACAATACGCGCGCATTGCCTCTACCGGCAAGCCCAAGGTGGTGATCATTGGAGGCGGCTTCGCCGGACTGGAGCTGGTGAAATCGTTGAGCCAGGCAGACCTGCAGGTGATCCTTATTGACAAGCAGAACTACCACACCTTTCAGCCGCTCATGTACCAGGTGGCCACTGCCGGGGTAGAGGCCGATGCCATTGTGCACCCGTTCCGGAAGGTGTTTGAACGCCAGAAGAACTTCTATTTCCGGATGGCCGAGGTGCAGCGCGTAGACACCGCCCGGCAACTGGTGGAAACCAGCATTGGCCTCATTCGGTATGACTTTCTGGTGATTGCCACGGGCGCCACCACCAACTACTTCGGTGACGCGCAGATGGCCCAAAACGCCATTGCCATGAAGAGCATTGACGATGCCCTCAGCCTGCGCAACACCATCCTGGACAATTTTGAGAAGGCTCTGCAACTGGACGATGAAGAGCAGCTCAACAGTCTCATGGACTACGTGATAGTGGGCGGCGGGGCCACTGGCGTGGAACTGGCCGGCGCCCTGAGCGAACTGCGGCGGCACGTGTTCCCCAAAGACTATCCCGAACTGGATTTCAAGTCCATGGACATTCACCTGATCCAGAGTGGGGGAGAACTGCTGAAGGGCATGTCAAAGGAAGCCTCAGAAAAGTCATTGGCGTTTCTGCGGGAGATGGGCGTAGACGTGATGCTCAACCGCCGGGTAAAATCATATGACGGCTACACCGTGACCCTGGACACCGGCGAAACCCTGATCACGCGCACCCTTATCTGGGCGGCGGGCGTCACCGGGAACCCCGTGCCAGGCCTCCGCCCCGAGAGCCTGCTGCGCGGCAACCGCCTGCAGGTAGACGAGTTCCACCGGGTGGCCGGCTATGACAACGTCTTCGCCCTGGGCGATGTGGCCGCCATGGTGACGCCCGCCTACCCGCAGGGGCACCCCATGCTGGCCCAGCCCGCCCTGCAGCAAGGGCGGCACCTGGGCAAGAACCTGGTGCAGTTCCTGGCCGGCCGGCCCATGCAGCCCTTCGTGTACAAAGACCAGGGCGCCATGGCCACCATAGGCCGCAACAAAGCCGTTGCCGACCTGAAACTGTTCAACCGGGAGATCAAGGCGCAGGGCTTCGTGGCCTGGCTCATCTGGATGTTCATTCACCTGGTTTCCATTGTGGGCTTCCGCAACCGGCTGGTGGTCATGACCAACTGGTTCTGGAACTACTTCACCTATGACTCCGGCAACCGCCTCATCATCGGGAAGAAACAGGAAAACATTCCCATCACCCAGACCATCACGCACAAAACCGTCATCTGACCCCTTACCGGCCCCCTCACCAACCCTATCTCTGCCTCGCTTTTTGGCTCCAGTAATCGGCGGAGGGTGCCTACGCTTAGGTAGATTATTCTACAACTTATGGTTGCCCTGCGGGTATAGCCTTACCGCCGCTTAGTCCTGCCTTACCCCTTTGCCTAGTCATGAACGGTGGAAACTGGCAACTGGAATGCCGCTGCAAACGCCCGGTGAAACTTAAAACCTCCCTCTCTTTCCTCGCTCGCCTCCGGCGAGTGTGCGCTATCGGGCGGCCTCTGGCCGCGTTGCGGGGCTACGCGCTTTAGGCCTGATTTCGCAAAAATAGCTCTAAAACAGATAATGCACCTTGTAGCAGAAGCTTATCAACATTGCTGCATTCCTGCCCGGCGGCGAGACGCCGCCCCATTGCTCACACTCGCCAGAGGCGAGCGAGGGAGTTGGAGGGAACCGGGTAGAACCGAGCCAAAGGATAGAGTTGTCGTTTCTGCTCCAAAGTTGCCTCAGAGGTAGAGCAAGCCATGGCACAGACTTCCCGGAGGTTTGAACAGTGGTCTTTTCAGGAATTGGTTCTTTGCAGGGTACAATTTTATTTACATAGGTTCTTTTTGAATCTATTTTAAGAAACCACCAACTAAATGAAAATGAACTCGTTGCAAATAATATGGTACAATTTAAAGGCAAAATTATGAAACAATCTGTACTCACCCTTGTATTGGTAGTGGCGGTGGTGGTAGAGACCATGGGCCAGACCATTTCCCGGCCGCAAAGTACCGCGCCGGTGGCGAATTCTTCCGTCAGGAAGGGGAACTGGCTCATTGGGGCCGGTATTGGATCAATCGGGCACAACTTCAAGTCTGAGACCTTCAGCTTTGAGCTGGAACCTAGGGCGGGCTTTTTCATCAGCGACAACGCGGCCATAGGTACCCAGGTACAGCTGGCGGCCGAGATCTTTGACGGCGGCGAGTTTGTGAGTTACGGCTTAACACCTTTCATCCGGTACTATTTCCCTGAGGGAGCCGCCCCCACGCACCGCTGGTTCGGGGAGGCCCTGGTGGGGTTTGCCGGCAGCAACCTGGAAGACGTTGAGGGCGACCGGTTCTTTTCTACGGTGTATGGGGTAAGGGCCGGGTACGCCCACTTTGTGGCCACCAACGTCTCACTGGAGGGGACCCTTAACCTGGTGCGCAGCCACGCCAACATTGACGTGGGATCGGGCACCTCGGGGAGTACCGGCTTGTCACTGGGGCTGGGGCTGCAGATTTACCTGCCCTCCCGGGCGAACCGTGAGCCTTGAGCCCCAGGGCGGGGGATAACGCTGCGTAGGGCCGCGACACGGGCGTAGTCCCGTAAGTTGATGTTGCGCAATGAACTGGTTTGTGATGCTCTGGAAGCAGGACCTGTGCAGGAAAGCTACCGTTTAAGTCCCTCGCCTCCGCAGTTCATTTTTTCCGGTAAGGAGCCTGCCCTCAGATGTGTCTCAAACACAGCTGGGGCAGTTGGGGCGCTAACCGGTGTGCTTCGCTTCACAGCCCTATGATGGAAACGCCTGTTTTGGCCCCGTTTCAGACAAAACGGGGCCAAAACAGGCGTTTTATGTGAGCGTTTGGAGATGTTCCTGATATGGAAAACACCGCTGTTCCACTGCCCGTGCTTTGTTTCCCCAGGAAAAGATCATCCCAAAAACGCCCCTGCCGAAAAGGGGCTGTTTTGGGGAAAACAACTCCTTTTCGGCAGGGGCGGTAAGGTTGGGTTCCTGACCAGGAAAACCTGCTACAGAGGTGCACCGGGGCAAAGCGCAGGCACAGAACCGGCTGTTGCCGGCTTAGTAATGGAGCACTTTGAGGGCTTCCTCATTGCCAATCTTCTCGGCCATCTCCAGGGCGGTGAGGCCGCGGCTGTCCCTGATGTGCTGGTCGGCCCCGTGTGCGGCCACCAGTTTCACCAGTTCGTGGCGGCCAAACATGGTGGCAAACATGAGGGCGGTGCCGCCGCTGTTGTTCTGGAGGTTGAGGTCGGCGCCGCGCTCAATCAGCAGTTCGGCAATATCGGCGTAGCCTTTGAAGCAAAGTCCCATCAGGGCCGTGTTACCGCTGTAGTCCTGCATGTTTACGTCGGCCCCAGCGTCTAGAAGCGCTTTGGTGGCTTCATAATGGCCCTCATAGGAGGCCAGGATCAGGGGAGTAAAACCACGACCGTTCTGCGCGTTGATGTCGGCGCCCTCGGCGATCATTTCTTGGATGGTCACCACGTCGCCTTTGCGCGCGGCATCAAACAAGATGTCTTCAACTCTGCTGGATGTGAAATTCATGGGGAAAGATGTTATAAGATGCACGTATGCTGCTGTATACGATTAATATACAGAAACGGCTATGTTTTTAGCGCAACAAAGTAGATGTGCCTGAGAATGAGATAGAAAAATTTTGAGGTTTCTTGCCCTTGTCTTCCTGCGCCCGAAGAAGTGCAGCCCTATCCTGTTTTTTGCCTGTTTTAGCAGAATTAACCCCTATACGCGGCCGCTTTCAAGGGGCGTATAAACCCTGTTTAAAATAGTATTATTCCAGTGCGCTTTCCTGTTTGGCCAGGTTTGGGGCCGAGCCGGTGGGAGAATGCGCAAGACCAAGCCAGCAAGCTACCATCAGAGGAACAGGTGATGAGCCAGGAAATGATAGATTCTGTTTTGGGGCCATTTGGCGAAAGATAGCTCAAAAACAAGACTCCCCGGCAGGTCTGCCGGGGAGTCTTGTTTTAGGAAAGGGAAAAGGTGCCTGTTCGGGTTACGGGGCTAGGGTTATTGTTTGACAAGCCGGAACGTTTTCACCGTCTCGCGCTGGCTCACCTTAAGCACGTAGATTCCCTTGCCCAGGGCCTGGCCCAGCTTGGCCTGGTCGGTGGCGGTGCCGGCTTCCACCAGGGCGCCGGTGCTGCTGTACACCTGGTAGCTGAAGCGGCCCGCTAGTTTAAAGGTAAATTCCTGGTGCGCAGGGTTGGGATACACCGAGGCCGATACCGCGTTTACCTCATCGTCTATTCCTGTTACGGTAGACTCCTGGGTGCAGAACGGAAAGCCAACATCGGGCCGGCCGGCCAGGTACTGCCGCAGCCAGGTCATGGCCGGACGGTCAAAGCCGCCGGAGGTGAGCAGGTTTGTGTTGGCTTTCCAGGTTCTACCCGACTCATACCCCCAGAGGGTGATGCCCGCCACGGCCGGGTGCTGCCAGTACACCGGGAACAGGGTCTCATACCGGGTTTTCTGGAGGTTGTCGTCGCCGGAAATGTCCAGTTCGGTGACGTAGATGGGCACCCCGGCGTTGTCCATCAGGTCAAGGGCGTTTTTCAGCTGGGTGGCCGTGAGTGTGTTAATGTTGAACTCGTGCGCTTGGGTGCCAAAGCCGTCAATGAGGTTGCGGTCCCGCAGGAGCTTAATAATCTGCAGCTGCTCATTGATGGCCGGCTGGTCGTTCTCCAGGCCGTAGTCGTTCAGGATCAGTTTGGAGTTGGGGAAGTACTGGCGGGCTTTGGTGAACAACCAGATGATCCAGTCGTGGCCGGTGGCGCCCGCGCCGCCCAGGCCGGTCTTGAACGCCTGCGTGGCCGGGGCGTGGGTCCGCAGGTTTTCGTTCAGCACATCAATCTGGTCAATGCCGGTGGGGTACTGGGCGGCCACCGCGGCAATGTACTCCTCCATCTCTTCCTGGAACTCGGCGGGAGTGAGGAGCAGGGTATTGCGGCTGTTGATGGCCCAACCGGGGAACTGGCTGCCCCAGGCAAAGGCATGGTACCGGAACATGAGGTGGTTGTTCTTGGCGTGGTTGTAGGCCAGGTTGGCCCCGTTCCAGTTCATCACGTCGCGGGTAGCTTCCACCACGCCCCACTTGGTGTTGTTCTCGGCGGTTACCCCGTTCCAGAGCGGCAGGTAGTTGGTGGGCACGTTGCCGGCAATGATGTTGCCCAGGTACTTGCCCTTGCAGGCACTGAGGCCGTGGCTGGTGGCCGGTGCGCTGCCCACGGTGACCATCACTCCCGCCGAGGTGCTCACCGTATTCTGGTTGTCGGTGGCCTTGGCGGTAAGGGTGTAGGTGCCCTCGCTCAGCGGGGCCCACACAAACGAGAAGGTGTGGTTGGTGCCGGTAGTGGCTTCGCCGAGTTTGGCGGGCCCGTTAAAGAACTCCACCTTGGTCACGGTGCCGTCGGCGAAGCTGCCCCCGATGTCTGCGGCGTACACCTGAATGGTCATAGCCTTGCCGGCCTGGAAGTAGGCGTTGTTGTGCGGCGCCGTGATCACGCACGAAGGCGGGGTGTTGTTCTGCCCCTGCGCCTGAAACGACAGTAGGGTAAGCACCAACAGCAAAAGAGAGAGTAAAGGTTTTGTCATGGAAAAAGGCTGAAGTTTAAGAGCTGGTTTTAGCCTGAATATACTCAAAAGGACTATAGCTTGGCTACCAAAATGCCAACGTTAGCGTAAATTTTTAGGGCTGAACCAGAGAAACTTACAATCAAAGGAAAGCAGGAAGCTACCAGGGCTCCCGGGTAGCTTCCTGCTTTGACCGGGCACGTCAGCTTTATTGAATGACCAGCTGTTGGTTGGTCAGCACCTTGGCATGGTCTCTCACCTGCAGCAGGTAGTTGCCCGGTCTCAGGTGGCTGTTTACCTGAATCTCGGTGGCGGCTTTCACCTCTTGCCGGTACACGGTTCTTCCCAGCAGATCCACTACCTGAACAGACAAGTTACCCGAGGTTTCCTGATCGCCCAGGCGGATGCTGAACTGCCCGTTGGCGGCGGGGTTAGGGAAAACGGCCGGACGGGAAGAAGCCAGCTCGGTAGCGGCAGAAGCCGGGGAGGAAGTGGCCGCCGCCAGCGGCGCCACGCTGATCTGGAACTCAGATACCTTCAGCCGGTTTACAATGACGTTGCCGCCCTCAGTGGGGATGCTCACGCGGCTGTACAGGTTCCCCACGCTGCTGTAGGAGTACTGTACCATGGCGGGTTTGGCTACTTTGGGGTTGGATACCTCTACCGTGTTGCCCACAATGACCGCCGTGGCCGTCTGGAACCGGCCATTGGCGTCGGCTACTTTAAACTCGCCGGGCGCCAGCCCATTGTCGGTGAAGAGGCCGTTGCCCAGGTGTTTCCAGTGCAGGATGACCTTATTCCCCGACACGTAGGAAGTAGGAATGTCGCGCACGGGAGCCGAGTACGGGATGTTGTCGCCGTACACCAGGCCCCGGGCCCCAATGGCAGTTCTGATGCCCACCGGCTTCTTTTCAGTGGGGTGCAGGGAGCCTCCCGGCAGGTCTCTGATGACCACCAGAAAACAGTTTGGCTCAGAGTCGGCGACCTCCAGTTGGGCATTGCGGGCGGCATTCCAGCCGGAGCGGTACGCCAGCTGAATGATGCCGAACGGAAGGTTGGCCTGGCCCCAGTCGGCCCGCCACTCCCGCACCAGGTTGGTCAGTTTGGCTCTATACCCGGTGTCGCCGCCGTTGCTTTCGCCCTGGTACCACGCCACTCCCTTCACGGCAAACGGCTGAATGGCCTTCACCATGGCGTCATAGTCGGTGCCCACTCCGCCGCTGGTGTGTTGCCACTGGTCAATGGCGGTTCCGTCGTGGGTGGCCTGAATCAAACCAATGGGCACGTTCCCCATCCATTGGGAGAGTTCCAGTCCCATCCAGTACCCTACTGCCGAAAAATTGGCCACCGTGCTGGAGTTGGACACTTTCCAGGTGGTGGTGGCGGGCCCGTTGCCCGCCGTCATGCGGAACAGGCGGATGTTGTGGTTGCCCGCATCGGCAATGGTGGCGGCGCTGTTGTTGGCATTGGACAGGGACCAGCCCATGTTAGACTGACCACTGCACAGCCACACTTCGCCCACCTGTACCCCGGTCAGGGTCACCGTTTCACTTCCAGAGGTGATGGTCATGGAACTGGGGGCCGCGCTGGCCGACATGCTGGCCAGGTCAATCCGCCACTTGCCGCCGGCATCGGCCACGCCAGACTTGTTCTGCCCCAGGAACTGCACGCTAACGGTGGCTCCCGCGGTGGCCGTGCCAAACACCGGAACCGCGGTACCCCGCTGCAGCACCATGTCTGAACCGAAGATGGGCGATAGGCTCAAGGCGGCCCAGGCGGCCGGCGCGCCCAACAGGAATGCCAGAATAAACGCTAAAAACGCAGATAAAATTCTCTTCATATAGGGTTGGGTTTAAGGTGAAAAATTTGAAAACCAAGAGATGGAAGCTGGTAGTAGAGTTTAGGAAGCCTACTTTAGCTGGGGAGCCCCAGGTCATGAATCAAAGTGCATAATCCCACCAGCCGGTCGATACGGGATGCAGCACCAGCTTTTGCCGGGCCAGCACCGCCGGACGTTCTGGAAAACCCAGATGACCCAGTGTTACCCCCGTGCTGGCAGTGCCACCGTTGGCATTAAAAAAGGCAGGCACCCCGCGCAGCGGATTTACCCAGAGGAATACCAAAATGCGGGACAGGCAGCCCGTACGGGGAAGAGGAGTGATTTTCTGCATACCGTAGTTTCTTTGGTGCACTATAGATAACAGGAGCAGCCTTTCTGTTGTCAGAAAGCAGCATGAAAAGCAAGCAGGAAAGGGTAATGGGTACTCTTCCACCTGTAGGGCCTATGGCACGCCGAGTTTCCTAGTACCCTAAGCCGTGTGCCGTTCCAGGTGACGCAAAGCGGGCGGGCGTAATGCCGGGAACATTTCCGCGAGGGAACCCCAACGCTTTGCCCGTAAACTTGTAAAAGTGAGCCCCTTTGGTGAAAAGAGGCTTAAAACAGAAAAGGAAAGCAATCTTAAGCAGGCTAGGGCTTTATACGCGTATTATGTAAAAAAAGTAGAGAAAAGTATATGGTTTTTTAGGGATGGGTTGAAAGGATGGAGTGCCCAGTACAGGAGTGAAGTACCCACACAAGTTGCACAAGCGAACCAGAACCCGCAACGGCAGCAGCTTTCATCGTATTTGCTTGCACTCTCCGAAGAATTTTTCCCTTCCTCATGGCAGCCTCTCCTCATTTTAGGGGTGTTTTCCGAAAAATGCCCTTAAAACTGGTGCTGGGGTTCAGGTTGAGTTGGACAATCCGCTGGGGAATGACAGAATGTGTTGTAGGATTTGTAAACTTTCCCTAACATACTTGAAAGTAGTTTAATTTATAGCTATTTTTATTTCACTTTTAGAAGTTCGCAAAAGGAGCTTTTCTGCCTGCTCCTGATCCTTGGTTGTGGTGGCTGTCCGGCGCCATAAAGATGTTCTCCAGGTAACACGCTTCGGGCGTGTGTTCTGCATCGCCTTGCTTCAAGCCCCCTTCACCAACCATACCGTATGAAAGCGTTTTTTCCCCTTGCCCGTGTCCTGGGCGCAAGCCTGCTGGTGCTCCTGAGTACCACCGGCTGGGCCCGGCAGGACGCCCCAACTGCCATCCCCATCACCACCACCTCTGAAGAAGCCCGTCAGTTATACCTGAAGGCCCGGGAAGACCTCAACAACCTCAAGTTCCAAAATGTGGCTGCCCTGCTGGACCAAGCCCTGCAGGCAGACCCTGACTTTGCCATGGCCCACCTGCTGCGGACCCTGGCGGCCGGAAAATCCGGCGACCAGCAGGCCTTTCAGCAGCACCTGGCCAAAGCTACCGCGCTCAAAGACCGGGTGTCTGACGGGGAGCAGTGCCTGATCAGTTTTGTGCAGGCCAACATCAACCACAAGCCCCAGGAGGCAGTGGCCGCCATTGACCAGGCCGTGCGGCTCTACCCCAAAGACAAGTATGCGCTGCTGTGGCGCGGCCAGAACGCCCAGGGCCGGGGCGAGGTGGACCGCGCCATTGAGTCCCTTACCGCAGCCCTGGCCCTTGACCCCCATCTGGCGCCTGCGTACAACGCGCTGGGATACGCCTACACCAACAAGGAGGACTACGACAAGGCCAGAAAAGCCTTTGAGGCGTACATCAGGCTGGCGCCCCAGGAAGCCAACCCCTATGACTCCATGGGAGATCTGCTCCAGAAACTTGGCAAGCACAAAGAAGCCATCCAGCACTTCAGGAAAGCCGCCGAGCTGGACCCCTCGTTCAACATTTCCCTGACCAAGGTAGGCCATACCTACCTGCTCATGGGGCAGTATGACGAAGCCCGCAAAGCCTACCAGTACGCCGAGCGCCAGGCCTCCCTCTACCTGGAGAAAGCAGACAACCTCTTGGCCATGGCAGACGCGTACCTGTCCGAAGGCCGCTACCAGGAAGCCATGGGCATGGCAGACAAAGCCCTCACAGTGCTGCAGGAGAACAACAATACCCTGTTTCAGGCCTGGGTTTACCTCCAGAACGCGGAAGTGTACACCCAGATGAATGCCCTGGCCCAAGCCCGCCAGAACCTGGACCAGGCGAGTGCGCTCAAAAACAGGGGTGATTTTATCCCCGTCCAATCTGCCCGGCTGCAGGAACGGATCCTGTACGTAGAAGCCCTGTTGGCGGCCAAACGCCATGACTTCGCGCTGGCCAGGACCAAAGCCGAGGCGCTCAGGACCCAGCTGGCGGCCAATGGCCATTCCACAGGCATGAAGGAGTACCATCAACTGGCGGGAATCCTGGCCTACGAGCAGGGAGACATGAAAGAGGCTTTGGCCCAATTAGCCCAGGCCGACCAGGTGAACCCCAGGGTGGTGTACCTGCAATCCTTGGCCGAGGCCAGAACCGGGAACAAGGGAAAGGCAAACCAATTCAAACGCAAGCTTCTGGCACTCCATGAGCCGGGCCTGGAATATGCCCTTGTCATGGCCTCCATGGCCAAAAAGCCTAAAATGGCAGCTAAGTAAACAGCTGCCCCAGGCTGCACCCCTGGGGGAAGCGCCTCCTCCCCAATCCGCCAACGGGAGCGGGAAGGGGGCGCTTCCTCTCCCTGTTCCCCTTCTGGAGACAGTTTCCCCCTCTTATGGCGCCAGTTTGTGTGAAACTCCTTGAAACCCCATGCCATGAACGTAGAGAGCATCTTCAGGGTGCCTAAAAGTACCGCTACCAGGAATGTGTTCATCAGTTACCGGGCAGATGATGCCAAATCAGAGGCCGCCAGGCTTTCTGATGCGCTAAGAAGCCGTTTTGACGACAGGTACATCTTCCATGACATTAAGAAGATTGAGCCGGGCTTAGATTTCTCTGAGGTGATCTCCAGCTATCTGAGATCCTGCGATGTCATGCTGGTGGTCATGGGCAAAAACTGGATTGGGGCAGACCCAGCCAGCGGCAGGGTGCGCATTCAGGCGCCCGAAGACTGGGTAAGGATTGAGGTGGGTACCGCCCTCCGGAAAAACATCCGGGTGATTCCCGTGCTGATGGACGGGGCCACGCTGCCCCTCCCCGAGCAACTGCCCCCCGATTTGGCGCCCCTCTTACTGAGGCAAACATTTGACATCAGGCATAAAAAGTGGGAGGCAGACACCACCGAACTGCTGGACTTTCTGGAAAAGGGGGTGGGCATACCTGCCAAAAAGAAAGGCCCCGACCCGGGCATACCCTGGAAAGGGGGCTGGCTCAAGCGGAACTGGCTCTGGGTAGCCGTGGTATCGGCGCTGGTGGGCTTCATCTGGATCTTGCTGGAGTCCCTGGCCCTGCTGTTTCCCGCTGAGTATACCACAAAGCCGGTGAACCCGCCCGCCACTACAACCGGCACCGCTTCTACCACCGGAGGGCCGGTCCACAACCCAGACCCGGTGGTGAAACCGGTGCCGCCCATAGCCATTGGGGGAACCTGGGTAGAGGAGCATGACGGAACCCAGTACCAGATCAGCCAGGACCAAGGAACGTTTACCATCCAGGCCTACAGTGACGGGGTGCTTATTGGCAGCGGCAGCGGCGCGGTCAGGGAACAATTGGTAACCTTTGACTTAACCCTGGACCTGGCTTACCTCACCGGAACGGTTTCCTGCCAGCTCACCCTCTCCGCCGATGGGAAAAGAATGAGCGGCACCGGGGTCATGAAGGAAACCGGGGTTACGTCACCGTTCTCTTTCGCCAGGCTGAACTGAGCCAGTTGGCGCCACCCGTACCCGGGGGAACTTCCCTCTGCCAGAGCAAACCACTCCCGCGCATTTACGGGGAGCAGTGGTTAAGCCCCAGACCTTGATGGTCCTTGCCTCAGCTGCCGCTTGTGCTTTGTACATCTTATATCTCCCGTGCCCTATGACGCTCCAGCAAAAGCTAGCACCCACCAGCCCCAAGCGAATCCTGGCCCTGGACGGCGGCGGGATAAGAGGGGCGCTCACCCTGGGCTATCTACAGAAGATAGAGGAAATCTTGGGGGAGCAGCACCACCATGACCCGGCGTTCAGGCTCAGCCATTACTTTGACCTTATTGGGGGCACCAGCACCGGGGCCATCATTGCCGCCGCCCTGGCCATCGGCATGAAGGTGGAGGAGATCAAAACAAAGTACTTTGAACTTGGGGGCAAGATCTTCGGCGACCGGCACAAGTGGTACGAGGTGTTCAGCCTCCTAAAGGCCCGGTTTGATGCTGGTCCCCTGGACAAAGAGCTGCAAAAGGTGTTTGAGGACATTACCCTGGGCAGCGACAGGATTCAGACGGGGCTTTGCATTGTCACCAAACGGGCAGACACCAACAGCGTGTGGCCCATTATCAATCATCCAGAAGGAAAGTTCTTTGACAGCAAGCTAGGCAGGAACAAGGATATTCTGCTCTGGAAAGCGGTACGGGCCAGCGCCGCTGCGCCCACCTATTTTCTACCCCAGGTCCTGGACGTGGGCGGTGGCCTGCCCGAGGCCGCCTTCGTAGACGGCGGGGTAAGCATGGCCAACAATCCTGCCCTGCAGTTACTCATGGTGGCTACCCTCAAGGGTTTTCCCTTCAAATGGAAAATAGGGGCCGAAAACCTGCTGCTGGTGTCGGTGGGTACTGGCATGGGCAAACCCCAGCGGTTACCCCAGTCCATCACCCAGAACCACCTCTTAGACTGGGCCCAGCAAATACCCGACATGCTCATGCAGGATGCCAGCTGGCACAACCAGCTGATTCTGCAGTGGCTCTCTGCCTCGCCCACCCGGTGGGAGATTGACAGCGAGATAGGCAAGATGGAAGAAGACCTGCTGGTGGCGGACACCAGTGGCCGGGGCCTGCTGGCGTACCTACGCTACAACTACTGGCTTGACCAGGAGCACCTGCAGCCCCTGATGGAAAAACCGTATTCCCCGAAGCAGATAGCCGATTTGGTGGACATGAGCAAGGCCGCAAGCCGGTTTGAGCTGTACGAGATTGGGTACAAAGCCGCTGCCGCTGAGGTAGAGGCAGCGCATTTCCCGCTGTCCTTCAAACCAGAAAGCGCGGTGCTGTCATGATGAGGCCCCTGTGTTTTGTGGTGATGCCCTTCGGCCGGAAGAAAGACCTGGAGGGGAATGAGGTAGACTTTGACCTGGTGTACTCCGCCCTGATCAAACCTGCCATAGTGGCCGCCGATCTGGAGCCCATCCGGGCCGATGAGGAAACCATCAACGGCATCATCCACAAGCCCATGTATGAGCGGCTCATCCTGTGTGATTACGCCGTGGCCGACCTCACCACAGCCAACGCCAACGTGTTCTATGAGCTGGGCATTCGGCACGCCATAAAGCCGTGCACCACCATCACCCTCTTTTCCGCAAGTTCCCGGCTTCCCTTTGACCTGCATTTCCTCAGGAGCATGCCCTACCAGTATGACCATGCCACGGGGAGCCTGTTAGCGGTGGAGCAGAGCGTGTCTGCCCTGCGCGCGCAGTTGCTGCGGGCCAAGCAGGAAAAGACCATTGACAGCCCGGTGTACCAGCTGGTAGACGGCATTGCCTTCCAGAACAGTGTGGCCCACGAGAAGACCGATATTTTCCGGGACCTGGTCAAATACAAGCAGGACATCAAAGACCGGCTGGCGGAGGCGCGGGAACTGGCGGGGAGCCGGGAGGAAAGAATAAGGGCGGTGGAAGCGATAGTGCAGGGGCTGGTGCTGGAGAACGAAGAAACCGGGGTTCTGGTAGACGTGATGCTTTCCTACAGAGCCATTGGCGCCTACGAGCAGGCGGTGGCGTTCATCAAACAGATGCCTGCCCATGTGCAGCAAACCAGAATGGTGCAGGAGCAGCTTGGGTTTGCCCTAAACCGGGCCAAAAAACGGAAAGAGGCCATTGCCGTGCTGGAGCGGGTGCTGGAACAGAACGGTCCCAGCAGCGAGACCTACGGAATCCTGGGCAGGGTCTACAAAGACTTGTTTCAGGAGGCCTACCACCAGGGCCAGGAACTGCTGGCCGAGTCTTACCTGGACAAGGCGCTGGAAGCGTACCAAGCCGGCTTTGAGGCTGACTGGCGGGACGCGTACCCGGGCGTAAACGCCGTCACCCTCCTGGCCCTGAAGGGCGAGGAGCAGGAAGCACGGAAACTGGCCCCGGTGGTGGAATACGCCGTGCAGCGGAAGCTGGCCGCCAAACGCCCCGACTACTGGGACTACGCCACCCTGCTGGAGATCGCGGTCATTGCAAACTGCGAGGCCAAAAGCCGGGAGTACCTGAAAAAGGCCCTGTCCAGCCCCATAGAAGGTTCCTGGATGCTCCAGACCACCCTCCAGAATTTACAGCTGCTTCATGCGTTCCGAACGAAAAGAGGGGAGGCAGACCCCGTTGGCGAGAAAGTGCTGGTTCTGCTGGCAGAGCAGGTGCCGTAAGATAGCCATGCGCGGCCCTCCGCTGGTTTTCTGGCGGGCAGTTGCCCAGATAAGGTCCTTTCTTTCAACCGCAACAAAGTCCTGGTAAAGAGGCCCAGCCAAGAGAAATTTCTCTCCTGGCAACAGCAGGTTAGGGAAGGGCGTTTTTGGGCAATTTTCCTGAAAATCGGGCAAAACCTGTTGCTTTATTTTGGGAGAAATTCGCAGCTTTACGGCAGGGCAAACTTCCAGTCCTTCTTTGTGGGGGCGACTCCTTTACCAAGGCATCTTGAAAGGAGAGAGGAAACCCATGCCTCCAAAAGCCTGGCTGCCTTGGCGCTTGGGGGAACCCTTAAGTTACGGGGCGGTTTGCCAGAATTTCCCTACAGTACCTAACCATCTACAAAACATAACAGCACCATGGAACAAACAAAAATCACGGTTGAAGCAACCTTTTCGGCAGACCTGGGCAAGGCGTGGGACTTCTATACCAGGCCCGAGCACATCACCAACTGGAACTTTGCCTCAGAAGACTGGCAGTGCCCCAACGCAGAAAACGACCTGCAGGCTGGCGGAAAGTACAGGGCCCGGATGGAAGCCAAAGACGGCAGCTTCGGGTTTGACTTTGAAGCCATCTATGACGAGGTCATTCCCCAAAAGCGCCTTACCTACACCATGACGGACGGAAGGCAGTGCACCACCGAGTTCACAGACCTGGGCGGGGCCACCAACGTGACCACCACGTTTGATGCCGAAGGCGAACATGACACCGAGATGCAAAGAGCCGGCTGGCAGGCAATCCTGAACAACTTCAAACACTACACAGAGACCCACTGAAAGTAGGGCTACCCAGAACCGGTGAACGGGGGCTGCGTGCCGGCAGCTAGAGCAAACTCCGGACAGGGATGGCTCAATGCCCAGCTCTCTTCAGGACCTTAGAAAGAAGTTAGCACTTGCGCAGATTCCGTTCCTGAAACCACATTCCTGCCAATTAAAAAGCCTTGCAAACACCAGTTTGCAAGGCTTTTTAGTACCCCTTTTTAACCTTGGCGGAATTGTGTGGAGTGGTCGGGCAGAAATCCCGATGCAGGTTTCCATACCTTGCCAATTGATCATTCCCTTGGGTTGGAGTAGAAGGTCTGTGGGGTGGAAGCAGGGGAGACAAAGGGCTGAAAATTAATTAATTTTATTATTTGTGAATCCAAATAATTATTACTTTAGTATAAAGAAGTAAGCAGCAAGGGTTAAACGCCTGTTCCTTCTGGTAAAAAGGAAGGGCGAGTATAACATAACCTATTCCGCGGTATTATCAGAAACCTGAGCCCGACTTTCCTGTACCAGGAAAACATAGCCTCTAAGCCTCCCGGCAGGGAGCGTGTCGTGCTTTTCATCAGCTTTTCCACCTTCCCAAAGTTGACATACTCCCATAGCGGTTGTTTGCGCTGAATAGGTTTTAGTTCAGCCGAGGCCATGGACACCCTTTGGAAGTAAGCCGGTATGCTTTTTTCCAGTACAGGAGCTTCCTAGCCAGGAACCCTGTATGGTTTTCTTATCCGCCCTGCCACTCTCCCGTTCTGCCGGAGATTCCTCTGCCCACGGTGAATTCCTGCTTTTTAGCAAGCCTTAATTCCGCTGACCCGTGATTTCCCACGCCCTCAAGATTCTGGTTTCTGAGCTCAATACCTTTTTTGAGGGCATTCAGCCGGCCGTGGAAGACACCGTGGTGCTGGGCAACATCGCCACGATGGAATCGCCCACGGGCACGGACAATGCCGAGATGCGGGACAAGGTGGTGATGACCCTGGTGAACCTGCGCGAGGAGAAGACCCTGAAGAACTCGCCGTACTCCTTTGCCAACAGCGCCACCCTCAAGACCGAGTATTTCAACCCGCCGGTATTCGTGAACCTGTTCGTGCTGTTCTCGGCCACGGCCAATAAATACGAGAAAGCGCTCACGTACCTGTCCCGGCTCATCCGGTTTTTCCAGACCAGGAACATTTTCACCCACCTCAACAGCAACCTGGCCGTCACCGGTGAATTCATGGAGTATGACCGCCTGAGCGAGTTCAAGCTGATTGTGGACCTGTACTCGCCCACCTTTGAGGAACTGAACCACCTGTGGGGCACGCTGGGCGGCAAGCAGTACCCCTCGGTGCTGTACCTGGTGCGCCTGCTGGAACTGAAACAGGAAACCGTGACCGAGGGCGGCTCCCTGATTTTGGAGACAAATGAGAAAATCGGCCACAAAACGCCCGTGTCCTGAAGTCAATGGAAAGCACAAAACGCAGATACCAACCCCTGATGGCCGTGGACATCCTCCACCACTCCTTCCTGGACGAGGGCGGGAAAATCTTTGACGGGACTCAGGATCTGCCCGCGCCCCGCAAAGCCCAGAAGCTGAAAACCTATGACGTGCGCGAGTGGCTTTTGGTAGAGCCAGACACGAGCACCCGCAAAGCCCTGCAAGCCCATGGCGTCCTGCTGAAACAAACCAAAACCGGCTTCCTGCTGCTGGCCCAACTAGCCGATGCGCTGCCCGGCACCCGCAAACCGCTGGCCAACCTGGAAAAGATGGTGCTGGGCTTCTGGCTGAAGTGGCAACTTCCGGAACTGGCTGCGCAAACGGCGTTGGCTTACCGGGTAAAGGCCGATGGTGGGAGGGGAGTCTACCTGTTCGGGAACCAGTGGGCCCGCATCTTTGGGGGCGCATATCCGCACCTCACCCTGCCTTTGCCCACGTACCGCCCCGAAGAAGACTATCTGCCCGGCGACCTGGTCCGGAAAGACGCGAAACACTACCGGGCCATCGCCAAAAGCAAGGGAGCCGCCGTTACAGATGCCGCTTTCTGGCAACCCACCGACAGCAAGATCAGCTACGCCAGCCGCCAGAGCCTGCAAACCCAACAAGCAGCGGTGCCCCTTGATGTCTGGGGCAAAATTGAGATCTCGGGCAAAAGCGGGCTCAGCAATTACAGCCTCCTCACCGGCACCGGCGACCTGAAGAACTCCCAGGTGTACAAACTCCATTTGGACAAGATGTGAAACTGCACGAACTCTAAAACCAGTCCTTAACCCAACCCAGCCATGTTGAACCTTTCTACCCTGCGGGTGCCCGGTGTTTACATTGATGAGGTCCCCAAATTCCCGCCCTCTATTGCGGCCGTAGACACGGCGGTGCCCGCGTTCATTGGCTACACCCAGCGCACCACCTTCATGGGCAAGGATTACGCGCTCACCCCGGTGCGCCTGGAATCTTTGGTGGAGTTTGAGGAAATGTTCGGGGGAAGTCCGCCCTTGAACGTGGCCGCCGTGGACCTGAGCGTGAACAACACCGTGAAAACGGCTACGGTGGAGAGCACTTATTATTTATACGACAGCCTCCGGATGTATTTCCGGAACGGGGGCGGCAAGTGCTACATCGTCTCGCTGGGGAAATTCCCTGATCCGTTTGTGCCTGCCGACCTGGCGACCGGCGTAGAAAGCGCCCTGGCCGAGTTGCGGAAAGAAGACGAGCCTACCCTGATCCTTTACCCCGACGGCATCAAACTGGCCCCCGATAAACTGGGCGATCTGCACAAGGTCACACTGGAACAATGCTTCAACCTGAAAGACCGTTTCCTGATTGCCGATGTCAAAATCGCGAATCCCTCCGACGAGAAATACCGCAAAACCGACATTGACGCTTTCCGCACCAACATAGGCACGGGCAATTTGCAGTTCGGGGCCGCGTATTATCCGTACCTGCGGGTGAACCTGCCCCGGCAGGTGCGCTACCGCGACGTGAAAGGCAAAGTGACCAAACTGGGCGCCATCATCAGCTGGGCCGACCCTGATTTTGTGGCCCCCACCGATACCACCACCCAGGAAAACCTGACGGAGTTGGACAACATCATCACCAGTTCCCAAAACCTGAACAGCGCCCTCACCACCTTCCTGGGCACCAAATCCTCCTTGGAAGAAATGTACCAGGAGCGCAAAGCCGCCTTTTACACCGCCATCAGCGAGCTGGTCGGCGACTACGCGGACATCACGACGGTCAAAGACAGCTACACCGCTGTTTGGGATTTTCTGTACCAGATCATCGACGCTTTCATAGACGAAAGTCTCAAGGATGACCCCTCAGCGTTGCTCGTGGGTTCCCTGCATGAAGAATTGAAGTCGCGCCTGTTTCCTTCTGGCGGTACGCCGCCGCTTTACCTCCGGCAGCTGTTAGGGGTGGAAGTGCTTTCCACCGATCCCGCCATTGTGGGCGATCCGGGTATTGCCAGCATCAACGACCAGGGCGGCCGCGCCTGGGACACCGATGAACTGGACGATGCCGTCACCGCCGGTTTGGCCGAGCCCGCCGACCCCACCGGGTTCACCTTCACCGCCGATGCCTCCGGCAACACAGACGCGGCCCGCGAAGACGCCGTGAAAAACCTGCGGGAAATTATTGAAAAACGCGGCGATTCCATTTTCAACGGCCTCTACACGCTGCTCTCCAACCTGCTCCGCGATGCCCAAACCTCAGAGGAAGCCGCCGAGGCCGACATTCTGCGCCGCATCCCGGTACTGGGCAACGTCATTTCCTATTTGAAGGAGCAAACGGCTCTGTTGCCGCCTTCCGGAGCCATTGCCGGCTTGTACGCCCGCGTAGACGCCGCCCGGGGCGTCTGGAAAGCGCCCGCCAACGAGAGTCTGATCAACGTGGTGGGGCCGTCGGTGAAACTGGAGGAGTCGCAGAACGGGGAGCTGAACGTGGATGTGAACTTCGGGAAGTCCATCAACGTGATCAAGGCTTTTACCGGCAAAGGCACCCTGGTGTGGGGCGCCCGCACGCTGGCCGGCAACAGCAACGAGTGGCGGTACGTGAGCGTGCGCCGCTTCTTCAACATGGTCACTGAGTCCAGCAAGAAAGCCACCGAGCAGTTTGTCTTCGAACCAAACGATGCCAGTACCTGGGTGAAGGTGCAGGCCATGATCGAGAACTTCCTGACCACGCTCTGGCGGCAGGGAGCCTTACAGGGCGCCATCACCGAGCACGCCTTCTACGTGGCCGTGGGCCTGGGCAAAACCATGACTCCGCTTGACATTCTGGAAGGCCGCATGATAGTGGAGATTGGCCTGGCGGTGGTGCGGCCCGCCGAGTTCATCATCCTGCGGTTCTCCCATAAAATGCCAGAAAGCTGATCTCCCTGCGCCTCGGGGCTAAGCTCCGGTGAAGTCTTTACTATACCCTTTTGTCTGTTTAAGCAGAAATACGTGAATGTGAAGGCAGGTTTCGGGGCTGTTTGCAGGAAAATAGCCCCAAAACGGCTTCTCCCCAATTTCGGCAGTTACCTCAGAAAATGCCTTGCGGCGCACTGTCAAGGCAATGGCCGAAGCTCCAGATTCGAAATGCAGTCTGAGGCTGTTTTGAGGAAATCGGCCCTGAAACGTGAGTACTAACAGATTTTCCCGCTGATCACCAAACGTAAACCAAGAGAAAGAGATGGCCGAGTATCCATTACCCAAGTTCCACTTTGAGGTTGAGTGGGGCGGGACCAAAATTGGCTTCACCGAAGTCACGGGCCTCAGCACGCAGATAGACCCCATTGAGTACCGCGAGGGGCACAGCCGCTCGTACGGCAAAATCGCGCAGCCCGGCTTGCCCAAAAACGAGAAGATCACCCTCAAGCGGGGCACCTTCCAGGGCAAAACCGATTTCTACGACTGGTTCAACAAAACCAGCCTGCTGGGCAAAGTAGAGCGCCGCGACATCACCATTAAATTGCTGAACGAAACCCACGAGCCCGTCTTTGTCTGGAAAGTCCTCAATGCGTTCCCCACCAAAGTGCAGGCCAGCGACCTCAAAGCCGACGGCAACGAGGTCGCCATTGAGACCATTGAGATCGCCCACGAAGGCCTGAGTCTGGTGAAATAAACGAGGAGGCTATGGAAGGGTACTATCCGCCGGTAGGGTTCCATTTCAAGGTGGAGTTCACCAACGTGAGCAACGTGGACAACGACACCCGTTTCCAGTCGGTGACGGGTTTGTCGGTGGAGTTTGAGACCGAGACCTTCAAGGAAGGGGGCGAGAACCGGTTTGAGCACGTGCTGCCCGTGCGGACCAAATACCCGGATCTGGTGCTCAAGCGCGGCTTCCTTACCAAGGACTCCAAAATCTTTGCCTGGTGCCAGGACGCCTTCCAGCGGCAGACGTTTGTGGGCGCCACGCTTCTGATCACCCTGCTCAACGAACAGCACGAGCCACTCAAAAGCTGGAACGTGGTGAACGCCTGGCCCCGCCGCTGGTCCGTCACCGATTTCAACGCCGAGAACAACAGCCTGGTCATTGAAACGCTGGAACTGCGCTACAACTACTTCACCGTAAACTAATGCGCCCATGCCGGTAGAGATAAGAGAACTGCATATCAAAGTAGTGGTGACGGAAGGCGCCTCGGGCAGCACGGGTGCGGGTAATTCCGGGGCAGCGGGCATGGCTACCTCGGCCTTGGGGGGCGAAGACCGCGAGGCCTTGATCGCTGAGTGCGTGGAACAGGTGATGCATTTGTTACGGGAACGGGAGGAACGCTAACTTTTGGCAGCCATGGCAGACACCGGAAAACTGGAGAAACTCAAGATCATCGCTTATGATAAAGCCGATCTAAGCGACGCCTCTTATGTAGGGGAGTACCTGGCCCTGGTGAACCCAGAAACGTACCAGCTAGACTACAAAGTGGCTTTTGTGGAAGCACAGGGGCAAGGTGCAAGCGCGAAACAGCAAACATACGTGCATACCAAACCCGAGGATTTCTCCTTTGAATTCCTCTTTGACGCCACCGGCCTCATTGAAGGTAGTCCAACCTCTGATATCTGGGCAGAGCTCAAGTATTTCAAAGACCTACTTACTGAATTCCATGGTCCCATCCACGAGACTCGCCACTTCAAACTGGTGTGGGGCGTAAGTTTATTCAAGTGCCGGCTTGCCTCCTTGCAGATCACCTTCAAGCTCTTTAAACCCGATGGTACACCCATCCGGGCCATAGCAAAAGCCCTTTTTAAAAGCAGCGTGGAGGAGAACCTACGGGTGGCCAAGGAGAACCGCCAATCCCCAGATCTCACCCATGAACGGCAGGTACTGGCGGGTGATACGCTGCCGCTGCTGTGTTTCCGGCTCTACGAAGATCCTCGCCGCTACCTGCAGGTAGCCAAAGCAAACGGCCTCACCAATTTTCGGCGGCTTGTCCCCGGCCAGACCCTGTACTTTCCGCCCGTAGCCAAATGATCAGCCCCCAAACCTTGCCCACAGCGGCCTCACCCGAGGTCTGCACCTTCCAGATTTTCTCTGAAAGCATACAGGTATCTTATACCGTGCACGTGTTATCCATTGTGGTGAGCAAAGAGGTGAACCGAATTCCCACGGCCACCCTGGTGATGCTGGACGGAGAAGCCGCCGCCGAGACCTTTGCCCTTAGTGACCAGGACCTGTTTGTGCCGGGCAAAAAGATTGAGATCAAGGCCGGGTACCGGGGGAAGGACGACACCATCTTCAAGGGAATTGTGATCCGGCACAGCATCAAGGTACGCCAAAACGGCTCTTTCCTGACGGTGGAGTGCAAAGACGAAGCGATGAAAATGACTGTGGCCCCGCGCAGCCAATACTACCATGACCAGCAGGACAGCAGAATTGCGGAAGATTTACTTAAAAAGCACCGTCTGGCCAGAGAGGTGGAGGAAACGAAGTTCACCCATCCGCAACTGGTGCAGTACCATGCCACCGATTGGGATTTCCTGCTCTCCCGCTTGGACCAGAACGGCCTGATCTGCCTGGTAAGCGACGGCAAGGTGAAAATAGAAAAGCCGAAGCTAGGGCAGGAGCCGGTAATAACCTTGCAGTTCGGCGCTACCTTGTTGGAACTGGATGCCGAGATAGACACGCGAGTTCAGCCTTCGGGGCTCAAGGTGCAGGCCTGGGACCCAGCTTCGCAGGAAATGAAGCAGGCGGAAGGCGTGGAGCCTAAAAGCAAGTTGAACGGTAATCTCTCAGGCAGCCAGTTGGCCAAAGTGGTGCAAGCCGAGCTGCAACCCGAGCCGCAGAGCGGAATGGTTCCGGAGCCGGTGCTTCGTGAGCTGGCCAACGCCAAACTGCTGAAACACCGGCTGGCCAAGATCCGGGGGCGGGCACGTTGCCAAGGTTTGGCGCAGTTGCTGCCGGGCCAAGTGGTAGAGCTGAAAGGAGTGGGCGACCGGTTCAAGGGGCCGGCTTTTGTGTCGGGGGTGCGGCACCAGATCTCCAACGGCAACTGGGAAACCGATGTACAATTGGGCCTGAACCCCGAGTGGTTTACGCAGACCGCCCGCCCGGCAAACCCGGCGCAGCCCTACCTGGGTATCACCGGCTTGCAGGTGGGCGTGGTGACCCAACTGGAGAAAGACCCGGCCGGGCAGGACCGCATCAAAGTACGTTTGCCGGTGATCAGCCAGAAAGACGAAGGCATCTGGGCCCGGCTGGTCACCCTGGATGCCGGGGAAAGCCGAGGTACTTTTTTCCGTCCGGACCTCAGGGATGAAGTAGTGGTGGGCTTTTTCAACGGCGACCCCAACCAGGCGGTAATCTTGGGCATGTGTCACAGCAGCGCCAAACCTGCCCCGCTCACCGCCGCCGATTTGAACGATGAGAAAGGCTACGTCTCCCGCAGCAAGATGAAAGTGCTGTTCCATGACAAAGACAAGACACTCACCATCCAGACGCCGGAGGGCAATTCCTTGCTTTTGAGCGAGAAGGAAAAGCGGGTGCAACTGCAGGACCAGCACGGAAACCAACTGGTGCTGGATCAAAACGGCATCACCCTCAGCAGCATCAAAGACATTACGCTCAAAGCCACCGCCGACGTGAAACTGGAAGGAATCAATATCTCGGCCAAAGGAAAATCGGCCTTCAAAGCCGAGGGCGGCAGCGGCAACGAACTCTCGGCGGGCAACGGCATGGCCATCGTGAAAGGAGGTACGGTCATGATCAACTGAAACAAATAGCCGAGTAATAGCCTTGACTTGGACCTTCCCGTTTTCGCCCTGTTTACCGGAAAATGGCCTTGAAACAACCGCTTTGTAATGATTTCCTGACCAACATTTGAAAATATGCCAGCCGCCGCCCGAGTTTCTGATCTGCACGTCTGCCCTATGTCCGATGGACCCAAGCCCCACGTAGGCGGTCCCATTCTGCCGGCCGGAGCGCCCACGGTGCTCATTGGGGGGATGCCCGCCGCTCGAATGGGGGATCTGGCTACCTGCGCCGGTCCGCCCGACGCGATCATCAAAGGCTCAGGTTCGGTCTTGATCGGGGGCATGCCCGCGGCCCGCTTAGGCGATTCCACCGCCCACGGCGGCACCATCACCATGGGGTTCGTCTCGGTGCTGATCGGCGGGTGAGCAAAATGTGAAATGGACCTACTTTCTGGAGAACAGCCTAAAAACAGAACTGCCTGAGACAGACCTCTACCCCAACGCGCTGAGAACCTATGGCCTTCACACCTACCCAAAACTTTCTGGGCCGCGGCTGGAGCTTTCCGCCCACCTTTGACCACCTCAGCGGCCAGGTGGACATGCTGGAAGGCGTAGCCGATATCCAGAGCAGCCTCCATATCCTGCTCACCACCATGGTGGGGGAGCGGCTTATGCAGCCTCGGTTTGGGTGCAACCTGGAGGAGATGATCTTTGAGTCGCTGGATACCACGCTTAAAACCCAGCTTACTGATAAGATTGAGACGGCCATCCTTTACTTTGAGCCCCGCATTGACCTGGAACGGGTATTCCTGAACACCACCCGCGAACTGGAGGGATTGCTGCTCATTGAGGTAGACTACCGGGTGCGCACCACCAACTCAAGGTTCAACTTCGTGTTCCCGTTCTACAAAACCGAGGGTACCGAACTGCTACACTTCCTCACCAATCCGCCCCAAACCGATAACGCCCTATGAGCTCGCCCTGCGCCCATATCATCCATCCGCAGATGGTTTCCCGCGAGGGCACTGATCAACCCGGCCGGACCAGCGGGACGCTAGCGCCTTCCTCGGTGCCGGTGGAGGAGCACGGGGTGGCAGAGTGGCTGGTTTACGCGCAGAACCTGAGCGAGCACCTGCGGTTTTACGGACCCGATAACCAGTACCACAACCAGAACTGGAAAGCGTTTCTGGAGAGTGATGTCTCGGCGGTTCTGGCCTTGGCGGCGGTGCAGAACGTGGATGCCTATTGCAACCAACTCAACGGATTACTCCACAAAGGAATCCGGCAGGAATTGGGAAAACAGCCCGTAAACGAAGGAAACCTGAAAAAAGCCTTTGCCCAGGTCTTCAGTTACGTTGCCACGCTGGCCTGGAGTCTGGAGAAACTGTGGCAACGGCTACCCGCCTCCGTTCCCCTGAAAGCCACGCTGCAGAACCTCATCCAGAGCAAACTGGCCCTGGAACTGCAGAAACTCAAAGCCTTCCACGCCGCCGCCGAAGCGGAGGATTTGTTGGACGAGACCGAGGTGCCGCCCTGGATGATTCTGGGCGAGAAGCTGGCCCCAGCTTCCCAGATGCTGGCCCAGCCTTTCTCCGTGCTCTGGACTTCCGCGGCCGTGGTGGATACGCAGATTTTCGGACCTACGGCTCCCGGCGAGACGTCCCGCAAGATTTACTTCGCCATCAACCATTCCTTTTTTGCGGCCACGCTGGACCAGTTTCTGCGGGCCTACGCGCGGGTGGTTACGGATGCCCGGCAGCAATTCCAGGCCTCCCTCACGTCCCGCGAGGACCATGCCCCACACATGACGCTGCTGTTGGCGTTTCTGCAGTTGCTGCTTTATAACCGGGAACACCTGAACACGCTTTCCGCCAGGCACCTGGATTTCTATTACCAGGAAGTACTGCGGCTTACGCGCAAACCGGCTCAGCCCAGCAAAGCGCACGTGGTGGTGGAACTGGCCCGGCACGTCACCCACGAAATCCTGCCCAAAGGCACCTTGTTCCAGGCCGGGAAAGACAGCAGGGGGCAGGAAGTGGTGTTTGCCTTGACGGAAGACTTCGTCCCGAACCAGGCCCGACTGGTTTCCTTCAGATCGGTTTACCAAGCTACGGAGGAGGACGAGCAGAAGAAAGGAACCGGCGTAAACCTGCAGAAAGATTGGCTGTACGCTTCCCCGGCCGCCCATTCCCTGGACGGGACGGGCAAGGAACCCATGCCGCCGGAGCAGGGCTGGCCTTTTTTCGGGAACAAACAATACCGCCACGGTAAACTCACCCAGTTGGCCATGTCGCCGGCTACCATCGGGTTTGCCGTGGCGTCGCCGCTGCTCTACCTCACCGAGGGAACCCGCACGATCACTCTCAAGCTGTTTCTCACGGGTGCCGGCCTCAGCCTGGAGGATTATTCCGCCGCCATCAAGGCGCAGGTGACCACCGCCGAGGGGTGGCACCCGCTCATGCTCATCAGCCCGTACTTCCGATTTCAGGAGGAAAGCGGGAACAAGCTGCTGGTGTTGAAGGCGAAGCTGCAGCCCGATGAACCCGCCACCGCTCCCTTCCATCCAGAAGTCCACCAGGCGGCCTATGACACGGCGCATCCCATGTTGAGCGTCCATCTCCAGCCCCAGTCCGGGAAGGAGTACCTGTACGAACTGGTGAGAGACGCCACGTTGACCAAGATTGAGCTGACGGTGGAAGGCCAGGGCCTGCGGAATCTGCAGCTGTACAATGATTTCGGGATGCTGGATCCAGCGCAGCCGTTCATGCCATTCGGGCCGCTGCCGCAGAAAGATGCCTCGCTCATCATCGGTCACCCTGATGTGTATCTGAAGAAGAACGCCACCCTTTCGGCGCTCAGCATCAACTGGAAAGACAAACCCAGTGCGGTCTCCACCAAGTCCATCACCATCCAGAGTTTGCAGCAGGGGCAGTGGCAAACCAAAACTGCCTCGGCGGATCTGTTTGCGTTGCTGGCCGTTTCGCTCACCGCTGAGGACCAACTGCCGCTGGAGTACGGTCTCCGGCCCGACTACACCGCCGCCAGCGTGAAGGGATTCCTGCGCCTGAAACTGAACGATGACTTCGGGCACAAAAAATATCAGAAAGACCTTACCGATTACCTCATTGACAAGGCCGGAGGAGAGGCTAAAGCCAAGAAAGACGCCATCCAGGCCATCCTCAGCTCCAGTACCGAGGCCGCCGACAAGGTCAGCCAGATCCAGACCAGCCTCAACACCATGGCCCCGGCCCCCACGGAACCCTACACGCCGGTCATCGAGCAAATCGCCCTGGATTACTCCGCCACCGCTTCCTTGGATCTGACTTCCAAGGACAGCTTCGCCGGAAGGCAGGTGCAGTTCTTCCATGTGTATCCGTTCGGGCAGAAAGAGGAGCATCCCGCCCTGAAACGACCGGATCTGCGCGAGTCTTCCGTTTTGGGGCTGGTTCCCGTATTTCAGCGCAAAAACGTGGATGATCCTTTCTTTGAGGTGGAGGAAGAGGACGGTTCCATCCAGGACTGGCTCACGCATGAAGGGGAGTTTTACCTGGGCGTGGAGGGAGCCACGCCGCCGCAGACGCTTTCGGTGCTGTTCCAGCTGTTGGAAGGCTCGGCCAATCCGCTGGTGAAAAAGCCCGAGCAGCACGTGCATTGGAGCTACCTGGTGGGCAATCATTGGGTGTCGTTCCACAAAGAGCAGGTCAGTGATTTCACCGGGCAGTTGACCCGCTCGGGCATCATCCGGTTCCAATTACCCAAAGGAGCAAACCATGAACATAGCCTGCTACCCTCCGGCCAGGTGTGGCTGCGGGCGGCGGTGCATACGGCCAGCGAGGCGGTCTGCAGGGCGGTGGCGGCGCTGCCCCAGGCGGCGTTGGTGGTGTTCCAGGACCAGGACAACGCCCCTGATTTCCTGGCCCGTCACCTGCCTGCGGGCAGCATCAGCAAACTGGTGGAGCCTTTGGCCGGGGTGAAGAAAGTGGAGCAGCCCTTCGCGTCTTTTGGCGGAGCCCTGGCCGAAACCCCGCCCCATTATTACCGCCGGGTGAGCGAGCGCCTGCGGCACAAGGACCGGGCCATCACTATTTGGGACTACGAACACCTGGTGCTGGAGGCGTTCCCGCGCATCTACAAGGTGAAATGCCTGCCCCACACCCGCTACGAGCCCGCCGGTACCACCGGAATTTATAATGAAAAGGCGCCGGGCCACGTGACGGTGGTTTCCATTCCGGATCTTCGGCAGCGCAACGCCGTGGACCCGCTGCAGCCGCTCACCAGCGTGGGCGAGTTGGAGGAGATCAAAGCGTTCCTGCGCCAGCGGCTGTCTTGTTTTGTTACGCTGCATGTGCGCAACCCCATTTTTGAGCAGGTGAAAGTGAAGCTGGAGGTGAGCTTTTTTCCGCAGTATGATGTCTCGGCCTACTCCCAATTGCTTCGGCAGGAGATCACCCGGTTCCTGTCGCCGTGGGCGTACGGCGAGGGGCAGGACCTCCGTTTCGGGGGCAAAATCTACAAATCCACCTTAATTGATTTTGTGGAGGAACGTCCGTACGTGGATTTTATCACCCAATTTCGGCTGTACCATTTGCCGGGGCAGGGGCTGCCGGAGCAGGAAGTGGAGGAAGTCAGGGCCACTAAGGCGTGCTCGGTGCTGGTGTCGGTACCGGAGGAAGAGCACGGGATCACCGTTTTGGAAGAGGAACCCGAGGAACTGGAGAAAGAAAAGTGCGGCTGCTGAGAAACAAGTCCATCTGAAACACCCCACCGCAAATCCGCAGCAGGATTTCAAACCACAGGCAGGATGCAAGAGCCCATCACCATACCGCAGAATCCCCAACTGCTTCCCAGCGAAGACTATTACTTCCTGCGGCAGAAGGGCTTGGAGTATATTGAGCGGTTGGGTAGCCAGCACTGGACCGATTACAATATTCATGATCCCGGCATCACCATCCTGGAACTGCTCTGCTACGCCCTCACCGACCTGGGCTACCGCACCAGCTTTGACCTCAAGTACCTGCTGGCCGAGTCGCTGGCCGCCGGTGGCCGCGACCAGGCGTTTTTCACCGCCGCCGAGATCCTGACCAACAGCCCCTGGACCGTGACGGATTACCGGAAGGTGCTCATTGATTTGCCCGGCGTGCGCAATGCCTGGCTGTTCTGCAAGGAGTGTCCCTGCGAGGTGCCGGTGTATGCCAACTGTGAAGCCGGCACGCTCACCTACGCAACTAACGATCAACCCGTGATTCCGAAAGGAACGTACGACGTGCTGCTGGAAATGGAGGAAGACGCCCAGTTAGGCGATTTCAACAACGGCAAAGTGAAACAGACGTTCTCGGTGTTTCTCGCGGCCCAAAACCGGTTTGTGACCACGCTGCTGGAGGTTCGGTTTCCGGCATGGGCGCAGGTGTTGGAAGCGTACCCGCGGTTCAGAAATTTCCTGGCCGAGAAAAGTGCCCTGGTGGAGAACGGCGTCACCGTGACCAAAATCGCGAAACTGAACGCGCCGGATACAGACTTACTGGGCGGCACCGTTTCTGCCCGCGATCTGCGCCTGCCGCTGCTGGTTTCACTGGCAATCCGGTTCTTCCCCGATCAGGACGTGCCCGCCAATGAGGAAACGGTGGTGCTAGAAAACGTGCCTTTCACCGTTTTCCCCGATAGGGAAGATCTGCGCCGAAATTTCCCGGTGGCTGATTTCAGGGCAGAATTCGAAAATACGGCCCAAAATAGCCTGCTGCGCAACTATCACCGCAAATTGGCCCGTGTCCAAAACCTGCTCCAGGAAGCCAAAGGCACGCTGCACGCCCAACGCAACCTCTCGGAGGATTTTTGTCGCATAACAACGGTGGCGGTAGAGGACATTGCCGTCTGCGCCGATGTGGAACTCACGCCCGAAGCCGATGTCGAGAAAGTGCTGGCCTCCATCTTTTTCGAGATAGAGCAGTATTTCAATCCGGCGCTTAGGTTTTATGGCTTGCAGGAACTGCTGGACGAAGGGATGCGCGTGGAAGAGATCTTCAACGGTCCCACGCTGCAGCACGGCTTTCTCAAAACCAAGGAGGTAGAGGCGGCCCAGCTCCGGAAAAACCTGTACACCTCAGACATCATCAACCGCCTGATGGAGATTGAGGGCGTGGTGGCCATCCGGAACCTGGTGCTGACCCGCTACGATGCGCAGGGCCGGGCCGTGATGCCCAGCGATCCCTGGAACCTAGCTTTAACGTTCCGGCACCAGCCGCGGCTGTACCTGGAGCAATCCAAATTCCTGTTCTTCAAAAACGAACTGCCGTTCCTGCCCGCCAACTGGCAGGAGGTCTGGGCCACCCTGCAGCAGTTGCGCAGCACCGCAGACACAGAGAAATGGAACCACGGCCCCCTGGACCTGCCCGTGCCCACCGGCACCTTCCACGATCTGCAGGACTATTTCCCGGTGCAGTACTCGTTCCCGCTGGCCTACGGCATTGGCTACGAGGGCTTGCCCGAGCAAGCCACCCCTTTGCGGAAAGCCCAGGCCAAACAGCTCAAAGCGTACCTGCTGTTTTTTGAGCAGCTGCTGGTGAACTACCTGGCCCAACTAGCCAACAGCTACCGGCTTTTCAGCCTGGATCCCACCCAGAAACGAAGCTACTTCAGCCGGTTCCTGGACAATGCCCTCATCCAGAACATAGAAGGAAGCGAGGGGCTGTACGAAGGGCTGGACCTGAACCGACTGAACCAACTGGCCGAGACTAAGGAGGAAGGCCTGCGCCGCCGAAACCAGTTCCTAAGCCATCAACTGGCCCGGTTCGGGGAGCAGTTCTCTGAGTATGCCCTGCTGCTGTACACCTTTGACACTAACAGCGGAAACAACGGCGGTCCCATGGCCTGGGAGCGGCAGGTGCAGGAAAAACTGCTTTCTGATAAAGCCCTGTTTTTACAGAAACTGCCCCACATCAGTGCCCACCGGGCCCGCGCCAGTGACTACTACAATCCGCCAGCCTTGGGCGCCGCTGACAATGCCTCGGGCTTGGCACAGCGTCTGGTGCTTCTTCTGGGCTTGCCTGAAGACACCGTGCTGTTTGTGGTGGAGCATTTGCTGCTGCGGCCGCGCTACTACGGGCAGGTGCTGCTGCCCGTCTGCCTGCACCCCAACTGCGTAACCTGCGGCGAGGAAGACCCCTATTCGTTCCAACTCACGCTGGTGATGCCGGGCTGGTTGCCGCTGTTCCGCCACCTGGATTTCCGGAGGTTCGCCGAGCGGCAAATCCAACTGGAAACCTCGGCCCACCTGATGCTCAAGATCTGCTGGGTGGGCAACGAGGTGTGCCGGGGCGAAGGCGACGAAGCCATCCTCTGCCAGTTGCGCCGCAGCCTGGAAGATCACCTGACCGATCCTACCAGACTGGAGGAACTGGAACTGCCGCTTTGCCGCTACGCCGAAGCGTGGCTGGAGGCCTACAACGAAGCCTTCGGGCAGGAATACGTCATCGGCAATTACCAACCCCTCACTACCCAAGTGCTGGAGCGGCTGTTTGACGAATTGCTGCCCACCCACGGCCCTGACGAGGAACTAGAACCGGAGCTGCAAGACACCTTCGCGCAGGCGTTGAAAACCACCCTGACTACCTGTTTTCTGGGCAAGGAAAGCTGTTTTCAGTTCAACCTTTTCCGGAAACACTGGGCCGCTTGGGGCGCCGAGCTCCTGCTATTGGAGCCCAACGAACCTGCCCTGGAGAAACTGGTGGAAGCCCTTTTAACGACTCATTTTCTGGAAACAGGCGAAAAACAGAAACCCGAGACCCTCTGCCAATGTGCCGTGGCCTTGGCCTCCGCCTACGGCGATGGCCTGCGCTCCTGGCTGGAGATAAAGGAAAACCAGGAGACTGTGTTCAAAGCCGCCGAGTGGCGGAAGCAGATCGCTGATCTGTTCACGCTGTCGCCCACAGACAAGCCTGAGATCTGCCCCGCCTTGCCCGGCACCTTCTTTACCAAACTGAAGCACCTGCTGGTGGACTACTACCGCAACAAGCTGAACTTCCTGCAGACCCACGCCCGGCTGGTGCGCCTATTGGGGGAACTGAAAAGCATCTACCCGCCCGCCACCCTCCACGACTGCGAAGACGGAAACGATGACAACCCCGTACGGCTGGATGCCACATTCCTGGGGTGAGAGCTTTGAGCCTATTTTGTGGCTGTTTTAGGAAAATCGGCCTGAAAACAGAAAAGGCAATTGGGATTGGGCTTAGGGGAGCTCTTCGGGAATGGAGTACAATCGAAGAGAGGGCTGTTTAGGGGCTGTTTTCTTGGAAAAGGGCTTAAAACAGAAACAGGACATAAGAAGGCTCCAGTGAACGAATCGGAAAGACAATTGGAAAACCAGGATAAGCAGGAACGGAGGCTTTGAAGCTACATCGGACATGAGAGAAACCCGCCGCCGCGGAGGACATTTTAATACCCATCGCCATGGAACCCACCCAACTCACCTATCCGCAGTTTGTCGCCAACCAGGTGCTGAAAAAAGACCACCTGAACGACTTGTTCCACTACCTGGATGAGCAAAATCGGCTCACCCGAACGAACCTGATCGGGATAGGCGTGGTGTGCGGGCTGGAGGTGAAACCCAACGAGGCGCTCACCCAGATCACCATTCCCCAGGGCTGCGGGGTGACCTCGGCGGGGTACCTGGTCTCTTTGCCCGAGGTTGTCCTGAAGCGGTCCAAACCCTATGAACTGCCGGAGCAGCTGGACTATCCACCGTTCTACACCAGCGCCGTGCCCCGCCAGCCGTTTCCGCTGTGGGAATTGCTGCCCTCGGGCGGAACCCAGGACCTGTCGGCGGCTTTCCTGCGCGACAAAGTGGTGGTCATTTTCGTGGAATTGCAGGAAGAGAACCTCAAAAAATGCTCTCCCTATTCCTGCGATGACCGGGGCTCGGTGATTGAGGTAACCTACCGCTACCTGTTGCTGGAGAAATCCAACGCCGATCTGCTGAGGGAAGCAGAGCAGGCCAACGGACCCAGCCTGGAGCAGTTGCAGAACCTGCAGCAGGCGCAAGCCCTCATGGCGGAGTTCAAACTCAAACGCTTTGACGTGCCGGTCCAGAACCCGGGTATTTTCACCACGCAGGAAGTCATCAACCGGTTCCGGGATCTGCTCACCAAGCCCACCGTGGAGCGGATCAAAGAACTGTTGCTCAATGCCTATTCGCTGTACCAACCGCTTTTGTCCGGAGTTTCGGATACGGCCTTGCAACAGTTGGGGAACTCCTACACCTACGCGGGGGACAAACTCTCGCTCACCAATCCGCTGCTCTATTCCTATTACTATGATTTCTTCTCGGATTTACTGGAGGCCTACAACGAGATCAGAACCCGAGGGCTGGACATCACCAGTATCTGCTGTCCGGACGAGGACCTTTTTCCCCGTCACCTGTTCCTGGGCCTCGCCACCGAAGACACCACCCAAACCTACAGCCAGTACCGGCACTATTTCATTCCCTCGCCGGTATTCAGCCACCAGCAACACCTGGGCACCGAGCTGCGGCAGTTGTTCCAGCGCCTGATCCGGATGGTGGAGAATTTTAGCGTACCCTTCACCGCCGGCGCCGGGGACAGGCGCGGAACGGGCATCCGGATCACGCCCAGCTTTCTAGGCAAAACCGATCTCTCCGGGAAAGCCATTCCGTTTTACTACAAGATCCTGGACGGCAACCCGCCGTTGTACCAGCTGTGGAGCCCGCCGAAGACGCGCCAGAACAAGGCCAAGCACAACCTATCGTACCATGCGGCCAGTTACCCCGCCCCGGTGGAGGACTTCGTGCTGAATCCGCTGGAGTATGACCTGGAACAGTACAATTTCTTCCGGGTGGAAGGCCACGTGGGCCAGCCCTGGCTATATGCGCTGGGCCGGGTGCTCCAGCTCCGCCACCGGTACCGGCTGCCCTTTGACGTGCTGGTCCTGAAAACGGGCCGAAATCACAAAAACGTGCAGGATTGGCGCACCCACGCCTGTTCCTTCCAGGACCTGGAGGCCATTTACCTGACCCTGCGGGAAGAGCTGCGCTGCCTGCTGCAACGGGAAGTCGCCTATTTCTACAAACTCCGACCTGATAAGCGCCCCGTTTCCACCGTAACCGATGTCACCGGCAACCGTCCCGCCGCGGTGGTCTCCACCTTGCTGAACTCCAGGCTGTCCTATTTTGGCCGGGGAACCAATGGCCTGCTGTATGACGAGAACTCATTGGGGGCGCTTTATGAGCATGCTTTTCTGGTGAACAACCCGGCCGCCACCTACAGCCGAGTGCTGGCCCTGGGGCAGGACCCCAAAGTGCAGGCTGTGTTGCTTCTGATCCAGTACCTGGTGGAAATGGCCGAGTTCCTGGTGCAGGCGCCTAACTTGATGCAGTTCAACCTGGAGGCGTTCCAGAAGGTGAATCAGAACCTGGTGGCCTACGCAGGTTCCTTTATCCGGCAACTGAAAGAAATGCTGGCCCAGCCCGCAAGCCGGAACCAAGAGAACCTGTGGGAACTGGAAGACATCATTGACCACCTAGATGTGCTCATCAGCGCCTGCCAGAAAGAGGCGTTCAGTGCCCTGCTGGAGACGTACCGCAAGCGGCTAGAGGATATCCAGAAACAGCTCCTGTTTGGCAATTACATCCGGAAGCACCCAGGCATTACCCATAAAGCGGGCGTACCCGTGGGCGGCACCCTCCTTTTGGTTTACGCCGGCGAAGACGGGGAAGAAGAGCCCAAGCCTAAACAAGGGCGTTTTCTGTTGCGCGGCCAGGTGGTTGACGCCAACCAGAATCCCTTGTCCGGGGCAACGACGCTGGTGAAGGATACTAATTGCGGGACCACCTCCAACGCCGGGGGGCATTTTCTTTTGTACGCGGAGACGCTGCCCGCCACCCTTACGGTCAGTTTTGCGGGGTTTCCCACCCGGGAAATGGTGGTGAAAGAGCCCGATATGCCTGTGCTGGTGATCTTAGGGGAGGAGCCCGACCCAGAAGAATCAGCCGAGGTTCCGTTGGGGCACGTGTTCGTGGATTTTTACCTGCCGTATCTCTGCTGCTCAGATTGTCCGCCGGTGCAGTTTGCCCTGGAAGCGCCGCCGCAGGAAGAACCGGCCGATCTGGCGGTGGAGGTGTCTGAACCGGATTGTGACCGAACCGGCCGGTTCTTTACGGTGACCCTGCAGATCAGCGGCGGCACCGCGCCTTACACGGTAGAAAACAAACCCGCCAACCCCATGCCGTATCCGGTGCAGATTCCCGGCGGCGAGGGCAAAACCGTTATCGTGCGCGACAGTGACGGCCAGGAAAAAGCGGTGCAGATACCCGCCCATGAATGCGAGCCCGAAGCAGAACGGCTGCGCGTAGAAGTAAGCGAACCAGAGTGCGATGAAAGTGGTCAGCAATTTTCCGTGACGCTCACTATTTCGAGCGGGCAGACCCCATACACCGTCAACGGCCAAGCCGTGGCAGGGACGGAGCACGTGGAGACTATCCCCAGTGGCCAGGGAAAAGACCTGGAGGTGAAAGATGCGAGCGGGCAGGCGTTGAGCGTGCAGGTGAATGCCCACCGGTGTCCGCCCGCCGAGGAACCCTGTGACCTGCCCTGCGACGGCAAAGCCGAGCTATGCTGGTACCCGCTGTGGTTCCCCATGCCGGCCCGCGGTCAGGTGCTCTCCATAGAGGCTTCGGCAGGGCTGCTGAAAGTGGTAGACACCGAAAACAACCAAACCCATGAGGTGGACTTCGCCAGCGTTCTGAGGGAGATTTTCCACCAGGTGGAGCAGGAGGAATTCCACGAACGCGTGCAGAAACTGGTTGACGTGCTGAACGACCAGATGGCCCAGAAAATCGGCAACGCCGAGACCTTTATCCTGCGCTACAAACCCGAGGAGCGCGTGTTGGGCGTGGAGCATTACGTCTGCCACACCTTTGAACTCACCACCAAACAGACCCTGAGCCTGGGCGGCGACGCCTTCTCGCTGGAAACCCGCTACACCGATCAGGAGTGGCAGATCAGGGACCTGAGAAGGCGCACCCGGGCCACGGGCAAGAAGTTTGGCTGCGAGGAAATGGACAAATGCCGCCACACCCACAAGGTTCTTTGCGAGCAGGAAATCCCCAGAGACGCGGTGAACCTGGTGGTGGAACGGCAGGAAAACGGCATCGGCTTCAAGGTAGATACAGAGGAGGCCTTTGAGCAGGTGCTGTGGCTCTTCGGGAGCGGAACGCCGCTTTTCTCGCAGGATCCTAGCGGCCGGTTCGCCACACACACTGACGAAAGTCCGGTATGGTTCCTGGGCGTGCGCGGCGACTGCTACGTGGCGAAAGAAGGTTCTTTGCTGAACGGGTAAGCCGATGGCCACGCACCTGATCCGGAAACAGATAGTGGAGGTGGAGCTTCCCTTCCTGGAACCCGCCCCGGACCTTCAGCAACGGGTAAGCCGTTTGGTGCAGGAACAACTCAACCCCGCCTTGAACGAGCAGTTTGACCTGCTTTCGGGACCAAACCAGATTCTACGCCTGGACCAAGTTTCTGTGACGGTGCAAATTTCCAACACTTCTGCCTTGGAGGACCAATTGGTAGAACAGGTGCTTCAATCGCTGGAAAAAGTGTTGTCTGATTCGGAACTGAAGGAAGGAAAAGGGCTGACGTTGACGTTGGGGGAAAGAAACTTTTCTACTTCTGGAAAACCGCAGATCGACGAAGAACCAACACCGCTTACTAAAATTTCTGAGGAAGAGTCGCTTTGGGAAGCATTCGTGTTTTTCCTGCGAAAAGGGTATCTGCCGTGGTGGGCGTTTCCGGGCCGCTTTGAGGAATTCACCGCTAAAACGCACGATCTGCTGCAGACAGAACCTGGGCCACTTCTGAGGAGATCACTGACGCAGCTTCTCCAAACGAAAGAAGTGGTAGAGCGTTTGGCGTTTCAGTTTCCGAAGGATTTTCTGCGGGCGGTGCTTCAGTTCTGTGAAGAGAAATCAGGCTTCTCCCACCAACTACAGCAGGTCGTTTCCTCGCTTCCGCCGCAGGTACAAGAAACCTGGAAAAAAGCCGGGTTAGTTTTGCTGCCCGAGCCCAAAGCGGCTAAACCTAAGCTGCCAACACCTCAGGAGGATTCTTCCACTGGTCCCTCTGAAACAGAGGAAAAAGAAGGGCTCTACCTACAGAATGCGGGATTGGTGCTGCTCGCACCGTTTTTGGAGACGTACCTGCACACCGGGGGCTTGGTGGAAGACCACCTCGTAATAAAACCTTTGGAGGCGGTGCATTGGCTGCAGTTCCTGGTCACCGGGCAGACTCGCACCCCTGAGCCGGAGTTGCTGCTCAACAAGCTTTTGTGCGGAATTCCCCTGGATACCCCGGTGCCTGCCGAAGTGGATTTGCCCCCGATTTGCGAAAAAGAGGCCCAAAACGTACTGGAAGCGGTGATCCGGTATTGGGTTGTGCTGAAGAACACCAGTCCCGCCGGGCTGCGCGAAGGATTCCTGCAGCGGTCCGGGCGACTCTCCCGCAAACCCGATGGCGACTGGCTTCTGCAGGTGGAGCAAAAAAGCTATGACATGCTGCTGGGTTCGCTGCCCTGGAGTTACTCGCTCATCAAACTACCCTGGATGCCCCAAGCCCTATGGGTGGATTGGGCCTAATTTCCCAAAAACGGCATGAAAACGGGTTCTGAGAAATCTTCCTCGTCCGCGCTGCTGCAACGGAGCCAGCAATCGCCTTTCTTCAGTAAACGGGGGGAGGACAGCTTCTTTGCGGCCTCGGGGGTGCAGCGCAGCATTGAGGTGGGCCAGCCCGGTGACCGCTACGAGCAGGAAGCCGATGCCATGGCCGAGAAGGTTTTGCAGAAACCCCCAGCCGGATCAGCCGAAAAACAGGACCAGGAGAAACTCCAGACCAAACCGCTCGCCCAGGGCATTTCCCCGGTTTCCCCTCGGCAAAACCAGGACAGAGAGGAGATCAACTATCAGGAGGAAACTCAGCCAGAGATAAGCCGGAAGGAAAGTCCCACGACCGGGGAACCTGCCACCGTGACTCCCGCGGTGGAAGGGCAACTCCATAGTTCCAAGGGTTCGGGTGCCCCGCTGCCCACCAAAACCCGGCAGGAAATGGAAGAAGGCTTCGGGGCAGATTTCTCCGGGGTACGCACGCACACCGGGCCCGAGGCCGCGCAGCTGAGCCAGGACTTGGGCGCCCAGGCCTTCACCCACGGGCAGGACATTTACTTCAATTCCGGGAAATACGCCCCCGAAACGCAGGCGGGTAAAAAACTGCTGGCCCACGAACTCACCCACACCGTGCAGCAAACCGGCGGGGGAAATGTGCAGAAGAAGGATTTCATTCAAAAAGAGGAACAACCTAAAAAGAGCTTAGGTGAAGCTTCTGCAGATGAGTTAAAGGCCTATGCAGCGGAGCCGACGAGTAAAAAGGGTGCAAAATTTGACACTGGATATATTACAAAAGGGGGAAAAGGAAGAATTGAATTCCACATCACGAAACTTAAAACAGAGAAATACTACATCACCGAGCAGGAGGCAGCCTGGTTGGACGAGTTCAAACCCATTACCGCCCCCAAGGGAGAGCGGGCAACCAAGCAGGCCTCGGTTTGGAAAAGCAGCGTCAAGGAGGGAGTCACCAAAAAATTGAAGACCCTGGGCAAGATAAAAGAGGGGGAGGAAGATAAACTGTTCACTTTTAACCTGGTCCAAAGCAAACAGAAAGGCATAGTAGGCACCCTGCACCAGATTGTGCAGGAAGTCATGGTACCCTTCTGGGATTTCACCGGAAAGCCTGCGCATTATGATATTGAACACATGATAGATTGGCAGATACTGGGGAGTAAGGCCGATAGGATAGATAACCTTATTCTGTTAGAAAGATCCAAAAACCGAAAGCTAGGTACAGTAGTACGGACTGCCATTGAAAAGGACCTTACCAGCATTGGGGTGCATTACAGCAAGAAATTCAAAAGGGTGCCCTCTAGTGGTGCCGATATCAGAAAGAAATATACTACCATTATTGATGACATGAACCTGAGCGGGGATGACCTGGATCCTAAGCATTATTACTATTGCAGTGAATTAGCTTCGGAATCGGGCGAGGGAAATCCCTTTAAACAGGAGTTCGTCACTGTGAAGGAAAAAGAAATCCCCCTGAACCATTTCCTACTTTCCACCAGTGACAAGAGAGCCTCTTACATTCTTCCCTATACCACCAAAACCACCAATATTGGCGCCTTCAAGGTTGACGTAGATTATGACTCCAAAGCCAAAAAGCTCAAGTCTATTGAACTTACCTATCTGGACGCCGGCGACCAAACCCCGCTGAAAGCTAAAAAATTTAAAAAGCAGCAGGTAGACGTAGATGAGCAAGCGCAGGACCGGTACATTATCCAAGGCAAGGGACCCAAGGCCGTCATGGGACCTGTCCTCAAAAGCCTCACCCTAGACAAAATGAGTCCCATTTTGATCAACGAGGAAGACGTGGTGTTCAATGGGCTGGACATTAGCGTGAAAGGAAAAGTAGATCCGTCCATTTCTGTCCTGAAGGGGGTGGATATCTCCTTTGAATTGGAAAACAAAGAATTCACTGTTCGGGCAGAAGTGCCCCTGGATAAAATAGCGAAAAACATCCCTAAGCCTTTTCAGGTAGAGTACTGCTCCATTGTGCTTGCGGCCAGTACCAAAAGCGGCTTTTCCGTGGCCGGGGGGCTGGGCTTCAGCATTGAGAACCTGGGCCGGGGCGATATTTTCGCCAAGGTGGGCAAAACCGTGGGCTTTGACGGCACCTTCAGCTTTGATTCCCGCTGGTTCAGCAAGGCCGACATCAAAATAAGTTACGACAACGGCGACTGGAGCATTGGCGGCGACCTGCAAGTGAAACCCGATGCCGTGAAAGGCCTCAAGAGCGCAGGCCTGAAAGTAAGCTACACCAAAGACGTGTTCTCCGCCGAGGGCGACGCCAAACTGACCGTACCCGGGATAGACACCGTGAAACTGGCGGCCCAGTTCAACGACACCGGCGAGTTCAAGTTCCTGGCCAGCGTCAGCCTGAAAGCCCTGCCCGGCCTCAAAAGCGGTTCCGTGGAAGTCACCATGATGGCGAAGAAGGGCGAAGACCTCAAACTGGGCGTGAAAGGCGAGGCCGAGCCAGACCTGCCCAACGTTCCCAACCTGAGTCCCAAACTCACGGTGTCCTATTTTGACGGCGTTTTTGACGTGCGGGCCACCGTCAACTATACAAAAGGCCGCTTTGACGGAGGGCTGGAGGTGGGCGTCACCAACAAAACCGTCAATGAGAAAGGGGAGCCGCAGGGCGAACCCGACCAGGCCGGGGCGGTGGTGGTGTTTGGCTACGGAAAACTCAAGGTAAAACTGTTCAAGGACATTACCGGCGAGGTGCAGGTACGCCTCACCCCCGAGAAACAGGTACTGGTGGCCGGCGAGGTGGTGGTGAAAGACCTCAAACCCTTTGGGGAGGGATATCATTTCAACAAAGAATTATTTCCCTTCCCCAAGGTAACCATCCCCCTGGTCGGTATTCCGGGTATGAGTGTATCGGCGTTCATTACCGGTGGCGTATATTTCAAGTTTGAATGGGATCCTCTGGTGCTGAAAGAACTAAAAGTGGGGTTCAAGGAGATCAACATCAATGAAATAGAAAAGGTAACACTGGATATTTCCGGATCAGTTGGATCCATGGCCAGCGCCGAAGTGTACATGACGGTTGAGGCCGGGCTGGAAGCGCGGGTCTTGATTGCTAAATTAACGGGGGGCATTGGCGGTGAGGCTGGCTTAGGGCTGAAGGCCGAAGCCGGCGGGGGAGTGAGCGCGGGTTGGAGCATGGAAAAAGGCCTTCTTTTGAAAGAAGTGCGGGCTTTCATGAATGTAACCCCGAAAGCTATTTTTCGGCTCACCGGCTATATAAGCGTAGACCTGGACCTTTGGATCACTTCTGTGAACCTGTATTACCATAAGTGGATTCTAGCCGAAAAACAATTGGGCATGGGGAACCTGGGGTTGAAACTTGATTTTCCCATCAAGTTCAAAGAAGACAACTCCCTCATTCTGCCCGAGGTGAAAGACATGAACTTGGAAAAACCTAATTTCTCCGGCGATCAGGGGAAGGAAATCCTGAACAGTGCCATCAACGGCGAGGCCGAGAAAAAGCTGGAGGAGAAAAAGCGGCAGATCAGGGAAACCATTAAAAGCGACCTGCGCAACCCCGAGACCCAGAAGGAGATGACGCCCACGCAGTACACAAACAAAATGAAGAAGAAGTACGCCAAATCGCCGGACCTGCAGGAATTTGTGGTGAAAACCATACAGGAGGAATCGCGCGCCCTGGAGTACGAGCAGTTTGAGCAGGAGAAGGCCGCCATCCGGGGATTTAAAACGCCGCTGGCTAACAAGCTCTCCTTCGTGGATCTGTTTACCATGTGGCATCAGTATGTCACCCAAGCCGATGTGGATGCGTTCAAAGTCGAACTGACCAAGGAAGACCAGGCGAAAAAAGCCCAGGCCAGTTTACCCGCCTCCAACGCCTCCATGAGCAGCGCCCCGCCCCAGAACCAAACCTCAACCCCGGTGAACCCCAAACCCAAAAGCCTCCGCCGGAAACCCATACCCAAAGAAGAACCGGACAACGACAGCGCCTATTTTAGGCCCGTTTTCGCCAAAATACCCCAAAAACAATCCCCCGAAATCGTTAGTTTAGAGGAAGATTATTCTAACCTTGAAGTACACGAAACTGCCTGGTTCATACCCCAGCCCTCACATGCAAACGAAGGAGATTTTCCCGACTCAGAGGAAGAGCCTTTGGACCTAGACCGTGAACTGATGCCGGTGCTTGACGAGGCAGGCGAGCCGAATAGCATATTTTCTGATTCCTTCGGCGGTGATAAAACACCGCGTTCTGGATCTCCCTTTGGTTTCCCCATCGGTCTCGCGGGAAACTCGCCTTATGCGCAGAGCCGTATTGCCCCATCCTTCATTTCAGACGATATGAGAGTTTATTCGCGGCGAGCCAAGCCCAACCTCAAAGACCAGCAGCCCTTTTTCGGGGGCAAGGGAAAGTCCCAGGACAGCGCGCATCCCTTCGTGACCAAATCGGGTATCCAGCGGAAAAAGGAAACGGTGCGGAAAGCCGCCGAGGAAGAACAGAAAAACCAGATGCCGCCGGAAAGCACCAAGCGCGACGAAGACACCGTGCAAACCAAGGGCAAAGAAGACGAGCAGAAACTGCAGACAAAATGCAAACCCGATGAGTTGCAGAAAGCGGAAAAGCCCGAGAAGGAGAAAGAGAAACCCGTGCAGAAGCAAACCATTCGGCGGAAAGAGAAATCCGTTTTGCGGCAGATTCAGGCAAAAGAGCCCGAAAACGGGAAGGTGGCCTCGCCGGAGGTGGAGCAAAAGCTGCTGGCTTCCAAGGGGAAAGGCTTCGCCCTGCCGCCCGCGCTGTTGCAGGAGCTGAACCAAAAGATGCGGTTTGACTTCTCGGCGGTGCGCCTCCACACCGATGCCGAGGCGGCCGCCCTGGCCGAGGAGCTGAATGCCCTGGCTTTCACCCATGGGCAAGACATTTACTTCAACCAGGGGCAATATGCTCCCCATACCCAAGCCGGCCGCCAACTGCTGGTGCATGAACTGACCCACGTGATGCAGCAATCTCAGGAATAAAAGCTGCGTTTCCGCAAAACAGACTCTCCCGTACCTGTGACCTAAACCAACCGCTACCCGTGGGATTTCACCAACAGCTCCTGGATTTCACGTCCCTGGTCATTGACCACCGGCTGCGCCACTTCACCGGCAGTGTCAACGGCGAACTCCTGTATGACAAAGCCCAACTGCGGGCTCTGTTGCAGGCCGATTGTTTTCAGCGTGTTTTCAGGAAAACGGCCCTGAAAGACGAGGAGCTCCTGATAGTGCTGCTAGCCCTGGCGCCGCACCTGAACCCCGGCTTCTACACCAACATCATCCTAAATTTTCTGCCCGACGGTGGCGATTTCCCCGAATTTGGGGGCGTGAAAGGCACCAACCACCGCGGCATCCTGCCCACCGGCGAAACGGCCTTGTTTGTGCTGGCCGGCGAGAACGTGGAGAAACGCCTGAAAGTGCAGGAACTCCTAAGCCATACCGGGCCACTGGGGCAAAACGGTTTCCTGCGGCTGGAGGCGGTGAAACCCGGCGAACCGGTCATGAGCGGCCGCCTGCTGCTGGACGAGGAAGTGGTGGAACAACTCACCCTGGGCAAAGTTTCTCCGCCCCGGTTCTCCACCGAGTTTGCCGCCGAACTACTCACCACCGAGCAAGACTGGACCGACCTTATCCTCAATGAACATACGCGTTGTCAGGTCCAGGAAATCCTTACGTGGCTGCAGCACAATGACACCCTGTTGTACTCATGGGGCATGCGCAAAAAGATCAAACCCGGTTACCGCACGCTCTTCTACGGTCCGCCCGGCACCGGTAAAACGCTCACCGCCACCTTGCTGGGCAAACATACCGGGCTGGACGTTTTCCGGATAGACCTCTCGCAGATGGTGTCTAAGTACATTGGGGAGACCGAGAAGAACCTGGCCCGCATCTTTGACAAAGCCCAGCACAAAAAGTGGATCTTGTTCTTTGACGAGGCCGATGCCCTCTTTGGCAAACGCACCAACGTGCGCGATGCCCTTGACAGGTACGCCAACCAGGAAGTCTCCTATCTGTTGCAGCGCATTGAAACATACGCGGGCGTGGTGATTCTGGCCTCCAACATGAAAAGCAACCTGGACGAGGCCTTTCTGCGGCGCTTCCACTCCGTCATACATTTTCCCAAACCCTCGGCGGCGGAGCGCCTGGTCATCTGGAAGAACTCGCTACCCAAGCAACTCAAACTGGCCAAACAGGTGGAACTGGAAAGCATCGCCCAGAAGTACGAACTCACCGGGGCCGGCATCCTCAACGTGGTGCAGCGGGTGTGCCTGGAGGCGCTGGCCCAGAAACGGAATACCCTCACCGAGGAGGGCCTGCTGGCGGGCATCAGAAAAGAGCTGGAGAAGGAGGGTAAAATGGGCTAGACCCAGCGGGATGGCTTTCTCACCAGAATCAACTTTCTGTGCTTGAACTTGCCTGATTGACAGAACTTTCTGTATCTTAATGGAAGGCAGCCGCCAGTCTTTTCTTCGCTTGAGTCCATTGCCATTTTCAGTGCATTTTCCCGAAAGCGTGCCTTAAGCGCTCGGGTTGTTTCAGACGCTTAACCTGGTACACCATGATCACCCACTGGGAAGTAATTCAAGAAGTGGCCTGCCGGTACGGCAGCAAAGAGCCAAAGTTTGAGGAAGGCGCCCGCAAGCTGGCGCTGGTGAAAGAGGGCAAGATTCCGCTGGTCAGCATGGAAGATGACCTCACCCGGGTGCAGTACCGCATCGCCCGCGAGGGAGAATCAATGCCCCAGGCGCTGGAGCGGGTCATGGAGCACGCCAATTTCCAGGACAAATTCGTGCTGGACAAACTGTCTGAGATGGCGCGGGCCGTGTGCCGCCTTCTGCACAAGGGCAATCCCGTGGGGACCGGTTTTCTGGTGGCCGAGGACATTCTGCTCACCAACCACCACGTGCTGGAGACCGCAGCCGCGGCCAAAGACCTGCTGGCCGAGTTCAACTATGAGCTGGACGCGAACCAGGTGCCTAAAGACTCGGCCTGTTTCCGGTTAAATCCCGGCAAATTCTTCCTGACCTCCACTTTAACCGAACAAGCGGGGGAGCCCCACTCGGGTTTGGATTTCACCCTCATTGGCGTGGAACGGACGGGCGAGGCGGGGGAGAACCTGAGCAGCTTTCCGCCGGTGTTCCTGGACGGCAACCTGGGCAAAATCATTAAGGGCGAAGGCTGCGTGATCATCCAGCACCCCAAGGGTTTGCCCAAAAAGATCGTCCTGAAAGACATTGCCTTCTTCTCCGAGACCGGCACCCGGCTGGTCTATGAATCAGATACGCTGCCGGGCTCGTCGGGCTCCATGGTGGTGGGCCTGGGCACCTGTGAGGTGATCGCGTTGCACCATTCGGGCCTGCCCCGCACCGACAGCCAGAACCGCGTGCTCACCAAAACCGGAGCCGTGGCGTCGCCCACCACCCCCGACGGGGAAATCGCCTGGCTTGGGAACGAGGGCATCAAAATCAGCCGGATTGTGAAAGCCGTTGCTGAGGCGGTTTTGCCCCCCACCATGGAAAACGGCCGCAAGACGCTCCTGACCAAAACCCAGGCCGTGGCCCAGGAGATCAGAAAAGCCACCGCCGGGAGTTCCCCTTCACCGGCATTGGCTTCGCTGTTGGTTTCTTCCGGAAATGCATCGGACTCAAGCTTTACACCTAAAACCACCGCCCCTGAGCCCAAAGCACCCACCTCCCCAGAAACCACCCCCTCCCGAAAAACGGCTGATTTTCTGATTTCGGCCCTAAACAAACCAGAAACCATTGAACAGCTGGAAGCTTTCCTGTTGCAGCGGTACGGCGCTGGGGTAGTCCTGCAGTTGTCCATGCCCGCCTCGGCCACGGAAGGCGAGGTAGAGTTATTTCACCTGCAGGTTTCCTTCCAAGACAATCCGCAGGAAGAGGCCCAGAAACTTGTTTCGTTCCCCCAGATTTTAACCGCCGAGGTGGATATGCCGCTGCGCCTGAACGCCGACCCCAATCTGGTGTTGGGCTCCGGTGAAACCAGTTCCGTGCTGGAGTCCACGGGGAGTAAAACGTTGAAGTCTGACACCGTAGAGGAGGCCGATTTCCTGAAGGCGAACCGGCAAAGCGACTATGTCAAAGACAAAACGCCGCTGGAATTCAGGAAATGGAATTGGGCCGCCACCGGGTTTGACCAGGCGCTCACGGCGCAGAACCTGCGGCTGCCGGTGGAGAAGGGAATCAGGGTGGTGCAGTTTGACACCGGCTACTCCCGTCATCGCAAAGTGCAGGGCGGTTTTGACTTTGAGTTAGATGTCAACTTTGTGGAGGCTTCCCGGGAAACCGATGCGCTGGACCAACTGACCCAGGGTTTCGGGAAGTTTCCGGGGCACGGCACCCGAACCGGCAGCCTCTTGATTGGGCGGGAAAACACGCTCATTCCCCAGGAAGGGAACGTGGGCCTTTTGACCCGCTCGGGCGCTAAACTGGTCCCGTACCGCATCGCCGATTCGGTCATCATCCTGGACCGGCAGCAGCAGTTGGCGGCGGCGCTGGACCGGGCCATCAGCCAGGGATTTGACGTGATTACCATGAGCATGGGGCTGCCGCCCACCACAGGCACGGCCCAGATGGCGAAAAAGGCCTATGACAAAGGCGTGATCTGGTGTTGTGCCGCGGGCAACGTGGTGCAGGCCGTGGTGGCGCCGGCGGTTTTTCCAGGAGCTATCTCGGTAGCGGCCTCCAATCCGCTGGACCGCGACTGGGCCGGCTCCAGCCGGGGTGACCGGGTAGATATCACCGCGCCCGGCGAGGCTGTTTACGTACCCATCTGGAAAGAAAACCGGTTGGGAGACCCCTTGCAGGAGGCGTTCGCCTACGGGAACGGCACCAGTTACGCCACCCCGCACGTTGCCGCCGCCGCCGCGTACTGGCTCGCCGCTTACCAGGATACCCTCAACTCCCCCGCCTATGCCGGCTGGCGAAGGGTGGAGGCTTTCCGGCAGGCGCTGAAAAGTTCGGCCCGCAGGAAAAACCGATTGCCCCGGAAAGGCTTCGGGGCCGGAATCCTGGACATGGAGACGCTCTTGGCCACTCAGCCTCTGCCGCCGGAAGAGCTGGAATACGCCTACAACAGCTGGAACGAGCACGCCTTCTTTGCCTCGCTGCAGGGCTACCAGGAACTGGTGAAAACCTATTGGAACAGGGTGCACGGCTGGATCTTCGGGGTGCGGCGCGGAAACCAGGAAGCGTTGATGGGGGAGGAAGCAGGTTTGTCTGAGTTCTCGCAGGAGCTGGAGAAGACTCTGTTTCCTGCAGGGTTTCGGTCCGTGGAGTCAGAGGAGGCTGTGGGGGCACCCACTTCGCTGGAGCGCTACCAGTTTCTCCATGAACTAATCCTTTCATCCGCTAAATAGAGGCCCATGGAGAAGCTATTCGACTTTCATTTCCATCTGCTGTTCAAACACTACATTGGCGTAGACCTCCAACGGGGCGAACTGGACCTGAACGAGGACCTGAAAACTACCGGCGTCGCCAATCTGTTGAACGATGTGCTGGGCGGGCCCTTTGACAGCCAGTCCTCGCCGGGCAAAGTGAAGAACAGTGCGCTGGCGTTGGGTGTAACGGGCATCCTGAGCGTGGAGCACGCCTTTGCCAACCGCATTCTGCAGGTGGCGGGCGTGGACCTATCGGGCGTTTTGCCGCTGAAATTCTCCATTTTTGAGCAAACCAGAAGGAGCCAGGTTTCCTATTACCAGGAGTTCAAAAACCAGGTGGACTTTCACCTGAAGCAAGAGGCGGAACTGAAGGAGAGATACGGCATCAGGTTCTTAAAACGGGAGGACTGGACCGGCAAAACGCCGCAGGAAATTGAAACGGGTTTGGCCGCAAACGGCACCAAATGGCTGGCTTTTTCCATGGAAGGCGGCCACAACCTCTCCGACGTGCCCATCCGGAAAGGCGCGCTGTCCCGCAACCCGGAGGTGCAGCTGCGTGAAATCCAGGACCGCACCGACATTGACTTTATCAGCCTGAACCTGTGCCACCTGAGTTACATTCCAGAGCAGCCCCTGGGTGGGTTCGCGCAAGGGTTGAACAAGATGTCGCAGCTGGCGTTCCATAGCGAAGACTTCATGCCCAAACTGGGGCTGGGCCTCACCGAGCTGGGGAAAAAGGTCATCACCCAGGCCCTGACCCACGCAGCCAAGCCCATTCTCCTGGATGTGAAACACATGAGCCTGTACACCCGGCTGGATTTCTACCAGTACCGCGAAAAGCTGCTGGTTCAGTACCCGGCCGCCGAGCGCCTGCCTATTATCTCGTCGCACACCGGGTTTACCTTCACCACCGTGGCCGATTACCTGGAGCGGAAGCAGTTTCGGTCCTCGCATTCGGTGGTGGCGGGGGTGCCTATCAGCCTGGTGGAGCCGGAGAACCGGAAAATAGGGCGGACCAATGACCTCATCAACCGCGGGCTTTTTGCCAATCCGTGGACCATCAATCTGTTTGACGAGGAGATTGTGGAGATCATGCAGTCGGGGGGCATGATGGGCATCAGCCTGGACCAGCGCATTTTGGGCGCCTCCAACCCGGCGGTGGACAGCGCACGCGACCGGTACTACGAGGGCGAGTTTGTGGCCCGGGCCGAGTGGGAGCGGATGTTTAGGGACGGAAAACTGCCCGGCGAGGAACGGGCCGAGCCCCGGAAGAGCCTGACGCCCTCCAAGCAGGAGCGCCACGTGATGCTGCTTTGCCTGCACCTGGTCCACGCGGCGCGGGTGGGCTATGCCAACTTGAACTGGGTGGAAGGCACCTCGCCCTGGAACCACCTCTGCATCGGCTCAGACTTTGATGGGCTCATCAATCCCATCAACGGGTGCGAAGACGTGACGCAGCTGGGCAGGCTCAGGGGCCAGTTGATGGTCTATCTGCCCCAGGCCGATAAATACCTCCTGCCAAACCCCGAGGTGAAAGCCCTGCGCTACAACCCCAACGGTACGGTGAACCGGGCGTTCCTGGAACAGGTGATCCAGGATTTTCTCTTCGGCAACGGGCAGCGGTTCATGATCCGGTACCTGTGCAACTGGCATACGGTGCTGTAGCGCTGGTTAGCTTGTTTTAGGGCTGTTTTCAGGAAAACGGGTCAAAATCAGCAACGGGAAGTTTGCGCCGTAAGTGAGTTACGTAGGGATAGTTGAATAGTAAATTGTATTTAACCCTATTATTGTATAACTAAAGGAGTGATAAGCTAAAAGAGGAACCCCTTTATTAAAGACCTACTAATTCAAATAAATGATACAAAAACTCAAGCACACAGTTAGAACCAAAATGGGCAATGCGGTGCAGCCCTTGGTGGAAGGAATGGTAAAGCAGCGCCTGTTGCCCATGGACGGCCGAATTCTGGACAACTCCTTCATCACCGGTAAATTGTTGCCCTACAACACGGCCACCGCTGACTATATGGTACCCGTTGAGAAAGACGAAAGAGCCTCTGCTTCCTGCTTGCCCGTTCCTCCCCAAAAGTATTGGGAAGGCTACGCCGAAAGGGAGGAAGAATATCTGCAAGGCGGCGCAAAGGACATGGGCGTGATGCTAAATATCCTGAAAAACGCGAACGAAACGCCCCAAACCCTGACCAAAGTGCTGGATTTAGGTTGCGCCGCCGGGCGCATGTTACGGCATTATCCTATCACCCAAGGTAAAACTGAGCTCTGGGGCAGTGACATTAATGCTCAGTACATCAATTGGTGTCAGCAGAACTTTGAGGAGCCTTTTTATTTCCTGACTAATACCACGGCTCCGCACCTGCCCTTTGAAGACAACTCTTTTGACCTGGTGTACTGCGGCTCGGTTTTCACGCACATCACCGACCTGGCGGATGCCTGGTTTCTGGAGATAAAACGCATCCTGCGGAAAGGTGGGTACGCCTATCTCACCATTCACGACGAGCACACGCTGGACCTGATGTTCACTAAGTATAAAGACGATCCTTTGTTCTGTGACTTCGTGGAGGCGGTGCGGCAGTTTTATGAGAAGCAGACGGTGCAGGGGCAGGAGTATGTGTACTTCACCATCTGCTCAGACCCGGCCTCACAGATCTTCTACAATAGGGAGTACCTGGTGAAGAAATGGTCCAGGTTCGCGAGGGTAGTCTCGGTCACCCCGGCAGCCCACGACCACCAAACCGCCCTTCTGCTGCAAAAACCAAACTAACTACAGCAAAGGTATGTGCTGTTTTGGAGTCTTTTCTGGCAAAACGGGTGAAAAACACTGTGAGGCGAGCAAGTACGTTTTCCACCCGTTTTGTCAGAAGTAAAGGCAAACAACGTCCCATTCACCTCTAGCAAACCACAGCAAAATCTTTTTAGTGGAGCATTAGTAAGATAGTATCAGATTTTACGATGATCATGAACACTTACTTATTTCTAGTGGAATTTCAATCATAACAGGGAAGCTAGGAAGGACCTTTCTACTTAAATCCCCTTCAGCCTTCTATAAAATGCATCGGCGTAGGTATCACTGATGGGGATGATTTGATCCCCGATGCTAATCCTGTTTTTCTCAATGTGGTCAATCTTGTCAATGGCCACCATAAAAGACCGGTGTACGCGCGCGAAATTCTGGGGCGGCAGCAGTTCTTCCAGTTTGGCGAAACTGGTGAGGGTCATGATCTTTTCCTGGACGGTATGCACCCGGAGGTAGTCCTTCATTCCTTCTATGAAAAAGATGTCCCGGATGGCAACTTTCTGGATGCGGTGACCCACCTTCAGGAAAAGGTACTCGGGCTCGTTTTTAGACTCGGCGGTTACTTCTTTCTTTGCAGGTACCTGACTGGCGCTATGTTCCTGGTACAGCCTTAGCACCCCTTTGTAAAAACGCTCAAAAGAGAAAGGCTTCACCAGATAGTCCTTCACCTCCAACTCAAAGGCTTTGAGCGCATATTGGTCGTAAGCCGTAGTCAGGATGATCATGGGTTTGGGGTTCAGCAAGGGGATGAAGCTGAGCCCATCCAGGTCCGGCATGTTGATGTCCAAGAAGAGCAGGTCTGGTTTGTCTTTTTTCAGGTTTTCCGCTGCTTCCAAAGGACTCATGAAGGTGCCCTTCAATTCCAGGAAAGGAACTTTGGCTACGTATTCTTCCAGAATCTCCTGGGCCAAAGGCTCGTCATCAATGATGTAGCAGTTGAGTTTCTCTTTCATGGATGTGCGCGTGCGTACCGTTAATTTCCAGATTTACCCCAAACGTTTCACCGGTGTGATGGATCTCCAGGCGGTGTTGCCCCGGGTATTGTAATTGCAGCCTCTTCCGGACATTGGCTAATCCGATACCGCCGGGTTCCTCTACCTCCATCTTCTTCTGGTTAGTACTAATTGGGTTCTGAATTTGAAAGGTAAGCGAATCAGCTTTTATTTCCACCTTGACCTTTATCGCGCCGGGTTCCAGCCGGGCAGGACTGTGTTTGTACGCGTTCTCCAGGAGGTGAATGAACAACAGGGGAGCAATTTCACAGGTTTCCGGCGTACCGTGTACAGTCAGGTCCACCACTGGTGAGTTTTTGTACCGGAGCTGCTGCAAGCCTATATAATCCTGCAGGTAGTTGATCTCCCGGGTAAGTGGCACCGTGGGCGCGTTGGATTCATAAATCATGTAACGCATCAGGGAGGCCAGGCGCAAAACGGCCTCAGGAGCCGTGGGCAGTTGTTTGTAGACTAGCGTGTGGATGTTGTTGAGGGTGTTGAAGAGGAAGTGGGGGTTTATCTGTGATTTCAGGTAGTGCAGTTCTGTTTCCGCCGCCTGTTTCTCCAACTGCTCTTTTCTGATGGTATTCAGCACCAGCGTCTCGGTGACCCGGGCCAGCCAACCGAGAAAGAGAAAAATGGGAACTATGGTCAACAACGTTACAGGATAATATCCCAAGAACAGGTCCCATGTACCAGAGGTTTTAGGATGTAAAATTACGAATGGGAAAGGGCCGGTGAAGAAAATTGCTGCCAGCTTTAGAAAATACTCCTTCCTCTTTTTCTGTCCTGAGTACTTGGTCAGGAGATAGAAGTGGCTGTAAAAAACATACAAAGCCGTCAGCATAAACCCTGTTGTTAGGGGTAGCCAGTAAGATTGGTCATCCGTCCGTAATTGCAGGCCCACCAAAAAGGTGAACAGCGTCCAGACGAAAAGGTGAATCAGCCGGAAGATTTTTTTGACTCTCTGCATAAAACAAAGATACCTTTTCCCCGCCGCCCCTGTACCTCTACTCGACCAGTTCCTCTTCTTCATCTATGAAAGGCAAACCCCAACCTGCCAGTGCCCTCAAGGATGAAAAGCCGACCTTCGTCGATTGGTTTCTAGTAGCTGCATATCAGTTTTTGCGCTCAGTTAGGAAGTCGGTTCTTTTACCCAAGAAAGGAGCGGGAAAAGGATTGTCATTCTGATTTCTCAAAGGCAGGTCTTGCATAAAGAGCCCTCGCTCGCCTCTGGCGAGTGTGAGTCATTAGGCGGCGTCCCGCCGCTAAGGAATGGATTGAATTTGCAGACAAGCGGCCAGAGGCCGCGGGTAACTCACACTCGCCAGAGGCGAGCGAGGGGGTACTAGCTAAATGAATCAGAGTTGCTTTTAAATGGCTGTGAACTACCTGGATTTGGCATGATTCTCCAAAAACAAGCCAGAACCAAAAACTGAAATAATAAACCTACCTCTGGAAACATTCAACTGCACAAGCATGAAAAATATGGAAAACCACACCGAGAGCCTGCTAATTAGGAACGTTTCTAAAACCTATGCCAACGGCGTTCAGGCTTTGACGAACATTTCGCTGACCATTCCGCCCGGCATGTATGGTTTACTGGGGCCTAATGGGGCGGGCAAATCTACGCTCATGCGCACCTTGGCCACGCTGCAGGAGCCGGACCACGGGCAGATATTCTTGGGAGAGTTGGATGTGGTGAACCAGAAGGAGGAAGTGCGCCAGAGTCTCGGCTATTTGCCGCAGGATTTCGGGGTGTATCCCAAAGCCACCGCTGAGGAATTGCTGGATTACTTCGCGGTGCTCAAAGGCTTTACTAACCGGGCCTCCCGCAAGGAAGTGACCGAGGGACTGCTGAAACAAACCAACCTCTGGGACAAGCGCAAACAGAAACTGGGCGGCTACTCGGGCGGCATGCGGCAACGTTTCGGGGTGGCGGTGGCGCTGCTGGGCAATCCCAAACTCTTGATTGTGGACGAACCCACGGCCGGACTGGACCCCGCCGAGCGCATCCGGTTTTTGAATTTGCTAAGTGAGTTGGGCGAGAACAGTGTGGTGATTCTCTCCACGCACATCGTGGAAGATGTGTCTGAACTGTGCACCAACCTGGCTATCATTAACAAAGGCAGAATTCTGCTGGAGGCACAGACGCACGAGGCGGTGGCTTCGTTGAGAGGGAAGGTATGGCGCACGCTCATTGAGAAAAATAAGTTATCTGCCATAGCACAGGAGCACCAGGTCATTTCTGCCAAGTCCCTGGGTGGGCGCACCTTGGTGCACGTGTATAGTCCGGTTGAACCCGGCAACAGTTTTGAGCCCGTAGCCCCAGATCTGGAAGATGTGTACTTCAGCGCCATGACCGGGGTGCAGGGGCAACACGCAACGCTGAAAGAAGTGGAGGAGGTGCAGCCATGAAGTTCCGGAAGATTTTTCACCTGGAGTTTACCTACCAACTCAGGCAGGTGTCTACGTGGGGGTACTTTGCGGTCGTGTTCGTGCTGGCGTACCTCTTCCTCACGGCCAACTACGCTTCTGATGCGCGGGAAGGGTATGTCCTGCTGAATGCGCCCATTGTTATTGCGGCTGTCACTGTTTTATGCTGCGTTTTCTGGCTGTTGATGAGCGGGGCAGTAGCGGGCGATGCGGCGGCGAGAGATGTGCAGACGGGCATGTTCTCCCTCACCTACACCTCGCCCGCCAGCAAAAGGAACTACCTGGGCGGGCGGTTTCTGGCAGCCTTTCTGCTCAACGTGCTCGTCCTGCTGGGCATTCCGGCGGGTATCTTCCTAACTATTTATTGCACTGGCATAGAGGCCGAAATCTTAGGTCCGTTCCGGCTATCGGCCTACCTCAGTTCCTACTTCTATCTGGTGTTGCCCAACGCTTTTATCGCCACAGCTATCCAGTTTTCTATGGCGGCCCTTACCCGCAAAGCCATGGCCAGTTATCTGGGTGGTATTCTCCTTTTTGTGGCGGCCTACGGGGTGGGGCAGGGGTTGGGCGTTATAAAGGGCCCCGTAGATTGGGGAACGCTCGTGGATCCCATGGGTTTTACGCCAGTACTAAGCCATTTAAGCCTTGAATGGAGCCCTCTGGAGGCGAATACACGCCTTCTTACCTTGGAGGGAGCCTTTCTGGCAAACCGTATTCTATGGTTAGGCTTGGCGATGGGTATGCTGGTGCTCATCTATTTCCGTTTTCAGTTCATTTTACCGGAAACAGGCCAAAAACGGAAACAGACCCTTCAGCCAACTACTACAAAAGCTGCACTGCCGTGGCTGACCTGGGAAAGAGCAGAATCGTTGCCGCAGGGGCGGGGAAGCTTCGGTTTCAAAACCCACCTGCACCAGTTGAAGCTTCTCACTTCAAACTCCTTCTGGGCACTGGCAAAAGGCAAGTCCGGGTTGCTGCTGTTGGGTTTTATTGCGCTGGTGGTAGGTCTGGCGATGCCCGGAAATCTAAAGAACAAGGGCGTTCCTATGCTGCCCAGAACCGACCAAGTGTTAACGATTCTGGCGGCTCCCTTCACCGAGCCCGGAAAGTTCTGGATGGTTATTTTCCTGCTCGTCATTTTCTACGCCGGCGAGTTGGTTTGGCGCGAACGGGAAAGCGGCCTCCACCAGCTTTCTAATGCGGCACCGGTGCCCGAATGGGTGCTTTTCCTGAGCAAGTATGTATCGCTGAGTTTCATGCTAGTGGCCAGCCTCGTTTTCCTGCTGTTTTCCGGAATTCTGGCCCAAATCAGCATCGGCGGAGCCGAGGTGGAGGTAGGCCTGTACCTGAAAGTGCTCTTCGGGTTTCAGTTAATAGAATGCCTGCTCTTTGCCCTGCTGGCGCTGGTAGTGCACGTGATGGTCAACCAAAAGTACCTGGGGCATTTGGTGATGCTACTTGTTTTTGGTCTCCTGATGTATGCCCCGAGTCTGGGGCTAGAACACAAGCTCCTGGTATTCGGGTCTAGCCCCAAATGGTCATATACCAGCATGGGCGGTTTTGGCCCATCGGTGGCGCCTTGGCTGTGGTTTAAAGCCTATTGGGTAGCGTGGGCGCTGCTGCTGGCGGTAGTGGCAAGGTTGTTTTGGGTACGTGGCCAGGAACAAAGTGTAAAGGCGCGGCTGCAGTTGGCCCGTCGTCGCTTTACCCGCACCACGGCGGTGACCACGGCCGTAGCGGTAGAAGGGATTCTCCTGTTGGGCGGCTATATCTTCTATAACACCAACGTGCGGCATGACTACCTCAACTCCTCCGCCTTAGAGGCGCAACGGGCGGCTTATGAGCATCGCTATAAGCTATACCAGAACATGCCCCAGCCTTTGCTCACCGGTGTAAACCTGCAGGTAGAAATGTACCCTTCCCAGCGGAAGGTGGAGATTGCGGGCACTTACCTGCTGGTGAATAAGAGCCAGGTGCCCATTGACTCGGTGCATCTGGCGCCGGGGACGGGCGTTGAAACAACATCGGTTCACATTGACCGACCCGCCAGGGAGGTGCTCTTGGATGAGGAGCTCGGCTTCCGTATGTACGCCCTGGCAAAACCCCTTCACCCCGGCGATTCGCTGCGCCTCCGCTTTCAGGTAACCTATAATTCCCAGGGTTTTACCAATAACGGAGCCGATGCGCAGGTGCGGGAAAATGGAACCTACTTCCGGAATATGGAGTGGCTTCCAGTCATCGGGTACCAGCCCTACCGGGAACTGGATGAGGCTGCCGCCCGAAAACAATATGGTTTGGCACCCCGGCCCGCCACCGCCTCGCTTTACGATGTGGCCGCCCGACGGTATGCCACTTTTCCCGAGCGAATCAGCTTTGAAGCCACTGTAGGTACCGAAGCCAACCAGCATGTAGTGGCACCGGGCACTTTGCGCCGAACCTGGACCAAAGACGGCCGCCGCTACTTCCATTACGCCACAGAGGCGCCAATCCGGAATGAATATGCCTTTTTTTCGGCAAACTACGCAGTGCAGGAGGGGAAATGGCGAAACCCATCGGCTGGTTCGGGGCAGGAGGTCTCCATCCAGATTTACTATCCGCCGGGGCTTACAAAGAACCCCGAGCGGATGGTCAAGAGCGCAATTGCTTCGCTGGACTACTACACGAAGCAGTTTGGGACCTACCCGCACCGTCAGCTTCGGTTTGTGGCGCATCCCGGGTACAGTTTCGGGAACCACGCCGCGCCCATCAATATTACAGCGGAGGAAAGCTTTTTCCTCCTGAACCCGGAGGCGGATGAGCGTGGCTTTGACCTGGTGACGGCCGTGGTGGCGCACGAGGTAGCGCACCAGTGGTGGGGAAACCAGCTCAAGCAAGCCTATGTAGAGGGAGCCGGCCTGATTTCCGAGAGCCTTGCCTGGTACTCGGCCATGGGCGTGCTGGAAGCAGCTTACGGGCCAGCGCACAAGAAAAAGCTGTTAAATTTCTTGATGGAGGAGTACGAGAACCCGCAGACGAAAGCTGCCTTGCCGCTCCTGCACGCCGACGATTGGTATCAAAGTTACCGCAAAGGCCCCATGGCGCTGTATGCGCTGAGCCAGTACATCGGTAAAGACAAGGTAAACGGGGCGCTCCGAGGCTTGCTTCAAAAGCATCCCCCAGGCAAAGTTCCGTTCGCCACTTCGCTTGACCTCTATCAGAAACTGCAAGCGGCCACCCCAGACTCGCTCCAGTACCTGCTCCACGACCTCTTCAAGGCCAACACCTTCTGGGACCTTAAGGCAAACCAAATTACTGTGAAGCAGACCAAAGCAGGCACTTGGCAGGTGAGCTTCCACGTACAAGCCCGCAAAACGGTGGTAAGCGAAGCCGGGTTGGAGAAGGAAGTTCCTTTAAAGGATTGGATGGAAGTAGGAATTTACGCTCCTGCCAAACCAGGGGAGGAACTAGGCAAACCGCTTTACCTGCAGAAGCATTTCATTCATTCTAAACAGCAGACCATCACGGTGACAGTGCCAGACAAGCCCTCACAAGTGGGTATAGACCCCAATCACCTGCTGATTGACTGGAACCTGAAGGATAATGTAATAGAACTGTAGCGTCGTTACCCTGTAACGACGTGTCTCCATGCAACAAAAACGGCTCTTCTTGAACATTCCGTTTTCCTGGGCAAAAATGTTAGTTTCAGTTGCAGGGAGCGGCATAAGAGGGAGGTATGGTTGGTGCTGCGAACAACCACGTCGTTACAGGGTAACGACGCTACAGTTCTGGTTATGGGCTTATTTTAGAAAAGGAGGCTGAAAACAGGAGGACAGTCTTTTCGTTTATTCTTCCATGTCAAAATATGATGCTTTCAGCAAAAACGCCCGTCGCCTGAGGGGCTATGATTACCGGCTTGGAGGTTTGTATTTCATCACCATTTGTACGCAAGACCGCTTTCCATATTTTGGCGAGGTGGTGAACGGGGAGATGGTTTTGTCTGATGAGGGGCAGATTGCCCATGATTATTGGCTTGACCTGCCAAAGCATATACCTCCCGTATTTTTGGGCGAATTTGTGGTGATGCCGAACCATGTGCATGCAATAATTGGGCTGGAGGCTGAATCCATTTTGAGGAACGAGTTGTTAATATTGCCCAATAAACCTGCTACCAGCAAAAACGAGTTTATGGCCAAATTAGCCCCGAAGGCAGGTTCCATTTCTCATGTGATTGGCTTATACAAATCTACCTGCACCAAAATGATCAGGAGCGTGAGCACCGAACCGTTCGGGTGGCAACCCCGATTCCATGACTGCATTATCAGGAATCAACGAGAGTTGATTCTCATCGAAGATTATATCTTAAACAACCCATCCAAATGGCAAGAGGATCGGTTCTATAAACCTTGAACCGGAGAATAACCAAATGCAGCGTCGTTACCCTGTAACGACGTGGTTCCATGAAACAAGCCTGGTGATCTAGGATTAAGCCTTTCTCCTGGGCATTGATAAAAGAGCTCATCTGCTAAGGCGGTTCAAGCAGATAGAAACGGTAACCGGTGCGTAGCACCACGTCGTTACAGGGTAACGACGCTACAAATCCTATGATAAACAAAAAAAGCCTTGCAAACTTTCGTTTACAAGGCTTTGGGAGTACCCAGGGCCGGAGTCGAACCGGCACATCCGTGAAGATATTGGTGTTTGAGACCAACGCGTCTACCGATTCCGCCACCTGGGCAAGTACTCTTTCGGTAGAACCTGGTAAACGGTGCGTTTCCGCGGTGCTTATCAGGAATGTGGTGCAAACTTAGCCAATGAATCCTGAATACGCAAGAGGTACCGGCGCTTCAAATAATAATTTTTTACCTGCTTCAGGGCTTCGGACTGAGCCTCAGGGGGTAGCGTTGGATACTTTTCCAGTACCGGCCAGATCTCGGCTTTCAGTTCGCCCTCCAGTTGCATGGTTTGGTCAGAGACAATCTTGTACTGCAGCGGATCCGGGTCCATCTCCAGCTCCATCAGCTGTTCGTTCAACTCCATCACCTCCATCAGAAAGTTCTGGGGCAGGTCATTGTCACCGCCTTCTTCCAGCAGGCCGTGCTGCTCCAGAATGTACTGCATGCGGCGGTCAAAGTGGGAGAGCGTGCGGTAGGCGTTGGTGTTGAGGGTAGACTTCTCCAGTATCTCCTGCTGCTTTTCTTGTGACTCCAGCGTGTAGAAGTCGGGGTGGAACTCGCGGCTCAGGGCGTAGTATTTGGTCTGGATGGCTTTCTCATCGGGCAGAAAGCTTTCCGGTATTTCATAGAATTGGAAGTAGTTCATGGGCTACCTGGGTTAGGATGCGTGTTTAAGGGCAAGGCTCATCAAAGCCGTGCTGGGTAAAATTACTTCTTTCCCGCTGAATTGTTTTGTTTTAGGGATGATCTGGTAAAAACAGCCTTGAAACAGAAGGAGCAACGGGGATAGCAGATTGGTTCCTAATTGCTTGTAAAAGCAAACGGCCGGGGCAGCGCCCCGGCCGTTTGCGGATCTATGGAAAGGGAGTTTGTTCTGTTATTAGAACGTACTCCTCGTTATTTCTGCAGCAGGACGGCCGCCTGGGTATTGCCTTGTTGCTGCGCCAGCGCCAGGGCAGTGAGTCCGCGCTGGTCTTTGAGCGAGGCATCGGCGCCGTGCTGAAGCAGCAGTTGCACCAGGTCATTCCGCCCGAACATGGTGGCGAACATCAGGGCGGTACCGCCGTTTCCGTTCTGCAGGTTCAGGTTGGCTTTGTGGTCAATCAGGAGTTGGGCAATGGCAAGGTGGCCTTTGAACGCGGCTCCCATGAGGGCGGTGTTGCCGGTCAGGTCCTGGTGGTTCACGTTGGCCCCGGCTTTGAGCAGGGCAGCGGCAGTTTCCGGCTGACCGTTGTACACGGACAGGATCAGGGGCGTGAAGCCTTTGGCATCGGTGGCGTTCACATCGGCTTTGGACTGAATCAGTTGCTGAATAGCGGCCACGTTGCCGGTTCTGGCGGCGGAGAACAGATCTGCGCTCTGCGCGAATAGGGTGGCGGGTAAAAAGAAGAAAGCTAATTTTAATAAAAGGGTTTTCATGAGTATGGACTATTGGGTCTTATCAGTTTAGGGAAATGGAATGGATGCTGGGGTAGCGTTTAAAGGCGTGAAAGGCTTTTTGGGTCGTTTTCTGCGAAACAGGGGTAAACTGGGTTACAAGTTGGTGGAGGCAGGCAATCCAGGAGGCATTGTCGTTGAGGCTTTCCACCAGTTGCCAGTGGGGGCCGCCCAGCTCCTCAAACAGCTCTTTGTATTCCCCGCCCACTTCAATGGTGGTTTCCAGGCAATCGGCGATGAAGGAAGGCGCAAACACCAGCACTTTTTTGGTGCCAACGGCGGCTAACTTACGGATCACGTCCTCGGTGTAGGGCTGAATCCAAGGATCTTTGCCCAACCGGGACTGGAAACAGACGGTGTATCGGTCTTCTGGAATGCCTAGCTCCAAGGCAATGGCTCGGCTGGTGGCGTAGCACTGTGCCCGGTAGCAGAACTGGTTGCCTTCGTGCAGCGAATGCTGGCAATGGGCCTCTTCGCAGCTTTTGAATTGCTCGTCTTTGTGCAGTTGCCGCTCGGGCAGGCCGTGGTAAGTGAACACCACGTGGTCGTACGTTTGTTGGTCCAGGTGTTTTTGGCCTAGTTTCGCGAAAGCCCTTATAAACTGCGGATGCTCCCAGAACTGGTTCACAAACCGGATCTGGGGCAGAACGGTCCAGTCTTTCACCGTCTCCATCACCTTCTGGTACACCGATCCGGTAGTGGCCGAGGCGTACTGCGGGTACAGCGGCACTACCACCAGCGAAGTAATGCCCAAGGCTTTGAACTCGGCCAGCGCACTTTCAATAGAAGGGTTCTGGTAGCGCATGGCCAGCTTTACCACGTAACTTTTCCCCAGCGAAGCCTGCAGCATATGCACCGCGCGGTATCCGTATACTTTCAGCGGCGAGCCTTGAGAGGTCCAGAGCTGGCGGTACACCTTCGCGGATTTAGGAGCCCGAAACGGCGCGATCACCAGGTTCACCAAGGGCCAACGCTTCAGGAACGGAAGGTCAATAACCCGTTCATCCATCAGGAACTGCCGGAGGTATTTGCGCACATCGGCAACGGAAGGGCTGTCTGGGGTGCCTTGGTTCACTAACAAGACGCCGGTTTTGGTGATCAGAGACATGGGTATATGGGTTTAGGCAAGTTGGAATAACGTCTGCAAAGATTCCAGCAGCACTTGCCGGTTTGGGCCCTGGCTGGTTTTCAGGGTTTTGGCCGGACGGCGGAGCAGCTTTTGGAGGGCGGCTTCGGCCAGTGACTGGGAGAGTTGGGGGGTGGGGGTTTGGGAATGATTCTGGAGTTCAGCTTCCAGCACGGTGGCAAAGTAGCGCTTAAGTTCCTGAAGGGCTTGGGTCACGGGTACATCCTGCAACCAATCTTCAAAGGTGCCCACGTCTTCCCGAATGATTCTTATTACCTCCGCGATGGCGTCTTCGCGCACTTTCTGCACCGCCTGGGTTTTAGAGAGAAGTTCATCCATGTTTACCAGGGAAATGCCCGGCAGTTGCCCCACTTCCGCAGGAAAACTCAGCGGAACCGCCAAATCCAGCAACACGCGTCTTTTTTCCGGTAAGCTCTGGAAGCTCTGTAATGAGAGGACTTCGCCACCGCTCACGCAGGAAACGATCACGTCAAACGAAGCAATTTGTTCTGCGAATGCCGCAAACGGCAGCACGCTGGCTTTCACTTCTGAAGCCAGAGCTTCGGCTTTGGCAAGGGTTCGGTTGCTCAGGGTGATTTGGGTAAACCCGAACGAAGCGGCGTATCGGGCTACATCGGTGCCCAGTTGGCCGGTACCTATAATCAGCAGTTTCTTCTGGGCAAGTGTTTTGCGCGGGAAGAAATCAGTGACCCGCTCCAGCGCGGCGTAGCCCACCGAAGATGCTCCCAACCGGAAAGAAGTCTCGTTATGCACCCGTTTGTGGGTCTTGAACAAGGATTGAAACCCCTGTGCAAAAGCGGACTGGTCACCTGAAGGGCATGCGCCTGTTGGTAGCTGGCCTTTAATTGGCTGATGATCTGCCGGTCGCCCAGCACCTGGGAGCGTAGGCCTATGCCTACTTCCAGGAGGTACTGGAAAGTGTCTTGGCTCTGACGAATGTTTTTGAACAGTTTTTGATAAATCGCGCGGTTTTCAATCTTCTTGAAGGAGAGCAGTTCCTCCTGAATCAGGGTAGTAGGAGTGCCTTCAGACTCAAAGTACACCTCGGTGCGGTTGCAGGTGGTGACCACTACCAACCCAGTCACCAGATCCCTCTGCTTTAAAGACAGCATGAATAGGTCTGCTTCAGGCGCGGAAAGCTGGAGCGCCTCGCGGTAGGCCAGGGAAGCGTTTTCATGGGAAAGGGAGATCACCTGCAGAGTGTTCACGGGAATTTAGTTTTGGAGGTTGAAGCAAAGGAAGTAGGCAGGCCGGACAGAAACTGCCCGGCTTGACCCGGTATGTTTAGTAGAATTATTTCTGGGTAAGCGCCTGCACCTGGCTTTTCTCCAGTTTCAGGGCTTTGATCAGGCGGGTACCGTAATCGGCATCGGCCTGGTAGAAGTAATTCACCATTCTATTCACTATTTCTTTGTTTCGCACCTGGCTCAGGTCGCCGGCCAGGTTATTGATGAGGTGGTCTTTCTCCACTTTTGAAAGGGAGCGGTACAGATCGCCGGCCTGCTGGAAATTGTTCTGCTTGCCAATGGCCCGCTGCATGGTCTCGGCGTTGATTTTCTGGCTTGAGTAATTGAACTGGCTGTTGTCCACGAAGCTTGGCTGCGACGTGCTGGGCTGGTAGTTCACCTCTGACTTGGTGGTGCGGTTGCTCATGACCCCATTCTGGTTGAAGCTGTTCACTTCCACTTTGGGCGCGTTCACGGCAATGCGCTGGAAGTTTCCGCCCAGGCGGTAGCGTTGCGTATCAAAGTAAGAAAACACTCGGCCTTGCAACAGACGGTCCTCTGACGGCTCAATACCCGGTACCAGCGTGCCCGGCGCAAACGCGGCCTGCTCCACAGATTCAAAGAAGTTATCGGGTACCTTGTTCAAGGTCATCTTGCCAATTTTCTTGCTAGGTGCGATGCTCTCCGGCCAGATTTTGGTAGGGTCCAGCGGGTTGAAGTCAAACTTGTCCAAGTCTTCCGGTTTGATCATTTGCACCGACAGCTCCCAAGCCGGGAAGTTGCCTTTGTTGATCTCGGTGTACAGGTCCTGGGTGGCGTGGCTGTGGTTCTGGGCCTGTACCTGCGCGGCTTCGGCGCCGGTCAGGGTTTTCACGCCTTGTTGCGAGGTCCACTTGTATTTCACGTAGGTTACTTCGCCTTTGGCATTCACCCATTTGAAGGCGTGTACCCCATGACCATCCATCTGGCGGTAGTTAGCCGGAATGCCCAGGTCCTGGTACAGGTAGGTGAGCATGTTGGTGCTTTCCGGTACGTTAGACAGGAAATCGAACACGCGGTTGTTGTCCTGGCGGTTGTAAATAGGAGAGGGCTTGAACGAGTGCACCATGTCCGGGAACTTCATGGCGTCTCTAATGAAGAACACCGGCAGGTTGTTGCCTACCAGGTCATAGTTGCCTTGATCGGTGTAGAATTTCACGGCAAAACCGCGCGGGTCACGCAACGTTTCGGGCGAGCCTTGCTCGTGCACCACGGTAGAGAAGCGCACAAACACCGGCGTTTTCTTGCCTGGCGTGTTGAACAGAGAGGCTTTTGTGTAGGCCGAGAAGTCTGCGTAGTTCTCAAATTCCCCGAAGGCTCCGGCTCCGCGGGCGTGTACCACGCGCTCCGGGATGCGCTCACGGTCAAAGGAAGCGAGTTTCTCAATCAGGTGCACATCTTCCAGCAGCACCGGACCGTTCTCGCCGGCGGTTTTGGAGTTCTGGTTGTTGCCTACCGGAGCACCAGTGTTGGTGGTAAGCGGTTTCTGCGCAAAAACCAACTGGCTACTGGCCAAGAAGGTTAATAAGAGTAATGGTTTTCTAAGCATTTTGGGCTTGGTTAATGAATCAATGCCCCAAAGGTGCCGGGTTACTTATGATAGTTCAAATTGATATTATTTATACTATTATAGATTGTTGCTATAAAGTTGTGTGAGGGCTTGAGAGTCAGAAACTCAAGAAAAAGAGGTGAAGAGAAATTTTATAGATTGGGAGTGAAAAACGTTTCAGGGCTGATTTCCATAAATCAGCCCCGAAACGCAGTAGAAAGTTAACCTGACTGCTTGAAGTCAAGCATCTAAAATGAAAGCTAAATTGGTGAAGCCGTTTACAGGCTAAATCTAGGAAAACAGCTCTAAAACTTTAGCCTACAATTCAGCAGGCTTGAAAGAGAAAGTCTGCGCCGGCTCCGCGAACATGGCTTTGGTTGGTTTCCAGACACTCCCGAACAATTCTGATTTGCGGTAGTTGTTCAGGGCTTCGTCTGAGTCCCATTGGCTGTAGGTGCTGTAGACATGGGGGAGGTGGTAGTCCTGCAACAGCTCCAGGCTTCGGCACCCGGGAAACGCGCTGTTCTTGTCTCTGGAGGCCCTGAACAGGTCCAGAAAATCGGGTACCTTTTTCTCCCTGAACGTCATGCGCACCACTCGTATCAACATGGCCATTCCTTGAGCATTACGAAGTAAGATGTATGAGTTAAAAACCCTGCCGAGGGGCTCTTGCGGAAGTGGGTGAAAGTTGGAAAGGGTAACGGTTGATGCATCCGGTAAAGCGTTTCTTCATTCTTACTTCTAAATTCCTAAGCCGGGTCTCTGGCGAATCTGATTTCCACCGGCGAGTCAAAGTACATGCCCAGCAGCTCAGAGGCGTGGCCTTTGTTGATGCCAATGGTCAAGACATTCTGCCGGTTGAAGAGGGCCACGCAATCGCCTTCGTTGGTCTGGTTGTAACGGGTGCTGATTTTGTTTACCACCTCGCGGTTGAAGTGGATGGAGAACCGGCGGCCGTGCCCTATGGCGTCTACGCTGTCGCGCGTGATGTCGGTGATAAGGTTGCCGTAGTGGTCCACGTGCACCACGTGGCCAATGATGGAGTGGTCGTTGAGGCGAAGCTGGCGGTTGAGGAGCTGCACCATGCCGGTGGCCAGCTCCCCCAGCTCGGCCATGGTGGCGCCCTGCGCCAGGGCCACGGCGGCGGGCACCATGATGTCACGGGCCGGCGAGGAGGTGTCGGGCTGCTCGGGCAGGTCAATCAGCTGCTCGGGTTCGTTGTCAGTGAGCAGCGACAGCAGCCCGTTATCGGCGCAGACAAAGTAGTGCCCGTGGTGGCGGGCCACCTGGTACTTTCCGCTGCTGGTGCCGTGGGTGTCCACGCCAATGAGGTGCACCGTTCCTTGCGGAAAGTCCCGGTAAATGGCATTGATCACATGGTACCCGTGCGCAATATTGTACGGCTCAATGTGGTGCGAGATGTCTACAATGGTTTGTGCGGGGTTGATTGTCAGGATTTTAGCTTTAACGGCGGCCACGTAGTGGTCTGTGGTTCCAAAGTCTGACAAGAAGGTGAGAATTCCCATGGGAACGGCTGGTCAAAAGAACTTAATTATTTCTAGTTTTGTCTTATAACAAATCTACTATATTTTCAGTAGATTGGTTTTAAAACCACTTTAATAAACGGAAATAGCCTTTGGTAGAAAAAACGATAACCCTGGAGAATGTCTCTTTAATAGATTTCCTAGGTCTTGAGAATCAGAATATTAAGCAGCTGGCCGCCGCATTCCCCAGCAGCAAGATCATTTCACGCGGCAACGAGATTAAGATTCAGGGCCAGACCCCTGAGATCACCAAAATCCACGAAATCCTTTCTTCCCTGATTGAACATTATCACCAGTACGGGAAAATCACCGATAAGAGCGTGCACAAGTTCCTGACCGCTGATAACGATTTTGAGGATGACGTGGTCATTACCTCGCCCGATGTGATTGTCTACGGCAGCAAGGGCGGCGTGATCAAGGCCAAAACGCCCAGCCAGCAGAAGTTGGTGGAGGCCGTGGCCAAGAACGACCTGGTGTTTGCCCTGGGGCCGGCCGGTACCGGTAAAACCTTTATCTCGGTGGCCATGGCCGTGCGCGCGCTCAAGAACAAAGAGGTGAAGAAGATCATCATCTCGCGCCCCGTGGTGGAAGCCGGCGAAAGCCTGGGGTTCCTGCCCGGCGACATGAAGGACAAGGTAGACCCGTACCTGCGGCCCATCTATGACGCGCTGGAGGAGATGATTCCGGTGGAGAAATTGAAATATTACTATGAGAACAAAATCATAGAAATAGCTCCGCTGGCCTACATGCGCGGGCGTACCCTCAACAACGCCTTTGTGCTCCTGGACGAGGCCCAGAACACCACGCCCATGCAGATCAAGATGTTCATGACCCGGATGGGACCTACCTCCAAGGTGATGATCAACGGCGACCGCACGCAGATTGACTTGCCGCGCAACCAGAAATCGGGCTTGATTGAGGCCATGCACGTGCTCAAAGACGTAAAAGGCATTGGCTTTGTAGAGATGCAGGCCGAGGACGTGGTGCGTCACCGTTTGGTGAAGAGCATTGTGGCCGCCTATACCAAGCACGACGAGCAGAAGCAGAAGGAGCGTGAGGAACGGGAAAAGTCGGAGACCGATTTTCAGGATGCGCCCCGCCGCCGCCAGAACTTCCGCCGGTACGAGGACTAAGGAAACGGGCGTACATCAGCTCTAAAAGGGCTGGGAAGAGGGCTGCACACGCCTTTTCTTCCCAGCCCTTTTTTTAGTGCTTTTTTGGGAAACAGACCAGAAACGGCCGGCCTGTTTTGGGCTTTACCCTGCTTTTGCAGTGAGCACCTTTACATCTTTCAGGAACTGCTCCACGTGTTCCGGCGGCGTTGCCCACGAGGTAATGAGCCGGATGGCCGAGTGCCCTTCCGGCATCTTTTTCCACCGGAAGAACCCGTATTTTTGGTTCAGTTGGGTGATGATGTCGTCTGGTAAGATAGGGAAGATCTGGTTGGTTTCGGGTTGGGTCAGGAACGCGTAGCCCAGTTCCTGCAGTTGCGCGGCGATGCGCTGGGCCAGGGAGTTGGCGTGGCCCGCCAGTTCAAATATAAGGTTGTCGCGCAGCAATTCAGAAAACTGGATGCCAAACAATCGGCCTTTCGCCAGCAGGGCGCCCCGCTGTTTAATGTAGTATTTAAAGTCTTTCTGCAGGCTTTCATTGGCAATCACAATGGCTTCCCCAATCAGGCCGCCGCATTTGGTGGCTCCCAGGTAAAACACATCCGTGAGGGAGGCCAGGTCGGCTAAGGTGAGGTCATTGCCGGGGGCAGCCAGGGCCATGGCAAGCCGGGCGCCGTCCATGAACAGCAGCAGGTGGTTCTCCTGGCAGAAGTGGTACAGCTCCGTGAGTTCCTGCTTTTTGTAGATGGTGCCAATCTCGGTGGAGTTGGAGATGTACACCACCCGGGGCTTTACGGTATGGTACTCGGGGAACTTGTTGATGAGGGCCACCAGGTCCTGCGGGCGCAGCTTGCCGTCTGCAGTGGGCACGGTCTCAATCTTGTGGCCCGTTGCCTCAATGGCGCCGGCCTCGTGCTGGTTGATGTGCGCGGTCTCGGCGGCAATCACCGACTCGTAGGACTTCAGCAGGGCGCCCAGCACAATGAGGTTGGCCAGGGTACCGCCGGCCACTAGGTGCACGTCTACGGCTGGTTTTCCGCACAACTGCCGTAGGGTCGCTACCGCCTCCTGGGTGAACTCGTCATGGCCGTAACCCGGCTGCTGCGATACGTTGGTCTGGGTCAGTTTCTGAAGGATGGACGGGTGGCAGCCCTCGCTGTAATCATTGGTGAAGTTATAGAGCATGGTTTTGGTTCTGCTAGCATGAACGTTTGCCCAAAGATACAACTCCACAAAAATCACCCACGGTACTGGCCAGAAAACTATGGCGGCCCTGCCGGAGCGTTTGCCGGTTTTTCTTTGCTGCCCGACGGTACGCAGCCATCGGTTTTGCAAGGAGTTGACTTTTAACAGGACAGCTTTATCTTTTTCTGGAACAATCCGTTCTTTCTGATGGGGCTTGCCCCCGCACCTGCCTTCCACCTTACCCGATGTACTGAATGGCTGACGTAAAATTGACCGGCTCAATGCGTCTCTTGCTGGCCCTGGTGGCCGGAATCCTGCTGTACCATTCCCTGGGCTTCCGGTTTCCCTATGCCGCGCAGGGTGCCGCTGGTTTGGTCTTCCTGTTCCTGGGCGGCTGGTGGTGGGCGAAAAAAAGGCCCCTGGCCCGCAACCGGGCAAGGGCCGGCGCTCTGGGAGTTCTCTGTGTAGTGGGGTTGGCGTTTTGGGCCACTTTTCAGAAAAACAGGCCCGAAGCGCTGCCGGTACCCGCGGCAACCGTCACCCACTACAAAATCACCCTGGTGAAAGCGGTGGCGTTGAAGCCTACTTCAGTTAGTTCGGTGGGCAGGTTGGAGGCCGTGCAGGCCCACGGAAAATGGTACCCGGCCCGGGGGCAGGTAGCGGTTTTCTTTCCGCACTCGCCCAAAGCCGATTCGTTGCGATATGGGGCCCAGTTGCTGGTGAAAGGAGCTTTGCAACCTCCCGCCCGGCCCGCCAACCCGTTCCAGTTTGGCTACCGGCGCTTCCTTGCCCTCCGGCACATCCAGTGGCAGGCGTACCTGCCCGAAGCCACCTGGCTGCTGATGGGCCACGCGCCGCCCAGTACGGTCACCGCCCTTAGCCTGCACGTGAGAAAAAGGCTGGAAAAAGCCTTCAGGGAGCACCTGGCCGCGCCCCGCGAACTCACCATTGCCCATGCGCTGGTGTTGGGAGTGCAGGATGATCTGGATGCCGCCCTGCGCAACGCCTACGCCCGCACCGGCACCGTGCACGTGCTGGCGGTGAGCGGCCTGCACGTGGGCTTGCTGTACGGCGTGCTGCTGTTCCTGCTGCAGCCCCTGCGGCGCGACCGCACCAGCCGGTTGGTGGTGTTCCTGGTGATTGTGGGCGTGGTCTGGTTCTACGCGTTTGTGACGGGCTTGTCGGCCTCGGTGCTGCGCTCGGTGTGCATGTTCTCGCTGGTGGAGCTAGGCCGGTTGATCCAGCGTAAATCCTCTATCCTGAACACGCTGGCCGTGGTAGCCCTGGTGTTGCTGGTGTATGAGCCCAACTTTCTGTTTGACGTGGGTTTCCAGCTTTCCTTTCTGGCCGTGGCGGGCATTGTGCTGCTGCAGCCTTTGTTCCTGCAACTCTGGAACCCGGAGCAGAAACTGGTGCGGATCATCTGGGAGTTGCTGGCTATCTCGGTGGCGGCGCAACTGGCTACTTTTCCGCTGAGTCTGTACTACTTCCATCAGTTTCCGGTGTACTTCTGGGTGGCCAACCTGGTGGCGGTGCCGCTTTCGTCTTTGGCGCTTTACCTGGGCGTGGCGTTCATGATGCTGTTCTGGCTGCCGGTGGTCAATGGCATGGTGGGCCAACTGCTGGAGTGGACCCTCTGGCTCTTGAACGAACTGTTGCTGTGGCTGGAACGCTGGCCCCACGCGGTGCTGGAGGGGTTTGTGGTCACGCCCGGGCAAGTGCTGGCCCTTTACCTGTTCCTGATTGCGGTGGTGGTGTTCCTGGTCCGGAAAAAGTTGGTTTGGCTGGCCGCCTCGGTGCTGTGCCTGGCTTTTATCTCCGGCACCGAGCTCGCCGAAGCCTTTTACCAGCGCCACACCCGGGAACTGGTGCTCCACAGCGTGCGGCGGAGCAGCGCGGTCAGTCTGGTGCAGGGTAGGCAAGTGATTTTCTCCGCCGATTCAGCTTTTTACGCCCAACCGCAGTTATTTTCGTACCAGGTGCAGCCCTATTGGTGGGCGAAAGGCGTTCGCGCCCAAAACCGTTTTGGGGCAGATTTTACCCAAACAGGCCTAAAACAAGAGATGCCATTCACCGTCACGCCCGAAGGAAACCAACTGCTGGTCTGGCAGGGCAAGAAACTACTTTGGCTCAGGCGTTTGCCCCGGGGTATTATCAATCCAGTAGTACTGGATGCCGTGGTGTTACAACACAACGTATGGGCGCCGGCAGATAGACTGAAAAAAGTGGTAACCACCCGATCTGTAGTCCTGGACCAGACCAATTCGCGCCGCTACACCGCCAGAAAAGCCGCTGAACTCAGGTCCGCCGGTTACCGGGTGCACGTGCTGGAAGAGGAGGGCGCCTGGCGGATGAAGCTGCGGTAACCGGGCCGGTTCTGGGGCCTTTTCATGGGTTTCTGGCCGGTTTTCTGTACTTTTAAGTTAGAATGACCGTTTGGTTGATGAACTTAAACACCTGTCAGGAATGCCCAAGGTCAAAGAAACGTTCTCTCTCCAATCCATCCGGGGTAAGATAATTGCCGCGGTGCTGTTGGGGGTCCTGGCGGTGGCCATGTCCTGGTCCATCACGCACAAAGGCTTCAACAACATCCTGCAAACCGTGGCAGATGTCTCGGCGCCCAATGAGAAACTGCGCACCGTTAATTCGCTGTTTCAGAGCCTCGCCCAGCTAGACCAACTCCAACGGGCGCACGCCACGCGTACCCCCACGCAGCCTCAGAACCGCTCAAAAGCCAAGATAAAGCAACTGCAGCTCACGCTGGATTCCCTGCGGGGCTACTGCGCCGGCAACCCCCAGCAACTGCGCCTGCTGGATTCCATGGAAATCAAGCTGCTGCAGCGCGAGAAGCTCTACAACGGCTACATGAAGCTGCGCACCGATATGAATCGCAACGAGGCCCTTTCCCGCCGGATTGCGGCTATTTCCCAGGAGATCGCCAAGAGCAAACCGCAGATTGACAGCACCGTGGTCACCGCCCGCAAGAAAATCACCACCACTACCATCTGGCCCCCCGGCAACGATTCCGCCGAAACCCCCAAGAAACACAAGCAATCCTTCTTCGGGCGTTTGTTTGGCGGCAGGAAAGAAGAGGAACTGCCCGCCGCTCTGAAGCAGGTGCAGGAAGAACTGCAGGTACAGGTAGATACCCTCACGGTGGCCCGGCAGGACAGCATTATCTGGCGGGTGGAAAAGATGATGCGCCGCGTTGAACGGGAGCACCACCAGCGCACTACCCAGCTCCTGAGCCGCGAGATGCAGTGGGTGACGGCCAACAGCCAGCTGCACAGCCAATTGCTGGGCATCCTGCGCACCATTGAGGCCGAGGAAGTGGCCGCCATGCAGCAGAACAACCGGGCCGCCAAGGAGCTGGTGAACGGCAGCATTGACCAGATTGACCATATCATGGTCCTGTTTTCGCTGGGCTCGGCGCTGTTCGTCTTCCTGATTTTCCTGGACATTTCGCGCAGCAACAGGTACCGCAAAGCGCTCATCGCCGCCAAAGAAGAGGCCGAGCAGTTGGGCCAGGTGAAGCAGCAGTTCCTGGCCAACATGAGCCACGAGATCCGCACGCCCTTGCAAGCCATTCTGGGGTTCTCTGAGCAGATCAGGACCCAGGAAAAACCTTCGCGTAAAGCCCTGGACGCCATTTACCAGTCCTCAGAGCACCTGCTGCACATTGTGAACGAGGTGTTGGATTACAGCCGCATCGTCTCGGGGAAATTCACGTTTGAGCAACGCCCCTTTGACATGCAACAACTGGTCACCGAAGTGGTGGAGACCATGCAGGTAGCCGCCCATCAGAAAGGGTTGCCACTGGAATTGGAATATGGGGTTCACGGAGGGCAACGCTACGCGGGAGATCCGTTCCGGCTGCGGCAGATGCTGTACAACCTCCTCAGCAACGCGATCAAATTCACCGATGCGGGCGGCGTCACCGTGTCTGTTTTTGCTGAGGATTTCCAAAAAGAGACCCATTTCAGGTTCCAGGTCAGCGACACGGGCGTGGGCATTCCAGTGGATAAACTGGAGGCTATTTTCCATTCCTTTGAGCAGGCGCATGACGCCGTGGGCCGCACCCGCGGCGGTACCGGGCTGGGGCTGAGCATCGTGAAAGCCCTGGCCGAGGGGCAAAACGGAACGGTGGAGGTGCAGAGCGCGCCGGGCAAAGGCTCGGTTTTCCAGCTTCAGCTGCCGTTTGCCAAAGCACCGCAGCCACAATCCGTGCCCACGCCCTTGCTGCTGCCAGACCAAGGCAAAGCGGTCCAGACCGGCAAAGTATTGGTGGTAGACGATGATGCGTTCATCCTGGAGTTGTGCGGGGCCATCCTGCGGAAACATGAAGTGGCCTGTACCTGCACGCATGACGCCGCCTCGGTGCTGCACCAGGAGTGGGATGAGGCCATTGGATTGGTGTTGCTGGACATCCGCATGCCCGGCATGAACGGGATGGACGTGTGCCGCGCCCTGCGGGAAAAGATCAGCGCAGACGTCCAGATTTTCGCGTTGACCGCCGAGGCTTTGCCCGAAGAAAGGGAATCTATCCTGGCCCAGGGCTTTGACGGATTGCTCATGAAGCCTTTCCGGGAGCAGGAATTGATGGCGGTGGTGCATGGCATTGCGGTTACGGGTCCAATGCCTGCGGGGGAAGCCCCGGTGGTGGGCGTAGAGCTTGACCTGAGCCCGCTCCGGCAGATGCTGGGCCACGACGAGGAAATGTTGAAAGCGGTACTGGCGCAGTTCATCACCGAGACCGGCCAGGACCTGGAGGGGCTGACGCGGTCACTTTCCGCACAACACCCTGCCGAAGTACAGGAGGCCCTGCACCGGCTCGCGGGCCGCACCGGGCAAGTGGGCGCCAAAAAGCTATCAGGTCAATTGCGGAAAGTAGAAACCTTACTGCGGGCACAGGAACCGCTCCAACTCCTGCAACCCGAGATCCTGCAACTGACCGAAGACGTGCTGCTCCTGAAAAAAATCATCCAGGAGAAAGCGGCCTCGGCGGAGGTATTGCTAGAAGAATAAACTTCAGTTTTAGGGCTCTTTTCCCCAAAACAGGCTGAAAACAACTTTCCCAACTTACTCCAGAAGATTGTATTTCTCCAGCTTGCTGTACAGCGTTTTGCGGTCTATGTTGAGCAGCCGGGCAGCTTTGGATTTGTTGTAGCGTACCTCCTGCAAGGTTTTTAGAATCAATTCCCGTTCGTGGGCTTCCTGCAGGGCTTTCAGGTCGGGGCCGGCGGGAAGAGAGGCCGGTTGGGACAGGGCGTACATTTCATCGGGCAGGGCCTGTTTCTGGATTTCCTCCTGCGGCGTCAGCAGCACGGCCCGTTTCACCACATTTTTTAGTTCGCGCAGGTTGCCGGGCCAGGCGTAGTGCCGGAAGATATCGGTAACGTCAGGGGAGAGGCGGCTTACCTGGCGGGTGAGTTCCAGGTTGGCTTGCCCCATGAAGTGGTCCACAAACAAGAACAGGTCCTCGCCGCGTTCGCGCAGGGCTGGCACCCGCAGTTTGAACTCGTTCAGGCGATGGTACAGGTCTTCCCTGAAATCTCCGTTCTTCACGCTGGCAATCAGGTCATCGTTGGTGGCGGCAATGACCCGCACATCCACCGGTACGGTCTTGGTGGACCCCAAGGGCTGAATGACGCGTTCCTGGAGCGCCCGCAGCAGCTTCATCTGAATCTCGTAGCTCAGGTTGCCCACCTCGTCCAGGAAAAGGGTGCCGCCCTGCGCGGCCTCAAACAGGCCTTGTTTGTCATGCAGGGCCCCGGTGAAGGCCCCTTTCACGTGCCCGAACAGCTCGCTATTGGCAATTTCGCCGGAGATGGCGCCACAGTCAATGGCGATGAACGGGGCCCCGGCGCGTTTGCTGTGGTCATGGATGGTGCGGGCCACGTACTCTTTGCCCGTGCCGCTTTCGCCCTGGATGAGCACCGACATATCGGTGGGCGCTACCAGCTGGATCATCTCGTGCAGGCGCTGGGCCACGTCGCTGTGGCCGGTGATAAAGGCAGGAGAGGGAGTGACGGGAGAATTGGCGGGCGGGTCTTTTTCGCGCAGCGCCTCCTGCACCACCATCAGCAGCTCGTCTGGGTTTACGGGCTTGGTGATGTAGTCAAAGGCCCCCAGGCGCATGGCCCGCACGGCGGTGCCCACATCCTGCAGGCTGGTCATCATGATCACCGGCGGTACCTCCGCTCCCGGTTGGCGGGGCTGGAGCAACTCCAGGCCGGTACCGTCGGGCAGGCGGTAATCGGCGAGCAGCAGGTGGTAAGAATGTTCTATCAAGGCTTTCTGGGCGGCTTTCACCCGGTGGACCACCTGTACCTCAAATCCCTGTTTCTTAAGGAAGCTTTCCAGGATCATGGAAAAGGTAAGGTCGTCTTCTATGAGTAGTATGCGCGTCATGCCTGGCTTATTGTCCCGTGGGGTAAAAATAAAGAAAGCCGGGAAAACCCAGCTTTCTTTACTTTCATAGTTTTACTTTGTCTAACGGGAGCAGTAAGCGCTTATTTTACCTGGTTGCCGTCTTTGTCTAGTTTGATGGCGCCTTTTTCCTCGCCTTTCTTCATTTCAATGGCGTAATACTCCTTGCCGGCTGCGTCCTTCACCAGGAAAGCAGTGGTAGGCGTCCATTCTTTCAAGCCTGAGTCTGAGGAGAGGGCAGTTTTCACGGCCTCGGGGAGTTCCTCAACTTTTACCGGAGTCTTGTTGTCTTGCGCGGCGGCAGCGGTAGTCTGAGTTGGGGCAGTCTGCGCGGCTTGCGTTTGGGCGTTGGCAGAAACAGTGGCAAAAACAAAAAGTCCGAAGGCTGATAAGATAACTTTCTTCATTGTTCAATTTTTTAGGTGATGAATAAGTCGGTTGCTTTCTTAGTTGCCATTGCCGTGCCAAAACCAGCTTGTTTGGCGTAGTATTCTGACTATCAGTTATTTGTATTTAATTGTCTGATTTGCTGGATTTCCAGAGGTGTGGAATTATTCCCCAGGTTGGGGAGAAGAGTGTGGCAAAACCGGGGCAATCAGCTACTATACGCCGGAGCATTTTCTCGTTCCAGACTTTAGCAGTAACAAGGGCTCTGGCTGTTCATTGACAACGGGTCCTTTATCCCTCCTTGCCTTAGCAATTCTGAGTTGTTTTAAACCCGTTTTCTGAAAAATAGCGTAAAAACCAATTCCCCCTTTTGCTTCTGAACCAGCCTGGGCAGCTACGGTGTAAGCAACTGCGCGCACTTGCGGGCCGCCTGGAGTTACCCCGGGTTGCCCGGTGCAGGCCCGAATCAGGAGCGTACTGAGGGTGCCCTACGTGGCCTCCTAAGAGGCGTTTTTGGTGGAGTAGACCTACCTTCGTCACGCGCAGGAAAGTGGCCGTTCCTGCTTACGCAGCTTTGCTAAAACTTTTTTAGCAAAGCTGCGTAAGTAATTGATAATCAGCTAAATTATTTAGTGTTAAAAAGAGGAGATCTGGCACTTTTGTCCTGGTAGTTCTGTTATGATTTTGAACGAAACGATTGGAAAATGCAGACAAAGACGAATCAAGTGACAAACGAAGAGAGAGTGCAGAAGAAGCACAAAATTGAGAGTTTTGACATCTCCCGCTCTGATGAGACGATGCACTTGGCCGTCGACTTAGCCAAGTTCATCAAGGAGAACCGACTCTTCCAGAACATCCAGGGCAAAGAGTACGTGAACGTGGAAGGTTGGCAGTATGCTGGTTCCCGTTTGGGTATCTTGCCGGTGGTTGAGGAGCTCGTGAACATGAGCGACAGCTCTGAGATCAAGTATTTGGCTAAGGTGAATTTGCTGAACCTACGTACCGAGCAAGTGGTAGGGGCTGGTTTTGCCATCTGCTCTAACAAAGAGCAGGGCCGCAAATATTACCAGGAGTACGCCATTGCCTCCATGGCTCAGACCAGAGCCATCGGGAAAGCCTACCGGAACATTCTGGCCTGGATTATCCGCGCCGCCGGTTATGAGCCAACCCCCGCCGAGGAGATGGACTACCAGGGTAATGTGCCGGAATCAAAAGTGGAGCATCAGGTGAAACCCGCGGCTCCTGCCAAGACCATGAAAGCCGTTCCGGCCGAACCGGTGGCAGAAGCTGCTCCGGCCCCAGCAGTGACCCCGGCTGCCGCTACTCCGGTTGCCGCCGCCGCTGAGGAAGCCACCGTGAAGTATGCCACGGCCCGGCAGAAAGAGGAGATCATCCGCCTGCTGAACAACCCAGTGATCACCCGTCAGGAGAAAACCAAAATGCTCCTGAACATCAACAAACTGGACGAGGAACGCGCCAAGCAGTCCATTGAGAAACTGAAGAAAGTGATTGAGGAACGTGAGCACGCGCAATCTGCCGCTGCGTAAGTTGATTTACATAGAAGTGAATGCCAGAAACCCGGCCCCAAGGCCGGGTTTTCTGTTTTAGGGCAGTTCTGTGAAAAAGAGCCCCAAAATTGCTGCAGCCCAAGGCTTCTCTACCACTAACGCAGCTATAAACTGCTGTGGAGGCGTACGGCCTAGGGCCGAGTACTTAACGTTGGTGGGCTGTTTACTCGCTGGCGCGAGTTTCCAAACTCGTGCCTACAGATGCCGGGTAGTTTCCAGACTACCCTCGCTGCCCCGCAGCGAAACAGAGTTGCAGAACAAATTTCCCCTCGCTCTTCTCCAGAGGTTACGCCCGGCAGACCACCACCGCTCACGAGGGCAATAAATGAAGCCCTCCCGCACCCAACAATTTCGTATTTTTGGGGGCTATGGCAGACCTAAAGAGCATCCTGAAACAGTATTGGGGACATGACGACTTCCGCCCCGGGCAAGAGGAGATCATTGTCTCGGTGCTGTCGGGCCAGGACACGTTGGCCATTCTGCCCACGGGCGGCGGTAAATCGGTGTGTTTCCAGGTGCCGGCCCTGGCGCAGGAGGGCGTGTGCCTGGTGGTATCGCCGCTGGTGGCCCTCATGAAAGACCAGGTGGAGAACCTGCGCAAGCGTGGCATCTCAGCGGCGGCGCTCCACGCGGGCCAGCCCGAGCGGGAGCGCGACCTGATCCTGGACAACTGCGTGTTTGGCGGCGTGAAGTTCCTGTACGTGTCGCCGGAGCGCCTCAAGACCGAGCTGTTCCTGGAGCGGGTGAAACGCATGAAGGTGAACCTGCTGGCCGTGGACGAGGCGCACTGCATCTCGCAGTGGGGCTATGACTTCCGGCCGCCCTACCTGGAGATCGCCAGCCTGCGCGAGTTGTTGCCCCAGGTGCCGGTGCTGGCGCTCACCGCCTCGGTCACCGAGGCCGTGAAAGCAGACATCCAGGAGAAACTCCGGTTCAGTCAGCCCAAGGTGGTGCAGCAGAGCTTCGCCCGTAAGAACCTGTCGTACTCGGTCCTGCCCACCGAAGACAAGGAAGGCCGCCTGCGCGAGATCCTCCAGAAGATGAACGGCACCGCCATTGTGTACGCCCGCAACCGCCGCCGCACCGAGGAGTTGGCCCAGTGGCTGCAGAAGCAAGGCATCAAAGCCACCGCCTACCACGCCGGCCTGCCCCACCAGACCCGGGCCGCCGCCCAGACCGATTGGATCATGGACCGCGTGCGCGTGATAGTGGCCACCAACGCCTTTGGTATGGGCATAGACAAACCCGATGTACGCCTGGTGGTGCACCTGGACCTGCCCGATTCGCTGGAAGCCTATTACCAGGAGGCCGGCCGGGCCGGCCGCGATGGGCGCTACAGCTACGCCACGGTGCTTCTGGGGCCCGAAGATGCGGGCTTGCTGCTCCGGAAAACCGCGGAGGCCTATCCGCCGGTGGAAACGTTGAAACGGGTGTACCAGGCCCTGGCCAATTTCTACCAACTGGCCATTGGCAGCGGCGCCTTCCAGTCCTTTGACTTTGATTTGAGCGAGTTCAGCCGAACGTACCAATTATCCCCGCTGGAGGTGCATTTTGCGCTCAAACTCCTGGAGGGCGAGGGCGTGCTGCAGATGAACGAAGGGTTTTACGCGCCCTCCAAGGTGAATTTCCTCCTGGGCAACACGCAGCTGTACGAATTCCAGCTGATGAACGAAACCCTGGAGCCCCTTCTCAAAGGCCTGCTCAGGCTGTACGGCGGCGAGATGTTCCGTGACTTTGTGAAGATCTCAGAGGCCGGGCTGGCCAAGCATTTGGGCGTGCCGGAGGCAACCGTGCGGCAGCAGTTGCAGCACCTGCACCAGCGCAAAGTCCTGGTCTATGAGCCCCAGCACGATGGTCCGCAGGTGCAGTTCACGGCTCCCCGGTACGATGCCGCCTCCTTGCCCGTAGACCAGAAGCGGCTAAACCTGTTCCGGGACCGGGCCCTGGAAAAGGCCCAGGCAGTGGCCGACTACATGCAGAACGGCAAGCAATGCCGTACCCACCAGATTCTGGCCTTTTTTGGCGAAACAGCAGACAAACCCTGCCGCATTTGTGACTACTGCCTGGCCCAGAAAAAGAAAAAGAAGCTGGACGAGAACAAGTTGCACATGGAGGCCCGGGTGCTGCGGTATCTGAAAGAGTTTCCCCTGCACCCCAAGTCCATCGCCATTCACTTCAGTTCCTCAGAGCAGGAACTCCTGGGCGATCTGCTGCAGGAAATGCTGGAGAGCGGCCTGGTGGCCTACACCCCCGAAGGCAACCTGACGAAGAAGAAATAAGGTGTCTTTGGGGTAAATACTATGTTAAGTAGAGTAGCCCCGTATCACTCGCGTTAGGCAGGGTTGGTTTTGGGGCGTTTTCCAGAAAACGGCCCCAAAACAGAAAGGCGGCAAGTGATCTTGCCGCCTTTCTGTTTTTATCTGGTGTAGGAACGGGTAAGGGTTAGGGCAAAGGGGTTTCCTCGGCCTGCAGGGCTACCACGCCGGGCAGGGCTTTGCCTTCCATGTACTCCAGCAGCGCGCCGCCCCCGGTAGACACGTACGACACATCATGCGCATGGCCCATTTGGGTAACCGCCGCCGCCGAGTCGCCGCCGCCTATGAGCGAGTAGGCGCCGTGGTTCCTGGTGGCGTCTACCACCGCTTCGGCAATGGCCTTGGTGCCTACGGCAAAGTTAGGGAACTCAAACACGCCCATGGGGCCGTTCCACAGGATGGTTTTGGAATTGCGGATCACCTCGGCGAATTGCGCGCGGGTTTCGGGTCCTATGTCCAGGCCCATCCAGCCGTCTGGAATGGTGCCGCTGGCCACTACCTGCGACTGCGCGTTGTTGTCAAAGGCATCGGCAATGACAGAGTCTACCGGCAGGTAGATCTTGACGCCTCTTTCTTCGGCTTTCTTGAGCAGCTCAAGGGTTAGCTGTTGCTTGTCTTCCTCCAGCAGGGAGTTGCCAATGGTGCCGCCCTGGGCCTTGGCGAAGGTGTAGCTCATGCCGCCCCCAATAATGAGGTTGTCTACGCGGTCCAGCAGTTGCTCAATGACCAGGATTTTGTCTGAGATCTTGGCGCCGCCCATGATGGCGGTGAACGGGCGGTCTACAAACTGCAGCACACGGCGGGCATTGTCCAGCTCGGCCTGCATCACGTAGCCGCACACCTTGTCGTGCGGGAAGTAGTCGGCCACGATGGCGGTGGAGGCGTGCGCGCGGTGGGCGGTCCCGAAGGCATCGTTCACGTACACGTCGCCCAGCAGGCTCAGCTTCTCGGCGAAGCCCTGGTTGCCCTGCTCTTCCTCTTTGTGGAACCGCAGGTTCTCAACCAACAGCACCTCACCCGGCTTCAGGTTATTGGCCATCTCCACGGCCTCGCTGCTCACGCAGTCGGGCGCAAACTGCACCGGTACGCCAAACGCCTGCTCCAGGGGGTTCACGAGGTGCTTGAGCGAGTACTTCTCGTCTGGTCCGCCCTTGGGCCTACCCAGGTGCGACATGAGCACCACTGCGCCGCCGTCGTTTAAAATTTTCTTGATGGTAGGTACCGCCGCTCTAATGCGGGTATCATCAGTGATCACAAAGTCACTGTTCAAGGGCACGTTAAAGTCAACGCGCACCAGGGCCCGTTTGCCCCGGAAGTCATATTGGTCAACTGTTATCATAGTCTGTAGGTTTGGTTTAAGCTACGGATTCCGGCCAAAACAGGCCAAGGCAAATATAGTATTTATATTTTTCTCTGGTCTGCGGGCGCATTGTTTGGGTGAAAAGGGCAGGACCGGCCTTGGGGTGGGCCCTCTCCCGGGGCAGGGCTTCCTATCAGTCCGTGAACCCGTTAGGTGGCGTTCTGCCGCAATTCTTACTAGCAGGCTTCTGTTGGGACTGAAAGAAATTAATGGTATCGGTTGCAATATTGAATTTACAGTTCCTGCGCTATTCTAAGGCAGAAGCCTTAACCTGATGCCCATATTAGAGTCTTGTGCTAGGGATATCATCATTCTGTTTGCCTCTTGTTTTTGAAAATACCTTAATGTTGGAAACTTTTTATCGCAATCGGTTGCAATTTTGATAAAAACAACTTAGGTTTATTTCAACTAACCGGGTTGGAGCGCCTGCCTTAAGCGCCTGAATCCCGGCCAATGCTTGCAGAAAGGGAAAGATGACCGCAATGCCCCACCTGTAAACGGAGGGTGCAATGATACTGCCTGAAAAATATCGCAAACCTTCTGGATGGTGCGCTTATGGGCGAACGGGGTTGGGCAGCATTGGTTTGGAGGGGCGAACGCCGAAGTCGGCCTTTCAGGCGAGGACGGCAAGGCCTTACCCAATGGGGGTGAGGGGAAGCTTTGAAATTACATTGGACGCCTGGTAAACCGTAGTGCCAGGCCGGAAGGGTAGTGGTGGTAGATAGAGTGGAATAACAGTGAATACATATAATATTTCCATTATTTCCTTTAATCATTTATTAACCACTAACTAAAAAAAGATGAGAAAAAAGATTACCGTCTTAGCCCTCTTTCTTGCCGCCTTCTGCCAGGGAGTAAAAGCCCAGATTCCCCTGGTGTACACGGTAGAGAATACCGGATCTGGTTTCGCGCCCCCGCCTTTGCCCTCCTTTGACCAGTTACCCGCCATTGAACCCTTAACAGACCCCTTTATGTGGTCAGACGGCAGCGGTCGTTCCACCAGTTTCAGTGACTGGGCGCGCCGCCGCAATGAAATAAGGGCCGAAATAGAGCACTATGAGATTGGCACCAAACCCAGTCGCCCGGAGACCATCACTGCCTCGTTCGCGCCCGGTACCAACGGCGGGGTGCTTACCGTGCATGTAATGGTGAACGGCCAAACGCTCACGCTGACCTCTCAGGTGATTCTGCCTGCCGGAAGCGGTCCTTTCCCGGCGGTGATAGGGATGAACAGCCAGAACGGAAGTGTGCCCGCTGATATCTTCTCTAGCCGCAACATTGCCCGCATCGCCTTCAACGCCAACCAGGTAACCACGTACGGCAATCCGCGGATAACAGATCCTTATTTCCGGCTTTACCCGGGGCAGAACCTGGAGAACTCGGGCCAGTACAGTGCCTGGGCCTGGGGCGTTAGCCGCATCATTGACGGGTTGGAACTGGTACAGGCGAGCCTGCCCATAGACCTTAGCCACCTGGCGGTTACTGGTTGTTCCTACGCTGGCAAAATGGCTCTTTTCTCCGGTGCCCTGGATGAGCGGATTGCCCTTACCATTGCTCAGGAATCGGGTGGGGGAGGGGCGCCGGCCTGGCGGGTGTCGGAGACCCTGGGCAGCGTGGAGAAACTGGGCGCCACCGATTACCGGTGGTTCAGGGACGACATGCGCCAGTTTGCGGGGAACAACGTGGCCAAACTGCCCCATGACCACCATGAGTTAATGGCCATGATTGCGCCCAGAGCCTTGCTGGTAACGGGTAACACCGACTTTGAGTGGCTGGCCAACCCGGCGGCCTACGTATCGGCCAGGGCTACCCATGAGGTGTACAAGACCTTGGGCATTGGTGACCGGTTCGGGTTCTACATAGACGGCGGCCACGGCCACTGCGCCATTCCCACTACCCAGCGCCCGGCCATTGAGGCGTTTGTGGACAAATTTCTGCTGAGTAAACCCAATGTGAATACCAACATTACCACTCACCCGTACGACGGCATTGACTACCAGCGCTGGTACAAGTGGTGGGGAACCGGCAACCCGGTGCTGCCCGCTGAGCCGCTAGGCAAAAGGATCTGGCTGGAAGCCGAGTGTGCCACCGTGGGGTCTGACTGGGAAGTGGTCACAGATGCCGCTGCGGCCAATGGGTCGTATGTTACCGTAAAAAGCGGCCTGAACAGTACCGCAGCTGCCCCGGCGGGGGCCAGCGGGGCCGTGGTTTTTCCGTTCACCGTTGATAGCGCCGCCACCTATAACTTTGTGGCCAGGCTGAATGCTCCCACCGCCAACGACGACAGCTACTGGATAAAAATTGACAACGGTCCCTTTGTAACGGTCAACGGACTGGCTACCTCGGGTTGGCAGTGGCTAAGAGTCTCCAGTGCCATACTGGGGGTAGGGCCGCACACCATCACCATTGCCTACCGCGAAGACGGGGCCCACCTGGACAAACTGCTGGTAACCACCTCCGGGGCCTCCATCACCGGCCTGGGGGCTCCCGGCCTCAATTGTGGGCAAGCGCCCGTGATTACGCCAGCGCAGGTATTTTCAATAAGCGAAACGGCTGCTCTTAATGCTGTGATAGGTTCAGTAGGGGCCACGGATGCTGATGCGGGCTCGGTGCTTCAAAACTGGCAAATTACCGGAGGTACCGGCGCCGGCGCATTCGCGGTAGATGCCCATACCGGGCAACTGCGGGTGCTGGACAATGCCGCTTTTGATTTTGAGTCGGCTACCCGGTCGTTCACGCTTTCCCTCACCGTTACCGATGGCTATTTTACCAGTGCCGCAGAAACGGTAACCATCCACCTCACCAATGCCAATGACAATGCGCCGGTGGTGAGCGCCGGAATGAGTTTTGCGCTGGATGGCGGAATTTGCAGTGAGCTTGGGAGCATGACGGCCACCGATCTGGATGATACCCAGGAGCCGGGCTTTACCACCTTGCAGAACTGGCAGATTGTGGGCGGCACCGGGGTTGGTATCTTCGGTATCAATCCTGCAACCGGCATGGTTTCCATCCAGAACCTGGCGCAGGCCGATCTCTCGCAGAGCGCCTTTACACTGTCTGTTACCGTGAGCGATGGACTGAATACCAGCGAGCCGCAAACCGTTACGGTGACCATCCCAGACAAGATCACCGTTTGCCATAAGGGCCAGCTGATCTCTGTTTCTAAAATGGCGGCCATGGGGCACCTGCAGCACGGCGATTGCATAGGAACCTGCGGAAATGAGGTAAGCAGTGCTGAGGCGCTTGCCGCCAAGGCCGGGCTTCAGGGTGCCATCCAGATCTATCCTAACCCCAGCACAGACAAGATAGAGATCAACCTGGGGGCCAATGCCCAGAACATCCGGACCATTCAGGTGCTGGAGCTGTCTGGAAAAGTAGTGCTGGAAATTGCCGCCGGAAATGCTTCTGCGGTGTCTATTCCGGGCAAGCACTTGCGGGCCGGAACCTACCTGGTGCGCATGCAAGGCGATCAGGTGGTGACCCAACGCATTGTGGTGCAATAAAACCCACCTGTACAAACCAGGAAGGCGCCGCAAGGCGCCTTCCTGGTTTTATTTCTGCCCCAAAGAGAGTTGGGGCAAAGTTGAGGCCTCAGGATCAACCGGATGTTATAAAGGAGAAACTCACTAAGTGATGTTGGTATAAGCTGGAACAGCAGAGGAGGGAGGCGCAGGCTGCCGCAACCCGAGGGCTTTTTAGCCCAGCGCTGGTCAGGAGTACCTCATGGGCAGCGGAGCGGTTCTGCCAGCATCAGACGGTAAGTGCGCCCCGGAACCCCCTGGCGCTGTAGTACGACTGGGCCCCGTTATGGTACACAAAAACCTGATTGTAGCGGAAATCACCAAACAGGGCTCCGCCTAGCTCCCTGATGTGGGAAGGGGTTTTCAGCCAGCTTGACGTTTTTGCGTCAAAATTCCCAAAACGCTGCAATTCCCGGTATTGTGCCTCGGTTAACAGGTCAATGCCCATGGCGGCCGCCATGTCCAGGGCACTGCTGGCTGGTTTGTGCTCCTTTCTTGACTCCAACCCTGCGCGGTCATAACAAACGCTCCGGCGGCCCTTAGGGCTTTCCGTTGAACAGTCATAGAACGTAAACTCGCCGGTCTTTTCATCATAGCGTACCACATCTGGTTCGCCGCCGGTTCTTTCCATTTCATGCAGCGACCATACCTTTCGGGGGTAGGCCTCCAGCCTTGCCGCTACTTCAACCCAGTCCAGGCCTTGGTGGCGGTGCCTGTTCTTCTCAAAACGGGCCTTGAGGGTGCGCAGTAGTTCTTCCTGCAGGTGGGGTACTATCTCTGTTTCCTTGGTCATGGGTTGGTAGGTTAGGGCCGGACTAACAGGTATTGAGGATTGGGTGTACAGGCCTTTGAATGCTCTCTTGAACGATGCCCTCCTGAAAGCGGTCTGCAGGGGCAGGGACCGGCGCTGCCAGGGACACAAGGGCTGGTACCGTTTTTATCTCTTATTTCTGGATTGGCTTATGCGCTACCGTGCAAGATCAATTTTCTTAGTAGAGAAATTTGTCCTAAATGATAGTAACTGTGCTCAATAACCCCTTCAATGTTTCGTAAGTAAGTGCCGTATTTTTCGTCTACAAAGGGCTGGCCAAGCAGATTATCGGGCATTTGTTCAACGCAGCTTGCAAATTTTTCAGAATTACTTAAAAAATCATGAACTAACCTATCCCAGTCTTCGGCAGATGTAAGTTCCGGAAGGTCAAAGCTGTACTTGTCTCTAATATCAAGTTGCCCGCCCTGAAAGACTTGTAAAAGACCAGCCAGATAATAATTTACATGAAAAGTAAGGGCTGCAATGGTATTTAGATTGCCAACTTTCTGAATGGCATGCGCCCAGCTTACACCTTCTAGTTGTTCCTTGTAGTTTGTGTTGGCAATCCATTTTCCATTAAGAAGTACCTCCCGAAGTCGGTTTGCCAGCAATAGAGTTCTTGTCATTGGAGCTATCTATTTGAATGCTTACGATCACTACGTATTGTGTTAAACGGTGGCGCAGCTAACCTTTAGCTTAGCGCAGTTTCATTTTTCCAATAGTCCTACTTCCTATTTGCCAGGTATAGGATTAACTTGCTGTACCTGAAGAGGCAGCCAGTGCACTACCCGCTAACGAGTCGGAAAGGTCT
>NZ_JAFFJV010000022.1 GCF_016924645.1 Rufibacter psychrotolerans | reverse complement strand
ACTTCCGTGACTAACGAACATCAGAGTAGGAAGTCACGGAAGTAACTTCCGCGCCATATTGCTTTAGGGATAAAGAGGGTAGCTACTCACTCACTCTTACCGCTGGCGCGAGTCTCCGGCTCGTGTCCACACGTATTCCTAAATTCTTTTTCGATTGGCATTGGGCAACTCAGCAATGTGAAGGCACGAGCGGGACGCTCGCGCCAGCGATGAGGCTATGTGGGTTTACCCTCTGTTACATCTAGCGAACCGTTTCCAGCCTGTTTTCAAAAAATCAGCCCCGAAACGGAAAAAAGACTTGGAATCTCCTCACAAGTTTTTTATTGCTTAACTTTGCTAAATTGAGCGGGGCGAAGTACATAGGATTTATTTCGCTTCGGGAAGATTTTACCTGTACCGGGTTGGAGGAACTCACGTTCAACCATCCGGCTCAGAGTAGAAATTGAATAACAGCGAGCACACCAGACAAACAATAAGGTGAAGTACAACGAGTATAAGCAACTGGACTATGCGGGTCTGGCCGAAGAGGTGAGAGCCTACTGGAAAGAAAACCGCATCTTTGAAAAATCGGTGGAGACCCGGGCGGGTCAGCCTACCTTCGTTTTTTATGAGGGGCCACCCTCTGCCAACGGCGCGCCGGGTATTCACCACGTGATGGCCCGTGCCGTGAAAGACATTTTCTGTCGCTACAAAACCTTGCAAGGTTTTCAGGTGCAACGCAAGGGCGGGTGGGATACCCACGGTCTGCCTATTGAGCTGCAGGTAGAGAAAGAGTTAGGCATTACCAAAGAAGACATCGGGAAGACCATCTCCGTGGAGGAATACAACGCCCGTTGCCGCGAGACCGTGATGCGTTTCAAAGACAAGTGGGACGACCTCACCGAGCGTATGGGTTATTGGGTAGACCTGGACAATCCGTACATCACCTTTGAGAACGAGTACATAGAGTCTAACTGGGCGCTGCTCAAGAAACTTTATGACAAAGGCTTCCTGTACAAAGGCTACACCATCCAGCCGTACTCTCCTTCAGACGGAACCGGCCTAAGCTCGCATGAACTCAATCAGCCAGGCTGCTACAAAGAAGTGAAGGATACTTCCATCGTAGCGCAGTTTAAGGTTATCAAAGATTCTAAATCAGAATTCCTTTTCAATAACCCTACCGGCGATGTCTACATCCTGGCCTGGACCACTACTCCCTGGACCTTGCCTTCCAATACCGCGTTGGCGGTTGGCGACAGGATTACCTATGTGCAGGTAAATACCTTCAATCCGTACACGCACAAACCGGTGAGTGTGGTGTTGGCGAGAGACCTGGTAGGAAAGTATTTTTCAGAAAAGAACAAAGGTCTTTCCCTGGCAGACTACAAACCCGGAGACAAAGCCATTCCGTTCGAGATTGTGCAGGAGTTTACCGGGAAGCAATTAGTGGGTCTTCGGTACGAGCAATTGATGCCGTATCTGCAGCCGTTCTATGATGCAGACAAAGCATTCCAGGTAGTGGCCGGAGATTTCGTGACCACCGAAGATGGTACCGGCGTTGTGCATACGTCTCCTACCTTCGGGGCCGATGACTTTAGGGTAGCCAAACAACACGGCATCCCAGCCCTCACCATCAAAGACGAGCTGGGCAATGAACTCCCCACCGTTGACCGGAGAGGAAAGTTCATCAACGAGATTGGGGTAAGGCTGCAGGAAGGCGTTGCCAAGTATAACATTAAAACCCATAAATCACTTGGGCCGGATGACTTCTATGTAAAGAACTACACCAATGAAGATGAAAGCCATCCGGATTATAAAACCACGGATGTCATCATCTCCATCATCCTGAAAGAAGAGAACAAAGCCTTCAAGGTTGAGAAATACGAGCACACGTATCCGCACTCTTGGCGCACCGATAAACCTATCCTGTATTATCCGTTAGACAGCTGGTTCATTAAAACCACGGCGGTAAAGCAGCGATTGATTGATCTGAACAAAACCATCAACTGGAAACCAGAGTCTACAGGCGTTGGTCGTTTCGGGAACTGGCTAGAGAATCTGGTAGACTGGAACCTGTCGCGCTCGCGTTACTGGGGAACCCCGCTGCCGATCTGGCGCACCGAGGAAGGTGACGAGGAAATCTGCATCGGCTCTGTGGCCGAGCTGAACCGTGAAATTGAGCGCAGTATTGCCGCTGGTTTCATGACCGAGAACCCGTTGCGCAAAGCAGGACAGCCTGTGCAAAACACCGGCTCCGAGGACGAGCACCAAGCCAACACCTTGCTGGAGTTTGCCGGTGAATTCGCGCTCAGCCCTACTGGAACCGAAGAACCACGTGTGGAAAACGGTTTCGGCGGATTTGACTACAAAGCCTTTGACCTGCACCGTCCGTACGTAGACAACATTGTGCTGGTAAGCCCAAGCGGCAAACTCATGAAGCGTGAGGCGGACCTCATTGACGTTTGGTTTGACTCCGGCGCCATGCCATACGCCCAGTGGCACTACCCACTGGAGAACAAAGACGTCTTTGAAGCCAACTTCCCAGCCGACTTCATTGCCGAGGGTGTGGACCAGACCCGTGGTTGGTTCTTCACGCTGCACGCCTTGGCCGTGATGCTGGAAGACAGCGTGGCGTTCAAGAACGTCATCGCGAACGGCCTGGTACTGGACAAGAACGGAAACAAGATGAGCAAGCGCCTCGGCAACGCCGTGGATCCGTTTGAGACCATCGGTCGCTTCGGACCTGATGCCACCCGTTGGTACATGATCGTGAACGCGCCACCTTGGGATAACCTCAAGTTCAACCTGGATGGCGTAACCGAAGTACAGCGCCGTTTCTTCGGGACACTGCAGAACACGTATTCGTTCTTCGCGCTGTACGCCAACTTGGATGGTTTCACGTTTGAAGGCGAAGAAATTCCGGTAGCGCAACGCACTGAGAGTGACCGCTGGATCATCTCGCGTCTGAATACTTTGATTGCGGAAGTGGCGGGCTACTTTGACGATTATGACCCAACCAAAGCTGCCCGTGCGATCCAGGACTTCGTAGCCGATGAGCTGAGCAACTGGTACGTGCGCCTGAACCGCAAACGTTTCTGGAAAGGCGAACTGAACCAGGATAAACTGGCCGCTTATCAAACGCTGTACACTTGCCTAGAGACCGTGGCAAAACTGGCTTCGCCGATTGCTCCGTTCTACATGGACCGCCTGTTCTTAGATCTAAGCCGCGTGAGTGGCCGTAGCCAGGCAGAGTCGGTGCATCTGGAGCTGTTCCCGCAAGTACAGGAAGACCTAATTGACCAAGACCTGGAGCAACGCATGCACCTGGCGCAAACAGTTTCTTCTTTGGTGCACTCGCTGCGGAAGAAGCAGATGATCAAAGTGCGTCAGCCGTTGAGCCGCATCCTGGTTCCGATTCTGGATGAGAAGATGAAGACCCAGCTGCAAGGCGTGGAAGACCTGATCTTGTCTGAGGTGAACGTGAAAACACTGGAGTACCTGGAAGATACTACCGGTATCCTGGTGAAGAAGATCAAGCCTAACTTCAAGCGCCTGGGCCAGGTATTCGGTCCTAAGCTGAAGTTGGTGGCGGCCCAAATCCAGCAGATGAGCCAGGAAGACATCGCCAAAATGGAGCGTGAAGGTTTCTTCGAGATTCCTGTGGAAGATGATACTACGGTGCTGAGTCGCGAAGATGTGGAAATCATGTCAGAAGACATCCCGGGTTGGTTAGTAGCTTCTGAAGGCGCCTTAACTGTAGCATTAGACATCACTATTTCTGAGGAGCTTCGTCTGGAGGGAATGGCGCGTGAACTGGTGAACCGTTTGCAGAACCTGCGCAAAGACAGCGGTCTGGAAGTGCAGGACAAAATCAGAGTATTCCTGCAGGATGGCAATGAAGAAGTGGCCGCCGCCGTTCAGGCATTTGGGGGCTACATCTCTGAAGAGGTACAAGCGGTAGAACTATCGCTGGTACCTAACCTGGCAGACGCTGAAGCTACCGTGCTGGACATGGAAGGCTTTAACCTGCCGGTTCGCATTGAGGTAGCCCGTTAAGCAGACTTCCGTTGCAGACCTAAAATAGAAGATAATCGCCTGCCGTTTTCAGCTTGTTTTCCCTAAAACAGGAGAGAAACGGCAGGTTAACTTTTCATCATGAAGTACGCGAAATACTATCTGGTTGCCTTGCTGGTGATCGCCATTGACCAAGCGGTGAAAATGCTGGTCCATAACAACATGCAGATGGGCCTGCCCGGGCAGATTCCTGTGTTCGGAGACTGGTTCAAGCTGCATTACACCTTAAACCCGGGCATGGCGTTTGGGGTGGAGCTTGGCTCAGACTACGGGAAGATTATTCTCACCGTCTTCCGGATGGTAGCCATGGTAGCCATCGGGTACCTGGTGTACTACCTGGTGCAGAACCGCTACCACAAAGGCCTGATCTGGTGCGTGGGTCTGATTCTGGGCGGTGCCGTAGGTAACCTGATTGATAGTATCTTCTACGGCGTGTTGCTGGACAACGCCCCGTACGGAGCGCCTACTCCCTGGCTGCACGGCCAGGTAATTGACATGTTCTACATTGATATATGGGAAGGCATTGTGCCTAGCTGGATTCCCATTATTGGGGGCACGCCCATGTCTTTGTGGCCTATCTTCAACGTGGCAGATGCGGCCATCTTTGTGGGCGTTCTGATCATTATCTTCAACCAGAACCGGTTCCTGAACCAACCTCCCGTAAAGGAGAAACGCGAGATAAACAGCGTTGAGGCATAAAAAAGCGGGCTGCCCTTGTAGAGCAGCCCGCTTTCGTTTTTGCGCTATTTTTCAGGAAACAGACCTTTTTCAGAAGGAGTAGCCCATGTTCAGGCCCAGCGCGAAGATAGAGGTGCCTTTGTTGTAGACGTACCCTGCGGCCCGTACCCCGAAGAACAGGCGGTTGTCATTGAAGAAGTCGGTTTCCAGTACTGCCTTTCCGCCAAAGTCCTTCTCCCGGATGTGCACAAACACCTCATCTGCCGACCGGCCCGGGGTAGTGATGGCGCCTTCGGGGGCACCTCCCTTTACCAGGTCCAGTTCTGAGCGTCTGCGCACTGCTGGTCCTATCCCAAATTTTATGGTGTACCGGCCCGTTTCTGTGATGTCGTAGAAAAACGAGGCATCAAACATCACAAACGCCTTTCGGGAGGTAAAGAGCTCAATCTGCTTGTCGTAGCGCGAGGAACTCAGGTACTCCCCGGATACCGAGAAGTGCAGATGGTCGGTGAGTTCACGGGTGTATTGCTGCGAGAACAAGGCCCCGCTGTTGTCGCCTTCCAGAATATAGGCAAACCCCACACCCGTTCTGAAGTGGTTAGGGTACCGGTGCTGGGCAAAGGCACCCTGGCAAACAAAAAAAAGGAAGAACCCCATGAAAGCCGTTTTCAGGAGCGTGCGTAAGTGGTGGAGGTTTCTCATATACATTCTATAAAGAAGGAGAAGGCAGAAATAGCTAAATTGTACTGTGAATACTCAGGTTTAATTAGTTTAGTTGTGCAGCCAACAGAATTTAGCGCTTGGGTTTATACGCTGATTCAGGGCAATGGATTTCTGCCTGTTTTACCAATTTTACGCCCAATGCATGCCTCCCTGGGGCGAGGCTTACCAGCACCAACCAATTACCCAGTGATAGTTCTTTAGGTTCACCCTGCACCGCATGTTTCCTGCTCCTTTGTTACAAGTAGACCATCTCCACATTTCCTTTCAGGCCCAGCAAGGCCAGGTGCAGGCCGTGAAGGGCATTTCCTTTCAGGTCCGGAAAGGGGAGGCGGTGGCCATTGTGGGGGAGTCCGGTTCCGGCAAAACCGTGACGGGCTTGTCTTTGCTGCAGCTCCTGCCTTCGTTGGGTAGCGTAGTCTCGGGTAATGCTCTCTTCCATTCTTCTGAACTGGTCCAGGTTGATTTGCTCACGCTTTCAGGGAAACAGCTTGAAAAGGTAAGGGGCCGCGACATCTCCATTGTTTTTCAGGACCCCATGTCCTCTTTGAACCCGGTCATCAGCTGTGGAAAACAAGTAGCCGAGGCCTTGCTAATCCACCTACCCATTTCCAGAAAAGAAGCCTACGCGCGCACCATTGCGCTTTTTAAGTTGGTAAAGCTTCCGGAGCCAGAGAAGCAGTTTGCCCGTTATCCACACCAACTTTCGGGCGGACAAAAGCAGCGGGTCATGATTGCCATGGCCATGGCCTGTGAACCTTCCTTGCTCCTGGCCGATGAACCCACCACCGCGCTGGATGTCACCGTGCAGGCCGAAATCCTGCAGTTGCTCAATGAACTCCGGGTAGAGAAAGGAATGGCCATGCTGTTCATCTCGCATGACTTGGGAGTAGTGGCCGAGATTGCCGACCGGGTGTTGGTCATGCACCAGGGGCAAATAGTGGAAGAAGGCCCTGTCTTGCAGATCTTCACCAACCCGCAGCACCCATACACCCAAGCACTGCTGGCCTGCCGACCAACGTTGAAGACCGAGGTCCCGGTTTTGCCCACGGTTGCGGATTTCATGCTAAAAACAGATTTGCCGGTCGATAAAGCCACAGCATTAAACAGGGCAGCACCCCACCGCCTGGTAGTGGATAAACCAGCCGCCGCACCTGCCAATTCGGCCCTTGCGCCCACCGGAACAAGCCTCCAGGCGCCGCTCCTGCAGGTAGAGGATATCCACGTGGAATTCCGTAGAAACAGGTTGTTCTTCTGGCAGAAAAAAGAGGCTATACACGCCGTGAAGGGCGTTTCCTTCCAAGCTTTCCCCGGCGAGACCATTGCCATTGTGGGCGAATCAGGCTGTGGAAAAACCACGTTGGGCCGGGCGCTGCTGCGGTTGATAGCGCCTACTTCCGGCAAGGTGCTTTTCCACGGGCAGGACTGGGCCACTTTGCCCAGGGAAGAACTCAGGAAGCAGCGGAAAAACCTGCAGATGATCTTTCAGGACCCGTATGCCTCGCTCAACCCGCACCAGAAAATCGGCGAAGCCATTATGGAACCCATGCTGGTGCACCAGGTGTTACCTACCCAGCGGGAAAGGAAAAAACGCGCGTTGGAACTGCTGGAAACAGTAGGCCTCTTTCCCGACCAATTCGAACGCTATCCCCATGAATTTTCCGGCGGCCAGCAACAGCGGATCTGCATTGCCCGCGCCCTGGCCCTGGAACCCACGTGTATCATCTGTGACGAAATAGTTTCGTCACTGGACGTATCTGTGCAGGCACAGGTACTCAACCTGCTCAATCGCCTTAAACGCGAGTTCAACCTCACGCTGCTTTTCATTACCCATGACCTGGCGGTTGCCCGCTTCATGGCCGACCGCTTGCTGGTCATGGACCAAGGCCGGGTAGTGGAGGAAGGAACCGTGCAGCAAATTTTCTCCCATCCGCAACAGGCGTATACCAAAGCCCTGCTGCAGGCGGTGCCCGCCGCAGATATATCTGACATTTTAGCGGCGCAAGAGAAACGAAAAGCGTATAATGCAAGTATAGGCGAATAGGTATATTTGCGCGGCCTCCCAAAATTCCCGTTTTTACCCTTGTTTCATAGAAACAGGCCTGAAACAGGAGTAACCTCTTGCGGGAGGAGGCATAGATCAAAAAATTACAAAGGCGGCAAGGTAGCTGCCCTACTGTCTCTGCGGTAAACCCAGCCAGAGGCAGCTTATTTGAAAAGAATCAATGGAAAAAAACAGAAGAGGCCGGAAAACAGACAACAGTGCTGCGCCCCGGCCCGATAGTAGAAAAAAAGAAAAAGGCGGTCCGCGTCGCGACAAAGGCTTTTCCCGGCGTAACGGCGGAGGCGCCCGCAGCCAGGGGAACCAGGATGTAGGCGAGATCTCCTCGGCTATCTTGCTGAACATCTTCAGCCAGAGCCCAGACAAGGTATTTACGTACCGCCAGCTGCACCGCCGCCTGGGCGTAAACGACAAGGAAGGTCGCGAGGAAGTGTTGGCGCACCTGAAACGGATGCGCAAGAACGGCGAAATCATTCACCTGCAAAATGACTCTTACCTTTTAAATCCTGAGTTCAGAGGCAAACGCAGCGGCCATGACCGTGAAGAACGTGGTAGCCGCCGAGAAGGTGGCCGGGGAGGCGTGGTTTCCAGAAGAGGAGGACCTATCCTGACCGGGATTGTGGATCTGGCCAACGCCCGTCATGCCTACGTCATTAGTGATGAATCTGAGCAGGACGTGCGCGTTCCCGTGGAACGTCTTATGTTCGCCATGGACGGCGACACCGTGCGCGTGCAGCTACGCAAAAGCCGCCGGGCCAATGAGCGCCCTGAGGGAGAAGTAGTAGAAGTACTCAAGCGCGAGCGCGAAGAAGTAGTAGGCCGTCTGGAGATGTCCAAAGGCTTCGGGTTTGTGGTGCCAGATATGAAGCGCATGTACTTTGACGTGTTTGTGAATGAGCGCGGCCTAGCCGATGCCAAACACGGCGACAAAGTGCTGGTGAAAATCACCGAATGGCCCGAAGACCCGGAGAGAAGCCCAACCGGCGAGATCACCCGCGTATTTGGTCCGGCCGGAGAGCACAACGCCGAGATCCACGCCATCATGGCCGAGTTCGGGTTGCCGTTTGAGTTCCCTGAATCAGTGGAGCGCGAGGCGGAGGAAATCCCCGAAGGTATCACCCCAGAGGAAATTGCCAAACGCCGCGACTTCCGTGACGTGACTACGTTTACCATTGACCCCGCCGATGCCAAAGACTTTGACGATGCGCTGAGCGTTCGGCAACTGGAGAACGGCCACTGGGAGATTGGCGTGCACATTGCAGACGTAACGCATTACGTGCAGCCCAACACCAGACTGGAGAAAGAAGCGTACCGCCGGGCTACCTCGGTGTACCTGGTAGACCGTACCATTCCCATGCTGCCGGAGCGCCTGTCTAACGGCCTGTGCTCGTTACGGCCCGAGGAAGACAAACTCACGTTCTCGGTGGTGTTTGAGATTGACCACAACGCCAAAATCCATGATTACTGGATTGGCCGCACCGTCATCCACTCAGACCGTAGGTTTGCCTATGAAGAGGCCCAGCAGGTGATTGAGACCGGTGAGGGAGACTTCGTAACGGAGATTACCCTGCTGAATGACTTAGCCAAGAAGTTCAAAGCCAAACGCTTCAAGAACGGAGCGGTGAACTTTGAAACCATTGAGGTGAAGTTCAAACTGGATGAGAACGGCAAGCCGCTGCACCTGTACGTGAAAGAGCGGAAAGACGCGCACAAACTCATTGAGGAGTTCATGCTGCTGGCCAACAAATACGTGGCCGAGCATGTCTACAAACTGAAGAAAGGCAAAAACAAACTCACCATGGTGTACCGTACGCACGGCGCGCCAGACCCTGAGAAACTCATGAACTTCTCTGTGTTCGCGCGTAAGTTTGGCTACCAGGTGAATCTGGACGAAGGCGCCGATGTCTCCAAAGAACTGAACAAACTCGCTGACCAGACCGAGGGTAAACCAGAGCAGAGCGTGCTGCAGAACCTGGCCATCAGAACCATGGCCAAGGCCAAGTACAGCACCGAGCCGGAAGGACACTTCGGGTTGGCGTTCGCGCACTACTCGCACTTTACCTCACCCATTCGCCGTTATCCAGACATGATGGCCCACCGCCTCATTGACCAGTACAACCACGCCAATTATACCGCTGAGAAAGAAGAGTACGAAGAACGCTGCGAGCATTCCTCAGACATGGAGAAGCGCGCCGCCGATGCCGAGCGGGCTTCCATCAAGTTCAAGCAGGTAGAGTACATCAGTGGTTTCATTGGCCAGCAGTTCAAAGGCATTGTCTCTGGGTTGACCGAGTGGGGCATGTACGTGGAGATTGAAGAGAACAAGTGCGAAGGCATGGTTCGCCTGGCCGATCTGCAGGACGATTTCTACGAGCTGGATGCCGCTAACTACCGTCTCATTGGGCAGAACAACAAGCGCATTATCTCGTTCGGCGATGAGGTGATCGTGGAGGTGAAAGCCGCCAACGTGCTGGAGCGCACCATTGACTTAGCCCTGATTGATACCGTCAAAAAGTAAGATCAAACAGTAAATACGTAAAGCGTTTTTGGTCTCTTTCTTGCAAAGGGCACCAGAAACGCTTTTTAAATAAAATAAAAAAACGAAAAGCGCTTTCTTTATTTTGCTGTAGCTTTGGCAACAGGCAAAGAGGCCTTTAACTGTTCATTAAAAGGTATTTTTACCTATTCGCTTAAAATTCATAGCTGTGGATATCTCACATTTCTCGGAACGCATCAACCAAACCCTGTCCACATTAGAGTATGGGCAGAAGCCGGATGAGCTGTATGCGCCAATCCGTTATATGATGGAACTGGGCGGCAAAAGAGTGCGTCCGCTGCTTACCTTACTGGGGGCTTACCTCTTCCATGACGACGTGGAGAAGGCCCTTATGCCGGCCATTGGCGTAGAGGTTTTCCACAACTTCACGCTCATGCATGATGACATCATGGACAACGCGCCGTTGCGCCGGGGCAAGGAAACCGTGCACGAAAAATGGAATACCAGCACTGCTATTCTGAGCGGCGACGTAATGCTGGTGCGTGCCTATGAGTTCTTCCTGGGCATTGAACCCGCTAAACTCCCTACAGCGCTGCAACTGTTCAGTACCTGCGCCGCCGAGGTCTGCGAAGGCCAGCAGCTGGACATGAACTTTGAGAGCCGCAACAACGTGCAGATTGAAGAATACCTGCACATGATTAAACTGAAGACGGCGGTGCTGCTGGGCTTCAGCCTGGAGCTTGGGGCCCTGTTGAACAACGCCGCCCCCGAAGACGCTCGCCATCTGAAGGAGTTCGGGATCAACATGGGCATTGCGTTCCAGTTGCGCGATGATTTGCTGGACGTTTACGGCGACCAAGCCAAGTTTGGCAAACGCGTGGGTGGCGATATTGTCTCAGACAAGAAAACCTACCTGCTCCTCATGGCGTTGGAACGCTCTTCCAGCACGCAGCGCAAAGAACTGGAGAAATGGCAAGGTCCCGTGGAGAATGGCCAGGAACTGGAGAAAGTAAAGGCAGTAAAGGAGATCTACGATGAGCTGAACATCCAGAACCTCACCCAGAACCAGATCAACCATTACTTCCAGAAAGGCCTGCACCACCTGAATGAGGTAAACGCGCTCAACAGCAAAAAAGAACTGCTCCGGCAATTAGCTATACAGTTGATAGAGCGTGATAACTAGGCGCAGTTCACGGGCGACCACAGATATTCCCTTTGGCTGTTTCGGGCTTGTTTTACTCTAAACGGCCGGGAAACGCCTGAAGCGGTTTATCGTTCTTTCATGGTCAGTTGTCTTTAGCTGACGTGAGCAAGAACATGGTTTAGAATTACCTTCTGGTAAGTAAGCGGCACTCCTACAGCAGTGGACAGTTTTTACCAGATTTAACAATATTGAGGTCAAAATCGCCCAGGCTTTCGTAAGCTCTGGGACCACTTCCTTCCGAAACACAGCATGGTCATCAGCATTACAATCATCCTTATTGCCATCACAGTTTTAGTTTCTCTCTATGCCTGGCAAAACCAGAACCTCATGGAGAACTGGGTGCACCATCCGCAGTCGGTGGTGCGGGACAAGGAGTGGTGGCGGCTCTTAACCTCAGGGTTCCTGCACGCCGACTTCATGCACCTTTTCTTCAACATGTTCTCGTTCTACATCTTTGGCGGGGTGGTAGAGCAGCAGTTCATGGCCATCTATGGGTTTACCACGGGTGCGGTCATCTATGTGGCTCTTTACCTGGTGGCCATTGTGGTCTCTGACTTGCCCACCATGATCAAGCACAAGAACGATAGCCGGTACTATTCGTTGGGCGCTTCCGGAGGCGTGGCAGCCATCATCTTCGCCAGCATCTACTTCAATCCGCTCACCGAGCTGATCATTTTCCCCATCCCGATTCCCATCAAAGGATACATTTTTGGGGTGCTGTACCTGTTCTACTCCTATTACCTGAGCAAAAGAGGCAACGACGGCATTAACCACAGCGCGCACTTTTACGGGGCCGCCTTTGGGTTTGTGCTGAGCGTGATCCTGGTACCGGGCCAGGTGCAGAATTTCATCCAGTCTATCCTGGGTTAACAGATATTGTACTTCTTAAAGGAGTAGCCCATCATCTTACTCGGCTTAAATTACGTATACTCTTGTATCAGAGTAATTTTAAGAGAGGGGGAGAGTAAGATGATGTATAACTTTGTAAAGATAGCGCTGGTACTTTGCTTGTGTTGGGCCAGTCAGGGCCGCGTAGGGGCCCAGTCTTTCATGGCCGAAGCGCTTGCCAGCAGCAAGGTGGCCCGGTTAAGCCTGGCCGAGGGCATTGCCCAAAAAGACCGCCTGTTGTTAGATCTGGTTACCAAGGCGGGTCTGATGCCGGTGCTGTCCAGCGGCGAGGAGCTCACGTTCTTTGCCCCGTCAGCCCAGGCTTTGGCCTTGCACCAGAACGATTCACCAGACCAGTTAAGGAGCTTCCTGGAACAGCATATTGTCAAGGGCACCTTCACCAAAGAGGCCCTGCGCGATGGGGCCGACCTCAAGACCCTAAGCGGAACAAACCTGCGGATCTGCAAGAAGAAGGGAGCAGTACTTGTATCGGGGGTGCGGTTGAAGGAAACCGACCAGCTGTACGCCAACGGGGTATGGCACCGGTTGAACGGTGCTTTCCAGCCCGAAACCCCAACTTTATAGTTCCTCCTGACGTGAATGTGAAAAGGGCTGCCCACCAGAGGCAGCCCTTTTCATTTCATAGTATTTGCAAGACCTAGGTTTTTTAGGCCTGTTTCACGTAAAACAGACGTAAAACGTCATCGTTACCTTATGTTGGTTGCCTCTACCTTCCGCTCAATTGTAGATACCGCCGAGGCCCCAAAATACCCGATGGCCCCGTTGCTGATGTTGCCGGGCGCGTTGGCCGGTGGGGCATCAAACGGGCCGCCGGTGTAGTACTGCATGCGCGAGAGCACCCGGAAGAACTCATACCCGGGTCGGTCCAGCGAGAGCATTTCCACCTTCATCACGTCGCCTTCTTTCAGTTCAATGCCAATCTCGGGGTCGCCGTAGTTGCCGTCGTAGAGGTCATCGTTGATGGCTACAATTTCTTTGTCACGTTTGCCGTTCACGTAAATGTTGAACTTGTAAAGGTCGCCTTTGCCAGCGGGTTCCCGAAAGAAGAAAGTGCCGTAATAGCCTTCTTTTACTTGGGCATTGCCTTTCTTGAAGTGATATAACAAGGAGTCTATGGTGCTCACGGGTTTCAGGAAGCTGCTGGCGGTGTATTCCTGTCCGTTCAGCTGCACGTTGAGGTGGTACGTGTTGCCGCGTTTGCCTTGCAGTTGACTGGTTTGGTACAGGCCGTTGCCCTTGGCTTGCAGGATTTCCTCAAAACCCTCGCTGTCTTTGATACGCACCACGGCGTTTTCCAGCCCGGCGGCCGGACCTTGGTTCAGGTAGCCTTTTGTGGTGGAGATGCGCACGGTGTAAGGGCCCGGCTGATCGGTCACCAAGCCTTCTATGACCACTTTGGCAGCGTCTTCGGGTAAATCGTAGTCAATGACTTCCTCACAGCTGCTGAACAAAAGCAGAGAGGAAAGCAGGGAAAACAAATATTTTTTCATGATCTATTCTGGGTAATTCACTTAAAAGTTGAAGTTGTAAGTAATTGCCGGGATGATCCCGAACATGTAGGTTTTCACGGCCTCGGTTTTGCTGGCATCGTCTTCGTTCTCCCGGAAGGCGATAGAGAAAGCGTTCTTACGGTTGTAGGCATTGTAGAGCGAAAGACTCCAGCTGCTGTCATGCTTCTTGCCGGTAAGGCTTCTGGGGCGGTCATAGGTCACGGCCAGGTCCAGCCGGTGGTATGCGGGAAGGCGGAACCCATTGCGCGAGGAGTAGATAGGATAGGAGTGCCCCTCGTACTCGAAGCGGCCCACGGGCATGGTGGTGGCCCCGCCGGTGGCGTACGTCCAGTTAGCCCCGAAGCTCCAGCGCTGGTTCAGTTGGTAAGTAGTGACCACGTTCACCGAATGGCGACGATCATAGCGTACCGGATAAGCTTTGCCGCCGTTGATGCCGGGCACCGTACGATCGGTTTTAGACCAGGTGTAGCCAATCCAGCCGGTGAAATCGCCTTTCTGCTTGCGCAGCATAAACTCCGCGCCGTAAGAGGTGCCGGACCCGCGCAGTAGCACTGTGTCAATGCGGTTGTTCAGGAACACATCAGAGTTGTCTTTGTAGTCAATCTGGTTCTGCATCCACTTGTAATACATTTCTACTGATGCCTCAAACATGTTGTCCTGGAAGTTGCGGAAGTACCCGGCGGCCACCTGATCTGCGATCTGCGGTTTGGTGTAGTGGTTACTGGGCACCCACACGTCAAAAGGCAGCGAGGCGGTGGAGTTAGACAGCAAATGCAGGTACTGACGCATGCGGTTGTAGGAAGCTTTCACCGAGCTTTTCTCGTCTACCTGGTACTTGGCCGAGAAGCGCGGCTCAAAGCCCGTATAGTCTTTGATCACCTCCAGGGAACCGTAGTCTTTGCGCCCGATTTTGGTGAAACCATCCTCGGCATACTCATACACGGTGCCTTTGCCCACGTTCGCGAAATAGGAGAAGCGCAAACCGTACTCCATGGAAAGGCGCGGCGTAATCTCATATTGGTGGCTCAGGTACGCGGCGGCTTCAATAGCGTTTGAACCATCCAGCCTGATCTCGTTGAAGTAAGACTCGGGGCCTGGTTTCACTACACCCGGCTGGAACCGGTGGAACGTGCCTACCCACCCAAATTTGAACTGGTGCTGCGGATTCAGGTAGTAGGTGTAATCGTTTTTGAGGCTGTAGTCAATGATGTGCGAGGTCCAGGTGAACTCAGAGGATTTCTCTTTGGAGCCCAGCGAGTAGTCAAAGTCTGAGAAGATGAGCGTAGTGTTGGTGAACAGCTTGTCGTTGAAGAGGTGGTTCCAACGCAGGGTGGCCGTGGCGTTGCCCCAGTCAAACGCGCCCGAGTTGTTGCCTGCCACATCGCGCCCGAAGTACCCGCTCACGAACAGCCTATCCTTCGGGCCCAGTATGTAGTTGGCTTTCAGGTTCAGGTCATAGAAGTAAAGCTGATTGTCTTTGATGCCTTCGTCTGAGCTGAGCTTGAAGAACACATCGGCGTAGGTTCTGCGGCCCGAGAGGATAAACGAGCCCTTGTCTTTCACGATAGGCGCTTCCACGGTTAAACGGCTGCTGAGTGTCCCGATTCCGCCGGAGGCGGCAAAACGCTTGCTGTTACCTTCTTTCATCCGGATATCCAGCAAAGAGGATAACCTGCCGCCGTGCTCCGCCGGGATGCCGCCTTTGTAGAGCTGCACGTCTTTGATGGCATCGGCGTTGAAGACCGAGAAGAAACCCATGAGGTGGGAGGCGTTGTACACGGGAGCCTCGTCCAGCAAAATCAGGTTCTGGTCCACGCCGCCGCCGCGTACGTAGAAGCCGCTGGTGCCCTCGCCGGCGGTCTGCACGCCCGGCGTCATCTGGATGGCCTTGATCACGTCTACCTCGCCCATGAGCGCCGGCATTTTCTTGAGTTCGGCCACCTGCATCTTCATGGTGCTCATTTCCATGCTGCGCACGTTCTCGTCCTTTATATCGGTGCTGGTGACCACTACTTCCTGCAGGGTGGTCTGGTCGCTTCTAAGCTCAATATTTAGTTTCTGCGAAGAGGAAAGGTTTACGGTTTGGGTGTGCGTGGCAAAGCCCAGGTAGCTTACCGCTACCGTGTAGGTGCCCTGCGGGAGGGTGAGGGAAAAGAAGCCGTACTCGTTCGTGGCCGCGCCCACGCCGGAGAGTTCGCGCACGCCCACGGTGGCGCCAATAAGGCCCTCGCCGGAGGACTGGTCTTTCACGTAGCCGCTGAGCGTGAGTTTCTGTTGGGCATTACCAGAAAAGGGGAGAGCGAAGAGAAAGGTGCAGAAGAAAAGCAGGAGCAGTCTTCTGCGGGTGTTGTAAGAATGTGGTTGCATGATACTGGTTAAGCATGTATTCCTTTCTTGACCAGCAAGGCCCCACCTACCCCTATATAGGTTTAGATTAATATTGTGTTAAGCTGACCAAGCCGGTAAATCTGCCTATGAACTGGTACAGAGCCTGGATGAACTGCCTTCCTGTTTTGGAGGAGTTTTCAGGAAAACAGGGCTGAAACGGATTTCCGGAAAAAGAAGGTAGGGGAAGCAACCCTTTTCCCTGTCCTGCATCTTTAGGATGTACCGTAAACCAACTCCCATGAAAAAGCAGAACTTCTATTCAATGGTGGCTATTCTGGCCTTTTTAGTTTCGTTAACTTCTTTCCGGGCTGCAGAGAGTGCTTCTCGCCCAGACGAGCAAACCCGTAACGTGGGTCCTTTCAAGAAGATTGGCTTGGCCTATCCGGCCGATGTGGTCCTGCGCCAAGGCAATACCCACAGCGTGAAAGTGGAGGGCGACGCCGACCAGTTGGAGCAATTAATCACCGAGGTGGAGAATGACCGCTTGTCTATCAGGAGAAAAGACCGGGACAAGGAAATTAACTGGAACAACGGTAAAAAGCGGGTCACCATTTACATTACCGCCCCCACCATTGAGGGGCTGGCCGTGAGCGGCTCGGGCAAGATCAAAGGCGAGGGCACGTTCAAAGCTTCTTCCCTGGACTTGGCCGTGAGCGGCTCGGGTAGCATCCAGCTGAACGCCCGGGTAGACGAGGTTTCCAGCCGCATCTCGGGCTCGGGCAGCATTGAGCTGGAGGGCGAAGGCAAGCAAAGCACCGTGTCCATCAGCGGGTCTGGCTCGCTCAAGGGCTACAACTTCAAGACCAGCGCGTCGCAGGTGAGCATCAGCGGCTCGGGCACGTCTGAGGTAAACGCCACCACTAGCCTCAAAACCAGCATCAGCGGCAGCGGGCGGGTGTTCTATGAGGGCACGCCCAGCGTAGACAGCCGCGTGAGCGGAAGCGGCTCGGTGAAAAAACGCGGCTAGTACCAGCGCCGCGCTCCGCGCTGAACGGGCGGTTGTTTTCTGCCTGTTTTACAGAAATCATCTCTTAAACGCCGGCATCGCTTAGAAGTGCCGCTCTTCCCACATGCCCATTTAGCGCCGGTCTACTTGCGCTAAGTGGGCTTTTCTTTTTACCTTACCTGGCAGCAAGCACTCTTCAGCCGTGGTAACCAGCCCGTAGGGGAACCTTCGGGGTTTGTTGTCAGAAGAAGAGTGGCTCCAACCTTTAGCGTATGTCCCCCATGAAGTACCTTTTCTACTCCTCGTTGCTGGCCCTTGGGCTGGCTGGTACCGGCTGCATGCAGAAGTACCTGCCCACCGAAAACCGTTTGTCGCTCCTTCCAACGCCCTACCACGACAAAGAGGTGGAGGTGTATTTTCCGGGGGAGTACCCCCAGGACAGCTCATACGTGAAGGTGGCCATTCTGGAGCAGAGGGCCGAAGGCGCGGTGGCTTACGGTACCCTGGTAGAGGCGGTGAAAAAGAAAGCCAAACAGCAAGGCATGGACGCGGTGCTCTTGCTCAACAAGAACCAAAGCACCCGCCTGCAGAAGGAAGGCTTGCTGGCCGAGCTGATCGCCGAAACCATTGCCGGGAGAGAACTGGAGGATGAGTACACCTCCGTGACCACGCACGAACTGGCCGGGGTGGGCATCAAGTTCCGGAAAAACCTGCACTACCTGCCAGAGTATCTCCAGAAGAAACAGGTGTACGCGGTAGAGGGCGAGACCGAGGCCCTGCTGGCCTCCGTGGAGATAGACCACCAGGGCATTGCCCGCAAGGTAACGGCCGCCACGGCCACAGATGAGCAAACGTATGAGCGCTACGTGCACCAGTATGACCTTCAGCACCTCCTGCAGGAGACCGGCCCGCAGTGGCGCTACCGGCAGGTAGTGGGGCAGATCAGGAAAAGGAAACTGCGGGGCCCGGCCGGAGCGCCGCCTTTGAAAAAGGTGAAAATCCAGTACAATGAGCTGCTGTTGCCCCACAGGCTGGAACTCACCACCAGCCCAGACCCGCAACCCGAAACCATTGAGATCACCTACAATGAGCAGCGGCAGGTCATGAGCAAGGCCATCAGGAAAGACGGTCAGGTAGTGCTCAAAGAAGTAAACAGCTTTGGCCCGGGCGGCAAACTGCAGGCTACCCTCCACTACAAAGTGGAAGACGGCAAAGACCAGCCCTTTCTCAAAACCGTGTACCACTACTATCCGTCAGCGGCCCTGTAATTGGCTCAAGCGGCTGATTTGGGGCTGTTTCTCTAAAAATAGCCCCAAAATGGTACTGGCTTGCGCCTTGGCTACGCCGCTGCCTGGTTACTGCAACACCCGGGGCCGGTACAGCAGAAAGCCCACGTGCCCGAACACGCCCCAGCGGTTCTCGTCATTGTCATAGTGGATGAAGTGCAGCGCGGCGGGGCCGATGGGCAGTTGCAGGATAACGCCTGTGCTGGCCGTTACCCGGGGCCGGCCAAAGCCGCTGGCCCTGATGGCCTCCTGCAGCGGACCTTCTTTCAGCGGCCGGTGAATGACGTGGACAAACGCCTCGGTACGCCATTCAAACTTGGTCAGGAACGTGGTGGAGTACCGCAGGCCCGCCGCCCCGTACCGGGTTGCCCGGTATTCGTCCAGGAACAAGGTGCGGGAGTCTGGCAGCGGCGAGAACACGGGGGCGCTGGTCAGGGAGGAACGGTAGTTGGAGAACACTCCCTGGGTGCTCACCATGCCCTCCACAAAGTAGCCCCAGGTGCTTCGGTCTTTGTTGAACGGGAAATACTCCTCCAGGGTGCCCGAGATCTGCAGCCACTGGTGGTCCACGGTGCGGGCTTCGGGCCGCAGGGCCGTGGTGCCGGGCTTGTACGCCTCCTGGGCCTTCACTCCCCTAATGCCCATCACCGCCCGGCGGCCACGGGTAGAGTACATCTTGCGGTTAAGCGAGTTCCGCTCAAAGCGCAGGGCAAGCGTAAGCCCGGTCAGATCGGTTTCGTCCAGCTTGTCTTCTGAGGAAACGTTGCTGATGTTGGCGTACTCGTCTTCGTTGGAGAAATAGGAAAAGTCCAGCACCTCGCGGCTCCGGAAGTTATGGCTGAAACCCGTCTGCAGCCCCACTTTGAAGTCACGCTGCCGTACCTGGGTGCTGGCCGCGTCGCGGTTCAGGAAATCGTTCACGTCACGGTAGTTGAGCGAGCTGTACATGACCGAGGGTTCCACGTAAAACGGCAGTTTGGCCGGCACGTTCACCCTGAAACCAAACTGGCCCGCGGCGTAGAACCGCCCTATGTTGGCGTTGGCACCCACCGTGTACAGCAGCCGGTTCAGGTAGCGGTACTCCAGGCCCAGGTACAGGTTGTCTACCGGGCGGGTACTGAACACGGCGCCCACCTCGGCGGTGGCGTTGTTGCTTTGCTGCACGTCAATGCTGAGCTCGTACCCGCCCGCCAGGCTGTCATACCTAATGCGGGGATAGATTCCCTTGAAGAAATCATTGGCGGCCAGGCGGTAGTAGCCTTCCTCAATGCCGTCAATCTCGTACTGGTTGTCTTCGCTCCGCCGGAAGAAGTTGCGCACGTAGTTGTGCTGGTTTTCCTTAAGCCCGTGAATCCTGACGCTGGTGAACCGGGGCGGCGGGGCCTTTTTCTGGAACGCCTGCCTTCTTTGCTGCAAACTCACGGAGTCTACCTGGCGCGGGATGCGCTGCTTCATGAGCGTCAACTTCTCCTCGGCCGCCTTCTTGCCAATGTCAATCAACTCGCGCACGCGGTCAAACGCGGTGGTGCTGTAGCCCTCCAGGTCGGGTTGGATCAGGATGCCGTTGGGCCCCACGGCCAGCGTATCGGCCACGTCAAACCCCAGGAAAACCAGGGACGAACTCAGCAGTTCATCGTCTTTGTCATGGGGGTATTTCTTGAACGAGACATCGCCCACGTTCACGCCAATGATGATGTCTGGCCTGAACTCTGCGCGCATCACGTCGGTGGGGAAGTTGTTGAACAGGCCGCCGTCAAACAGGTAGCGGCCATCGGCCTGCCGGATGGGCCTGAACGCCAGCGGCACGGCCATGGAGTTACGCACGGCATCGGCCAGGGAGCCGCCGCGCTGCACAATCTGCTGGCGGGTGAAGACCTCGGCGGTAAGGCTGCGGTAAGGCACAAACAGCCTGTTGAAGTCGTACTTGGAGATGGCGCCGCCCGCCGCCAGGGTGGAGGCCAGGGCGTAATTGAGGTTCACGTCGCTCACCAGGCCACTGGTGGTTTGCACCTTGATGCTTCTTTGCGTGGAGATGGGCAGGCGCAGAGCCGCCGGCGAGGGGTCCAGGCTGAAGTAGTTGAAGGCGTGCTCTTCCAGGGGCCGGCCAGACACCCAGTACTGGAACTTGGGCGACAGCACCAAGTCTTCAATGTCCTGCGGCGAGTAACCGGCCGCGTACAGTGCCCCGATCACCGAGCCCATGCTGGTACCCACGATGTAGTCAATGGGAATGTTGTTCTGCTCCAGCACCTTGAGCACGCCCACGTGCGCCAGGCCCTTGGCTCCGCCGCCGCTGAGCACCAACCCCACTTTCTGGCCCCAGGCTAGCCCCGGCAGGAAAAACAGCAGGAACAGAAATACCCTTAAATAAGGTAAACGTTTAGACATATAAAATCCACTAGAAAGTAAGTCTGAAAGAATAGGCTTTGGGTCACTGCTCTGTTCTCCTTGTAAGCAGAAATGGGGGCGTTTCTGTTGGCCGAAGGAACCGCTGAGAAGGCACTTAATTCAAAGGCAAAGCCGCTTAGGAGCACTTACTTGTATAGGCCGCAAAAGGTTAGTACAAGGGGCCAAAACTGGTCTGGCTATTCTCCATCCTGCAAGGGCACTATCCAGGGAGAAGGGTGGTGGGGCAGCCACGGCACGGCGGCCAGGTTCACGGTGGAGTCTGCCAGCGGCTGAGTGGGGCGTCGGTTGAGGCTTACGTGGGTGTGGGCATAGACTTCTACCTCTTGGTGGCCCTGTTGGCGGTACTTACGGGCCAGAAACTGGCTGTATTGCCAGAGGAGGTCGGGGCGGGTGGCCACGGTGCGGGCCTGCTTGGGGGTAAGGTGGTTCTGCGGCACTTCCCAGTGCACCTGGCCATCGGCCACTACCTTGAACTGAGCGTACCCGCTCTTGGAGCGCAGCATCATGTGCCACGACATGCGGTGGCCTTCCTCGGTCCAGTTAGGGTTGCCCGGAAACCACCAATGCCGCAGCGGCAGGGCTATCTGCACCAGAAAATGCACCGCCAGCAGCGCAAACAGCATTCGTTGGCCGGTGGTTACCTCGCCTGGCGGTTGGAGGGAGGGCGCCAGGGCCGGTTTCCGGCGCAGGAACCGGCGGCGGATGGTTTCGGGCGGGAAGAAGAACACGCACAGCGCCAGGGCCAGGTACGGGAAGATGCCAATGTGAAAGACCGCCGAGTTGAAGGCGTGGAAGAAGATAGCTAGGACAAAGGCCCATTTTCTGGTACGGTGCCACAGCAGCAGCGGCACAATGAGCAGGTCAAAGAACAGGCCGCCAAACACCACCAGCTGCTGGAACCAGGCCTGCTGCAGAAGCCCGCCGATGAGAACGTAATGGCTTTTGTTGGCAAACCAGATGTTCACCGGAATGCCCGCCAGCCAATCTGAGTCCAGTTTGGCCAGGGCAGCGTAAGTGTACACAATGCCCATCTGGGCCACAAACACCAGCAGGCACCAGCGCGGGCAGGAAAGCAACCGCAACTCCGGCTTGCGTCTGGCATCCAGGGAGGCGTACGTGTGGGCCGGCACCAGCAGCATGAGAAAGCAGAGCACCAGCAGCAGGTAGTAGTGGTTGTTGTAGCTGGTTTTCTGCATGAGGTACGCACCCCACCACAGCACCGTAAAAAGAGCAATGCTTGCCCGGTAGAACAAACCAACCATCACCAACAAGCCCAGAAAGGCCATGGCCGCATAGTAATAGTACATGCCGTTGCCGGGCAGCGGCCTGAGCCACTCAAACCCGATGAACGGGAAAAAGACCGTGGGCTCCACCAGGTTCTGCTTTACCCAACCGGTTAGAATGGCGCCTGCCGTTTCCAGGAACAGGAGCAGCCCAAACAACCACCGGAAGACTATGAGCGGAGCATTGTCTACGGGCTGGCTGAGCCAGGTCAGGAGCCGGGGTCTGGAAGTTTGGGCGGTGGCAGTGAGCATAGTACTACTCTTACTGGGAAAGAGCGGTTGAACCTACACGTCTTACGGTTCTTACGCAAGCGGGGTGCGCTAAAACCGAAACAGCCCGGCTCATGAGGGGCCGGGCTGTTTTAAAGGAGTTTTCAGGAAAACAGGTCTTAAGCGGGACTTACCTGATAGGTCTGGGCACCACGGGCAAGCTCTCGTGCCCTTGGGCGTCTACCGCCTGCACCGCGAAGAAGTAGTTGTCTTTGGAGTAGGGCAGGGTAGTGGTGGTGCCTTCCACGTAAATTTTCTTTTCCCACATAGGCGAAGAAGTCTCGCGCATGAGCACGTAGTAGCCGGCGGGGCGTTCGCCTTTGGCGGGGGCCTCCCACTTCAGCTCGGTCTGGTTGGTGAGGTTGCTGGTGAGCACGCCCACGTTCTCAGGGGCGTGAGGCGCCAGCGCCAGGTTGGCCAGCGTAGCCAGGTTCATGGCGGTGTTCTTGCGCACGTATTCAAAGTCTACGTGCTCCGGGAAATCGCCGTAGGCAATGCCGTTTTCGGTGCGCACGTTCTGGTGCTGGTAGCGGTAGTTCTCGTTCATTTCACATACCCTGATGGCGGTGAAACCCGCTTGGCTGAAGGGGGTGTGGTCGCCGCCGCGCAGGAAACGATCGGTGCGGTAGTTCAGGACCACTTCCAGCTGAGGCACGTAGCGGGCGGTGATCTCTTTCATGTAGCGGGCCAGCTGCCGGCTACGGCTGTCGTTCTCGCCGCCAATGCTCTTGCGCAAGGCGGTCATCTCGGGGGTCTCAAACGCGGGCACGCCCTCAGAGAAAATGCGCACGCGGGTATTGTCTTTGAGGTTGGTCTCGTCTGAGAACGAGTTGCCAATCATGTCATTGTTGAGCATGGCCACCAGGTTCCAGTTCTCTTTTTTGGCGCGCTCGGCTAAGTGCCGGGCCCCATACAGGCCTTGCTCTTCGCCCTGCACGCACACAAAGATGATGGTGGCCGGAAAGGGCTGCTTGGCCATGACACGGGCCAGTTCTATGACGGCGGCGGTGCCGGAACCATCGTCATTGGCGCCGGGGGCTTTGCCTTTGGCGTCCATCACGTCGGTGTTGCGGGAGTCTATGTGGCCGCTCACAATAAACACGCGGTCATCGGTGGGGTCGGTGCCTTTGAGGGTGGCCATCACGTTGGCCATCTCCACGTCTTCCTTGATGCGGCGTCCGTCGGCCTTCACCAGGTATTTGTCCTGGGTTACGGTCATGCGGCCGTTAGAAAGGGCGGCGGCTTTCTCCAGCTCGGTCTGGGCCCAGTTGCGGGCGGCGCCAATGCCTTTCTTCTTGTCTTTGACGGTGCTGAGCGAGTGGCGGGTCTCAAAGCTTACCAAGCCGCGCACCAGGCGCTCCAACTCCTGGGCAGAAACCTGCTCGGTCATCGTCTTGATCACGGGGTCTTGCTTGAGGATGGCCTGGGCCCAGGTAAGCTGCGGTAGAAGTAAGATACCCAGGGCCGCGGCACCCGCCCGGGCAAATTGAGAAACAGAATGAAACATAAAGAGGTTGTTGGGTAGTTTGTGTAATCTGTCCTGTAATTTCCGTAATATTCCGCAGAAACCAACACGCGGAGGCTTAAAAACGGTTTTAGGCCCGTTTTCAGGAAACCAGGCAGAAAAAGAGCGCGGGAAGTGTTCTCCGTGGAACATCTTGCCCGAAGCAACGCGGGTTGCGGTTACTACGTTCAATCCAAATCCACCAATCCAGAATAACTATGAGCCAAAACATTTCCCCTGGCAAAGAATTCCTGAATAGTGTGCATTACTATTTTGACCAAGCGGCGCAGCACTCCAAGCTCCACCCGGGCATCCTGGAGCAGATCAAAGTGTGCAACAGCGTGTACAAGGTCAATTTCCCGGTAGAGGTAGACGGCAAGGTGCACGTTTTTGAGGGAATCAGGGCCCAGCACAGCCAGCACAAACTGCCCACCAAGGGCGGTATCCGGTACAGCATGCACGTTGACGAAGACGAGGTGGTGGCCCTGGCCAGCCTCATGACCTTTAAATGTGCCGTGGTGGACGTACCGTTTGGCGGGGCCAAGGGTGGGGTGAAAATCAATCCGCGTACCTCCTCGGTAGAGTTGCTGGAGAAAGTGACGCGCCGCTTTGCCACGGAACTGATCAAGAAAAACCTGATAGGCCCCGCTGTTGACGTGCCCGCGCCCGACTACGGCACCAGCAGCCGCGAAATGGCCTGGATTGCCGATACCTACCACACCTTCAAGTTTGGCGAAACCAACGCGCTGGGCAGCGTAACCGGCAAGCCGGTGGGCCAGGGCGGTATCCGGGGCCGCAACGAGGCCACAGGGCTGGGAATCTTCTACGGCCTGCGCGAGGCGTTTGAAGACACCGTGGTGCTCAAGCAACTGGGCGTAACCTCAGGGCTGGCCGGCAAGCGGGTCATCATCCAGGGCATCGGGAACGTGGGGTACCACGCGGGCGTGTTCCTGCAGCGCGAGGGCGCCATTATCACGGGCGTGGCCGAGCGTGAGGGCGGTATCTTCAACCCAGACGGTCTGGACATTGACAGCCTGTTCAACTACCGCAAGCAGACCGGCAGCTTTGAGGGGCACCCGGGCGGGGCCTTCATTGAGAACTCGGTGGAAATGCTGGAGTACGAGTGCGACGTTCTGCTGCCCGCCGCCCTGGAGAACCAGATCCACAGCGGCAACGCCGAGCGCATCAAAGCCAAGCTCATTGCCGAAGGGGCCAACGGACCAATCACGCAGGAAGCCGAGCGCATTCTGCACGCCCGCGGCGTGGTCATCTTGCCAGACCTGTACCTGAACGCCGGCGGGGTAACGGTATCTTACTTTGAGTGGCTGAAGAACCTGTCTAACGTGCGTTTCGGGCGCATGGGCAAGCGGGCCGAGGAAGCCAGCCTCAAGCGCCTGGTGAACACCATTGAGAAAACCACCGGCAAAAGCCTCTCGGCCGAGGAGAAGAAACTCATCATCCACGGGGCCGATGAGCGGGACCTGGTGTACTCGGGCCTGGAAGACACCATGATCACCGCCTACCAGGAAATGCGGGAGGTAACGCACCAGGTAAAAGCCATCACCGACCTGCGCACCGCCGGGTTCTACGCCGCCATTGAGAAGATTGGCGTGAGCTACCAGTCATTGGGTATCTTCCCGTGATGCAGGTGCATCTGTTGTAAATGGATAAGATTCCGTTTAGGAGCTGTTTTTGGGAAAACGGCTCCTAAACGGAATTTTTGTGTTTAGGGGTTTGTAGTTGCCTTGGCCTTTCTGATTGTCTATGGTTTCATGGGCTGTGGTGTTCCATCTCTTCTGGTAAGCGCTCACAGCCGCGAGACCCGTCTTTGCCCCTCGCACTGCCCTTGCGGCCCACGCTTGCAGTCTGCTCTTAGCTTCTGTTCCTCAGGGGCCACAAGCGAGGCGCTCGAGCCAAAGACTGGAATAGGTGCGAATAGCAAAGCCTATTGCTGGCTGGTGACGGAAGCTTTGCTGGTAGTAACGAAAGTTCTGCAGAAGTAGACCCACCCCTGCCCCTCCCGGGAGGGGAGTTTTGGTTCATGGCGGATGCTGGGGCAGGGTTGCTGTTCACATGGTTATTTAGCCGGCTGAAATTTTGCTGCATGAATGGATTGCCAATGCAGTTTTCTTACTCGTGCAGATAACTCCCCTCCCAGGAGGGGTAGGGGGTGGGTCTACTCCACCTGCCGCCGCAATACCGCCAACTTCAAAGACCTGCGGGCGTCCGAAGGACGCTGCGAGCGTCTGCGCCAATTCCCGTTAAACGGCCTTTTTCCCAAAATTAGCCTAAAACCAGAAGACCCGGCTGATTCTCAGACAGCGGTGCATTGGGTAACAACGTTTTACATGTAAGGGCTGTTTTTCCAAAAAGAGGCTGCAAACAGCAATTACGGGTAGAATGCGGGTGCTTTTAGAGGGCGTAGTGTAATTTACCCGATCTTTCGGCTACTAATACCCCAAACCTTTACCTATTACGGTGGAAAATCCGGCCTTACGTGCAGAATTTGTGAAGCTCATCGCCCAGGATCAGGCCCTGATCCATAAGGTGTGCAGCATGTACTGCCGGGACCCCGAGGAGCGGAAAGACTTGTTTCAGGAGATCGTGCTGCAACTCTGGAGGTCCTTTCCCTCGTTTAAGCACGAGTCTAAGGTAAGTACCTGGATGTACCGCGTGGCCCTGAACACGGCCGTCTCCAGCTTCCGGAAAGAAAGCCGCCGTCCCCACCACGGTTCTCTCTCAGACATGGATTTGCAGATCCCGGCCTCGCCGGACACCTCTGCCGAGTACGAGTTGAAAATCAAGTATCTCTATGCCGCTATTGACCAGCTCTCCCAGGTAGAGAAGGCGATTGTGATGCTGTACCTGGAAGACAAGTCCTATGAGGAGATGGCCGATATCATTGGTATCACCAAGTCTAACGTAGGCGTAAAGTTGAACCGCATCAAAGCGAAATTAGAGAAGTTGCTAACCCCGGTGTATGATGAAATTAGATAGCCTGAAGGATACCTGGAAAGCGTATGCCGCCCAAACAGCGGCGGCCAACCAGGTCACAGAGCACCAGATTGCGGGTTTTCTCAAAGCCCGTACCGAGAATGCGGTTACCAAACTCAAGCGGAACATCTACTTTGAGCTGGCGGTACAGGCGTCTACCGTGCTGCTGTTTGGGGCAGGGGCCATCTGGATAAAAGGAGATACCGCGTTCCAGGCGCTTTGCGTGGTGGTGATGATGGTCTGCCTGCCGTTTTTGGGCTATTTCTGGGCGCGCCTGTCCTATGTGAAATCCCTGAACGTGACCACTGAGAACCTGCGCGCCACCCTGCGCAACCTCATTGAGATGCTCACCGGCCTTACCAGACTCTATTTCTGGACCAACATGCTGCTGGCCCCCCTTGGCCTGGCTGTTGGCCAGTTGGCCTACCTGAAACTGGCCAAGGGCATCAATATCTCGCACCTGCCCTGGGACCAGATGTACCCGCGCCTGACCTTAGGTTTTGTCATAGGGGCCGTGCTGGGCTATCTCTTCCTGAAGTGGTACATCCGGAAGATGTTCGGCAATCATCTGAAGTCGCTCAAAGCGGCGTATTGTGAACTGGAGAGTCTGGAGGCAGCGGCATAATCTTCTTCTAAGTCTTTTGGGAAGTGGTTGAGATAGCCTTTGCTGGCGAAGTGCCTCGTGCCCATGGCTGGGGTGATGACAGCTGTTGCTGGATTGGCTATTGCTGGCGTAGCGGCGGTTTGTCTATGATCTTATAAGCTGGATTGTTGCATAGTTTGCTTGGTGCGCTCACGGCCGCGGGGCCCCGTCTTTGCCCTCGCACTGCCCTTGCGGCCCACCCTTGTAGTTTATGCTTAGCTTCTGTTCTTCAGGGGCCACAAGCGAGGCGCTCGAGCCAAAGACTGGAATCGGGATCTTCCGGCTGTGGACTTTCATAGCAGCGATATAGCTGCGATGCGGCTCCAGAACGTAAGACCTCACAGGTTTTCGAAACCTGTGAGGTCTTTCCGCTTCACCCACACCTTTGCCTACTCTCAACAACCCACTTTCTATGGCGCGGAAGTTTCTTCCGTGCCTTTCTACTCTAGAGGAGCAGGTTAGGCACAGGAGTAAATCCGCGCCATAGTTAGGCTCAACCCACAGCCTTGCACGCTCCAAAGACCTCGCAGTGTCTTCCAGACCTGCGAGTGCCTACCCGTAATTCCTGCAGCCTCCCATGGTTCAAGTCTGTGACTTGGACCTATTTTGAAGGCAGTTTGCAACTGCCGTGAGCCACAAGTTCCAAATTGGTTTCTCCGGTAATCTAAGCCATACACAGCGGGTAAAGCTACAAGGAGCTGGCACCCTCAACAATCCCAAAACTCCGCTTTCAACCAAGAACTACAAGTGAATGTGCTTGATAGACAGTAGGTAGTAAACTGGCTGGTTAACCTTTCTGCCACCAACTGCGCAGAAAAACATCCTGGAACCTGTAAGAATTTGGTCATTACGCAGACTAACTAGGTAAACAGCCATTCTTAACAAGCCTACCCTTATGATCAGACTACTACTTGCCCATCAATGGAAAGAAGCCACCCGTTCCAGCGTGTGGCAAAAGAACCTGGCGATAAACTTAGTGCTGGGTTTTTTCATGCTGATCATGCTGCTGTACGTGGTGCTGATTGGCTTTTTCATGAACGAGATAGTGCAGGCCGTTAAGCCCGAGGCCAACGTCGTGGACGTGGTGAACCGCAGTTTGCTCTATTACTTCCTGGTAGACCTGAGCCTGAGGTTCTTTATGCAGGAACTGCCCGTGCTGGGGGTACAGCCGTACCTGCATTTACCCATCGGCAAGGGCCGGCTGGTGCACTTTGTCCTCTGGAAATCCATTACCAGCCTGTTCAATTTCCTGCCGCTGCTGCTGTTTATTCCGTTTGCGCTCAGAATGCTGCCCGAGGTCTACGGAACGGGCGGCGCTTGGATGTGGGTAGCCGGCATGTTCCTGATCACGCTCATCAACAACTTCCTTACTCTGTATTTTAAGCGCCAGCTGGTAGAGAAACCCTTGGTTACCGTGGGCTTTCTGCTGGCGGTAGTGGGGCTGGCCACGCTAGATTACCTGGGGTACATCTCGGTGGGGACGGCCTCAGCGGTGTTCTTCAGGGCCTTGGGCAACAACCCAATATTGGTGCTGGTGCCGTTGGCCGCGCTGGTAGCGGTGTACCTGCTCAACTACCGTTTCTTAATGGCGCATACCTACCCAGAGGAAATGCGCGTGGGCAAGCCGGCCAAGGTAGGTGACTCCACCGAAATTGGGCTCCTGCAACGGTTTGGCGAAATGGGTACCCTCATTGGTCTGGAGGTAAAACTGATCCTGCGCCACAAGCGGCCCAAGTCTACCACCACCATGTCGGTGTTCTTTCTGGCGTACGGGTTCCTTTTCTACACCAACAAAGTCTACACCGATGGCTTTGCCATGCTCATCTTCCCGGGTATTTTCATGACAGGCTTTATGATGATGAGCTACGGGCAGTTTGTGCCGGGCTGGCAAAGCGCGCACTTTGATGCCCTGCTCACCAAGCGCCTGAGCCCCTACACGTTTTACATGGGCAAGTTCTGGATGTTTGTGGTGGCCTGTACCGCGGCTTACCTGGTAACGCTGCTCTACGGCTTCATGCCCGGCGTGGGTATCAAGATCATGGCCATCAACACGGCCTGTTTCCTGTACAACATAGGCGTGAACACGTTTGTGATCCTGTTCATGAGCACCTACAACAAGAAGCGCATAGACCTTAGCAAGAGCGCCTCGTTCAACTGGCAGGGCGTGGGGGCCTCCCAGTTCATCATGATGCTGCCCGCCCTCCTTATCCCCATCCTGGTGTACCTGCCGTTCGGGCTTATGGACAAGCCGTGGTGGGGCATCGCGGCCGTGGGCGTGTTAGGCATCCTGGGCTTTCTCTTCCATAGGCAGCTCATGGGCGTGGTGGTGCAGCGCTTCCAGCGCGAGAAGTACGCCATTGCCGCCGGTTTCCGCCAGGTCTAAGTACCGGTTTGTCCTAGAATTTACCTTCTAAAGAAAGAGTAACCCATTTAGCTAACCACACAAAAGTCTTGTGTCCTGATACTTGATACTTGTGTCTAAAAAATAAAAAACATGATAGAAGTACGCGACCTTCAAAAGAACTACAACGGCGTGACCGTGGTGAACATTCCCTCCCTAGTGGTGCAGAAAGGCGAAACCATTGGCTTGGTAGGAAACAACGGCGCCGGCAAAACCACGTTTTTCCGCATGATCCTGGACCTGATCCGCCCTAGCCAGGGGCAGGTGTTCAGCAAGGGCGAGAACGTACGCGCTACCGAAGACTGGAAGCGCTACACCGGCTCCCACCTGGACGAAGGCTTCCTGATCGATTTCCTCACGCCCGAGGAGTACTTCAATTTCATCGGGAAACTGAACGGCTTAACCCCCGGCGACGTGCAGGCGTTTATGGACCGTTTCCGTGATTTCTTCAACGGCGAGATCCTGGAGCAGCGCAAGTACATCAGGGATTTCTCCAAGGGGAACCAGAAGAAGGTGGGCGTGGCCGCCGCCGTGATGTCAGACCCCGAGCTGCTGATCCTGGATGAGCCGTTCGCCAACCTGGACCCCAGCTCGCAGATCAGGCTCAAGAACCTGCTGAAAGACCTCAAGCGCCAAGGCATGACCATGCTCATCTCCAGCCACGACCTCAGCCACGTCATAGAAGTGTGTGACCGCATTGTGCTGCTGGAAAAAGGCAAGGTGATGGAAGACATGAAGACCAACGAAACCACCCTCCAGCAGCTGGAAAGCTACTTTACGGTATAGTTGTCCACAAGGAATTGGGTGGATAAGCGTCTGCCGCGCGGTGGGTTATCCACAAGCTAGAAGTGCCTTGGAAGCCTGCTGTTTTTGAGCCATTTTCCAAAAGGAAGCTCAAAAACAGCAGGCTTTTTGGTGCGCCTTTGGGTGGCAAGAAATATATTCTGAATGATATATTTGCTGCTGATTCAAGGGTACCCGTACCAGTCAGTTTCAGGGCCGTTTTTAGGGAAAGGCCTTAAAAACGCTACCTGCCTGGGTGCGTATAGAAAAGCCACACAAGAACCAAATGGATTCACTGACCCATGCTGCCTTAGGCGCTTGCCTGGGGGAAATCATGCTTTCTAAAAAGTTAGGCAAGCGGGCCTTACTCTGGGGAGCCATGGCCCAGAACTTCCCCGACGTGGACACGGTGGCCGCGCTCTGGCTAACTCCTCATGAGAACCTGTTGGTGCACCGGGGCTTCACCCATTCCTTCCTGTTTGCTTTTCTGGGGGCGCTGGGGCTGGCCTGGGTCGCCCGGCGGTGGCACAAAGATAAACCAGTGCCCTGGCGGCAGTTCTTCCTTTTTTTCCTGCTACAACTGGGACTGCATGACCTGCTGGACACGTGCAACGCCTACACCACCGGCTTGCTGGAGCCTTTCTCAGCGGAGCGTTTCTCCGTTCACCTGCTGTACGTGGCAGATCCACTCTTTACCATGTGGCCCCTCCTTGCCTTTGTAGCTCTGCTACTGCTCAAAACCTCCCATACAAGCCGGGGGCGGTGGGCCGTAGCCGGTCTGGCTTTAGCGGGCGTTTACCTGGGTTACGCGGTTTACAACAAGGTGAGCGTACGGGCGCAGATAGCCGCTTCGCTGGCCACGCAGCAACTGCCCGCAGACAGGTTCTTCGTGACGCCTACGCCGTTTAACAGTTGGCTGTGGCTGGCCGTGGCCCAGGCAGATTCTGGGTATTACGTGGGGCACCGCTCGGTTTTCTGGCCCAATACCTCCCCAACCCAGTTCACCTTTTTCCCCAGAAACCAGCAGCTCCTGGCAGCGGCCACCAACCCGAAGGAAGAAATAGAGGACCTGAAGCAGTTCGCCGCCGGGTATTATACCGTAGAGCAATGGCAGGATACGCTGGTCTTCAGCATACCGCGGTTTGGGCAGATGCAGGGGTGGCAAAACCCCAGGGGCCGTTTCACCTTCCATTATTTCCTGCAACCGCCGGGCATAGACAACAAACTGGTCATGCAGCGCGGCCGGGCCAAGGGCTGGAGCTGGGAGGCGTTCAAGGCCATGTGGCGGTATATTTTCAATCCGCCGGAGGCAAAACGGCAGGAAACCGCCGGAGCTATTTACCGCCAGCGGCAAGAGCATGTAACCGAACTATAATCGAACAGAAATAGCGCGGGCGTCTTATTTGCATCAATAGGAAGCCCGGCAGAAAAGAGACACACGCGTGGCAGAGCTGCTCAAGAGCATAGACTGGCTGTTGATCTGGAACACCCTGTACCTGGTGGTGCTGGTAGCGGTGTGCCTGCGCATTATCTATGACACGGGCTCCACGTCTAAAACCCTGGCGTATCTGCTGCTGGCCATCTTTGTGCCCGTGGGCGGAATTATCATTTACTTCTCCTTCGGGATCAACTACAAGAAGCGCCGCATCTACACCAAGAAACTGGTAGAGGACGAGATTTTCCTGCAGCGGCTGGAAGAACGGGTGCACGCCTCCACAGAGGAGACCCTGGCCACCAGCAGCCCCACCGTGCAGAACTACCGCGAACTGATAAAGCTGTTGCTCAACGACGGCCTGAGCCCGCTCACCAGCGGCAACCGCGTGAAGCTGTTGCTGAATGGGGAGCAGAAGTTCCCCGAGGTGCTGCAGGCGCTCCAGTCGGCCCGGCACCACATCCACATAGAGTACTACATCATTGACAATGACCACATCGGCAACCAGATCAAGGAAGTCCTGATCCAAAAGGCGCGCGAAGGCGTGAAGGTGCGGCTGATCTATGATGATTACGGCAGCCGGTCCATCCGCCGGAAGTACGTGCAGGAGCTGCGCGCGGCGGGGGTAGAGGCCTGTCCGTTCCACAAGGTGTATTTCTGGCTCCTGGCCAACCGGCTCAACTACCGCAACCACCGCAAGATCATTATTGTAGATGCCCAGACGGCGTTTGTGGGCGGCATTAACGTAGCCGACCGCTACATCAATAAGCCCGAGGACCGCACCCGCCTGTACTGGCGCGACACCCACCTGCGCATTGACGGCCCCGGCATCTACTACCTGCAGTACATCTTCTTCTGCGACTGGAACTTCTCCTCTGGCCAGCAACTGCACCCGCACCGAGGGTACTTTCTGAGCAGGAAACGCTATGCAGAGAACTCCCTGGTGCAGATGGCCGCTAGCGGGCCGGACTCGCCCATGCCTACCATCCTGTTCTCGCTCTTGCAGGCCATCTACCTGGCGCAAAAGGAAGTGCTCATCACCACGCCGTACTTTATTCCCGGCGAGGGCATTTTGCAGGCGCTCACCGTGGCCGCGTTGGGGGGCGTAAAGGTGAAATTGCTGGTGCCGGGCATCTCAGACTCGGCGCTGGTGAACGCCGCGGCCTGGTCGTATTATGATGACATGCTCCACGCCGGGGTAGAGATTTACCTGTACCAGAAAGGCTTCATCCACTCTAAAACCGTGGTGATTGACGGCACCATTAGCATGGTGGGCACGGCCAACATGGACAACCGCAGCTTTGAGCTGAACTTTGAGGTAAATGCTGTGGTGTACGATGAGGCCATCTCGCAACAACTCCGCGACACCTTCTATCAGGACCTGGCACACGCCCAGAAGATTGACCCGGAAGCCTGGCGCAAGCGGCCGCACTTGAAACAGTTCTTCGAGAAGCTGGCGCGGCTGCTGTCTCCGTTGCTGTAACCAGCCTTTTGGGTGGGAGGGGGGCGTCGTTTAAGGGCTGTTTTCCAGAAAATGGGCCAGAAACCGGCTACAGCGCAAAGCCCAGGGTGCACCGTTGCCCCACCAGCGCCGAGATGTTCTGCCGAAGTTCCAGGTTGGTCTTGATGGCTTTGAATTCCTGCTCAGAGCGGGCCTTTATCTCCTTGCGCTGCAGGGCCTCCATGAAGCGGCGCACATCATCGGGCGTTTCCAGCAGCAGGCCGGGCACTTGGGTGGGTTTGTCGTCCTCGCCCTTGGCCACCATGGTGAAGTACGAGGTGTTGGTGTGCTTCACGTAACCAGACTTCACGTTCTCGGCAATCACCTTAATGCCAATCACCAGCGAGGTACGGCCCACGTAGTTCACTGAGGCCATCAAACTCACCAGCTCGCCCACTTCCACCGGCTGCAGAAAGTTCACGCCGTCTACCGTTACCGTCACGCAGTAATTGCCGGCGTGCTTGGCGGCGCAGGCGTACGCCACCTTGTCCATGAGCGAGAGCAGAATGCCCCCGTGGATCTTGCCCCCGAAGTTGGCGTAACTGGGAATCATGAGCTCAGTAAGCGTGGTGCGCGAGTACGAAACCGGGCGGAAGAAATCTGGTTCTGGAACGGGGTTTTGCATGGCCGTATTGGGGCTGTTTTCTGAAAAGTACGGCAAAAACGGAGACAATGCCTACCTGCAATAGACACATTCTGCAAGGCCTGTTGTTGAGAATACCCAATAGCTGAGGGTTGTGCTTCCTTAACGCCACAGGTTATCTCCAAGCGCAATTAGCAGCAGCATGAGCATTAGGTGCACAGACACTATTCCCCAAAGAGTTCTCTTGAACCAAGGCGTGTTTTGGGTGAAATCTATGAGAAAACCATAGATGGGATACTGTACAAAAGCCAGTACTATCATCAGTGTCGTAAGAGATTCCGCGCTCGGGAACAAGGTGCCTATCAAAGGCCAGGGGAACAAGAGAACAGCTGGGCCATACCAGCCATGACCTCCGCCCGCCGGGTAAACAGCAACCAGGAGCAGGAGAGGGGGAAGCAGTGCAAAGATCAGCGCCCACTTGTGCTGTAAGTACATGAGCAGAATTGCAGTTCCGGTTTATGGGAGGTAGCAGCGCTCCTTACAGGAACACCACATCGTCAATCACCTTCTCGCCCATCTCGGTGTTGATGAGCGTGATGACTTTGCTTTTGGCCATGTTGAGCTCGTGCTTGAGCGGGGCCGAGGTGAGGCGCACGAACAGTTTGCGGTTGCGCACGAACACTTCCTGGGTTTTGAGGGAAATGGCCTTGCCCATGATCTTCTCCCAGGAGCTCACCAGCTGTACCTCGCTCAGTTTCCCGTTGAGTTTATACGCCCGCAGCATGGCTTCAATGCTGTCTTTCAGGGAGATAGTATCGGCTTTGCGCATAAACGGACTTCTGGGATTCAACGGACGCAGGGACATACAGGTGGAGTTTTTTGGTGGTGCTACGGCGCTAAATTACTGCATTTGCGCACGCCCAACAGGGGTTTGGGCAGATGAATTTACCAACTCAGTTATCCCCAGGATTACCCCAGTTATGCACGTTCTGTTTACGGGCTGGTTCTCAAAAAGTAAGACGAAAACAGATAATTCCTTAACTCCGTAGCGGCATTGCCCTATAACGCCGTGCCCGAGGACCCAAAGAACGGCTGCCCAGGGCCAAGGCTTTCCAAGACCAAAGTTTCTGATATTTTCATGGGAGGGAGGCGGGTTGCCATTGGCCAGCGGCCCAGCAACGGCGTTACAGGGTAACGCCGCTACAGTTCTTCGTCCTCAATGGTGACGGCGGTGCCGGCGGCTATTCTGAACCGGCGGATGTTCTCTGAGAGGGGCTTGAGAATGGCGTCGGTGCGCTCCAGGTGGGTGTCGGTGAGGAAGATCTGCCCGAAGGTATTGTCGGCGACCAGTTGCATGAGGTGCTCAATGCGCTTCTGGTCCAGCCGGTCAAAGATATCGTCCAGGAGCAGGAGCGGTTTCTGGCCGTTTTTCTGGGAAAGTACCTCAAACTGGGCCAGCTTGAGCGCAATCACGTAGCTTTTCTGCTGCCCCTGCGAGCCGTAGTTTTTTACGCTGCGCTGGTCCATCAAGAACACAAAGTCGTCTTTGTGGGGCCCCACGGTGGTGCGCTGCAGCATAAGGTCTTTGCGCTGGCTCTGGTCCAGCAGGTAGGCGTAGTTCTGCTGCAGCAACTGGCTCTGGTACCCCAGCGAGACCACCTCAGAAGAGCCCGACAGGTGCCGGTAGTGCTGCTGAAACACCGGTTCAAACTGCTCCAGGAATGCGGCCCTTCTTATGCTCAGCTCGGTGCCCAGCGGCATCAGCTGCTCGTCCAGTATCTGCAGGTACTCTTTGTCTACGTAGTTCTTCTCATAGAACTGCTTCAGGAGCGAGTTGCGCTGCTTGAGCACGTAGGTGTACCTGATGAGCAAGTCCAGGTAGGAGTGGTCCAGCTGGGCCATGAGGCTGTCAAAGAACTTGCGGCGCTCCTCGCTGCCCTCCCTGATCAGATCCGTGTCGTACGGCGAGATCAAGACCACCGGAAACTTGCCCACGTGCTCGCTCACCCGCTCATAGGGCGTTTTGTTGAGGGTAATGATCTTCTTCTGCCCGGTCTTGAGGTAGCATTGCACGGCGCTCAGTTTGTCGCCGGTTTTAAACCGGCCGCGTACAATAAAGTAGTCTTCGCCCTCCTTAATGTTCTGCTGATCGGTGGCGGTGAAGGCGCTTTTGGTGAGCGAGAGGTAGTAGATGGCATCCAGCAGATTGGTCTTGCCGCTGCCGTTGTCGCCAATGAAACAGTTGATGTGCGAAGAAAAAGGCAAGGTGGCCTCCTCGTAATTCTTGAAGTGCAGTACGTGTAGATTTTCGAGGAGCATGAACTTGTTTCCAGATTTTTACTTAATTTCGCATGTTTAGAATACCTTACAGAACCAACTGCAGGCTTTCTTCCCCCGGAAAAGGCGCTCAGGGAAGTTCTGAATCTTTGACTTAACCCTTACGAACAAAACATACAGTATGGCGGAGACTAAAGCAGCGAAGACGAAAGATGCGAACAAGGCAAAGGTAAACGCTGCCCCAGCATTTTCAAAAGAGACCTACTTACGCTGGTATGAGATGATGCAACTCATACGCAAGTTTGAGGAAAAGACCGGTCAGTTGTATGGCCAGCAGAAAATCAAAGGCTTCTGCCACTTGTACATAGGACAGGAAGCCTGTGCGGCCGGTGCCGTTACCGCGCTTACCAAAGACGATAAATGGATCACCGCGTACCGTGACCACGCGCACCCCCTGGCGCTGGGAACCTCTCCTAATGCCGTGATGGCCGAGATGTTCGCCAAAGCGACCGGTTGCTCCAAAGGCAAGGGTGGTTCTATGCACATCTTTGACAAGGAAGTAAACTTTGTGGGTGGCCACGGGATTGTAGGTGGTCAGATTCCGCTGGGCGCTGGTCTGGCGTTTGCCGAGAAATACAACAAAACCGGCAACCTGTGCATCTGCTACATGGGTGACGGTGCCGTGCGCCAGGGTGCCCTGCACGAGGCCTTCAACATGGCCATGCTGTGGAAACTGCCCGTGATCTTTGTGATTGAGAACAACGGGTACGCCATGGGTACCTCTGTACAGCGTACCTCCAACGTAACCGAGCTGTATAAAATTGGCTTGAGCTATGACATGCCGTCTGAGCCGGTAAACGCCATGCGCTGCGAAGACGTGCACGAGGCCGTGGCCCGCGCCGCTGAGCGTGCCCGCGCCGGCGAAGGCCCAACCCTGCTGGAGTTCCGCACTTACCGGTTCAAAGGCCACTCTATGTCAGATCCCGCCAAGTACCGCACCAAAGAAGAGTTGGAGAATTACCGTAACCAGGATCCCATTGAGGGCGTGCGCTTCACCATTCTGGAGAACAACTTCGCCACTGAGCAGGACCTGGAGGAAATTGACAACAAGATCAAGGCGCGGGTGCAGGAAGCAGTGGAGTTCGCTGAGAAGTCTCCGTTCCCAGAGCCAGAGGAGTTGTACACCGATATCTACGTAGAGCCTAACTATCCGTACGTGATGGTCTAAAAAACCGGGTCTGAGGGAACCAGTGGTCATGTTTTAGGGTTCAGCGGACAAGGCTTTTTACAAGAGTAGCATCTAATCATATTTTATACTTACTGATGTCTAATAACACAATGAAGCGAGAGAGCGAATTCGAGCTAGTGGAGAATCCAGATGCGCTGGCCGAACGCCTTGTGCAGTCAGAGGAATTTGTGGTGCGCCATAAAAACTTGCTGATCGGTATCTTTGTGGCCATTGCCGCCGCAGTAGTGGGTGGGTTCCTGTACTACCAGAACCAGCAAACCAAGAACCAGGAAGCATTGGCCGCCATGTTCCAGGCGGAGTATTACCTAGAAGCTGACTCTCTGAACAAAGCCCTGAATGGTGATGGCCAGAACGCTGGTTTCAAAGCCGTGGCCGAAGAATACGGCAGCACCAAAGCCGGTAACCTGGCTAACTTCTACGCCGGGGTAGCCTCCTTGAAGCAAGGCAAATACCAGGAAGCCCTCAACTACCTGGAAGAGTTCAAGTCTGATGACCTGCTGCTACAGGCCCGCGCCTACAGCCTGCAAGGCGACGCCAACCTGGAACTGGGCAAAAGAGCTGAGGCCGCTGAGCTGTACAAGAAAGCCGCTGAGCACAAAGCCAATGACTTCTTCTCGCCGCAGTACCTCATGAAGGCCGCCGTAGCCTACGAAGCCGCCAACCAGTACACAGAGGCCATTGAAGTGTATGACCGCATCATCACCGACTACCCGCTGAGCCCAGAGGTAAACGACGCCAAGAAATACAAGGCGCGTGCCGAAGGATTAACCAAGAAATAACCCTCTCTAGAGTGGAATTGCACGGAGCGGCTGCTGAAATAAAATTCGGCAGCCGCTCCGTTTTTTTATGCATTTTTGCGTACAACGGTTTCCGGGCCGTTTTCAGGAAAACAGGCTGAAAACAGCACCGAGAGCAATCTCCTTAACCTCAAGAAAATGGCAAGTGCCTTAAAGAACCTCAGCGAGTATAATTCTGATAACCTCCCCGATATCTCTGGCAAGAAGTTTGGCCTGGTGGTAGCGGAGTGGAACAAAGCTATCACCGATACCCTCTGCAAGGGCGCTTATGAAACGCTACTGCAGCACGGCGCCAAACCAGAGAACATCTACCGCAACACCGTGCCCGGCAGCTTTGAACTGACCCTGGGGGCGCAGTACCTAGCCCAGAGCAACGAGATAGACGCCGTGATTGCGCTGGGCGTGGTCATCAAAGGCGAAACCAAGCATGATGACTATATCTGCCATGCCGTGGCGCAGGGGCTCACCCACGTAGGCCTTAAATACAACAAGCCCGTGATCTTTGGGCTGGTCACCACCAATGACGAGCAGCAGGCCTGGGACAGGGCCGGGGGCAAGCACGGCAACAAAGGGGTAGAGGCCGCCGCTACCGCCATCCAGATGTTGAGCTGGGTAAACTAGCCCGTAAGTGATACTCCCCACAAAACAAGAAGGCCATCTGCAACAACAGATGGCCTTCTTGTTTAAACGCAGGGCTGGTGAGCGCTAGAACTTAAGACCCAGGCTAATGCCTCCGCGGGCAATGAAGCCGCCCAAGCCAGCATCAGAAATCTGGTCTTCGTTCCCTACTTCTACTTTCACGCTGCCCCCGGTGTACTCAGGACCAACGAAGATATCAAAAGAGACCCTGTCTTTAAAAATCCATTGCCGGCCGGCTACCAAGCCTCCGCCAAAGTTGGTCATAGATCCTTTGTAACTGCTGTAACTATTGTAACCGTCAAAGTATTCCTCGTCTCCTTCAACGGTAAAGCGCATGAATGATAGGAAGGGAGCCACGTAGAAGCCATTAGGGGCAGGTGTTTCAGAAAGATAGAACCTGTACTCAGGCGTTACCCCATATCCAGAAAGCTCATCAAACTTGGTGAAGAAAACGCCCAGCTGGGCACTTCTGGAGTCATTGATAACGCGTTCATAATAGAAAGAGCCGGTAGCCAGAAGGGGTGTGACCAGGTTAAGTTTAACCAGGTTGTTCTGGGCCTGGGCAGGCTTGCTGAGGCACGCAAAGGCGGCCAGCAGGGCAACAAAGAAAAGTTTTTTCATAAAGGGGTTTAGGTTTAGTGCTGTGGTATGACAGCAAAGGCCGTCCATACCCCTATGCCCCTTTCATCAAAAAGTGAAACCTTTCTACGTGCTAAAACGCAATGCCCAGAGCTAAACCGGCCCTGGGGCTGAAGCCCCCAAAAGTGCCAAGGTCAAAGTTGTTTTCGCCACCGTCGCCTTTCACGGTAGCCGCATTGAAGCCCGGGCCGGCAAACACATCTGCCACAAAATGCTTGCCTATGATTAACTGATAACCCAGGAGCGCGCCGCCGCCAAAAGAGGTGAGCGCTCCTTGGGCCTGGGTGTCCTGTCGGGTAAGATCAAAGTCCTGGTAGCGGAGGTAACCAGCCCCGTACAGCCCCGAGGGAGCGTTGGCGGCAAAGAAGTAGCGCACTTCCGGTGTTACCCCAAACCCGTTAAATTGCGTATCTTTCACGCTTATACCCGTGGTAAAAAAGCCCAGTTGAGCGCTCATTTGCGGGGAAAAAGCCACCTCGCCAAAGAAAGAGCCTGTTTTCACAAGAGGGCTCAGAATGTTGGCCTTGAGAGTTACCTGCTGAGCTTTGGACACTTGCGGCAAGAACAGAATTACGCTGGCAAGCAGCACAAGAGATAGCTTCTTCATGGAGTTAGAAAGTAGATGCAGCAGCGCCTGTTCACAAATAATGCCAACTTTATTGCGCTGCACCGGTAAGAGCAATTGTATAGTAAAGGGGTTGAGAATTGTAAAATTCGCTTACCAATTTGATATTCTGCGTAGTTTAACTAAATATTAGCTGTATTTTTGCGCAAAAAATAAGCCGTAGGTGCTTTGTTAGACTGCAGAATGGCCTACTTTTATCGTATTTAGGTAAAATCAAGCTGGTTTTAACAGGCACTATTCTTGAATACTAACAAACTATTCCACAACCGTTTCGAACAAACAAAGCCATGAGTGAAGAAAAACAACGGTATTCCCAAGAGGAGTTGAACGAATTTCAGGAAATTATCATTGAAAAGTTAAACAACGCCCGCAAGGAGGTTGCCTTTATCAAAGAGACCCTGAGCCGCCGCAATGATTCCGGTACTGATAATACCGCCTCTACTTCCAAAGTACTGGAAGACGGAGCAGACACTGCGGAGAAAGAAAGCTTAAACCAGTTGGCCTCGCGGCAGCTGAAGTTTATTCAGCAGCTGGAGAACGCACTCATCCGCATCAAGAACGGAAGTTACGGGGTGTGCATTAAAACGGGCAAGTTGATCCCGAAGGAGCGTTTAAAGGCCGTGCCGCATACGCAGCACACCATTGAGGCTAAAATGAGCCGCAACGACTAAACCAGATACAATTTGAACCTGCTACTGAATCATCTTCAGGCGCTGATATTCTGCGCCACCTCGCCGGTGTCTATTGAAGACCTGCAGAAATGCCTTTCTGAGGCATTGGTCACCGAGGTGAGCGTAAGTGATGTATTGGAGGGAATTGAGCAGCTTAATGCTCAATTCTCTACCGATGCCTTCGCGTTTCAGATTTACGCCATTGGCGGTGGGTACCAGTTCCTGACCAAACCGGCTTACCAGGACTCGGTGAGCATCTTATTGAAACACAAGTCCAAGAAGAAGCTGTCGGCCTCAGCCTTGGAGACCTTGGCCATCATCGCGTACAAACAACCCATTACCCGCTCGCAGGTAGAGCAAATAAGAGGCGTAAGCTGTGACTACGCTATCCAGCGTCTGCTGGAGAAAGGCTTGCTGGAGATCAAAGGCAAAGCCAACACCATTGGCCGTCCGGTACTGTTTGGCACCAGCCAGAAATTCATGGACTACTTCGGCCTGAACCACCTCAAGGACCTTCCGCAACTCAGAGACCTGGCCCCGGAAGAGAACACCATTGGCGAGTCTGCCGCGCTCTAATTTTAGAACACATCTTTTTTATACAGTAGCGATACTGCAATTTTTCACAACAACATGGCTAGAAACGAAGATACGCCTCAAGAGGGCAACAACCGCCCCCGTGGTAACTCATGGGCGCAGGGCAAGAAAGTATTTGGCAGAGGCACCCGCTTTGACCGCCCAGAAGGCGGCGACAGAGAAGGGGGCTTCCGCAACAGAGACAGAAATTCAGACAATTCAGACAGACCTTACGGAAACCGCGACCGCGCCGATAGACCGCGACGCGATGACCGTGACGGCGATATAAACACCAACCGCGAGAACCGTGAACGGGCTCCCAGAAGAGAAAGCGACCGCAGAGGCGGCGATTTCCGTCCGGCCCGGGGCTTTGACCGTCCAGACCGCGGCAACAATGACCGCCCTGACTTCCGCCCCCATGGGGAGAACGACCGTTCTGACCGTCGCTCTAGCCGCGAAGGTGGCTTCAACCGCTCAGAAGGTCGTGGCAACCGCAACGGAGGCTTCTCTCAGGATAACTGGGAAAGCGGAAGCGGTGCTGCTCGCGGCGGAGAGAGAGGCGAACGCCGTTCCTTTGGGAACCGTGATGACCGTGGTGCTTCCAGAGGAGGTGACCGTCCGGCCTTTGGCGCAAACAGAGAAGACAGAGGTGCTCGCGGCGGAGATCGCCGGGAGGGAGGCTTCCGCAAGCCGGGTTTCTCTTCAGACCGCAATGAGCAGGGTGGTTTCAACCGCAACGATGACAGACGGGAAAGAGGCGCAGACCGTGAAGACCGGGGCTTCAGCCGGAACGGTGACCGCCGTGAGGACAGAGGCTTCAATCGGGCCAACGACCGCGAGAACCGCGCTCCGCGTGAAAACGGCCAGTTTTCCAGAAATGAGGGCGAAAACAACTTTGAGCGCCCAGCGCGCAGAGAAGGCGAAAGAAGCTTTGACCGTGCTCCACGTGAAAACCGGGGCCGCGACGAGCGTTCTTCTTTCCAGAGACGTGACGGCAAGTTTGACCGCAACAGCCGTCCGGAGCGTAATGACCGCGCAGACAGAGGCACCAGAGAGGGACGCTTTGGCCGCACCGATGAGGAAACGCAGGAAGCACCTGCGTACAACCTGAAACGCTACGAAGAGCGCAAGAAACGCAAGAACCCAGAGTACGGTACCGAAGACCTGCGCCTGAACCGCTACATCGCCAACGCCGGCATCTGCTCCCGCCGCGAGGCCGATGAACTCATTGCCGCCGGTGAAATCAAAGTGAACGGGCAGGTAGTCACTGAAATGGGCTATAAAGTGGGCCCTAACGACACCGTGCAATATGGCCGCAAAGTCCTGAACCGCGAGAAAACAGTATACGTGCTGTTGAACAAACCCAAAGATTTCCTCACGACCACCGAAGACCCGGAAGGCCGCAAAACCGTGATGGAACTGGTGAAGAACGCCTCTAAAGAGCGTTTGTTTCCAGTAGGCCGTCTGGACAGAAACACCACCGGTCTGCTGCTTTTCACCAACGACGGGGAACTGGCGCAGAAACTGACGCACCCTTCTAACAAAGTATCTAAGATCTACCAGGTAGAGTTGGATAAGCCAATCACGCAAGAGCACGTGAAGCAAATTCAGGCGGGCTTGGAACTGGAAGACGGCAAAGCCGAAGTAGATGACCTGGCGCTGCTGGGCGAAAGCAACAAGTTCCTGGGAATTGAGATCCACATTGGCCGTAACCGCATTGTGCGCCGGATTTTCGAACACCTGGGCTACGAAGTAGTGACCCTTGATCGCGTTCAGTATGCGGGTTTGACCAAAAAAGACCTGCCCAGAGGCAACTGGCGCTACCTGTCAGAAAAAGAAGTAGTGCGCTTGAAATACTTTATGTAATCTGTCGTTCCTAAGATGCTGAATCTGGCGATAGACAGGGGCAATACCCGTATCAAAGCCGGTCTCTTCAGAGACCGGCTTTTGGTGCAACAATACACCTGTACAGACTTCCCCGAACTAGGGGAAAAACTGGCGGGAGTGCCCCTGCAAAATGCCATCATGTCTTCGGTAAGCCTGGAGCCTGCGGAGCTGGTGCAGCACATTCCGGTTACGGGAAAGCACGTGCTGTTCAACGCCCAGACACCCACGCCGGTGCAGAACAACTACGGCACACCCCATACCTTGGGGGTAGACCGGTTGGCCGCCGCCGCAGGAGCGCAGTACCTGTTCCAGAACCGGAACTGCCTTATCATAGATGCCGGTACGTGTATCACCTATGATCTGCTGGAGGCCGACGGCACGTTTCAGGGCGGAAGCATTTCGCCCGGCGTGACCATGCGGTACCAGGCGGTGCATACGTTTACCGGTAAGCTGCCCCTGCTGGAGGGATATGCGTTACCGCCCCGGCCGGGTAAAACCACGGCTGAGGCTATTCAGGGCGGAATTCTCTACGGGGCCGTGGCAGAGGCAGAGGGCATGATTCAACATTATGAGCGTCAATACAAACCGCTAAAGGTCATAATGTGCGGCGGCGACGCCCCGTTTTTTGAAAGTACAGTAAAAGCACGCATCTTTGTCATTCCCGAATTGGTTTTAATCGGGTTAAACCGAATACTTGAGTATAATGTATAAACCTTTCCGCGCCCTGTTATTGATCTCTGGTTTAGCCATTGGGTCGCAGCAGGTACAGGCGCAACAGCTCTCCAACTCTCCTTATTCCCGCTTTGGCGTAGGTGATATTGTGCACGGCACCGGTTCTATCCGGAACGCCGGTATGGGACAGGCAGGAGTGGCTAGCCCTAACGGTGCACTCATCAACGACCAAAACCCGGCGCTGCTTTACTATAACAACCTGGTTACCTTTGAGGCCGCCGTGGCCACAGAGCTGAAACGGTTGTCTGACAGAAACACCTCGCAGGTAGACGGTACCGCTAACCTGGGCTATCTGTCGCTGTCAATTCCGCTCTCCCGCCGCTGGACTACGGCCATCGGGTTAAAGCCGTACAGCCGCGTCAACTACAACACCGTGGTGTCTACTTCCGTGGCCGGGGCCGAGAACACAGTGACCGCGCATACCCAGTACACCGGAACCGGCGGTCTTAATGAAGTTTTCTTTGGGCACGGCCTGCGCATTGCCAACGGCTTAACCGCGGGCGTCTCTGGTTCTTATCTCTTTGGCACCATTGACCGCCAGGGCTCCACCATTCTGGTAGACACCCAGGATGAGACCAGCGCCTTGCAGAAGACCTTGATCCACTCTACGTCCAGGTACTCTGGGCTTATGTTCAAGGGAGGGCTGCACTACCGCAAAAAGCTGGGTGAAAAGGCAAACCTTGGCGTGGGCGCCAGCTACACCGCCAAAGCAACTATTGACGCTGACCGGCAAGTGGCCCAGGAACGCCGCTACCTGGATGAATCGCTTATTTCCAGCCTGCTGTCTGACAGCCTGGAGGGGCATACCACGCTTCCGCAGATGATCCAGATGGGGTTGAGCTATGACAATAACCGCAACTGGTCGGTGGCCGCCGATTATTCCATCATCAAAGGTTCAGACTTTAGAGGCTTCAGCCTGGGCAAAGAGCAGGGCCGCCAGGAACTGGGCGATGGTTACCGCGTTGGGGTAGGCACAGAATTCACGCCCGATGCCGGGTCCGTAAGCTCCTACTTCAAACGGGTGGCCTACCGCTTTGGCGCCTACCTGGGCAACACGCAGATCAACGCGGTAGCGGCCGGGAGCAACGCCGTTGCCGGGCATGACCTGCAGGACCTGGGCCTTAGCTGGGGCTTCACCTTTCCCCTGGGAAGAGGCGTGCGTCCGCCAGATTACACGCAGGCCTTGCTGAACACCAGCTTCACGGTTGGGCAACTGAAAGGACAAGACACGGGCCTGAAGGAGCAGTACTTCCGGGTGAGCGTGGGGGTAACCTTCAACAACCGGTGGTTCATTAAGCGTAAGTTTGACTAACCACGTCTTTCCCTAACTTAGGATACACACTTAGACAGATACCAGGCTCAGAAATCTTGTAACGGTTTTTGGGTCTGGTATCTGAAGCGTTTTAAGGAATGAGTAATTTAATGCAGGTTCTGCTTAAAAGACGTTCATGGGCGAAACTTCCGGTTTGCCTGGCCTTCCTTTTGGGGGTGTTTGGCTGGGGCTGCCAGCAGGCCGATGAGAACATTAAGCCGGTAGAGTACAAGGGCCCCGCCTCAGAGACCTACAACCAGGTGACCATCTACAGTGACTCGGCTATGATGAAGCTGAAGCTGACGGCCCCGGTAGAGCAGCAGTTGCAAAACGGCGACGTGGTGTACCCCAAAGGCATGTACATCACCTTCTATGAGGAAAATAAGCCCACTACCATCATCACCGCCAAGTTCGGCAAGTATGACAAAGCCAAAGACCAGTACTTCGCCAGGAATGATGTGGTGGTGAAGAACATCGTGAAGAAGGAGCAACTCAACACTGAGGAGCTCTTCTGGGAGCGGCAAAAACAAACCATCTTCACAGATAAATTCGTGCGGATCACTAGCGTAGATGAGGTGGTGACCGGCGTGGGGCTCACGGCCAAGCAGGACTTCTCTGACTACACCCTCAAACAGTTTTCCGGCTCTTTTGTGTTAAAACAATGAATCTAAAGCAAACCATCTACATGGCCCTGGCCGTGGCCTTCCTGGTCATTGGGGTGCACCAGTCCATTGTAGCGGGCGTGGCAGAAAGTTATTGGATCTTCATGCTATCTGTTATCTTTCTCATGCTTTTCCGTATGAACAAGGCAAAGCCTTGACCTATCTTTTATTCCATGGACCTTGTCTCCTTGTACATAGCTGCTGCGGCAGGGCTGCTGTTGCTCGCGTTCTTTGGCGTGGCAGAGATTGCCCTTCGCCACCTTGGCAGGTCCTTCATCCGGCTCCAGGCCGATGAAACCCAACACTCCCTAACCAGCTTTCTGCTGCGCCGCGAGCGGCAAACGCTGCTTACCCTACAGGTGGGCACGGCAGTGGGCCTGCTCCTGCTGGGGGTTGGCGTGTTTGGCGTTTTGTCTTACTATGTACAGCCCCATGCTGGCCGGGAAATCGCCTATGGGCTGGCCGGGGTAGGAACCTTGCTGCTGCTGTGGCTCCTGTACGGCGTGCTGGGCGTCATGGGCAATCTGACCAGTCCGGTAAGGTTATTCAATGCCTTGGCGGCGCCCATCGCTTTTTTCCTGGTGCTGCTCTATCCCCTCACATTCCTGATGGGGGCCGTTTTGGGCCTGTTTCCTGAAAAAGACGCTGAAAACGAGACCGAGGTCACGGCCAATGCCCTGGCGTTTCAGCCGTTCTCGGTGAGACTGCATGCCCCTGAAGAAGCGGTGTTTACGCCCACCAGCGAGGTAGACAGCAAAATCTTCCACAATGCCCTGGAGTTCAAGACCGTGAAGGTGCGCGAGTGCATGGTACCCCGCACCGAGATTGACGCCATTGAGCTGGACGAAGGGGTGGAGGTGCTTCGGCAGGCCTTCATTGAAACCGGCCACTCCAAGATCCTCATCTACCAGGATTCGCTGGACCACATTCTGGGGTATTGCCACCAATTCTCGCTCTTCACCAATCCTTCCACCATTGAAGAGATTCTCACGCCCATGGAGGCCGTGCCCGGTAACATGCTGGCCCGTGAGCTCTTTGTGAAATTCATTACAGAACACCGCAGCATTGTGCTGGTCCTGGATGAGTTTGGCGGTACCTCGGGCCTGGTGACCCTGGAAGACATTATGGAAGAGATTCTGGGCGATATCAACGATGAGTACGATGAGGAAGACCTGCTGGAGCAAGCCCTGCCCGAGCCGGGTTCTTACCTGTTCAGCGCCCGCCAGGAAATAGACTACCTCAACGAGAAGTACAACCTGCACCTGCCCGAGGGAGACTATGAAACTTTAGGCGGCTTTATCTTGTCTGTACTGGAGGAAATACCCACGGCAGGCGATGTGGTGGTGGTGCCGCCCTTTGAAATCCGCATCCTTTCCATGGACGAGCACCGCATAAATACGGTACATCTTTCCGTAAGGTTGCCCCAAACAGAAGAATAACCTGCACGATAGACACTTATATTTTGATTTTATCACTTATTGCAATTATTTTGCATAACGCTTAAAATACGTCAAAAACTTAGATGGCATTAATTAACAAGATTCGGGAGAAGTCAGGCTTCGCCATTGGCGCCATAGCCATTGGCTTGCTCATTTTCATTGTGTTGGGAGACCTGCTGGGGCCTAATTCCCGGCTGTTCGGAGACAAGATGGTGGTAGGGGAAGTTGCAGGGCATGAAGTGTCTGTGCAGGAGTTTGAGGCCATGTTTGAAGAGGCCAGAAACAACTACGCCAGCCAGTACGGCCGCCAGCCTTCTGAGGCTGAGATGGCTTCTTTGCGTGAGCAGACCTGGAATCAGTTAGTGTTCAGATACGCTTTTGAGGAAGAATTTGAAAAAGTAGGTGTGGGCATTTCTGAGGAAGAGCAGGTAGACATGGTACAGGGCCGTAACGTGCACCCCGCCCTGAAGCAGATGTTCACCGACCCGCAAACCGGCCAGTTCAACGTGGAGCAGGTAAAGCAAACCCTGCGCAACCTGGGCAGCATGCCGCCAGAGCAACAGGCTGCCTGGCGTAAATATGAGCAGGACCTGGCCACCGACCGTCTGCGCAACAAGTACTACAACCTGTTCACGCTTTCTAACTACGTGACCACCGAGGAGGCCAAGCGGTTCAATGCCGAGCAAAACAGCCGTGCCAACCTGAAATACCTGTTTGTGCCGTACTTCAGCATTGCTGATTCTACCATCAAGATAACCGATGATCAGCTGAGCGAATACCTGAACAAGAACAAAAAGAAATACGAAGTAGAGGAAGGCCGCTCCATTGCGTACGTGACCGTACCGGTGACCGCCTCTAAAGAAGACAGCGCAGAGTACAGCCAGGAGACGGCTGAACTGGCGGCCCGTTTCGCGGCTACTGACAACGACTCCCTGTTTGTGCGAGCAGAGTCTGAAACCCCGTTCAACGGCGCCTATGTAGCCGCGAACGAACTGCCCGAGGAACTGAAGAACCAGACCCTGGAGAAAGGCAAGATGTACGGTCCGTTCAACCAGAATGGTTCTTTCAGCCTGTACAAGATAATGGACGTGAAAGACGGCGGCAAAGCCTCTGTACGGGCTAGCCACATCCTGATCAAGCCTGAGAGCGACACCCCAGAAGCCAAAGCTGCCGCTAAAGCCAAAGCCCAAGGCATCTTAAACCAAATCAAGGCAGGCGCTAACTTCGCGCAGCTGGCGCAGCAGCACGGCACCGACGGTACTGCCTCTGTGGGCGGTGACCTGGGCTGGTTCACCGAGGGCCGCATGGTTCCTTCGTTTGAGAAAGCGGTATTTGGGGCTAGTGGCCCAGGCCTGTTGCCAAACCTGGTAGAGACAGACTATGGTTACCACATTGTAAAGATTACCGAGCCTAAGACTACCAGAACCTACCAGATTGCGCAGGTAACCCGTGCCATGACCCCAAGCGACAATTCCCGCGAGTTTGCCTTCAGCAGAGCCGGTGAAATTGCCGCCAACAGCTCAGACCTGGAAGACTTCAAAGCCGCCGTGGGCAAGGAGAAAGGCCTAGCCATTGCCGAAGCCAAAAACATCAGCACCTCAGACCGGGCGGTGAACAACTTGCAGAACGCCCGTGAATTGGTGCGCTGGGCGTACTCAGAAGACACCAAGGTAGGCAGCGTATCGCCGGTGATCACCATGGATGACCAGTACGTAGTTGCTGTATTAACCGGCAAGCGGGAGAAAGGCACCGCCAAAATTGAAGACGTACGCGAAGAGTTAACCGCTGCCGTACGCAATGAACTGAAAGCGAAGAAGATCAAAGAAAAGTTAGGTGCTGCCTCTGGTACCTTGGAGCAAATTGCTGCTAAATACGGTCCAGACGCCATCGTTCGTCCGGCTGCCGATGTGACTTTGGGAGCAGCCAACGCTCCGGGCTTAGGCTATGAGCCAGTGGCCATTGGTAGAGCCTTCGGTCTGAAGCCAGGCCAGCGTACTGCCCCAGTAGAGGGTGAAGGTGGCGTAGTGGTAGTAGAGCTGACCAGCGTGACACCTGCCACTCCAATTGCTGATGTTACTTCAGTGAAGCAGCAGTTGCAAGGCCAGCGTGCCGGACGTGTACAAGGCGCTCTCTACGAGGCCGTGCGCAAGAACGCCAACATTGAAGACAACCGCGTTAGATTCTTTTAATCTAACCTAGTCCTAAGCATCAGAAGAGCCGCGCCCACCAGCGCGGCTCTTCTGTTTATAAGCCAGTTTGCTAAAAAGGTGCTGAAAGCCTGGGCACCAGCGGTCAAGCGTTTTTAGGTTGTTTTTAGAAAAAAGAGCCTAAAAATGGTATATTGAACAAAGGCAGAATACGTTAAGAGAGAATAGCGTAGCAGAGACCAACATGAAGAAGAGGTTATTGTTAATTTGGCTGCTGGCCGTGGGGAGCCTGGCCCTGGGGGTACCGGAAAGTCAGGCCCAGGGAACCGCCGAGCAGATGGCTTTGGCCAGGGAATACCTGCGGCAGAACGACTATGCCAAAGCCGAAGCGCTGTACAGCAAACTCATTGAGCATGACGTTCAGTTCGGGCTGGTGTACCCAGACTACCTGAAGACCCTGTTGGCCCTGCGCAACTACAAAGAAGCCGAGAAGCTGGTAAAACGGGCCCAGAAGAAATACCCGGGCGTACCCGCCTATGCGGTGGATGAGGGCCGGGTGCTGCAAGCCGCCGGCAATACCGCTGCCGCTGAAAAGGAGTGGGCGCAGGTGGTGCAGGCAACCACGCCAGAGAACGTGTACGGAGTGGCCAGTGCCTTCCAGCAAGCCGATATGCTGGACTACGCCGAGCAGGTGTACCTGCGGGCCCGCCAACTGAGCGGCACCGAGAAAACCTTTGCTGCCCAACTCTTACAACTGTATGCTTACCAGCGCAAGACAGACAAGCTGGTGGAGGAGGTGCTGCGGCAAGTGAAGAATGACGCCGTACCGCTGACGTACGCCCAGAATATGCTGCAGAACGCCCTGCGCGACGATGAATCCCTGGCCCTGCTGGAGCAGCGCCTCATGACCGCCGTACAGGTAGAGCCAGACGCCACCCCCGTGCAGGAACTCCTCATCTGGACCTTGCTGCAGCGCAAAGACTTTGGCCCGGCCCTGCTGCAAACCCGGGCGCTGGACCGCCGCACCCAGGGCGGGGGCGGGCGGGTGCTTTCCCTGGCCGACATCAGCCTGCGCAACAAAGACTACGCCACCGCCATTGAGGGCTACACCTACATCATGCAGCAGTACCGCACGGGCGAGTTGTACCCCATCGCCCGGCAGCGCATCATTCAGGCCCGGGAAGAGCAGGTGAAAAACACGTTCCCCATTGACCGGGAGAAGATCAAGCTGCTGGCGCAGGAGTACGAGAACCTCCTGCAGGAACTGGGCCGCCACGACCGTACCGCCGAAGTGATCAAAGAACTGGGCGAGCTGCAGGCCTTTTACCTGGATGCCCAGGAAGCGGCCATCAAGAACCTGCAGGAAGTGATTGACATGCCTCGGGCGCGGCCCAACGTAGTGGCAGAGGCCAAACTGGTGCTGGCCGATGTGTACCTGCTGCGCGGCGAGCCCTGGGAAAGCACCCTGCTGTATAGCCAGGTAGAGAAATCGCACAAAGAACAGCCGCTGGGCTATGAGGCCAAACTGCGCAACGCGCGCCTCAGCTACTACAAAGGCGATTTCGTGTTGGCCCAAAGCCACCTGGATATCCTGAAGCTGGCCACCAGCCGCGAGATCGCCAACGATGCCCTGGACCTGAGCCTGCTCATCATTGACAACACCGGCCTGGATACCTCGGCGGCGGCGCTCAAGGAGTACGCGGCCATTGATTTCCTGGTGTTCCAGCACAAATACCCCGAGGCCCTGGCAGCCTTGGACAAGCTGCTGACCAAATATCCCGGGCACAGCCTCACCGACGAAATCTATTTCCAGAAAGCCGAACTGCTCCAGCAGATGGGCCAGTTCACCGAGGCCGCCCAGAATTTGCAGCTGATCATTGACAACCCCAAGTACGACATCCTCTCAGACGATGCGCTGTTCCTCTTGGCCAAGCTGAACGAGGAAAACCTAAGCCAGCCCGTCAAGGCGCAGGAGTTGTTCAACCAACTGCTGGTGAAGCACCCCGGCAGCGTGTTCGTGGCCGAAGCCCGGAAAAGGCTCCGCAAACTACGCGGGGACAAGGTGTAACCCATTCGGGTAAGCTGCTGTTTTGGGGCCGTTTTAAGAGAAACAGTCCTGAAACAGCAGCTTGTTCAGGTGCAGGGTAAAGTTGAGCTTATTCCACCACAATGGCAGGATTTACCTGCCGAAGTGCTTCCAGGAAGGGCTCTTTGTCGGCTGGCGAGAGGTAAATCTCATCCCATTTGTTGTATTGGATAACCATGCCGCGCAAATCCAGCGCCGGCCTTATGCCAGACCACAGGTGATGGTTCAGCTTCACGGCTTTTATCTGTTGAATGGGAATGCTCCCGTGAATGGGTCCGCTCCTGAAATAAAGCACTCCTTCCGCAATGCGGTAAAAGGTAGCAAACCAGATCCAAGCCAACAGCCCACACACCAAAAAGGTGAACAGCCCCAAGCCCAGCTTGCCCAGGAGCGGCATAGGGCCTTGCACCTCCACCATCAGAATCCCCACCACCAAAACGATAGTACCCCAAATGGCCAGGGCACTCACCCAGCCTTTGGAAGAAGGAAATATAGTAACAGCCATACGCGTCATCAGGTCTTACTCAAGATAAGAGTTTCTTTTTGGCTTAGGAGCAAGAACTCAGGAAATCAGAAGGGCCATTATAAAAGCTAATCAGGACAAAAAAGGGAATATCATTTGTATTGGCACCGCAAAGCCATTGTGCCGGCCACACGGCAGTTACAAACTGCCGGCCATGGTAGGTCCAAGTCACAGACTTGAACCAAGGAAAATATTTAGTTAGAAGATTATCTATGGCGCGGATTTACTTCCGTGCCTTGCTGCTTTCTACAGGAGCATGTTAGTCACGGAAGTAAATCCGTGCCATAGAAAGAAAAGTTCTAGCACAATGATTAGCGATACCGCTGCTATGCAACGCACCAGCTGAAAGATCCCGATTCCAGTCTTTGGCTCGAGCGCCTCGCTTGTGGCCCCTGAAGAGCAGAAGCTGAGCACAGACTGCAAGGGTGGGCCGCAAGGGCAGTGCGAGGGGCAAAGACGGGGCCCCGCGGCCGTGAGCGCTTATCAGAAACTATGGAAAAAGTAGCCCATAAATCCATAGACAAACGGAACCCCGCCCGCATCAGCCAAATCATAAATCAACTACTTGGATATCAGCGATCCACCGCTACGCCAGCAAAGAACAACCTACAACGCCACAGCAGTTGCCAGTGCCCACTACCCACAGCAATCCATCGCGTAGGCAAAACCATAAATGCGTTTTAGCCCCACTTTACCCAAAACAGCCCTAAAACGCTAATCCCTGAAAAAGATAAACAGAATGGCCAGGAACAGGAAAAAAGACAAATACATGAGAATGTCTACCAAGCCATAATCTTTGTATTTGCGGTAAATCTCTTTTAATCTTTTCACAACAGCGGGGTTAAATAGCAGAACTGTTCTTTTAATTACCGGAAGAGACCCGTGGGAGTGCCCGGTTCTTTGCGCAGATTTCGTATTTTTGCAGGCTCACATCACAGACCAAGCCGCAGCAACAACCGATGCAGAAACGATGGGTAGTTAAGGAAGCGCCGGACGCCGCAAAAGTACAGAATATTGTCGATAGCCTGAACATTAGCCGTCCTTTGGCCGGTATTCTGTGCCAACGCGACATCTGTACCTTTGACGAGGCCAAGGCTTTTTTCCGGCCCTCGCTGCAGGACCTGCACGACCCCTTCCTGCTCAAGGACATGGACCGGGCCGTCAACCGGCTGGTAGAGGCGCTGCACCGGCAGGAACGCATTGTCATCTACGGCGATTATGACGTAGACGGCACCACCTCGGTGGCCCTGGTGTACAGCTTCCTGCAACCCTACTTCCAGGACCGCATTGAGTACTACATCCCAGACCGCTACGCCGAAGGCTACGGCGTTTCGTTCAAGGGCATTGACTGGGCCCAGGAGAATGGCTTCAGCCTGATTATCTCCCTGGACTGCGGCGTGAAATCCATTGACAAGATTGCGTACGCCAACCAGAAAGGCATTGACTTCATCATCTGCGATCACCACCTACCCGATGACGAGTTGCCCCAGGCCGTAGCCGTGCTGGACGCTAAGCGCCCCGATTGCCCGTACCCATACAAAGAGCTGTCGGGTTGCGGGGTAGGTTTCAAGTTCATGCAGGCGTTCTGTCAGCAGCAGGGCATAGACGAGGAACCCCTTTTCCAGTTGCTGGACCTGGTGGTGGTAAGCATCGCCGCCGACATTGTGCCCATCACGGGCGAAAACCGGATTCTGGCCTACCACGGGCTGCAGCGCATGAACAGCGGGGACCTGCTCCGCCCGGGTTTGCAAGCCCTCAAGGAACTGGCCGAGCTGCGCAGCGAACTGGACATCACGCAGATTGTCTTCGGGTTTGCGCCCCGCATCAACGCCGCCGGCCGCATGGGCGATGCCAAACGGTCGGTTGCCATGTTGCTGGCCAAAACCAAGGAAGAGGCAACGGAGATGGTGAAGAACATCAATGTCTCCAACTCAGAGCGCCGGGGGCATGACACCAGCATCACCAAGGAGGCCCTGCAGATGATTGAGGAAGACGATTTCCTGCGCAGCGCCCGCTCCACGGTCTTGTTCAAAGAAAACTGGCACAAAGGCGTGGTGGGCATTGTGGCTTCCCGCTGCATTGAGAAATACTACCGGCCCACCATCATCTTAACGGAGTCTAACGGCAAGGCCACCGGCTCGGCCCGCTCGGTGCACGGGTTTGACGTGCACCAAGCAATTTTAGCCTGTGCCGACCTGCTGGACCAATTTGGCGGGCACATGTACGCGGCGGGCCTTACCCTGCCCATAGAAAACGTGCCTGCGTTCAGGGAGCGGTTTGAGCAGATTGTGTCCAGCACCATCCAGGAAGAGCAGCTGGTGCCCATGGTGGAGATTGACATGCCGCTGGACTTCTACCAGATCAACCCTAAGTTCTTCAACATCCTCAAACAGATGGAGCCGTTCGGGCCGGGCAACATGGCCCCGGTGTTCATGAGCACCTGCGTGTATGACACCGGTTCGGCCCGGATTGTGGGCGATGCGCACCTGAAGCTGCGCCTCACCCAAGATGGCGATGTTTCCTTTGACGCTATCGCGTTCGGCATGGCCGAGTACTACCCGCGCATCCAGAAAGGAATTCCGTTTGACGTGTGCTACTGCATTGAAGAGAACGTTTTCCGGGGCAACGTAACGCTGCAGCTGCGCGTCAAAGACATCCGGTTTGCCCAGTAACCAACATTGATTTAAGGCTTAAAACCAGAACTCTGTTTTGGGGCTGTTTTCTGAAAAACACCTTCTTTTCAGGAACTAGGGTGCAATCAAACCCCAGGGCTGCTTAGTCTGGCCGCCTCGGTCCGGTTTCTTGCACAGGCTTTTGACCGCAGGAAAAAAGCCCTTGTTTTAGGGGCCAATGTATTTCTCTGCGCTAAAAGCTGTACCTTACAGACTGCTACATTCTTACAAACAACCTACTTCCATTTCTACCATGAACTCAAAATTTCTTCTGGTGGGGCTCCTGTTAGGGGCCGGCGCGCTGACGGCGCAGGCGCAGGCGCCCACCAAGAAAGTCCTGACCCATGAGGTGTACGACTCCTGGAAGAGCATTGAGGCAGACTCGCTCTCCCATGACGGGAAATACCTGCTGTATGCCGTAAACCCGCAGGAGGGCGACGGCGTTCTGCACCTCCGGGACCTGACCAAGAACACCAACCAGCTCTTCCCTAGGGGCTACCGCAGCGCCTTTACCGCCGACAGCCGCTTCGCCATCTTTCAGGTAAAGCCTGCGTTTGCCGCCACGCGGCAGGCTAAACTTAAAAAGAAGAAGCCCGAGGAAATGCCCAAAGACTCCCTGGCCATTCATGACTTGGGCAAGGGAACCACGCAGTACGTGGCGCGGGTGAAAGCCTACAAACTGCCCAAGAGCAACGGTGAATGGGTGGCCTACCACCTGGAGGCTCCGTTGGCTGCTAAGGCCGCCAAAGACACCACCAAAGCCAAAACCCCGGCTCCAGCCCCCAGTAAACCCGCGGGCCGAGGCGCCGGCACTTCTAAAAAGGATGAGGGAACTGCCTTGGTGGTGCGCCACTTGCCCTCTGGGCAGGAATACACGTTTGACCGCGTCACTGACTTCCTGTTCACCGAGAAAGGCAACATGCTGTTCTTTGTGAAAGCCGAGAAAGACTCCCTGCACAAAGCCGGGGTGTTTGCCTTTAACACGGCCTCGCGCAAGGCCATGCCCGTAGATACTGGCCGCGTGACGTACAAGAATCTGGCACCAGACAAGGCCGGCGAGCAACTGGCGTTTGTGGCCAGCAAAGACAGTACGGGCAAAGACCTGCGCTATTTCCAGCTGCTGCACTGGGCCGCCAAAGACAACAAAGCCAAAGTAGTGGCCGATACCGCTTACAAAGGCATGCCCGCGAAGTGGATGGTGAGTGAGCACGCGCAACTGGGCTTCTCAGACAAAGGCGACCGTCTGTTCTTCGGCACGTTCCCGCGTCCTACCCAGTACGAGAAAGACACCACCAAGCTGGACGAGGAGAAAGTAAGCCTGGACGTGTGGACCTACCGTGACCCCTTGATCCAGCCCATGCAGCTGAAGCAGCTGGAGCGCGAGCAGAAGCGGTCGTTTTTGGCCGTTTATGACTTAAAAGGCAAGAAAATGGTGCAGCTGGCTACGCCCGAAATCCCGGATGTGGCCCTGAACCCGGGCCGTACCGCTGATGTGGCGGTGGGCACCAGCAACGTCAATTACCTCATGAGCGTAGGCTATGACTCGCCCTCCAGACAGGATGCGTGGCTCATCAACCTGAAAGACGGCAGCCGCAAACTGGCCGTGAAAGACACCCGCGGCACGCCCCGGCTTTCGCCCGCCGGCAAGTTCCTGTACTGGTACGAGCCGCAGGACAGCTCCTGGAAAGCCATGTCCGTGAAGGCCAGCACACCAGTGAACCTCACCAAAAAGCTGAAAGTGGCCTTCTACGATGAGCAGAACGACATGCCCATGCTCCCAGACGATTACGGCCTCACCGGCTGGACCAAAGATGATGCCTATCTGCTGGTAAACGACCGTTACGACATCTGGCGCCTGGACCCCACCGGCAAAGCCCAGGCCGTGAACCTCACCGATGGCTATGGCCGCCAGAACAACCTGCAGTTCCGCTACCTGAGCCTGGACCCCAGCCAGCGCGTGGTGCCCCTGGAAGAAAAACTGCTGCTGCGCACCCTTGACCTGAAAACCAAAGACGCCGGCTTCTACACCGACCATGTGACCAAGGCCGGCGCTCCGCAGAGGGTGCTCATGCAGCCGTACAGCTTCAGCAGTGTGCGCAAAGCCAGAAACAGCGACCGCCTGACCTTTAGAAAAGCCAGCTTTCAGGAGTACTCAGACGTGTGGGTGACCAACACCAGCTTTAGCGCGCCGCAGAAGGTCAGCAATGCCAACCCGCAGCAAAGCGAGTACCTGTGGGGCAGCGTGGAACTGGTTGACTGGAAGTCAGACAACGGGGTTCCGCTGGAAGGCCTGCTGTTCAAACCAGAGAACTTTGACCCCAACAAGAAGTACCCCATGCTGGTCTACTTCTACGAGCGCAACGCCGAGACCCTGCACAACTACCGCACCCCAGCACCCAGTGCCTCTACCATCAACATTCCGTTGTTCGTGAGCCAGGGCTACCTGGTGTTTGTGCCCGACATTGTCTACAAAGACGGCTACCCCGGCGAGAGCGCCTACCACAGCATTATCCCGGGTGTGCAGCGCCTGGTGGCCAAGGGCTTCGTGGACGAGAAGAACATGGCCTTGCAGGGGCAAAGCTGGGGCGGCTACCAGGTGGCCTATCTGGTCACGCGCACCAACATGTTCAAGGCCGCCATGGCCGGGGCCCCGGTGACCAACATGACCAGCGCCTACGGCGGAATCAGGTGGGAGAGTGGCATGAGCCGCCAGTTCCAGTATGAGCGCACCCAGAGCCGCATTGGCGGTACCCTGTGGGAGAAGCCCATGCAGTACATTGAGAACTCGCCCCTGTTCTTCGCGCCCAAGATTGAAACCCCGCTCATGATGATGGCTAATGATAATGACGGAGCCGTTCCGTGGTACCAGGGCATTGAGATGTTCATGGCCCTGCGCCGCCTCAACAAACCGGTGTGGCTGCTGGTGTACAACGGCGAGGCGCACAACCTCATGCAACGCAAGAACCGCAAAGACCTTTCGGTGCGCATGTCGCAGTTCTTTGACCATTACCTGAAAGGGGCCCCGGAGCCGGTCTGGATGAAGAAAGGCGTGCCAACCCTGGTGAAAGGCAAGGAGTACGGCTTAGAACTGATTGAGCAACCTGCCACCGCTACCCCAACGCCGGGGCAGCAGCCTGCGGCAAACCCAACGGCCCAACCCTCAGCCAGCAAATAGCGGTTTTTCGCGCCGCTTTCCTGAAAACACCCCCAAAACGCCCGGCTTCTGGAAAGAGGTCGGGCGTTTTTGCGCTGTTAAGGGCAGCAACTTTCTATACAAGAGGTGGGTAGAAGCGGAACAACAAGAATCAGAACACCATGTCAGAAACTACCCCACAGGACAGAAACATAGGCGCCACGGTGGCCAGCAGTCTTAATCAGAACGCCTCCCTTCAGAACATATTTGGCAGTCCTATAGAAACTCAGGGCAAGACCATTATCCCGGTGGCGCAGGTGGCCATGGGGCTGGGCGGCGGCTACGGGCGGGGCAAGAAGCTAGCGGAGGAAACCGATAACGCCCAAGGCGAGGGAGCCGGGGCCGGCGGAGGGCTGTACACCATTCCCAGGGGAGTATTTGAGATCACGGCCAAAAGGACCCGGTTTGTTCCGATGTACTCGCCTGGTCATTTCCTGCTGGGCACTGCCGTAGGGCTGCTGCTGGGCTGGTGGTTGGCGAGGAGAAAGGAGTGAAAGGAAGTCTATGCCTGGTACTTCTGACGAGAAGGGACAAATCTTTCGGTTTTAGGCCTGTTTTGCGGAAATAAGCCCAGAAACAGGCTATTCGTTCTGCGCCATGGTGCCGGTAGACACGGGCAGGGCAGGCACGCAGAAGGTGTTCAGCGCCTGTACATCGCCGTAAAACCAGTTTACGTCTACCGGGGTGGCAATGCCGTCTACCACGCCTTTCTCTGAGTACTGCCAGAACGCCATTTTATCCTTGGTGTGCGTGGTGGGCTCGGCGTTCTGGTAGCGGGCAATCCAGAAAGGATACTCCGGGAAGTAGCCCCGCAGCTTGCTGTTGTAGTACATCTGGTGCGTGTAGAGAATGGGACGCACGCCATAGTGGGCCTCAATGGCGGTCAGCCACCGCCGGATGTCGCTGCGCAACTGGGCATCCGGAATGTCGGGCGCGAATGTCTCTATGTCCAGCACCGGGGCCAGGTCGCCGGGCTCTAGTGTAACGGCGCTTTTGAAATGCTCCAGCTGCTTCTCCACGTCTACCCAGGGCAAGTAAAAGTGGTACGCCCCGCGCTTCACGCCCTGCTGGCGGGCCTGCTCCCAGTTACGGTCAAAATACGGGTCTTTGTGAAAATCACCCTCGGTGGCCTTGATGAACGCGAAATGCACGTTTGAGTCTTTCACCTGCTCCCAGTTGACCTCTTTCTGGTAGCGCGATACATCAATCCCGTGCAGGAACGAAGGGCCCGAATTGGCACTCCCCAGCAGCAGGCAGCAACTCAGTACCACTGCCATTTTACCAACCCGGCCAATTGCTTTCTTTGCGTGTGCGAACATGAATAGACTACCTGAAGAAAAGAGTAGTAAAAGGTACGAGGAACCGGGCATTTCTGCAACAAATAGGGCTCTCTTACAGCAGTTTATTTGATAAATGCAACTAGGCAGGCAAACCTTCTAACCCAGGCACACGTAGGGCAAGCTCTTACGCGTTACCTTACCACATCTGAGGTTTATTCCTTAATTTTAGGCAATGATCTTACGTTCCGAACACCTATTCAAAAAATATAAGTCTCGCACGGTTGTCAACGATGTGAGTGTGGAAGTAAACCAAGGGGAGATTGTAGGGCTGCTGGGACCCAACGGGGCCGGTAAAACCACTTCTTTCTACATGATTGTGGGGCTGGTGAAACCCAACTCCGGGCGTATTTTCCTGGACCAGGAAGACATCACCGAGCTGCCCATGTACCGCCGCGCCAAGAAAGGCGTAGGGTACCTGGCCCAGGAGGCATCGGTGTTCCGCGACCTCACGGTAGAGGAGAACATCATGTCGGTGCTGGAGATGACCGATAAAACCAAGCAGGAACGCCGCGACAAGGTGGAGGAACTCCTGGAGGAATTCTCGCTCACGCACGTGCGCAAGAACAAAGGGGTAGTGCTCTCCGGGGGCGAGCGCCGTCGCACCGAGATTGCCCGCGCCCTGGCCGTAGACCCGTCGTTTGTGCTCCTGGACGAACCTTTTGCCGGGGTAGACCCCATTGCCGTGGAGGAGATCCAGACCATTGTGGCCAAACTGAAGACCAAGAACATCGGCATTCTCATTACCGACCACAACGTGAACGAGACCCTTTCCATCGTAGACCGCGCGTACCTGCTGTTTGAGGGCAAAATCCTGAAAGCCGGCACCGCCGAGGACCTGGCCGCCGATGAACAGGTACGCCGCGTGTACCTGGGCAAGCACTTTGAGCTGAAGCGGAAAGTCTAGAAAATTGCTGATTGTTGCTCTTAAATGGAACCCTTCTTTTATCATCCTGGAAGGATCTTGTGGGCCAACTAGAAAGGCTTTTTTTCAGCGCAATTACCGTTTGCAACCAAGATCCTTCCAGGTTGACAAACAGGGGAGGGGTGGTGTCCTGGCTTACATTGTTGGTTAGAAACTTAATTTCTGAAGAGCAGTACAAGCACATATTCCAGCGCTTACAGCGGTTGCCTCTCTTGATCAACAGCCTCATCAAAGTGACTACTGACAACCTGAAAATGTAAGCAGGTTCAAGACAACCAACAACCAACAACTAACAATCAGATAGTGGAGATAATCAATTCGCTGGTAACGTGGGTCATGAAGAAGAGGATTCATCAGATTGATCTCTTCCGGAAGTACCCGCATGATGTTCAAAACGAGTTGTTTACGAACCTCATCACTACCGCCCGCAACACCGAATGGGGCCAGAAATACGGCTATTCAGATAAGCTGAGCGTGCGCGAGTTTCAGGAGCGGGTGCCTGTCTGCGCCTATGAAGACCTGTACCCGTACATTGAGCGCGTCTTGCGCGGCGAGCAGAATGTGCTGTGGCCCAGCAAGGTAGAGTGGTTCGCCAAATCATCGGGCACCACCAACGCGCGCAGCAAATTTATTCCCGTTACCCCCGAGGCGCTGGAAGACTGTCACTACAAAGGCGGCAAAGACATGCTGTCTATCTACGTGAACAACTACCCAGACACCAAGGTCTTCACCGGCAAAGGACTCTCCATCGGCGGGAGCCATCACCCCAACGATTTCAACAGCAACACCCGCTGCGGCGACGTTTCGGCAGTGATCATGCAGAACCTGCCCATCTGGGCCGAAGCCATGCGCACGCCGCCGCTCAAAGTGGCGCTCATGGACAAGTGGGAGGAGAAGATTGAGAAGATGGTGGAGATTACCGTCAAAGAAAACGTGACCAGCCTCTCGGGCGTGCCTACCTGGACCTACGTGCTCCTGAACCGTATTCTGGAGACAACCGGGGCCAAAGACATTACAGAGGTGTGGCCTAACCTGGAGGTGTTCACCCACGGAGCCGTGGCCTTTGGGCCGTACCGGGAGTTGTTCAAGCAGTTGATTCCCTCAGAGAAGATGAACTACCTGGAGGTGTACAACGCCTCGGAAGGCTTCTTCGGGATACAGGACGAGCCCAGCCTCAAAGACGAGATGCTCCTGATGCTGGATTACGGCGTGTTCTACGAGTTTATTCCGGTAGACCAGATGGACGAGCCCAACCCCAAAGTACTCACCCTGGACCAGGTAGAACTGGGCAAGAACTACGCCCTAATCATCTCTACCAACGCTGGGCTGTGGCGCTACAAAATTGGCGATACCGTTAAGTTCACCTCGCTGGACCCCTACCGCATCAAAATATCAGGAAGAACCAAGCATTTCATCAATGCCTTCGGCGAGGAAGTGGTGGTAGAGAACGCAGAGACGGCCATTACCAAGGCCTGCGAAGCTACTGGTGCCACCATCACTAACTTCACCGCCGCGCCTATCTATTTTGAAGGCAAAAGCAAAGGCGGCCACCAGTGGGTGATTGAGTTCTCCCAGCCACCGTCCAGCCTGGAGCGCTTTACCGAGGTGCTGGACCAGACCCTGCGCAGCATTAACTCAGATTATGATGCCAAACGGCACAAGGATCTGGCCCTGCAGGCTCCTTTGATCACCGTGGCCCCGTCGGGCGCCTTCCTGAACTGGTTGCAGCACAAAGGCAAACTGGGCGGCCAGCACAAAGTACCCCGCCTGTCTAACAACCGCGAGTACCTGGAGGAGATTCTGGCGGTGAATCATCTGGGGTAAAAGTCACGCCACCCTTTGACTGTGTTCATTTGGCAACGTGTTCCTGATAGCCTAATCAGATTTCATTTCCTCAGGTAGGCAGATTCTCCCCTTGAGGGGAGTTAGAGGGGTGTTTATATGGAGCGCCTGCCTCTGCGTCTCCTCGGTCTGCCCCCTGACAGACCGAAACAGGTAGCTGCACTGTGGTTGGCCTGTCAGGGGACAGTCCAAGGAGGCGGGAGATTTTGGAGGTAAATCACCTGAAGCAGGTTGTCATGGAGTCATTTCCCTAAATGTACAGGCAGTGGGTAGAGACAGGGTACTGCTTTGTCTCTACCGTATCTGAACTGCATTTCAAGCGTGCTTTCCCAAAAACAGGCCTAAAACTCAAAACACCGCTTTTAGCGGTGTTTTGGTAAAACTGTATTAAAAAAGCCTTCTACTCCAGGAAGCTGCTCAGCAAACCGCCTTCTTTGTTGGCGTTTCCGCCGTGCGGCATCAAGGCCTGGATTAGTTTTTTGATAGGCATGGACTGAATCCAGACGCGGCCGGTGCCTCTGAGGGTGGCCAGGAACAGCCCCTCGCCGCCGAATACCATAGAGCGCAGGCCACCGGCCCGCTCAATGTCAAAATCAATTCCGTTCTCAAAGGCGACCACGCAGCCGGTGTCAATGCGCAGGGTCTCGTTGTGCAGGTGACGCTCAATGATGGTGCCGCCCGCGTGGATGAAGGCCAGGCCATCGCCGGTGAGGCGCTGCATGATAAAGCCCTCGCCCCCGAAGAAGCCGGCCCCCAGCCGTTGGTTGAAATGCAGGGCAATCTTGGTGCCCAAAGCCGCCGCCAGGAAACCGTCTTTCTGCACAATGAGTCCGTTGGGGAACTCCGCCAGATTGATGGGCATGATGGTGCCCGGGTAAGGTGCCGAGAAGCCTACTTTGGCTTTGCCGTACCCGCGGTGGGTGAAGTGCGTCATGAACAGAGACTCACCGGTGATCATGCGGCTCCCCGCTTGCATCAGCTTCCCGAAGAAGCCGGAGCTGGGGTTGGAGCCATCGCCCATTTTGGTTTCAAACTGAATGCCGTCTTCCATGAACACCATGGCGCCGGCCTCGGCGATCACGGTTTCCTGCGGGTCCAGTTCTACTTCCAGTACCTGAATGTCTGCGCCGTAAATGCGGTAGTCTACTTCGTGGGATCTCATATGGGAGGTTAGGTTTATTTTTTCTTGCCTCGGGGGGCCGACGGCTCCTCTCCCTTGCCGGGGAGGTCGTCGTCCTCGTCATCGTCTAAAGATGTCCCGCTCTTGAAGAAATCCTCCTCGTTCTCCTCCTCATCCACGGTTTCCTCAATGGGAAATTCCTCGTCTTCTTCCTGCGGCCGTTTCTTGCCCTGGTCGCCCACCAGTTTCTTGTCGGTGACGTTGCGGTCCAGGAAGGCGTTCAACTGGTCAATGTTGAAGTTAGAGGTAATATCGCCCAGGGGATTGATCTTGATCTCAAAGCCTTCCAGCTCGGGGTGTACCTTCGCTTTCTTTTCGGGCTTGTTTTCTTTTTTGTCTTTATCTGCCTTTTTCTTCGCCATGGTAGTAACCGTTGCACCAGGCCCAGCCAAGAAAGCGGCCCGGTTTGTTCTTTTTTACTACAAACGGGAAATGCGGCAGAAGGATAAACGAATTAAAAAGAAACCGCCGTCTTAAGCAAGCAACAAGGGCTTATTTAAAACGGCGGTTTTACTATGAAGTGCTGGAAAAGCGTTTCAGGGCTGTTTTGCCTAAATCAGCCTTGAAACGTGCTCTGTGGAAAGCGGAGCTTAGGCGGCGTACTGGGCCAGTCTGCTCAGGGCGGCGTCAATGCGCTGCTCGGTTTCCTCTCTGCCGATGATCTCAATGATAGCCATCAAGTCCGGACCGGCTTCTACACCGGTCAACGCAATACGCAAGGCTTGCATCACCTGACCTATTTTGAGGCCGTTTCTTTCCAGAACCTGTAAAAGCAGGGCTTTCACGGTATCGGCGTTGAAATCAGATAAAGAGCCCAGCTCGTTTCTGAATTGCTCAAACGCACCAGCGGCGGCGGCTGACCATTTCTTGGCGGCTACCTGCTCATTGTACTGCGTAGGGGCCACGAAGAAGTAAGAAGCTTCTTTCCAGAAATCCTGCGGGAAGGTCACGCGCTCTTTCATGAGGCTCACAATCTTCTCGGCGCGCTCTTCAGAGCAGGCAATGCCTTGCTCGGGCAGGGCGGCCAGCAGGTACTGGGCCAGCTCGGCGTCTGGTTTAGCGCGCAGGTACTGCTCATTGTACCAACGGGCTTTCTGGATATCGAAACGGGTACCGGACTTACCGATGCGCTCAATGCTGAAGGCCTCAATCAGTTCCTCCATGGTGAAGAGTTCCTGCTGCGTGCCCGGGTTCCAGCCCAGGAAAGCCAGGAAGTTGATGAAGGCCTCTGGTAAATAACCGCTTTCACGGTAGCCGCTGGAAACCTCCTGGGTCACCGGGTCTACCCAACGCAGCGGGAACACCGGGAAGCCCAGTTTATCGCCGTCGCGCTTGCTCAGTTTGCCGTTACCGTCTGGCTTCAGAAGCAAAGGCAAGTGCGCGAACTCCGGCATGGTGTCTTCCCAACCCAAATAGCGGTACAGGAGCACGTGCAGCGGCGCGCTAGGCAACCACTCCTCGCCTCTGATCACGTGGGTGATGCCCATGAGGTGGTCATCCACAATGTTGGCCAGGTGGTAGGTTGGCATGCCGTCTGATTTCATCAGAACTTTATCGTCCAGGGCAGAAGAGTGCACCATCACCCAACCACGGATCATGTCTTTCAGGCGTACTTCCTCCTTGCGGGGCACTTTCAGGCGGATGACGTAGGGTTCGCCGCTTTCCAGTCTGCGTTTCACCTCGTCCTCGGGCAGGGTGAGGGAGTTCTTCATGGTGGCGCGGGTGATGGCGTTGTATTGCGGGGTAGCTACTTTGGCGGCCTTGAGGCGGTCGCGCATGGCGTCCAGCTCCTCGGCGGTGTCAAAGGCATAATAGGCGTGGCCGGCTTCTACCAATTGCAGCGCGTACTGCATGTACATGGGCTTGCGCTCAGACTGGCGGTAAGGCGCATGGGGGCCGCCGTGCACCGGGCTTTCATCCAGCTGAATGCCGCACCAGGCCAGGCTGTCAAAGATGTATTGCTCTGCGCCGGGCACAAAGCGGGTTTGGTCAGTATCTTCAATGCGCAGCAACATTTTGCCGCCCATCTTCTTCGCGAACAGATAATTATACAGCGCCGTGCGCACCCCGCCAATGTGCAAAGGCCCGGTTGGGCTAGGGGCAAAGCGTACTCGTACTTCTCTTTCCATGGTATATAGGTATTTCAATAGCGGTGCAAAAGTACGGTATTTCAGGCCTTTCCTGAAATTTTACCCTTAAAACCTTGCCGCGCCGCCGGGTGCATTTCTAAACGCGGGGGCTTCCTCTGGTTTTGGGGCTGTTTTGCAGAAAGTAGCTGCTTTTCAGGGTGTTTGTAAACCTCTTGGGTGGTGTACGTATGAAGAGGAAAATTTAGCGAAGATGCTGCGAGAGAAGTTCAAAGAGGGCTGGGGTATCACAAAGGAGGTCTTCGGGGATTTCCTGGACAATAACTCTTTTCAGAAAGGGGCCGCCCTGGCTTACTACACCATCTTCGCGTTGCCGCCCATCCTCATCATCATCATCAATACCGCCGGGGCTATCTTTGGCCGCGAGGCTGTGCGGGGGCAGGTGTACAGCCAACTGCGCGAACTCCTGGGCCGCAAGGGTGCCTCAGACATTCAGGAGATGGTGGAGAACATCAACCACGCCGCCGACTTTACCTTTGCTACCGTGATTGGGGTGATTACCTTGCTCATTGGGGCCACCGGAGTGTTTGTGTCTCTGCAGGAGTCTCTGAACCAGATCTGGGGCGTGAAGCCCAAACCCCGCAATGAGTACCTCAAACTGCTCTGGGACCGGTTGCTGTCCTTCGCCATGATCCTAGCCATTGTGTTCCTGCTCTTGGTGAGTTTGGTGATCCATACCGCCGTGGTGGCCATCACCTCTTACCTGACCAACAGAATTGACGAGTCTATCCTGCAGCTCACGCAACTAGCCAATCTGGTAGGCTCTACCGGCGTGGTGATGTTCCTTTTCGCGCTCATCTACAAGTTCCTCCCCGATGCCAAGATCCGGTGGGGCGATGTATGGGTGGGCTCGCTGGTGACGGCGCTGCTGTTCACGCTGGGCAAGTCCATCATTGGGTTTTACTTGGGCAACAGCAATTTCGCCAGCATCTACGGGGCGGCCGGCTCAGTGATTGTGGTGCTCACGTGGGTGTTCTATACCTCGCAGATCGTGTTTCTGGGGGCGCAGTTTACCCTGGTGTACGCCCGCCGCTACGGCACCGATATCTATCCTTCAGACTACGCCGTGCGCGTGATCAACAAAGAGGTAGAGGTAGGCCATACCCCCGTGAACGAAGACGTGGGCCCTAACAAACCAGTGAATGAATAATGTGCTAATGAAGTAATGTGCTGATGTGCTAATAAGGGAATGTGCAAAGGTGGCAATGTGCTGATGCGCCAATTTTGGGATAAAGGGAAGGGGCTTTCATCCAATGTTCAAAGGCTTTTGGGGCCTGTTCATCAGAAAACACGTTTTAGGGCTACTTTCTCAAAACCAGCTTAAAAGCAGTGAACCGTAAGTAACTGCCCCATTAAAAATTGGCACATCAGCACATTGACACCTTTGCACATTAAAACTTCACCGCAATGCAGGAGATTTCCACGTTTACGTCTTTGGGCAGGCGGCTCACCTCCACGGTTTCGCGGGCCGGCGGGTTGCTGGTGAAATAGCTGCCGTAGGTCTCGTTAATGGCCCCGAAGTTGCCCAGGTCTTTCACGAAGATGCTGCATTTCACCACGTTGCTGAAGTCCATGCCAGCTTCCTGAAGGATGAATTGCAGGTTTTTCATAACCTGGTGTGTCTCGGTCTGGATGTCGCCTTGCACCAGTTGCCCGGATTCCTGGTCCAGCGCGATTTGGCCGGAAACATACAGGGTATTGCCGGCTAGTACCGCCTGGCTGTAAGGCCCAATGGGGGCGGGGGCAGATTTGCTTTCTATGATGTTGGTTGCCATAAAAGGAGTGGTTTATCAGTATCTTTACGGGCCTAAAGGTACAGAAATATGAATACATTGCTTTTGGCCACCCCCGAACAGGAAGAAGAGTACAGCCTGAAATTCCGGAACCGAGCCTTCCTGCACATACAAGACCCCGCCGAGCTGAAAGCCTGGCTCCCGCAAGCCGATATTGTGTTTGACTTGTTTCTGCACGAGCAACCCGAACGGGTAGAGCAGTATAACCAGCAAGGCAAAGGCGAAAAGCTTACGGTGTTTTTTGACGCCAACGGAGTAGACCTGGCGGGTTTGGCCGCCGCCTACGCCCCCCTGAACTTCCATCTGGTGGGACTGAAAGGCTCCCCCTTGTTCAACCGCGAAACCATAGAAGTCCGCATCCTGAGCGATGCTTCCAAACGCGCGGTAGACAAATCATTTGTATTCCTGGCTTCTCTGTACAAGCTGGTGTAAAGTTGTTTTAGGCCTGATTTCCCTATAAAGGCTCTAAAACGAGGAAAAGCAGCAAAAAAAAGTTTGAATGAACCTCTCTCTCGCTGGCGCGAGCGTCCCGCTCGTGTCCGCACGCATTGCGGAACATCCCTTTTTATCCTCCTGAAAGGATTTTCCAAGCTTCAACCTTGGTCTGTCCCCTGACAGACCAAACCAGTGCCGCCTACACTTCTAATGTCGTTGGTCTGTCAGGGGACAAACCAAGGGGAGGCATTCCCGAGAATATTTGATTCACACACTCCTTTCATCTTGGAAAGATCTTGTGGGCGTACTAGACAAGCACTGGAGAAACGACTTTGCCGTTTGCGCACAAGATCCTTTCAGGATGACAAAATAGAGAGAATGGGATTGCCATTCGGTATGCGTGCGGACACGAGCGGGACGCTCGCGCCAGCGAAAAGCAAAGGATAGTTCAAATCTGCTCGCAATCTAGCTGTGCAAGTTGGATAAACGGTAGGGCTTGTTTTAGGGGTGTTTTCCTCAAAGGGAGCCCTAAACAGAAAAGGGAGGCGCCAAAACGCTTCCCTCTTCTGTTTAGGGCTGGTATCGGCCAACCAAATCAGCTTTGGCGCATCACGCCAATTTTGGGTCCATCCCATTCAGGGAAGAGCACGTGTTCTTTCTGGATGTGGAGGTGTTTTCCGGCTACTTCGCTGAAAATGCTTCGGAAATCGGTGGTGACGGGAAGGTCGCGGCCATCTTCCAGGTTTTCCTTGGCTAAGACCGGAACGGTGCCGTGCACCAGGCCACCTTGTACGTTATTGCCCAGGATGAACATGCAGGAGGCCCGGCCGTGGTCGGTGCCGTGGCTGCCGTTCTGGTGCACGGTACGGCCGAACTCGGTCATGGTCATCACGTCTACCTCGTCCTGGTACGCGTCCAGATCGGTCCAGAAAGCGGTAATGCTTTGGCTGAGGTCGTTCACGTGGCGGGCGAAGGTGCCGTTGGCAGTGCCTTGGTTGTAGTGCGTGTCCCACCCCCCCGATTCGGCAAAGGCAATCTCCAGGCCCACGTCCATTTTAATGAGCTGCGCAATCTGCTTCAGGGCTTTGCCCAGGGAGCTGTTGGGGTACACGGCATTGTTGGCCGGCACGTACTTCTGGGAATCTATTTTCTGGAGCATTTTCACCGCCTCAAAGCTTTCCTTGCCGGCCTTGTTCAGCAGCGAGGAAGACGTCTGGTCATAAAGGTCCTCAAAGTTCTGGGAGGCTAACTTGGCGCCCTGCTGGTTGCCCCGCATCTGAATCCCGAAGTCCTGGATGCTGCTGATGGCAATGGCCGCGTGGTCGCCGTAGAAAGAACGGGGCAGGGAAGAGGTAAGGCTCACCGCCTGAAACGGAGTGGCGGCCTCATGGCCCAGCAGTCCCACGGCCCGGTTGAGCCAGCCGCTGGGCGTGCCCTTGTGAAAGGGCGTGCCGGCCTCCATGAAATCCTGGGCATCAAAGTGCGACCGGGTAGGGTTGGGGGAGCCCATGCCGTGCACAATGGCCAGCCTATTCTCCCGGAACAACGGCTCAAACGCCCGCATGGACGGGTGCAGTCCAAACCGACCATCCAGGTCTATGAGCGGATTACTGGCCGTCTGGGCCGCCGACATGAACAGACTGGGCCGGGCTTGTTTCAGGTACTCATCAGTGAACGGAGACACGGCCATGAGTCCGTCCATGGCGCCGCGCTGGAAGATGCACACCAGGACCTTGTTCTTCTTGTAGGGCCGCACCAGTTTGCTGCTGCGGGCGGCCTCTGCTAGAAAGTTGGGGATTCCTCCCAGGCTGGCCGCAAAGAGCGCCAAAGCCCCCGATTTCAAAAATCCTCTTCTGGTAGTCATGCTTGCTTGGCGTTAAAGAAGTTATCTGCGCTGGAACTCCGGTGACCCGATGATGATGCCCACCACCTGGGCGAGCATAGGCGCGTTGTCTTTGCCGGATGGTGCCGCCGTGGGCTTCGCGGCCGAAGCCGTGCGCTGGGGCTTGCTTGGTTTGGCGGGTTTTGCCTCCTGTTGCCCCATCATCATGGTCTCCTCCTCCGGTTCACTGGTTTCTGCCTGGGCTGGCTGCTGAACCTTGCTGGCGGCAACGCCTACCTTTTGGCTGAAGCCGGGATCGTAGAGCGTAGGGGTAAGCCGCCTAATGGTCTGCTCCAGGTCCCGCTCAGGGAGTAAGTGCTGGCTGTACGTGAGCAAGGCCGCCTCGGCGCTTTCGGGTTCCCGGTGCTGGTTGAGCGCCATCAGATCAAACGAAATGCCCTTTATCTTCTGGGCCGCTAGGGCCAACCCGAAGTTCATGCGGTTGAGCAGGGAGCCGGTGTTGATCCAGTAGGTGCCCCGGTCCGGGAAACCCGTGGGGGCCTGGTACCTGTACATCTGCTCACCCATCTTGGCAATCCAGTTATAGAGTTGGTACGGCTCCTGCACCTCGGCATTGAGGCTGCGCACCGAGCTGATGGCCAACTCAAACGGCGACTTGGTTTTTTCGCGCAGGGCTTCCTTGCTCCAGAACTCCGGCGCGGAGACCATGGTCACCAGCACCTGCTGAATGTCGCCCTCTTTTTCTTTGAAGGTTTTGGCCATCTTGTCAACCAGGGATTGGGGCGGCGTGTCATGCACAAACCTGGTGGCCAGTTTAGTGGAGATAAACCTGGCGGTGGAAGGATGCTGGGCCAGCAGCTTGATCAGGCGCAGGCCTTCCTCATAGCCTCCGCCCGCTGGAAAGGTAGTGCCCAGTACCACTTTCTCGCCCTGGTCATGGCGGTTGGCCGCAAACAGGAAGTCCCCGTCCAACACAAAGCCTTGGTACGCAAGCGCCCGGGCTCTGGCAGGTGAGGCGGGCTGAAACCTGGTCACTTTGTACTGGTCCAGCGTGGGATTGATGGTCCAGCCGGTTAAGATGCGGGCTGCCTGGGTCACGTCTTGCTGGGTGTACCCGCCGTCTACGCCCAGGGTGTGCAGCTCCATGATCTCACGGGCATAGTTCTCGTTCAGGCCCTGGTTTTTCCTGACATTTTTGATCTTCTCCACCACTTGCCTCCAAGTGGAGTCTTGTCCCTCCTGGGCATTCAGGGCCTGAAGCTGCCGTTTCTGGGCCTCTTTCTGGGCGGGCGTTAGTGCGGTAGGGGCGGCGGCGCTTTTGTAATTGTCAAGGTAGGCCAGCATAGCCGGCGATTTGGCGGTGGCCAGTAAAATAGCCTCGAACTTGCCCAGCACGTTGGGCCTGATCACATCGCGCTCGTAGGAAAGAATGTAGCGGGCGCAGTTGCGGTTGTATAGCGACACGTTGAAATGATTGAACCAAAAGCTGGTGAGTACTTCCTGCAACTGGTTCTGGGTGTAGGTTGCCCTCAGGATCTTTTGGTTGATGAGTTCTTTTGTCAACTGACCCTCGGCATGAAAGCCTTTTTCCTTCATGAAAGCACTTAGACGGGCTTTGTAGGCCAGCCTGCTTTCCTTGTCGGGAATGTTGTTTCTGGCTTCTTCTTTGGTAATGATTCCCTCATCAATGGCCAGCCTCAGGATTTGGCTGTTGGAGGCGTACGCGTGGGCTATCTGCTCATTGGTCATCTGCAGCGAGGCGAAGCCTGCAAGCTTCTGCTCCAATTCCTGGTCGGGCAGGGTAGTCTGAAGCTGCTGCATAAACCACTTTTCCAGCCCCATCTTTACTACTTCGTCTACCTGGCCCGGCCTGGCACCGAAGGTGAAACGGCTCAGCAAATGCGCTGCCGCCTGCCTTTCGGTGAGGCCCGCCTTTTTGTGGGGGAACTGGAGGGCTTTGGAAGCTGCCTTTTCCCTTTCCCCGGAAGAAGACAAGCAAATGCCCACCAGCAGAACCAACAACACAAAAAAGGAATGTCTGAGGGTGCTTTTCATAGGCTCCGTAGTTAAATGGCTGACAGATAGCGGGCGCGCGGTTTTATTCCTTGCGGTTATTTACAGCTATAGCTGCCTTGTTCTCAATAGAGTAAGTTTATCCGTTTTGGTTTAATTTACTTAAAAAAATAATTTTTGGTACTAAACAGCTCTGATCTCTTTGGTTTGGGCTTAACCAAGTGATAGGAAGCTGGGCAGGGAAAGTAACCTAGCTGACTGAGAAATCTGGCAAGTGTTTTAAAGCCGTTTTCATGAAAACAGGCCTAAAACAAAGAGGAAGTGCATAGAAAGCAGAGGCACACTTAGGTGATTAGATGCTGTAGGTGATTAGAAACAGCTACAAGTAATCAAGCTGTTTTTACAAAATAGATGCAAAAAGAAAAGGGAAGCCGTTGGGCCTCCCTTTTCTTTTTATCATGTAAGCAGCAACTTATTCTACCGTCACTGACTTTGCCAGGTTACGAGGCTGGTCTACGTTACAGCCGCGCATAACGGCAATGTGGTAGCTCAACAGCTGCAACGGAATCACCGAAAGAAGGGGCATTAACGCCTCATGGGTGCTGGGCACCTCAATCACGAACTCTGCCATCTGTGGGATAACAGTATCGCCTTCGGTTACCACCGCAATCACTCTGCCTTTACGGGCTCTTACCTCCTGCACGTTAGAGACAATTTTCTCATAAGAGCTGTCTTTGGTGGCAATAACCACCACCGGCATGTTCTCGTCAATCAGGGCAATAGGGCCATGCTTCATCTCGGCGGCCGGATATCCTTCTGCGTGGATGTAAGAGATCTCCTTCAGCTTGAGCGCTCCTTCCAACGCTACCGGGAAGTTGTATCCACGACCCAGGTAGATAAAGTTGCTGGCATCTTTGAAGATCTCAGAGATGGCCTGGATTTCCTTGTCCAGCTGAAGGGCCTGCTCTACTTTAGCCGGAATCTTTTCCATTTCCAGCATCAACTGACGCAGCGCCGACAGTTCCAGGGTGCCGCGCATCTCGGCCAGCATCATGGCAATCAGCGACAGCACGGTTACCTGGGCGGTGAACGCCTTGGTGCTGGCTACCCCAATCTCAGGACCCGCGTGGGTGTAGGCACCCGCATCAGTAGCCCGGGCAATAGAAGAACCTACCACGTTGCACACCCCAAAGATCATGGCGCCTTTTGACTTGGCCAGCTCCAGAGCAGCCAGCGTATCAGCGGTTTCGCCCGACTGCGAGATAGCAATCACGATATCGCCTTCGCGGATGATGGGGTTACGGTAACGGAACTCAGACGCGTACTCCACTTCCACCGGGATGCGGGCAAACTCCTCAATCATGTACTCGGCTACCAAGCCGGCGTGCCAGGAAGTACCGCAAGCCACAATGATGATGCGGTCTGCGTTCTTAAAGCGTGTAGCGTACTCTCTGATGCTGGACATGGTCAGCTGCGTGTTCTCGGCCACCAGACGGCCGCGCATGCTGTCCATGATGGAACGGGGCTGCTCAAAAATCTCTTTCAGCATGAAGTGCGGATAACCGCCTTTCTCAATGGCTTCCAACTCCAGCTCCAGCTTCTGGATGTACGGCGTCTGTACCACATCTTCCTTGGTACGAATGTCCAGCACACCATCTTTGATCACGGCAACCTCATAGTCGTTGACATACACCACTTCGTTGGTGTACTCAATGATAGGCGTGGCATCAGAGGCCAGGAAGTACTCGCCTTTGCCTACGCCAATCACCAGCGGGCTCCCTTTACGGGCAGCCACCAGTTGGGTAGGAGAGTCGTGAGAGATAACCACAATGGCATACGCGCCTACCACCTCATGCAAGGCCAGGCGTACCGCTTCCGCTAAGGAAACGTTGTTGTTCTTCTGGATGTCCTCAATCAGGTTCACGAACACCTCAGAGTCAGTGTCGCTGTGGAACTCGTAGCCCTTGTTCATCAAGTGCTTCTTCAAGGAAGCGTAGTTCTCAATGATACCATTGTGAATGATAGCAATCTTCTTGGAGCTTGAATAGTGCGGGTGTGCGTTCGCATCGTTCGGCTCACCGTGGGTAGCCCAACGGGTGTGGCCAATACCAATGGTGCTGCTGGTATCCTGGTCACCAATGTATGCCTCTAAGTCAGCAACCTTTCCTTTTTTCTTGAAAACGTTCAGGTTGCCGTTGTTTAATAAGGCAACTCCGGCGCTGTCATACCCCCGATACTCCAGGCGCTTTAATCCTTTTAAAATAATTGGGCAGGCTTCTCTCTGTCCCACGTACGCTACAATTCCACACATGGTGCCGTAATCTTCTGTTTAGCTAAAATATAGATAAGTGATACTATTGAGCGGTTGAATAGAATAACCGGAGCTTGATCCGGCGGTCAGCACCAAGGCTTTGGTTTGCCTCCAGGATGGCGCGATTTACCGTCTGAGCCATGTTGGTGGGGGTAGAAACATCATTGTTGATGCCTGAAGGCAAAAGGATAATTCCGTTGTTGGCCATTCTATTGTACAGCAGGTTCTGAAGGTAGCTGGTGATATTTACCACATACACGTACCCGCCGTTCTTGCCCCTATACTGCAACGTGGCCCGTTGGGTTGTGCCCTCGCCCACCAGGGAGTTGGGGATACCTTGGGTCATGGCCATTCTGTTGGAAGGCGTAGCCTCTACCACAGAGATAATAGGCGGCAGAAGGGTAGAATCTTTGCCTGCCATCACCGTAGACTGTACCACCGGGATAATCAACTCTGCTTTGTTGATAGCCAAGTGCTGGCTCGCGCCGGAAAGGGTCTTCCGGAAATTGGCCAGGTGCGGCATAGTTATCTTGGTGACCAGACCGGCGCCTGCCTGTAAGTAGGTTCTGTTGCCGGCTGCCGAGGAAGAAAGAGTGTTGCCGTTAGCCGTTAAAGAGGCCAATGGAGTTCCTGTTCTGTCTGCCTCTATCTGGTTGTAATACCGATCTGTTAGCACCAACCCGGTCACCTTGGCTATGTTCTTCTTAGACTTATAGTGCAAGGTCATGTTGGTGTAGGTAGACAAAGGCAAAAAGCCAATGATGCTGCTGGCGGCACCGTCTTCAGGGGTAAACGCCAGGCCTTTGAGGGCGGTGGCAAAGGTTGCAGGGCTAGACGTTTGGGCCAGGGTCTGTAGCACCTCAGTGGCATAATCCCCGGTGATCTTGATCTTGATCAGGACCGGAAGCGTGCGGGTGGTGTCACTGGGGCTCTTGTAGGTGGCGTCTGGTTGCGGTAAGAACGTGACAGAGCCAACGGGGGTATTGTTGTACGCCAGCTTGCGGGAGGTAAAATACGTGTCATCGTCCCGGAAGCCTTCGGTTAACCGATGCACGTTAATGGTCATTGGCTGGGCCGTGTTGCCAAAAGCATAGTCATAATCCAGGTTGATGATCAGGGAGTCGGCTCCTTTGGTAACATCAATAGAGTCTGGGTGCGCCGGGAAGGTCAAGGGGGCGAACTCTGCAAATGTTCTGGCGGTAACTTTTCCCAGGTCTCCCTCATCAATGGCACCTACCTGCACCCGGGTGGCACCCAGGGCAAAGATAGAGTCTTTCAGCAGCACGGTAGAGGCAGTAACGGTGGCCGTATCTGTGTAGCTGGTACCAATAAGGGTGCCGGGTTCCTGCAGTTCTAATCCAATGGCAGTGGGGTCTTCACAAGCGGAAAAAAAGAAAGAGGAAAGGAATAGTAGGGCTGCTGCTTTACTAATTCGCCAGTTCATTATACAAGTCAAAGTAAGAGTCTAAGGTGTTTTCGTCTGCGCTAATGGTGTTGATCTGCTTGGTGCTGTTGTACTCCTGGAACAGGGCGTTTAAGTTATCACTGAAATCTTCGTTAGACTTAATGACGGTGTCTGCGTACTGAAGCCCCATCTTGATGAATGCCCCAAAATCGCCTGAGCTAAGGTTGGCCAGCATTTCGTCCTCAATGTCCAGCATCTTGGCTTTCTCTAGCAGGTCGCCCTCAAACTTGTGGGTAAACTCGCTGTTGTACACCGAGAACACCGATTTAGAGGTCTTGAAAATAGGATCATTCTTGTAGGTGGTCTTCAGGTAAAGCGGGATCAGGCTCGTCATCCAGTCATTGCAGTGTACAATATCCGGGGCCCAGCCCAGTTTCTTCACCGTCTCCAGAACACCCTTGCAGAAGAAGATGGCGCGCTCATCATTGTCTGCGTAGAACTTATTGTCCTTGTCCACCAGAACGGACTTGCGGTGGAAATAGTCTTCGTTGTCAATAAAATACACCTGCAGCTTGGCGTTGGGGATAGAGGCTACCTTAATAATCAGGGGTTTCTCTTCCTCGCCCACGGCAATGTTAATGCCTGAAAGGCGTACAACCTCATGCAAACGGTTTTTGCGTTCGTTGATCAAGCCAAAACGAGGCACAAAAATACGAACTTCCATCCCACGCTCTTGCATCGCTTGTGGCAACATCCTCAGGAATTCCGCTACTTTTGTGGTTTGCAGAAAAGGATCAATCTCAGTGGCCGCGTATAAGATTCTCAATTTGGACATAGGTTGGAGTGATTAAAATTAAATTGGCAATACGTATTGCGAAGTGCAAAATTAAGCAATTATTAGCTGATTCTCAATTTATTTGAATAAAATCATACCTTTGGCTTCTTTTCCTGAACATCATTAATTCCGCAGCCGTTCATGTTGCAACTTTCTTCTTTATCTGATATCCGGCAGCACACGGGCTTGCTGCGCCAGCAGGGGCAACGGATTGGCTTTGTCCCCACCATGGGGGCCCTGCACGAAGGCCACCTTTCCCTGATCAGGGCCGCTAAACAGCAGAACGACGTGACCGTGTGCAGCGTATTTGTGAACCCGGCGCAATTCAATAATCCTGAAGATTTTCGCCTGTACCCCCGCCTGCTGGAGAAAGATGCCCAGCTCCTGGCGCAGGAGGGCTGTGACGTACTGTTTGCCCCCGCCGCCGAGGAAATGTACCGGCAGAAGCCCAAGCTGTCTTTTGACTTCGGGGACCTGGAGCGGGTAATGGAAGGGGCGCACCGGCCGGGGCACTTCAACGGAGTGGCCACGGTGGTGAGCAAGCTGTTCCACCTGGTGCAGCCGCACCAGGCCTTTTTCGGGCAAAAGGACCTGCAGCAGTTTGCCATCATACAACAGCTGGTGCTGGACCTGAGCTTTGACCTGGAGCTGGTTTGTTACCCCATCATCAGGGAGGAAGACGGGCTGGCCATGTCTTCCAGAAACCGCCGCCTTACGCCGGAGCAACGCGCCCTTGCCCCCCACCTGTACCAGGCCCTGCAACTCCTGCAAAAAAGCTTAAAGAACCACTCCGTGGAAGAGGCCAAGAAAGAGACAGAGGCGTTTTTGCGCCAAATTCCTGAAATCAGGCTGGAATACCTGGAGGTGGTGCACGCCCAAACGCTGCAGCCCTTGAGAGAGGTTTCGGGCAAGGTGCCGGTGGCCCTTTGCCTGGCGGCCTTCCTGGGGGAAGTAAGGCTCATTGACAACCTGCTGCTGTAAATAAATTTAAGTTTATCAGATTTTGCCTGGCCCGCAGGAACTTTTTGTCTCATAAATAATCTATAACTTTGCATGTTTTTAGATTGTTTTGATGCAGATTGAAGTTCTTAAATCCAAGATACATCGGGCTAAGGTAACGCAGGCCGAGTTGCATTATGTGGGGAGCATTACCATAGACGAAGATCTGTTGGATGCTGCCAACATGGTTCCCCATGAGAAGGTGACCATTGTGAACGTGAACAATGGTGAACGCTTTGAGACTTATATTATAAAAGGAGAAAGAGGCACCGGCACGGTTTGCCTCAACGGACCGGCCGCCCGCAAGGTGCAGGTAGGAGATGTGATCATTATCATCTCCTATGCCCTCATCAACTTTGCTGACGCCCGCGCCCACGAACCCACCGTTATTTTCCCAGACCAGCACAACCGGTTAGTATAGTTCTCTTTCAGGCATGAAGAAAGCTGTAAGCGTTTTCAAGTACGTACTGCTGTTGGCGGTTTCAGCTTTCTTAATGGGATACGCCCTGCGCAGCATCAACTTCGCGGCGGTGCGGGCCGAGCTGGCGCAGGCCAACTTCACCTGGATTGCCGTGACCCTGTTGCTCTCGGTGGCGGGGTACGTGAGCCGGGCCGTCCGGTGGCGCATGCAATTTGCGCCGCTAGGGTTTAAGCCCACCATCTGGCAGACCTACCACGCCATGATGGTAGGGTACCTGGCGAACGTGGTGCTGCCCCGGGCCGGTGAGGTGATCAGGTGTACTTTCTTAAAGCGCTCTGCCAATGTACCGGTGAACGTTTCGCTGGGCACCGTCATCACCGAGCGGGTGATTGACTTGCTCATGCTGCTGCTCTGCCTGGGCATAACCCTGCTGCTGGAGTTTGACCGGGTGTACGAGTTCTTCCTGAGCATCTTCTCTGAAAAATACCACAGCTTTGAGCAAAACCTGCAGACCCTGTACCTGTTGGGCGCCATTGCTGTCCTGGGCACGGGCTTTGTGGCCTGGTACCTCTACAAGAATATTTCCAAACTACGGCAGAACGCCTTCTTCCGGAAACTCAGTGACTTTGTGAGCGGGCTCTGGCACGGCATCTTCAGCGTGCTTAAGATGGAGCAGAAGGGCGCCTTCATCTTCCACACGGTTTTCATCTGGGTCACCTACTATCTCACCAGCTACCTGGCCTTCTTTGCCCTCCCGGGTACCGAGGGGTTAACCTGGCAAGCGGGCATGGCCATTTTAGTGGTGGGCGGCATAGGCATGTCGGCACCGGTGCAGGGCGGTATTGGCGTGTACCACATCCTGGTAAGGACCGCGCTGCTGCTGTACGCCGTGCCCCTGGACAAAGGCATGGCCTATGCGCTGATCACCCATACCACCGGGGCCATCTTGGTGGTGGCCATGGGAGCGGTAAGCCTGGTGGCCAGCTTTCTCCAAACCAGGCGCCAGGGCGAACCAGCCAAGAAATTCGCGTAGCCTGTTTCCGGGCCATTTCCGTGAAAACAGCCCCGAAATGGGCTGATGATTCCTGCTTGCTTACCGCTGAAAGATGCAAGAGCCTCCCAGATAAGAGGCTTTCTCCTTACCTTGTCCCTCCATCTACTCCTTTATATTCCTGATCTACTATATTTCTGATCTATGCAGACGCTTCCTTCCCAAGAAAAGATTGTAACCCTGCCGCAGCTTTTAGCCAAAGTAGCCGAATGGCGGGCCCAGGGCCAAAAAGTGGTGTTCACCAACGGGTGCTTTGACATTGTGCACGTGGGCCACGTAGACTACCTGGAGCGCGCCCGCCTGCTGGGCGACAGACTGGTGGTGGGCCTCAATACTGATCAATCTGTCAGTAGGTTAAAGGGCCCATCCCGGCCATTACAGGACGAAATGTCACGAACCAGGGTAATGGCATCCTTTTGGTTTACAGATGCGGTAGTGCTATTTGATCAGGAAACCCCCTATGAGCTAATCAAAGCGGTAGCGCCCGACGTATTAGTGAAAGGCGATGACTACTCCATTGAGACCATTGTGGGGCACGACATCGTTCTGGCAAAGGGGGGGGCGGTGAAAACCATTCCGCTGGTGAAGGGGTATTCTACTTCACAGGTGGTGGCCAAAGTCCTGAAAGGATAGCGCCAGGCAGAAGTTTAAAATAAAGGAAAGAACTATGGGAGGGATTTATTTAATAGTGATTGTCACCATGCTGGCCTCTATGTTGGTCAGTTGGACGCTGAAAAGCAAGTTTGAGAAATACTCTAAGATGGGCATCAGCTCTGGGCTAAGCGGACGGGAAGTAGCCGAGATGATGCTGGCCGACAACGGCATTACCGATGTGCGGGTCATCTCAACCCCCGGTAAACTCACCGACCACTACAACCCGGCCGATAAAACTGTGAACCTGAGTGAGTACGTGTACGAGGCCCGCAGTGCGGCCGCCGCCGCGGTAGCCGCGCACGAGTGCGGCCACGCCGTGCAGCACGCCAAGGCGTACGCGTTCCTCAAATTCCGTTCGGCCATGGTTCCAGCCTTGAGCGTGGCCAGCCGGTACATGCAATGGATTATCTTGATTGGTATCCTGATGATCCAGACCACCATCTTGCCGCTGGCCATTGGGGTGGCCTTGTTCGCCTTAACCACCCTCTTCAGCTTTATCACGCTGCCGGTGGAATTTGACGCCAGTAACCGGGCCCTGGCCTGGATGAGTAACCGGGGGGTGGTGACCACTCAGGAGCACGGCATGGCCAAAGATGCCCTCAAGTGGGCGGCCATGACGTACGTGGTGGCGGCCATTGGCTCCCTGGCAACGTTGCTCTACTACGCTTCCTTCTTATTTGGTAGAAGAGAGTAGTAACTTAGTTTTAGAAATTGGGTAAAAGAGGGCGGCACTACCGCCCTCTTTTTTTTAGGGCCGGTACAAAGGGGCTGCCTGCTAGAGCCTAGCATCTTTGCCAAACAAATGTTAGCTTTGGAGTGTCTTCTTTTAAGTGTGCTGCTTGCATACTAAAATACACCTAATTTTGTTTACAGAAAAATAACCCACCTAGTCACACGTAACATACTCTATGGACTTTAAATTAACGGAAGAACATTTAGCCGTGCAGGAGGCTGCCCGGGATTTTGCACAGAATGAATTGTTGCCAGGGGTCATTGAGCGCGATGAGCACCAGAAGTTTCCGGCGGAGCAGATCAGGAAGATGGGGGAGCTTGGCTTCATGGGCATGATGGTAGATCCCAAGTACGGCGGCGGCGGCATGGACACCGTTTCGTACGTGCTGGCCATGGAAGAAATCTCCAAGGTAGATGCCTCGGCCTCGGTGGTCATGTCGGTGAACAACTCTTTGGTTTGCTGGGGTTTGGAGAAATACGGCTCAGAAGAGCAGAAACAGAAATACCTGCCGCGCCTGGCTTCCGGCGAAATCATTGGGGCCTTCTGCCTGTCTGAGCCCGAGGCTGGGTCAGACGCTACCATGCAGCGCACCACCGCCGTAGACATGGGCGACCATTACCTGCTCAACGGCACCAAGAACTGGATCACCAACGGCAGCACGGCCTCGGTGTACCTGGTCATCGCCCAGACCAACCCAGAACTGCGGCACAAAGGCATCAACGCCCTTATTGTAGAGAAAGGCATGCCCGGCTTTGAAGTAGGACCCAAAGAAAATAAATTAGGAATTAGAGGGTCTGATACACACTCTCTTATGTTTACTGACGTTAAAGTACCAAAGGAGAACCGCATTGGCGAAGACGGGTTCGGGTTTAAGTTTGCCATGTCCACCCTCAACGGGGGCCGCATTGGCATTGCTTCCCAGGCTCTGGGCATTGCCTCTGGCGCCTATGAGTTGGCGTTGAAGTATTCTAAGGAGAGAAAGGCCTTTGGCGTGCCCATTGCACAACACCAGGCCATTCAGTTCAAACTGGCTGATATGGCCACCAACATAGACGCCGCCAGACTGCTTTGCCTGCAAGCCGCCGCCGACAAAGACGCCCACCGCGATTACTCCAAATCTGGGGCCATGGCCAAGCTTTTTGCGTCAAAAGTGGCCATGGAGACTACCGTGGAGGCTGTTCAGGTCCACGGCGGGTACGGCTTTGTGAAAGAATACCACGTAGAGCGCCTTATGCGCGATGCCAAAATCACGCAAATTTACGAGGGTACCTCTGAAATACAGAAAATAGTAATCTCAAGGGAGATACTGAAATAGAAAGGGGATATTCTAACGATTAAAGTTGATATTTAGGTATATAGTATTTCTGCATTTATAAATATAGTACTTAAATGTTTGATAAGTTAAAAGATAAGTACTACTTTTAAACCGACAGACAACTTAAAAAATCAACAAAAGTTAAAACCCTTAATTCAGTGTCCTTACATGGAAGATTACAATAAAATCATAGAGTCGCTGAAAGTGCGGTACATCAAGGCCAAAAACCTGGTGTTGCAGCAGCCACTCACTGTTCGTAACTATTATGATGTAGGAAACAACCTAATATTAGTACACAACGGTGTTGTTGCTTTCGGAGACGATAAACAAGTGGCCGAAGAAGGGCAATTGCTCTTTATCCCGGGCGGGCGTAGCACTAAACTCTACTATGGTGATACCGAAAGTAGGGTTATCTCCAATGATGACTACATCACCACCAAGGATAAGTTCTTCAAAAGCAACAATGACCTTGACCTGATTGGCGAAGCCGACGACAGCCACAGCTTCGTGAGCTTTGAAGCCAAGGTATTTGACTCTGTAAACTTCTTCACTTCCCTAGAGGTGCCGGCGTTTGTGATTACCAGCAACAAGCTGGCCACGCTGGTGATCAAGATTGTGGAAGAAAGCATGCAGGACCTGCCGGGCAAGGAGCGGATCATTAGCCTGTACACCGAGCAACTGGTAGTGGAGCTGATCCGCTACATTTTGAAGAACAGAATGTTTGTGGAGCAGCTGGCTACCAACAGCACGTACTTTAAGGACCCCCGCCTTATTGACCTGTTCAACTACATTAAAGAGAACCTGGGCGGTGACCTGTCTAACAAAGTGCTCAGCAACGTGGCCAACGTTTCTGAAGACTACGTGGGGCAGTACTTCAAGATGCTCACCGGCATTAACCCGCAGGACTACATTGAGTACCAGCGCATGGAGCGCGCCGTGTTCCTGCTGCGCACTACCAAGAAAAGCATCCGGGAGATTGGCAAAGACGTGGGCTACAAAGACACCGCGTATTTCTGCCGCCGCTTTAAGATGATGTTCGGGATTCCGGCCGGTAAAATGCGCCGCCGTGAGTCTTCCATGAACGTGTAATCACGTGAAACATACTGCAGAAAAGCCCGCTTTCGCGGGCTTTTCTGTTTTAGGGTCGTTTTGCTGAAAATAGACCCTAAATGAATCCTAAATGAATAAAGAGGGACTTGGCATGTTTGGATAAGGCAGGCCAGCGCTTTAGGTCTTGGGGAACAGCCACGCTGAAATGCTGCTGCCTTGCCATTGCCCACGGCGGAAAGACGAAGGCGCCCATAAGCCCACCGCATGCGATGTTAGGAATGCAGGTAGCTGTTGTTTTCTTTGAGGTAGCGCTTGCGGCGCAGCCAGGCCCGGGCCGTGGCCAGGTCGGCGAACACTTCGGCTTCAAACCACTGCACCTGGGCGTAGAACCCATCGGTGGAGGCTGCTTTAAGGGAGGCGGGGTTTACCACCAGGGCATAGTATTGTAAACCCGCCGCCGCGGCCTGTGGGGCCCATACGTTCAGGGCCCAATCCAGCGAGTGGCTCCAGCACCCTTCCGCGGAGCGGGTGTCAATCAGCAGGGCATTGTAGTCTGCTTCTTCCAGGGCCTCGGTGTAGGCCTGCATGCCCGCTTTCACGGCCACTTCCGTGAGGGACCCCTGCCAGTTGGCCTGAATCCATTGGTTCCTGTCATCTAAGGTGATGGTGAGAAACCTATTTCCCGAAGTATCCACAAGTTCTGCTCTCATCAATCAAAACGTTACGTACTACATGGGCACCGGGCGGCAGGTCCACCAGCCCTCAGAAGAGCGTCTGGTGGACCTGCCCCTTAGCCGTATTTTTGGTGGTGCAAGATTCAAGCCATACCTGGCTGTTTTTAGCGCATTTTCTGGAAAACGGCCCCAAAACACAGCCTATGGCCCTGAAGAAGGACACGCGAAAGGGTTGAACCCAACGGCCTCAGCCCCAGAAAACCGTTACAGGTAAAAGTCGCCGGCGGCCTCTGGCTGGTAGATCACCTCTTCCACGCGGTAGGTGAGCGTTCTTCCCGAGACGGTGCATTCCACTTCCTGGCCCACCTTTCTGCCCAGGATGGCGGTGCCCACCGGGGCCAGCACGGAGATCTTGCGGGTAGTGACGTCTGCGTCTTTAGGGTACACCAGCGTTAGCTCCAGCACGGTGCCGCTCTTCTTCTCCTTGAGCCTCACCAGTGAGTTCATGGTGATGACGTCTTCGGGCACTTCCTCAGAGGGAAGCTGGTGGGCGTGGCGCAGTTCCTGGCAAAGGCCGGCTACGGTGTTGGGGGAACCGGAAGAGCGCTGCTGCTGCACCAACTGGTGCAGGCGCTCATGATCTTTCTGGGTTAAATAAATAGAGTTCATAAACACGTAGGTTTTAGGTGACGATTGGTTTTCCAGGCCCTGGAGATGCCCCAACGGCAGCGTGGCGCTTCCGCCTTGAGCGGGGCTGGAAAAGGAGCGTGCCACCTGTGCCGGCGGCTGGGTACACAAAGGGTACGCAGGCTACCGGTACAGGTGGCACCAGAAGAAAAGGCCGGGAGTAGTCCCCGGCTTAGTTAATAAAGGCCTTGGGCGTAGCGAAAAAGTAAAGGCAATAGCCGTTCAGCACATCCCGCAAAGCGGCATGCTGTGACGCTGCTACCAAGCCCAGGAACGGCTTAAGGAGCACAAGGCGTATGTGGCTAAAAGGAAACACAACCAAAGCAGGTAAGTGACACTGGCTAAGATAGCCAGATGAAAGCGGAAACGCAAAAGAAGTGCAACATTACTGCTGCGGCAACGCCACGTTGAACCGCTGCTTCACCTCACTTACGTCGGCAATGAACTGCGGGGTTTTCTCAATGTGGTTGCCCACCACCAAAATGTCGGCGCCGGCTTTCCAGGCGGCTTCGGCCTTCTCGGTGGTGTTTACGCCGCCGCCTACCAAAATGGGCAAGGAAACGGCCTGGCGCACCGCCTGGATCATGGCGGGGCTCACCGGATACATGGCGCCGCTACCCCCGTCCAGGTAGATGTAGCGCAGGCCCAGCATTTCGCCGGCCAGGGCGGTGCAGGCGGCAATAGAGGGCTTGTCGTGCGGAATGGGCGTGGTGCCGCTCATGTAAGAGGCCGTGGTCTGCCGGCCAGAGTCTACCAGCATGTAGCCGGTGGGGTAGAGGGGCAGCCCGCTGTTCTTGAGCAGAGGGGCGGCGGCTACGTGCTGACCGATGAGAAAGTCTGGGTTGCGGCCCGAAATGAGCGACAGCAGCAGCATGCCATCGGCCTGGGCGTCTATGTACAGACCGCTGCTGGGGAACAGGATCACTGGAATGGTGCTGTTCTGCTTGATGTACGCCACAAACGAGGCCTGGTCTGGGTTGGAGATGAGGCTGCCGCCCATGAAAAAGAAATCCACCTCATGCCGGTGGCTGAGCGCCAGGATCTCCTGGCAGCGGGCAACGGTGAGGTGGTCGGGGTCCAGGAGAACTGCCAGCCGTTTGGGGCGGTTGGCAGCGTCTGGGGTACTCAAAGAAGGAAAAAGACTAGTACTGCGGCGGTTGGGCATCCGTGGTGGGGTCAGGCTGTAACTCGTATTCAACAGTGGTCTCCTCTACCAACGCGGGTTGGGCGGGAGTGGCCGGGGCTTGCAGGTGCTGCTCAATCAGTTTGGTCAGGTACACCATGAGCATGGCCGCCAACTGCTGCTCCAATATCTTAAATAAATCTGACTGAAAGAATGCCTTCAGCCCAGAAGTTTCCTCCTTGCCCTTGCGCCTGAGCGAGGGGCTCACCGTGCCGGTAGACGGGTGGTACACCGCCGGGTACGTGCGCTCAATGGCACTGTAGAGCGGCTCATCGTCCTCAACGTCTGGGATGGAGGAGATCCAGGCCCGGTCTTCGGCGCCCTTGAACCGGGCCGCGTTCTCTAGACGGTTACTTTTTTTTTTCTTGGGTTTGTCCCCGTTCCGGCTGCTGAGGGCCCGGCTCACAAAGTACACCCCGGCCAGCAGGCCACCGGCCAGCAGCAGGTTCTTCCCAATTTTCTGCGACTGGTCTTTCAGGTCAGAGACATCGCTGAGCAGCGCATTCTTATATTCTTCCTTTTGACGCTCCAGGAACTCGCGCGGGTCATCAAAAAGCGGGTTGTTTAGTTCGCTCATGGCAACAGGTATGGTTAGATCGTTTGGTTAGATTCATCTGTCTTGTAAATGGTGTTGCGGAAGGCTTTGTCGGCCATGCCCTGAAACACCTTCTTATCCAGGCCCACCAGCAAAATGATCAGCAAGATAAGGTAAAAAAGCGTGATAATCCCGAAGCCCCAGTAACGGCTGTCCAGCCACTCGTTCAGCAGCAGGGCCAGAAACACGTTGAGGAAGAGCAGCACCATCAACGCCACCAGCCCCAGCAGCACCCCGTGAATGGTGCTCACAAAAATGCCCTTGAGCTTGGTCTGCAGGTCAAGTTTGATGAGGTCAATGCGGGTGTCTACATACCCTATCAGGTTGGCGATGATGCTATCTGTTTTGCTTTTGTCTTCGGTTGCCATGGGTTTTTCTATTGATGGTGCGTAGTGGATATACGGAACATCGGCGGAAAATATTCCGGAAATTTAATTCTTCCCGTTTGCTTACGGAAAAGGGCTTCGCAGGGATAGCCCACCAAGGGAATGTTCTGGCCCGTTTTAGGGCCGATTTTCAGGAAATGCGCCAAAAACCCAGGAAAGAGGTGGCCACGCAGCTCCCAGTTGTCGTACTTTTGCGGACGGCACGCCTGCCAGTTTCCGCTTGAACAAGAACTACTACCATATCTTGGGGGTCTCCTCCGGTGCCACGGCCGCTGACATAAAAGTGGCCTACAAGCGCCTGGCCCTCAAGTTCCACCCCGACAAGAACCCCCACAACCCCCAGGCCGAGGAGCGCTTCAAGCAGGTGAACGAGGCCTACCAGGTGCTGTCTGACCCGCGCCGGCGGGCGGCCTTTGACCTGCAGCTGCAGTATGAGCAATACCGGCGGCAGGCGCAGGCCCACGCCGTGCCCCGCTACCACCATACCCGCCAGCCCGCCGGGTTCCAGGAGCGGCACTACCGCCAAAGGCCGCAGAAGCATACCCACATCACCAGGCGAGACGTGCAGATAGTGGCGGGCGTGCTGCTGGTGCTGTTGCTTCTGGTGCTGGGGCTTACCGTGGGCTGGAGCCGGATTGCCACCGGGCGCGCCTTGGTGCGGGCCCGCGAGGCCGAACGGGAGCACCGCTGGACCAAGGCGCACGAGGCCTACTCCACCGCCCTGGAGCACGCGCCAGACCTGAAGGAAGCCCGGGTGCGCCGGGGCGCCCTGCGGCTGAACCACCTCAAGAACCCCGGCGGCGCCATTGAAGATTACACGGTGGCGCTGCAGGAAGGTACCCAGCCGGCCGCCCCCCTGTACGCGGCACGCGGCAAATGCTACCTGCAAACCAGGCAGTACCCCCAAGCCCTGCAAGACCTGAGCAAAGCCCTCGTCCTGGACTCTACCCTGGCAACGGCGTACCTGGACCGCGGGCGGGTGCACCTGCAGATGGAAGAGAACTGGCCGGCGGCCGTGGCAGACCTGAGCAGGTTCCTGGCGCGGGCCGAGGGCGCGGCGCAAACCACCCAGGCGCTGCTCTACCGGGCCTTTGCCTATTACCGCCTGCAGCAGTGGCCGCAAGCCTGGCAAGACACCCAGCAGGCCCTTCGGCGCGCGCCCAACAACGCCCGGGGCTATTACCTGCAAGCCAAGATAAAGCAAGCCCAGGGCGACACCAGCCAAAGCTGCGCGCTGCTGGCCAAGGCCGCCGCGTTAGGCTTCGCCCTGGCCGCCGATGAGGCAAAATACCAGTGCGCCGGCAGATAAACCGTACCTGTTATATTGGCGGTGCCCCTGGCTGCGTTTAAGACCATGATGCAACTACCGCAGTGGGCGGCCTTGCGGAGGTAGGGAAGGCCAGCCGTAACCGCGCAAAAAAGCCCTTTCTGGTTGGCGGCAGTTTTTCTGAAAAGAAATAAAAAACGGTAACTTAAGCACTAAAGCCGGTTTCTCTGCGTAAGAGGGTACGAAACGGCAAAAGAAGAGATGGAAATGAAAGTGAAGGAGTTTAGCCAGTTGTCTTTGACAGAGCAGATCAAGTGTGTGCAAGACAGCGGGCGGTACCTGCATGCGCGCCTGAAAGGTTGGTGCCACATTAGCCTGTACTTTATGGGCACGTTTTACGCCGAGGTCTGGTTGTTGGAACACTGCGGCAGCATAGGCATGGTGCGTACGTTTACCTCGCAGGAGCAGTTAGACCCGTACCTGAAGACCACCTCCATGGAGAACCTTCTGAAAGAATTGCTTTAACGCCTATCCCAGCGGCTATGCCACAAATCTACTCCTAAAAACGGGCAGCATTTAAAACCACTTCCAGGCGCTACCCGAAGCGCCCGGCGGTAGTGTGCCCCACCCGGGCCGTTTTCCTTCTCGTTTCCTGGTCTTGTTCAGCGAGCCCGGCCGGTGGAAAGGCGTACGCCAACCAGAGCGCTGTCTGGTGCCAGGCTGCTTGTTCCTGACGTGGAAACCTCCCCAAAACTATTCCGGTCAGGGCCTTGTACAGAGCAAAACTAAACGTAAGTTAGAACCTGAAACAGCGGCGGGGCCGTCTTCCCGTTGCGCCGGCGAACCTAGTCGCCGGGCAGGAGAGAGGTAAGCCCCGAGTGCCGCCGGTTTCTGTTCGTCCAGCTCTCAGTACATGATCAGGAAAACTACCTATGCCGCGGCCAGAACCGTGGCGCCCGTGATAGAAAGCCATTTTGTGCAGCATCAGGCCGAGGCCCGGCAAGCCGGGGAGTTGCACCTGGCGCCCGCCCCCTCGGTGAAGATTGTGGAGGCCCTCATTGACACTGCTTTCTGGGCCAGCCTGCGCAAGGAAGAAGGACAATCGCCCCGCATTTCGCTGGCCTACCTGCCGCCCGAGCAAGCCGGCAACCCCCTGCTGTTTGCCCAGCGGCTGCCGCTCACGTCGCACAACCTCACCAAGCTGGCCCCCGGGGTTGAGCGCGCCGGCATTCACATTGGGGTGTGGGAAGAGCAGGGCGGCTTGTACATGTGGGGCACCACCCGTGAGCTGCAAAGCTTCTGTTTTGTGCTGGACGTTTCTGAGCCGGGCCTCCTGGTAGTGAAACACCGGCGGGCCCGCGGGTTTGGCAAGTTCGCCAACGTGGCGGTGCTCAAAGGCGATGTAATCAAAATCATTGACGAGAACAGCAGCAGCCTGCCCGACTGCCCCGCCGTGGTCACCTCCTTGCTGGGGTTCACGGCCGCCGCTGCCTGGAACGATTCTGTGAACGTGCTGGTGCAACTGGCGGTGTCTATGCGCGCCCACGGCCGGGGAGGCTCGCTGCTGGTGGTGCCCTCGGGCACCCAGCAATGGCAGGAGTCCATCCTGCAGCCGCTGCCCTACGCCGTGTCGCCGGCCTTTTCTGCCCTCACCCAGTTAATGCAGCAACAGAAAGAGAACCGAACCCAGAGCCTGTGGCAGGGCGCCCTGCGCCGCGAGATTGACGGCCTGGCCGGCCTTACCGCCATTGACGGCGCCACCATCATCACCGACCAGCACGAGCTGCTGGCGTTCGGGGCCAAGATCATCCGCTCAGACGGCAATGAGCTGGTGGAGCAGATTGTCGTCACGGAGCCCGTCATTGGCAATGAGCCCATTATTGTCCACCCCACCCAAAACGGCGGCACCCGCCACCTTTCGGCTGCTCAGTTCGTGCATGACCAACGCGACGCCCTCGCTCTGGTAGCCTCGCAGGACGGCCGCTTCACCATCTTCAGCTGGTCTCCCTGCGAGATGATGGTACACGCGCACCGGGTAGATTCTTTGTTGTTGTAATAGGTGTTTTTGGGGTGGTTTTGATGAAAGTAGGTTCAAACAATTCTGTTATCATGGCTTGTTCCATCTCTGATCTTAGTTCTCCTAATATATGAAGCATGGCCAAAGACCTTGGACCAGGGAAGAATTGTTATTGGCAATCAATCTGTATTGTAAGCTGCCCTTTGGGAAACTTCATCGGAATAACCCAGAAGTGATTCGGTTAGCCGAATTGATTGGTAGAACCAGCAATTCTGTCGCGTACAAGTTGGTTAACTTCGCAAGCTTAGACCCAAGTTTGCAGGAGAGGGGCATTAAAGGAGCGAAGAACACAAGCAAGTTAGACAGGGAGGTTTGGGAACAGTTCAATTACAACTGGAATGAGCTGCCATATGAGAGTGAGAAGCTACGGGCTGCAGTTGAACATTCCACGCTAGAGAAGATGCATCAGATAGAGGAAGCGGAACTTCCTGAAGAGGGAAAAGTGCGGGAACAGATCGTTAAAGTACGGGTAAACCAGTCAGTTTTCAGACGGACGGTGCTGGCGGCCTATAATTCTACCTGCTGTATTACGGGAATACAGTTGCCGGCCCTTTTAGTAGCGGGTCATATTAGACCATGGGGAATGGATGAGAAAAATCGGCTGAATCCAAGGAATGGGTTAGCTATCAACGCTTTGCATGACAAAGCCTTTGAGGCCGGTCTGCTCACAATTACGCCTGATTACCTTGTCAGAATATCCTCTACACTTAAGGCGAAAGAAGTTGCTCCTGCTACCGAAGATTATTTTCTGAGGTATGACAATGAGAAAATAATTTTGCCTTCCAGGTTCTTGCCAGACCAGAGCTTTCTTGAATATCACAATCGTGAAAGGTTTATCCCTTGAACATCTTCTCCCGGTGCCAGGCCAGATTCTCGGGTGCCGGATAGTGAATTGCCCCGAACGGTAAATTCAAGCGCTTTCCTTCCAACTTTTTCAGGGCATAGGCATTCGCCTCGTCTTCGGCGATGGCAGAGGAGACAACTACTTTCAGTTGAGGATCTACTGTAATAAGACCCCGGTCAAAGGCGCGGTGCAGGTTGGGGCACAAAGCTAAACCGTTGGTGACGCGGTCATCGTTGCTGCGGCTGAAAGGCACAATATGGCAAGCGTCTATCATGGAAAAACCATGCAGAGAGCTAAGGCGCATGCCGGTGATACAGCAAGTGAAGTTATAAACCTGCGGTACCAATTTCTTGAACAGGCCCCCTCTCACAAATACCTGTTCTTCGTCGGGGGCTGTTTGCTGAAGTGGCGTGTAGATAGCAGTGTCCTCGTTCAGGATATACTTCTCTAGACTATGAAGATAGCCTACGTGGCTCTTTGCTTGTTGGTGCTGGTGAACGCTGGCGGGGAAGTAGCGTTGCAGCAAAGCGGCTTTTAATAGGTTTCTGGTCTCTGGAGCCTGAAGCAATGCATAAAGGTCCTCGGCCAGGTAAGCGAAGTCCACCAGGCTGTTCAGCACGTTGAAACTTTTAACATGGGCGTTCAATTCCTTGCCAGGCAACGTCCTGACACACCAAAAACCTTCACTGGTTAGGTAGTAAAAAGGCAGGAAGAAGTCTGGGTTATGGCCGGTGGTCACTAGTAGCGCGAAGTTCTCTTTGAACATGCCTACCAGTTCTGGGGTGATGTAGATTTTATTATCCAGCACCTCGCCCTTCTCAAACAACGCTATAATGCTAAGCAGCAGGACAGGTTTATGTGGGGCTGGACCGTATTTGGTTCCACCTTGGCGCAGGCGGGTAAATTTCTGAAGGTAACGTTTTAAACCTTCCGGCGAAACGGGCATAACAGATTTTTTCTCGTCCTGAAAGTAGCCAATTTAGGCATATTCCACGCCGTCTGCTGGCAATTACCTCATCATTCTTGGCCTAATTTTCCAGAAACAGCCCTAAATCAGGAAGAGGCTTAGCTCTATTCTGATCATCTGCCTCAAAGGGTGCCAGCCAAGGAGGTAAAGCCAGTTCACCACAGTTTCGCGGTACGAGAAATTTCTTGCCGGGCTTGTAAAGGATTCAGCAAGAAAAGCTTACCTTATAGTAGCAAACGGCGGCGGGTTTTTGGGCTTGCAAATAGTACTTGGTTGGAACGGATCATTTCTTCACTTAAAGAAATAAGCTATGAATGCAACAGACACACTAGTGGCCCCCATGCCCGGAGCCGAGCACCGGGAGGTTGGCGGGGTGCAGCTGGACTTTGTAAAAGCGGGCGAAGCGCGGGTGAAAAGAGTCATTTACCGGCCGGGCTTTAAATGGTCCACCCACATGAAGCAGATTGTGGGAACCGACCTGTGCATGCACGCGCACCTGGGCTTCCTGGCCCAGGGACGCCTCCGGATTCAATATGCAGACGGTGTGACCCAGGACTTTGTAGCGCCGCAAGCGGTGGTCATTGAGCCCGGGCACGATGGCTGGGTAGTAGGCGAGGAGCCTGCTGTTCTAATTGAGTTTGACTTTGAGAAAGAGACCATTAACCGGCTAGGCATGGAGACCTTCCACCATCATCGGCTTCTGCCTAAAGCTGAATAACTGTTTGCCTGTTCCTTTCCTAAAACGATGCTTTTGGCTATAAAGCAGCAAAGTTTACTATAAGCAGAGCGTTTTCAGGCTTATTTTTATAAAACACCCCAAAAACAAAAATCCCGCTCCATTCCTGAAGCGGGATTTTCTTTTCTGCTGGTGGTGATGATTGGAATCGAACCAACGACACAAGGATTTTCAGTCCTTTGCTCTACCAACTGAGCTACATCACCAGCATCTTTTCGCAACCGTTCCGGAGGTGTTTCGCTACCGTTCTGGTGAAAAAGTATGCAAATGTAGGAAGCCTGATCGGATTTGCAAAACTTCCCGCAAAAAAATCTTTTATACCCTTTTCAGAATACTTTGCTAAATTCGTTCGTAATAGTAGCAGTTTCCACCGCTAAACTCCCTTTCTGTGATAAGTAATATCCTCTTTCTTATTGTAGCGGCGCTAGGTATCGGTCTGTTTGTGTGGCAGATACGTAAGATTGCCCGCAACATTAACATGGGGCGTGACAAGAAGATCTCTGGTGACGTTTCCAAGCGCATAAATACCCTGTTACTGGTGGCCTTTGGCCAGCAAAAAATGTTCAAGCGCCCCTTGCCGGCCGTGCTGCACCTGTTTGTGTACGTGGGCTTCCTGGTGATCAACGTGGAAGTGATAGAGATTCTCATTGACGGTATCTTTGGCACGCACCGGGTGCTGGGCTTCCTGGGGCCGGTGTATGACGCGCTCATGGCCATCAATGAGGTTTTGGGGCTGCTGGTGATTGTGGCCTGCGTGATTTTCCTGGCCCGGCGCTACGTGACCAAGGTGCCCCGCCTTACCCGGGGGGCCGAGATGCGGGCCTGGCCTCAGCTAGACGCCACCATCATCCTGGTCACCGAGATTGTGCTTATGCTGGCCTTGTTCGCGTTCAACATCGCAGATCAGAAACTGGCCCAGCTGCAGGGAACCGATCTGCCCGGGGTTTTCCCGGTAACCTCCGGCCTGGTGGACCTGTTCGGGAGCGACGCGCAGACCCTGCAGATCATTGCCACCGCAGGCTGGTGGGTGCACATTGTGGGCATTCTGGCCTTCATGAACTACCTGCCTAGTTCCAAGCACTTCCACATCATCATGTCGTTCCCCAACGTGTACTACTCCAAGCTGGAGCCGAAGGGCCAATTCAGCAACGTGGAGAGCATTACGCATGAAATCAAAGCCATGCTGGACCCCAGCTACGTGGTGCCGCCCGCGCCAGAGGGGGCCGATCCGCAGAAGTTCGGGGCCAAAGACGTGGAAGACCTCACCTGGAAACAGCTCATGGACTCCTACACCTGTACCGAGTGCGGCCGCTGCACCAGCGTGTGTCCGGCTAACATTACCGGTAAGCTGCTCTCGCCCCGCAAGATTGTGATGGACACCCGCGACCGCATGGAGGAGAAAGGCGAGTCGCCGTTGATCTTCGCGCCAGCGCACTACAAAGAAGAATCTGAGCGGGTAAAAGTAACCGAAGAACGCACCCTGCTGCGCGGCTACGTAACACCAGAGGAGCTGTGGGCCTGTACCACCTGCAACGCCTGCGTGGAGTCCTGTCCGGTGAACATCAACCAACTGTCTACCATCATGGACCTGCGCCGCTTCCTGGTGCTGGAAGAATCTGCGGCACCGGCGGCCTTGAACGCCATGTTCAACAACATTGAGAACAACGGGGCACCGTGGGCCTTCTCGCCAAGCGACCGCTTCAACTGGGCCGATGATTTGTTCATGGTTTCCAAAAACTAGCCCTGAAACAAACAAAGAGGCAGAGCTGAGAGACGAACTTTAACCCAGCCCTGCCCCTCCCAGGAGGGGAATTCGGGTAACGTAGAAGTCCAGTAGGTAAGATTGAACTTGTATTCAGTTGCTGATTGAATGCGGCTGATTAAATGCGGCTGATTAAATAAAGAACGATTGAATGAAAAACCAACCCTTGCCGATACTCCCCTCCCGGGAGGGGCAGGGGGTGGGTCTAGTGGCAGCCCGTGAAAAAGGCCCACCGAAACTCCTAACAACCATTAGCTATTGTGCGGCATGCCGAGTAAATTGGCACATGAGCACATTTCCTAATTAGCACATTACCCTGATGTCAGAGAAAAAACAGATACAAGTACCCGTAATGGCCGATCTGGCTGCCCGTGGCGAAACCCCCGAAGTGTTGTTCTGGGTAGGCTGCGCCGGTGCCTTTGACGACCGTTACAAAAACGTTACCCGCGCCTTTGTGCGTATTTTGGAGCACGTGGGCATTAAGTACGCCGTGTTGGGCATGGAGGAAACCTGCACCGGTGACCCTGCCAAACGCGCCGGAAACGAGTTCCTGTTCCAGATGCAGGCCATGACCAACATCGCCACGCTGGACGGGTACGGCATTAAAACCATTGTGACGGCCTGTCCGCACTGCTTCAATACCATCAAAAACGAATACCCCGCGCTGGGCGGAAACTACGAGGTGATCCATCACTCCACGTTTTTACAGAACCTCATCAACGAAGGCAAAGTGAAGATTGCCGGCGGCGGCGAGTTCAAAGGCAAGCGCATCACCTTCCATGACTCCTGCTACCTGGGGCGCGCCAACAACATCTACGAGGCACCCCGTGAAGTTCTAGCCGCTCTGGACGCTGATTTAGTGGAGATGAAACGCAGCCGTGCCAACGGCCTTTGCTGCGGTGCCGGCGGAGCCCAGATGTGGAAAGAGCCCGAGCCAGGCAACAAAGACATCAACGTGGAGCGCGCCGAGGAAGCTATCGGGACCGGAGCCACCATCATCGCCAGCGCGTGTCCGTTCTGCATGACCATGATGTCTGACGGCGTGAAAAGCCAGAACCAGGAAGACAAAGTAAAAGTCTTTGACATCGCCGAACTGATTGCCCAGGCCGAAGGCATCAATGCGTAGTGCGTAGCAAGTAGCACGATTCGTTTGTTGAGGCGGGCTGGTAAATGCCATAGTAAGTGATGGTTAGTGATAACACCATTGCCTCGGGCTAAGTAGCAATGCGTACCACGTTACAGGGTAACGTCGCTACAGAATCCCAGATATGTAGCCTCGTTACCCTGTAACGAGGTAGTACAGCAGGAGAAAAAGCGTTTCAGGTTTGTTTTATGGAAAATGGGCCCAAAGCACCAACGCGCGGTCTGGATACATGATACTTGTATCTAATTGTGTCTATTTTAAATTTCCGCCCTTGTTTGTGTTATCACCCACAAGCACGAGGCCGTGAGAAGTGGCAAGAAGTGATCGTTTCAAGGCTGATTTCAGGAAATCGGGCTTGAAACAAGAATTTATAAAAAGGGAGAACCGTGTTTCTTGATACGCGTGCCCCAAACACTAGCAGATTACCAGAATGTACGTTCCTTTTGAACAATTACCGCCGTATAGCCGCCTTTGGGTGTACCAGATCAACCGTCCGCTCACCCCAGAAGAGGAGGCGGAGATGAACCAGCGGCTGCAGGATTTCGTAACGGAGTGGAGCAGCCACGGCCGTGACCTGCAGGCATCTTTCAGCATCAAAGAACACCACTTTTTGTTTTTGGCTACCAATGAGCAGGTGGCCTCGGCCAGCGGGTGTTCCATAGATAAATCAGTAGCGTTTTTAAGACAATTAGAGCAGGAGTTTAACGTTCAATTATTTGATCGTACCAAGCTGGCGTTCAGGGAGCAAGACCAGGTACGGACGGTTCCTATGTCTGAGGTAAAGGCCTTGGTAACCGCCGGGGCACTCTCGCCTGATTCTCTTTATTTTGATACCTTAGTACCCACCGTGGGAGAGCTGCAGAACCAGTGGCCTAAACCCGCGAAAGATACATGGCTGGCTCGCTATTTTCAGAGCTAATAACGCGTAGGAAAGCACATGATGCGACATAAAACCCTTGTACTGGCTTTGTCTCTGGCAGCAGTGGCGTGCGGACCGTTCCGCAGCTCTGTCCAGAAAGGCAATAAAAACTTTGAGAAAGAAGAGTACCAGCTGGCCATTGAACACTACCAGGCTGCGTTGAACAAGGGTCGTACTGGAGCGGAGGTGAATTTCAAGTTGGCCGAGGCGTACCGTTTGTCTAACCGCATGCCGCAGGCCGAGCAGTACTACAAAGCCGCCCTGGATGCCCGTAAGAACGAGGAAACCATGTTCCGCTACGGCATGGCGCTCAAGGCCAACGGCAAATACGAGGAAGCCGCTACCCAGTTGCAGAGTTACCTGGCAGTAGCTTCTAACAAGACGTTCATCAGGCTGGCGCAGCGCGAAGTGGAGAACCTCAGGCAGGTAGCTTCTATTGCGAATACGCCAACGTATCGGGTTGTAAAACCGGTGCCGGGCACTAACTCGGCGGCGTCTGAGTTTTCGCCCATCGTGCTCAACAACGAGCTTATTTTCTCTTCTACCCGCGAAGAAACCAAATACAAAGGCAACGGCGAAGGCTTCCTGAACCTGTACGTGGTACCTATGGCTGATACCGGCAACACCACCGCCACGCAGGTACGGCCGTTTGCCGCAGCGTTGAACGCCCCTGAGGTGCATGATGCTTCCCCGGCGTTCACCAACGAGGGCCGCACCATGGTTTTTGCCCGCAGCAATACCGGCAAGAAAAGCGGAACCGCCAACGTAGACTTGTACATCTCACAATACAAAACCGGCGAGTGGTCTGAACCCCGTATCGCCAGCTTCAACGACCCAGTGGCTTGGGATGCCTCACCCGCATTCTCGCCCGATGGCCGTACGCTGTACTTCTCCTCTGATCGCCGCGGCGGACAGGGAGGCCGTGATATCTGGAAAACTACTTTGGATGCCGGCGGCCGTTTCTCCCGTCCGGTGAACCTGGGCCCTGAGATCAACACGCCGGGCAACGAATCCTTCCCGTACGTGGGACCGGACAGCACCTTGTATATCGCTTCAGACGGGCATCCCGGTCTGGGCGGATTGGATATCTTCCGCGTGAGCGGAGACTCTGTAATCAACATGGGCGCGCCTATCAACTCCATTGGTGATGACTTCTCCATCCTGATGACCGGGGAAGACCAGGGGCTTTTCGCGTCTAACCGCGGAGGTGGCCAGGGCGGCGATGACTTGTACTCGTTTGTGAAGCGCCAGCCTAAACTGGTGAACTTCTTCGTGGACGGCCGCGTGCTGGAGCGCAACGAGAAAGGCAATACCACGCCTATGCCCAATGCCCGTGTCACGCTGCAGAACGCGCAAGGCGTGAAGGTGGAAGAAGCCACCGCCGACGCCAAAGGAGCCTTCACGTTCCGGCTGGATTCGGCCAGCGTGTATTCCGTGATTGCGGAACGGCAGGGCTATTTCGCGGCCCGTCAGTCGGTCATCACGCAGGGCAAGACGCCGCCGCAGTCGCAGTTGACGCAACCGGTGACGGATATCAGGCTCACGGCTACGCTCACGCTCAGCAAGATTGTGCGGAACAAGGCCATTGTGGTAGAGAACATCTTCTATGACTACGACAAAGCCAACATCCGCCCAGATGCGGCGGTGGAGCTGGATAAATTGGTACAGACGCTGGTAGACAACCCAACGATCACCATCGAGCTGAGTTCCCACACCGATAGCCGCGGCGTGGACATCTACAACCAGGATCTGTCGCAGCGCCGGGCGCAGAGTGCCGTGGATTACATCATCTCCAAAGGCATAGACCCGAAACGCATTACGGCCCGCGGCTACGGCGAGTCAAGACCGGTCATCCGGAACGCCAAAACCGAGGCCCAGCACCAGCAGAACCGCCGCACCGAGTTTAAGGTGACCCGCATTGACGAGCCAGGCCAGTAGAACTAAAGCCAGCTAAACGCTAACCACCGCTGGCGCGAGCCTCCGGCTCGTGTCCGCACGCATGGCTGGCCCACTTTTTCCCGCACTCATCGTCTTACCGCGCTCCTTGTCGGGCTACTTTCCCTCCCATTTGTCATCCTGAAAGGATCTTGTGGGGGAACTAGAAAGGCGTTTACTCCAGCGCTACTGCCGTTTGCACCAGGATCTTTCCAGGAGCCAGAAAAGTAGTTGGTGGTCTCCCCAGAATAGAAGGCACGAGCTGCAAGCTCGCGCCAGCGATCTAGAAATACCAGAAGAAAAGCCTCTCAGAACCGGGAGGCTTTCTTATTTTTGCCCCGCAAAGGGCAGTTCCTCGGTTTGAGGCTGTTTTCTTGAAATCAGGCCCTAAACGGCTTTTACATTTATCCTTCCTGCCATGGAAAACCGGTATCTGCAGCGCGGTGTGTCCGCCTCCAAAGAAGATGTGCACAACGCCATCAAGAACATAGACAAAGGCTTGTTCCCCAAAGCGTTCTGCAAAATCATCCCAGATTTGCTGGTGGGCGACCCGGAGTACTGCAACATCATGCACGCCGATGGGGCCGGTACCAAGTCTGCCCTGGCCTACCTGTACTGGCGCGAAACCGGCGATATCTCCGTCTGGAAAGGCATTGCGCAGGACGCCATTGTCATGAACACCGATGATCTGCTGTGCGTGGGCGCGACGGAGAACATTCTGCTGTCTTCTACCATCGGGCGGAACAAGAACCTGGTGCCCGGCGAAGTGATTGCCGCCATCATCAACGGTACTGAGGAAGTCCTGCAGATGCTCCGCGACAACGGCATTGGCATCTACAGCACCGGCGGCGAGACCGCTGATGTAGGCGACCTGGTGCGCACCATCATTGTGGACAGCACCGTGACGGCCCGCATGAAGCGCGCTGATGTAATTTCTAACCACACCATCCGGCCCGGCGATGTGATTGTGGGCTTCGCGTCTTACGGGCAGGCGACGTACGAGAACGAGTACAACGGCGGTATGGGCAGCAACGGCCTCACCTCGGCCCGCCACGATGTGTTCGCCAATTACCTGGCGCAGGCGTACCCCGAGAGCTTTGACCCGGCCGTACCGTCTGATCTGGTGTACTCCGGTTCCTGTAAACTCACCGATGTAAACGAAGAAACCGGCCTGACGGTAGGCAAACTGGTGCTGTCGCCTACCAGAACCTACGCACCGCTGGTGCAGGCCATTTTAAAAGACTACCGCAGCCAACTACACGGCATGGTGCATTGCAGCGGCGGGGCGCAGACCAAAGTGCTGCACTTCACCCAGAACGTGCACATCATTAAAGATAACCTGTTGCCAGTGCCTCCGCTGTTCAGGCTTATTCAGGAGCAGAGCAATACCAGCTGGCAGGAGATGTACAAGGTCTTCAACATGGGCCACCGCCTGGAGCTGTACGTGCCGCAGGAAATTGCGCAGGATCTGATCAACATCAGCCAATCGTTCAACATTGACGCGCAGGTGATAGGCAGGGTAGAGGCCAGCGAGAAAAATGAGCTCACCATCCAGAGCCCGTACGGCCAGTTTTACTACGAAGGCTAAGCCGCCAAAATAAGTAACCAAAAAGGGATTCCTTTCTGTTTTAGAGCTGTTTCTCACAAAACGGCCTTGAAACGGAAAGGAATCTTTCTTTTAAATATAGGTTTGGCACAATATTGGAATTAGGTCCGTATATCACTTATCTAGTACCGTTATGAAACGAATCTACTTTCTCGGTTTTCTTTTGCTATTCTTCGCCCAGGCTTTGCAGGCGCAGATAGTTCCTGAAGCGGCCCTTCTGGTGGAAAGCCAGCGCGGCGAACTCTTTCAACTGGCCGTAGGAGGGCGTATCATTAATCCGGTGGCCTCTAACCGGGTAGCCGTGGATCATCTGCCCGCCGGCAGGCACCAGCTGAACATACGCGTGCTCATGCGCGGCCGCAGAACCCAGAACCTCAACGCCGAAGTGATCTTGTCTGCCAACTACGAGACGGTCTTTGTACTGGAGCCATCACGCAGAGGCTTTCCTTTGGTGTTGCGTAAAGTAGAGGAACTGCCTTTGTCCCGCCCTGTTCCGCCCTCAGATTCTTATGGCCGGGATGTGTGCCGTTCCGTGATGGAGCCGGAAGACGTGGACCGCGTGCTCCGGTTTATGAAAGAAGAAGGCTTTGACGATAGGCGGCTGGAAATTGCCAAAGGTGAGATCAAAGTAGCCGGAGGCATCATGACCGAGGATTTGTACCTGCTCTTGAAAGCCCTGACGTTTGAAGACCGCAAGGTGGCGTTGGCTAAATTCGCCTATGACTATGTCTGTGACCGAAACAAGTTCAGCCGCGTGTTCGATGCCTTTGACTTCTCTGGCAGCAAGCGCGAAATGCAGGATTTTCTCTATAGGCGATAGGGCCGCACGCAGATTTTGGGCTGCTTAGCCCAAAGTGGCTTAAAAACAGCATCGGCTCCGTTTGGGTAAACGGAGCCGATGCTGTTTTGGGGTTGCTTCTGTGAGTACTTCCGATTGGCGCAGGGGCCTGGCATTTGGCGCCTGGTCTTACCGAAGGCGGTCCATGGAGCGCACCAGGTCCTCGTCGCGCTTGATGAAGCGGTTGGCCAGCACGTTCAGGAACAGCCCCACGGCCGGTAGGTAAAACCCTGACAGGTACTCGCCCTGGGTGGTGGTTTTCACCAGGTCCTCGCCCACGTAAGACGAAAAGTAGAAGGCGCAGCCCATAAGAGCGGCCATTACCAGGGAGTTCAGCATGCCCAGTTTCATTTGGGTCAGGCGGCTCTTATACTGGAAAATCTCATACAGGGCAATCAGGCCGGCTACTCCCGCCAGGATGGCGATCACAATGGTGTTAGAGGAAGCGGCGCCCTCCACGGGGCCTAGTTTGTAGGCGTTCAGTACATACTCCTGGTTATCAGCGGGGTTGGTCTTGGCCCAGATGGGCACAAAGAACATGGTCACCATGGCTACTACAATCAGGAACAGGAAAACGCTCTGGACTCTTTGTATCATATAGATTTTACGTTTCGGTATTGGGCGCAAAACTACACAAAACTTGTCAATACGTGCTGTTCCCGGGGCAGGGCAGGGACCATAAAAAAAGCACGGCGTAGCAGCTTGAGAGAAAGCGGGTTAGCGGCCGCAGAGCAGGCCTGGGGCGCAATTGCCGGTTAGCCGGCCTAGGTATTCCCCCAAATGGGGGCTATTTTGGCATGAACGTTGTAATTCCAGGTCTTAACAAAACGCGTACAATCATGAAACGGTTACTCTTATTCAGTTTAGCAGGATTGCTGTTGTTGGGTGGCGAGGCAGCCCTTGCCCAGACCCCAACCGTTACCAGGGCAGGCATAGTAAAAGACAAGCAAGCCGCCAAGGCGGAGAAAAAACGCGCCAAAGCCCTGGCCAAAGTTGCCAGAACCGATGAGAATTACCAGCGGGCCCTGGCCCGGGCCAAGGAGAAGTACGAGCTGGACCAGAGCCGCTTGAAGCTGAAGTACAACCGCAAGCAGCACCAGCTCAGCGACAAGTACGCCAAGCGCGGCAACTCCCAGAGTGATTTCGTGCGCGAGCAGGCCGAACTGAAAGCCGACTACGAGCGCGAACAGCAAGCCCTGAAAGAACGGTTTGAGCGCGACCGTGACCAGCGGCAAGCCAAGTGGGAAGCGGCCCGTAGCGCATCGTCGCTGGTGATGCTGTAAGCCCCAGAGCTGCGCACACGCCATATCTAGAAGGAACGGCCCCTCACAGGGGCCGTTTTTTGTTGCTGTCCCCACGCCCAGCCCTGATTTCGGCCCGATTTCCGGCAAACGGGGCCAAAACGCCGCCGCTTACGTGTCCCGTACGCGTAGCCCAAGACTCCGCGCGCCATTTCGTATCTTTGCGCCCATGCGGTATTTTCTTGAAGTGACCTATGACGGAACCCGGTTCCATGGCTGGCAGGTACAACCCAATGCCCTCACGGTGCAGGCCGTGCTAGACGACTGCCTGCGCAAGGTGTTCAGGGTACCCCTGGTAGAGACCGTGGGCAGCGGCCGCACCGATACCGGCGTACACGCCACCCAGCAGTGGGTGCACGTAGACCTGCCGCAGGTACTGCCATCGCAGGAAATCCGGCATAGGCTCAACCGCATTCTGCCGCCAGACCTGGCCGTGGGCCAGGTGCTGCCCGTAGGTCCCCAGGCGCACACCCGCTTTGATGCCATCAGTCGTACGTATGAGTACCGCATCACGCTAGAGAAGAACCCCTTCCTGGTGGGGCATGCCTATTACCTTTCCAGAAAGCCAGACGAGGCCCAGATGAACGAGGCTGCGCAGGCCCTGTTGCAACTGGAAGACTTTACCACGTTCTCTAAGGTGAAAGGCGACACCAAACACTACCGCTGCACCATCACCGAGGCCCACTGGCGCCAGGAGGGCAGTTTGCTCATCTTCACCATCAAGGCCAATCGGTTTTTGCGCGGCATGGTGCGGCTGGTGGTGGGCACCTTGCTGGACGTGGGCAAGGGCAAGCTGACGGTGCCGCAGTTCCGGCAGGTGATAGAACAGCAAGACCGAAGCCTGGCCAGCGGGGCCGCTCCCGCGGAGGGTTTGTTCCTGCACCGCGTGGAATATCCAGAAGGGTATTTTGAGCAGCAGCAGGAGCTGTTCCACCAGTTCGCCATGGAGTCAAGCAGCGGCCCGGGCCGGCAGAACAATTAATTTCAGGGCTGTTTTTAGGGAAACGGCTGGTAAACGGGTCTTCTAAGGGGAGCAGATGGGCTTAAGCTGCAGAAAAAGCCAAGTTACTTTGCTTCAAAGGGCGGGCTTGTCAATATCCCGTGAGTGCGGGGTTTATTGCGTACTTTTGTGGCAGGAAGCGGAGTTTGGTTTTAGGCTTGTTTCCTGAAAAACAGGCCCGAAACCACGTAAGCCCGCGAAGTGCTGCACCTGCCGGGGCGTATTCTACGTTAGCAGTAGCAGCCATTCAAAACTAGAAAATCTATACATGAGTGAAATAGGAGGCAGCAAAACCGGGAGTGCATTTGACTGGGAAGTGCTGCGCAAGATATTCCGGTTTGTGAAACCGTACCAGAAGATTTTCTATCTGGTGACTTTTTTAACCGTGGCCTCGGCCGTTCTGGCTACCATTAGGCCGTTCCTCATCCAGGAAATGGTAGACAAACAGATCCTGCAGTACAACTGGCAGGGGGTGAACCGCATGTTCATGTGGCTCATTGTGCTGCTGGTGGCCCACACGGTGGTGTCTTACTTTCACACCTACTTTGCGGGCTGGCTGGGGCAGTACGTGGTGCGCGACATTAGGGTGAAGCTCTATGAGCACATCCTCAAACTCAGGCTCAAGTTCTATGACCGAACGCCCATTGGTACGCTGGTGACCCGCAACGTGAGCGACGTGGAAACGCTGTCTGACGTGTTCTCTGAAGGCCTGGCCGCCATGATTGGCGATGTGCTCCAGTTGATCTTCATCCTCATCTACATGTTCTGGATTGACTGGAAACTCACGCTGGTGAGCCTTTCCATGTTTCCGCTGCTCATCATCAGCACCTACATTTTCAAGGAGAAGGTGAAAGCCTCGTTCCAGGAGGTGCGCGGCGCGGTGGCCAAGCTGAACGCGTTTGTACAGGAGCACCTCACGGGCATGATGGTGGTGCAGATCTTCAACAATGAGGCCCGCGAGATGAAGAAATTCCAGGCCATCAACAAAGAGCACACCCGGGCCAACATTAAATCGGTGCTGTATTACTCGGTGTACTTTCCGGTAGCCGAGGTCATCGGCGCGGCCGGAACGGGTTTGCTGGTGTGGTACGGGGCCAAGGGCGTGATTCAGGACACGGTGACGCTGGGCTCGCTCATTGCCTTTATCATGTACATTGGCATGTTCTTTCGGCCCATCCGCCAGATTGCCGACCGCTTCAACACCCTGCAGCTGGGCGTGGTGAGCTCTGAGCGCATCATGCGCCTGCTGGAGAGCAAAGAGATGATCTCAGACTCGGGCACCCACGCGCCGGCCACCATCAAGGGCGGCGTGGCGTTTGAGAACGTGTGGTTTGCCTACAATGACGAAGACTGGGTCCTGAAGGGCATTTCGTTTCAGGTGCAGCCGGGCCAGACCGTAGCGTTGGTGGGGGCCACGGGCGCGGGCAAAACCTCCATCATCAACCTGCTGAGCCGCTTCTACGAGATCAACAAAGGCACCATTAAGGTAGACGGCCGCGACGTGAAGGAGTACGACCTGGAGGTGCTGCGCCGGCACATTGGCGTGGTGCTGCAGGACGTGTTCCTGTTCTCGGGCACCATCGCCGACAACATCAGTTTGGGCAACAAAGACATCACTGAGGCCCAGATGTGGGAGGCGGCCCGCCTGGTGGGCGCCGACCGCTTTATTGAGCGCCTGCCCGGCGGGCTGCACTACAACGTAATGGAACGCGGGGCCACGCTCTCGGTGGGCCAGCGGCAACTGATCTCGTTTGTGCGCGCCATGGTGTACGACCCCAAGATCATCATCCTGGACGAAGCCACCTCCAGCGTAGACTCCGAGACCGAGGAGCTGATTCAGTTTGCCATTTCGCAGCTCATGCAGGGCCGTACCTCCATTGTGATCGCCCACCGCCTCTCCACCATCCAGAAAGCCGACAACATTATTGTGTTGGACCGCGGCGAGATAAAGGAGAGCGGCACCCACGAGCAACTCCTGCAGACCGGCGGCTACTACGCCCAACTGCACGAAATGCAGTACAAGAACTTTGTGTAACAGCGCCCGTTTTAAGGCCGATTTAGTGAAAACAGCCGCAAAACCGGCGCAGGTTGGGCCGGCATCAGAGAAAAGCGCATTAGAGTAACCCCAATGACGAAGAAGTATTTAATCATTTTAGCGGTAGTAGCAGGGCTGGGCCTGGTGGCGTACACGTACATGGGCGGTTTCACAAACGTGAAAGTCACCCAGACCACCTCTACTCAACTGTTCATTGCCGGAAAGTACTATGAAGGCAAAACCGATGCCGAGGCTCTGGGCCAGGTGTACCAGGAAGTGGGCAAGGCCGTAGAGCAAAAGCAACTCACCGGCGACTTTGCCGGCATCTACTACAACAACCCCAGCCGCGACACTAAAACCATTAAAGCGTTTATTGGTGTGGCCGTGCAGGACACCACTTCCCTGCCCGCCGGGTTCAGCGTGCGGGTGGTGCCGGCCGGCCGGCCCGTGCTGCGGGGCGAGCTTGACGCCAGCATCACCATTGCCCCCAAGCGCATCTACGGTGCCCTTTTTGACTATGAAGAAGAGCACAACCTTAAACTGAAAGAGTTCTACGTGGAACGTTTCCCCGAGGACCAGCCCGCCACCATTGAAGTAGAGATAGCGCAGCCCCAGAAATAACTCCTGTTTTTGCGCCTGTTTTCCCGAAATCTGGGCTAAAAACGGCAGCGCCTGCGGCAGGTCTTTCTCCGCAGGCGCTGCCGTTTTAGCGGGAAGTGGACTGGCGAGGCTGGGAGCTGGCGGTTGCTTTGTTTGCTGCATTTTGGGCGGGCAGCGCGTACTCTACCTTTATTAATTGGTGCAGCTCATTGTGGCGGCCCCGTATCTCAAACTCCACCACCGCCGGCGTTTGGTTCCAGTGAAAACGCAGAACACCGAAGTTTAACTTGTCCTGCATCTGGCCCACCCGGGCTGAGTTGGGCTCGTGCACCAGGCCTCCCATCCAGTAGTGGGTGAGCCCGCTGCTGGTAAAGTCATAGATAGGGTAGGGCACGCCCGGCCATGAAATCTTGGAGAGCTCGGCAAAGTGGCGGTCTCCTGAGAGCAGAATCACGTTAGCGGCCTTGGTCCTGGCAATTAAGTTGAAAAGTCTTTCCCGGGCTTTGGGGAAATTGCCCCACCGCTCATACCCGTGCTCATTGGTAATGATCTGCAGGCCGCTCCCAATCAGGTGGAACTGGGCTTTGCTGGTCCGCAGTTCCCGTTCCAGCCAGCGCCATTGGGTTTCTCCCAGCAGGTCGCCTTTCAGGTTGGGCTGGTAGGTGGGCTCTTTGCCTTTAAGTGAATCGCGGTGGTAGCGTACGTCCAGCAGGAGCACTTTCACCTGTTGGCCGGGTGGCCCGTAGGTGTGGGCACTGTACACGCCCCGCTGCTTCCGGCGGGGGCTGTGGAGCGGCTCGTCCAGGAAATCCCAGAAGAGCTGCGCGCTCTGGGCCCGGTGCTTGTATTCCTTTCCGGCGTTGTTGCGGCCGTAATCATGGTCATCCCAGGTGCCAATGACCGGTACGGTTTGCCGCAGTTTCTGGTAGTCGGGGTGCTGGAGTTGCTTCTCGTATTTGGCCCTGAGCACCTGCATGTCATCGGTGTCGCCGTAAATGTTGTCGCCCAGCCAGATCCAGAGCTGGGGTTGGTGCTTGAGGATTTCGCGCCACAGGGGCTGGTCGCGGTCCTGCGAGTTGCAGGAGCCCAAGGCCACCACAGCCAGTGGGGTTTGGCTGCTGGCTACCGGCAAGGTCTCTAACCGCCGGTCTGTGTCAGCGGAGGAGCAGGAGAATAACCCGGCCAGCAGGAGAAGGAGCCATTTTCTAGAAGAGTGCATAGCAAGGGGTACGGCCCTGGACCGGCGCAGGATGCAGGGAGCGGAGCAGTGGAGGCCTGAATAAAAAAGAAGGACCAACCGGGGGTTGGTCCTTTCGTTTACGGGTGGCTTGCGCCGGTTATATAGCTAGCCCCTGCCGGGGTACAGTTTTGGGGTTACCGGGTGTTAATGATCCTAAAAGCCTCTGCCCTGGTAATTTCCTTTTCCAGCAGCAACGAGTTGTTCGCGTTCACAATCAAAAGCTGGAACTGGTTTTTCAGGTCATGATAGTAGATCAGCATGGTTAAGTCTTCATAACCACGTCTGAATATCTTCCTGGCATTCGTCTTAAAATTATGCAGTTCCAACTTAATCTTCCTCCATTTCTCTTTCATGACTCCATACCGCTATTGCTAAGGGCTTTTGAGTAGTTATACTAGAAAAAAGAGGGCGAAGTTACTGCATCAATACTAGAATTAAATTGTACTTTAAAGTTAGTGCTTAAGTTTGTTGTTTGTGTAAAGCATTGATTGTAATGTAATGACGATAGTTTGGTGAAAATGTTTTCTGTTGTAGATTATCTTTTCCTTGGATTTGAAAAATGGCAGGCCTGTAGGGCAGGAATGGTGGGCTTTAGAACACAACCAAAGGCCTTCGGCAATTCTGGTAAGCCGCTAAAAAGCCGGCAGACTTTCTAAATTTCAAAATGGGCGGTCGTTGATGAGGAATGGCAAAGGACACCAGACTTGCCACGCAGCACCTGTTCGGCCAGGGTTAGAGGCCAGGGGAAGTTGATAAGCAGAAAGGTTATCTGTACTGGGCGAGGCGGTTGATGTAATATTAGATGGGTGCTATATAGAGGAAAAGGCCCTGAAAACAGAAAAATCCCAAGCGCGGGAGAAGCGTGGCGCGGCTCCGGTGCCTGGGACCAACTGGTCAGGTTTGTTTGTTAGTTTTCTGAGAAGGTATAACCGCAGAAGTTATAGATCTCAGCTCTAGGGGCCACCGGTGGCAAGGTTTCTTGCAGCACCAAAGGGGGGTTATGGGTTGACACAAAACCCCATCTGTTGCGGTTGCAGTAGTGCAACTCTTCTGGCAATTGCAGTTTACGGTGTTGTTTCATCTTATACCTCCTTGTTAGTAAGATTGATTCACAGGGCGTTACCCCTATTTAACACACTACATTTTACAGCTGTATTCCGGCTGCCCAAACGCTTGCCCTGTACGGCCTGCTATCTACGCCTGGGTATTGAAAACGAACTGAAAACAAAGTCAGGATGATTGTTGCGGAAGCAGCCGGGCAACGCTGTTGTCGGCCGTTTCCTTGATGAACAGGAGCCAGCACGGTCCTCGGCCAAAGGGCACCTGTTGGCCAGAGAATTCCCTTGCCCGGCTGTTTTCCCTAGTACTGGCATTTTGGTAGGAGGGTTGCCCGCCCAAAACACTTTTTTACGGGGGAAAAGGCACCAGGTGCACCGCTGGCTCTCCCAAGCCAGGTAACTTTGTTTAGGGGATAGATTACTAAAATTGTGCCAAAAACGGGAGTTAGATATCCTTGGTCAGTTCCCTGATCTTGCTGCGCAGCTGGTCCAGATGGCTTTGCTGCTGCTTCTGCTTTTCAATTTCCTCCAGTTGGTGCAGCAGGGCCTGCATCTCGGCCAGGTACGCGGCGCGGTCTTTCTTGAGGCCCGCCGGCGGAACGTCACTGCCCTCCTTGCCCTCAGACTTAAAGACGTTTCCTTCCCCGTAAATCACCCAACGTGAGTTCAGGTCGGGTAATTGCTTCAGCAGGTCTACCAAATCATCCATGCAGTAATCTTCGCCCTGCAAGATGCAGCCTACCGTTTCAGGCGGCGTTTTGGTAAGCACACTCAGTTGGTACACATCCAACTCCTTAATGCGCATGTAGAAGTTTAGCCGGGCGCTGGTCTGCTGAAGGTTAATTGCCATATCTGATGCTGGTTAGAAGTACAGGTAAACGGGGGCTGTCGGGGTTTTTCAGGTACAAAGGATAAAGCGTACGCGTCTTGGTGTCTGTTCTTGTCTTCATACGCAAGATGGGCGCCTTGTGTTAAAGCCTGCCCAGTGAGCCCAAGCCCGAGCCAGCAGCCGTTTTGGGCCCATTTCCTAAAAAACAGGCCCAAAACGTATTTAGTATTGTTTTACTATATTTGTTTACCAAGTAGCCATGATTGTTCTTACTCCTGCTTTTTAACAAGGACTTTTGTATGAATACCCCCTATAAGCCATTAGATTTGATACTGCTGGTAGACGACGATGATACCACCAATTTTGTGAATAAGCGCTTGTTAACCAAGTTGGGGGTAGCCAAGGAGATCCTGGTCAAAAAGAACGGGGCCGAGGCCCTGGAATACCTGCAAGATTCTGCCAAAGAAGGGGTGGCCTACCCAGACCTTATCTTCCTGGACATAAAGATGCCCGTGATGGACGGCTTCCGGTTTCTGGACGAGTACCACAGCCAGAACCTGTCCCAGAACAACAGCATGATCATCCTGATGCTTACTTCCTCGGCCAGCTTCTATGACCTGGAGCGGTTAAAAGGCTATGATTCCGTGAAGAAACACTTCTCCAAAGCCCTCACCGAGGCAGACGTGCGGGAGATCATGGCCGAGTATTACCAGAAAAACTAATCTTTTGATAGCCCACAGGAAAGGCGCAGCTCCGGCTGCGCCTTTCCTGTTTAGAGAGCGTTGGGCTCCGGTTTAGAGGCAGGCACCCTCAACGGAACGGGGCCAGGTAAAGTGCATGGCAGTGCCCCTGCCCCGCGATTCTACCCACACCTTGCCCCTTTTCTCCTGAATGATCTTGCGCACAATGGCCAGCCCAATGCCGGTGCTGTCTGGGTGGTTCACGTCATTGGTGGTCTCAAACAGCTCAAAGATTTTCTCCTGGTCCTCGGCCCGAATGCCGGGGCCATCATCCTCCACCACAAACTCCCACCAATCTTCCTGCATGAAAACCCTTACCCAGATATTGCCGGTGGGCTGGTCGTGGTACTTGATGGCGTTGCTCAGCAGGTTACTGAACACCTGCTGCAGGTAAATTTCCTCGGCCTCCAGTACCGGCAGGTTGTTGGGTACGTGAATCTTGAACCCCGCCGGAATGCGTAAGGCGGTAATGGTATTGTACACCAGCTGGCCCACCGCCACCGGTTTTTTCTGGATCTGCTGCCGGCCCGTAAGAGAGTAGGCCAGCACATCCCTGATGAGGTGCTCCATGCGTTGCACCTGCAGCTGGATCATGGGCAGTACGGCTTGCGCCTCGTCTTTGCTGTCTTCGCCCACAAAATCAGAAACGGCCTCTACCAGGCCCTGGATGTTCTGCAGGGGCGCCTTTAAGTCATGCGTAACGGTATGGGCAAACTCATCCAGGGTCTTGTTGACCTTGGCCAGCTGGTGGTTCTGGGCTTCCCGTTCCTGCAGCAGGGCGTTGATTTCCTGGTTAGAGGTCTGCAGCTCCTGGTTCAGGTGCTGGATTTCCTGCAGTTGGTATTCTACCTCAATGGTGCGCACCCGCAGCTGCTCCATAAGCTCAATCAGCTGCATGTTCTGCCGCTTGATCTCGGCGTAAGGCGAAATCTCCGTCTCATGGGTAAAGTAGTCTGCCCAGCCCTGAATGACGGCCTTGTTAATGGGCGGGTGGTTGAACGGAAGGCGCTTCTGCAGCCGCACCCGCGTGCCTTTCTCAAAGTCACTCTCCAGCTGGAAGTGGTCCACCAGTTTGCGGGAGCTGTAAATGCCCTGGCCTTTGCCGCCGCTGGGCAGGTACTTGCGGTCCAGGAACTCATGCACGTTGGCAATGCCGCGGCCGCGGTCGGTGACGTAGGCCTCCAGGAGCAGGGCGCCCCGATGCTCAACCATGCTGTACCGGATGGTGCCTTCGCCCACGTGTTCCAGCACATTGCGGCAGATTTCTGAGACCGCCGTGGCAAACTTGGTCTGGGCCGCCACGGGCAGACCCGTGAACTCAGAGAGTTGCATGGCCCGTTTATAGGCCAGCACCACGTCTAGTTCGTTCTGTAGTTTAAGGGTGGTAATGGGCTGTTCCATGGAAGTGCGCTAGGCAGTGGCGCGTACCACCACCACAAGGGTGTCATCTACCGTGCGGGTGTTGTCTTTGTATAACACTGCTGCCATCAACGTAGGATCATGGCGGGTCAGTTCCGGGTACTTAGAGAAATCCCAGCGGCTTTTGAGCCCGTCTGAGTGCAGCACCATGAGGTGTCCCGGCCCCCAGCTCTGCTGCTGGTCATTGATGGTGCTGGGCATGGTCATGCCCAGGGTGCCGTTGTAGGAGAGCAGGTTTTTGACGCTGTCTGGCATGAACAACCGGCCACTGATGTTGCCTATGCCGCAGTACTGCAGCAAATGGGTGCCGGCGCTCCACCGGGTCACCACCCCCACGGCCCCGCGCGTTCTCTTAATGGCCGCGTGGATACTGCGCAGCATCTCTGAAGGGGCTACCTTTGGTTCCTTCTTAAACGCCTCAATGGCGCTCTGGGCCGCCTGGTGGGCGTGTTCGCCATGGCCCAGGCCGTCCAGCACCAGGAGGTAGGCGCCTTCCTGCGCCAGGCGCAGGGCCCAGGCATCACCGCTCAGGGCCTCGCCGGCTTTGGGCACCATCACCGCTCCCAGTTCAAATTTATGCAGGTGCCTGAACCTGGACGGGGGAGCCATGCCCTTGCGGTAGATGCGGGTAAGAATAATGGTGCCCAGCCCGCGTTGTGAGTAGATGTCAAAGAAATCTGATTGCCGCTTAATGGCCCCCAGTCCCTGGCCCATGCTGCCAAACGTAGACACGCCGTCTTCCAGCATGCGCTCGGGGTCGCGCATGCCGGGGCCGTTGTCCAGGCAGAGCAGTTCAAGGCCGCAGGTTTGGCCCCCTTCCAGGCAGATGGGTTTCACCAGGAACTCGGCCCCCTGAAAGCTGGTGTGCTTGTGCAGGTTGGTGGCCATCTCAGTGACCACAATGTTCACGCGGCCCGTGTCTGCCTCTGAGAAGCCATGGGCCTCGGCAATCCTGGCAATGTCCCGGCGGATGATGTTCTGAAAGCTTCTGTCTGGGAACAGGAACTGCTGGTGCGCGTTAACGTTAAAGTCCATTCTTCCACCGGATAATTGTGACCGTGGTGCCTTTGCCTGGCTCGCTCTTAATGTCAAACTCGTTTACGAGCCGTTTGGCGCCAGGTAGGCCCAAACCAAGGCTTTTGCCGGTAGAGAAGCCGTCTTTCATGGCCTGGTGCACGTCTTTGATGCCGGGCCCCTCGTCTATGAAAGTGAGGCGCACCCCCGGTATGCTGCTTCGGCTCACAATCTCCAGGAGGGTGACGCCGCCGCCCGCGTACCGCAGCATGTTCCGGACCAGCTCGCTGGCAGCGGTCATGAGTTTGGTCTGGTTCACCAAGCTCATGCCGGTTCTGGTGGCCAGCTCTTTGATGCGGTTGCGGAACAGGATCACGTCCTGCTCTTTCTCAATAGGGAACTTCTCCTTAGATAATACTATCATAGAGGCCTTCCTCATGGGTGTCTGGGTGGCCAATTTTATTGCGTAGTAATTCCATGCCTTGCTCTACGTCCAGGGCGGTATGCACGCCAGAAAGGGTAAGCCCCAGTTCTACCAGGGTAATGGCCACGGCCGGCTGCATGCCCACTACCACGGTGGCCGCGTCCATGATCTTGGACATAGAGGCAATATTGCCCAGAATGCGGCCCATAAACGAGTCCACGATGCTCACGGCCGAGATGTCAATGAGCACTCCCTTGGCTTCGGTTTTGCTCACCATGTTGATGAGGTCGCTTTCCAGGGTAAGGGCCAGCCGGTCATACAGGTCTACCTGAATGGTGACCAGCAGAAAAGGGCCCATTTTTAAGATTGGTATTCTTTCCATGGCAGCGCGGTTAAAAGCCCAGGTTCTGCTTAGGCGCGCGCGATACCTGAATGTTCAGCATAGAGAACGCCATTTTAAGGGCACTGGCCAGGGTGGCTTTGGTGTAGATATTGGTAAGGTCAATGCCCAGGTGCACAATGGTCTGGGCAATCTCTGCCCTGATGCCGCTGATGATGCACTCGGCACCCATGAGGCGGGCGGCGCTCACGGTCTTGATGAGGTGCTGAGCCACTAGGGAGTCAACGGTGGGCACACCCGAAATGTCCAGAATGGCGATGCGGCTGCTGGTGGCCACAATCTCCTGCAAGAGGGCCTCCATGACCACCTGGGTACGCGCGCTGTCCAGGGTGCCAATGATGGGCAGGGCCAGAATGCCCTCCCACACCCTGATCACGGGCGTGGAGATCTCGCTGATCTCACTGGTTTGGCGCAGGATCACTTCCTCGCGGCCTTTGATATAGGTTTCCATGGTCACCATGCCCAGGCTGTCCATGATGCGGTTCATGGAAAGGAGCTCCTGGTACAGCAGGGCCGGGTTGCCGCGCAGCTGCTCTTCCAGTTCCTGGCTCAGCACCTGCTTCAGGCTCAGGATGTAGGTGCTGGTTTCACGGGGAGAGAAGCCTTGGCGGGCGCGGGTGATGGAGATGTCGCTGAGGATGTCATGGATGGGCTCATACCCCGCCGACTCTGTGTCCTCGGCCTCCGGCGTGTTGAAGGCATTGAGCAACGCCGACAAGAACTCCTCAGACTGTTGCTGCAGTTCGGCTACGCTCATCAGATCGTCGCGCAGGGCAGCGTCTTTCACCTGGTTGCCCATCCAGGTCTCCAGGATTTGCTTTTTCTTTCCTTTCAGGTAAGCAGCAGTGTCTTTGTTCATAAAGGGAAGGTTATCTGTTTAAGACCGAGCCCGCACTTTTTGCCCCGTTTTCTGGAAAACCGCCTTAAAACGGGAAAGGGAGGGTGCCGTAAAAGTAACAAATAAAGCGTCTAAACGGGCACGCCGGGGAATAGTTTGCAGCTGGCCGCCCTCCAAAGGGAAGCGCATAAAAAATCCCCGCCGGGTAGCCGGCGGGGAAATGGGGTAAACGGGATGGGCAGGAAGCGCCGCCTGGTTCCTGGTTTTGGGGCCGTTTTAGCCAAAACAGGGCTAAAACAGGAACCGGCCAAGGGGCTACTCCGTCTTAAGGGCCCGCACCGGATTGGAGAAGGCGGCTTTCAGGGCTTGCACGCTTACGGTAGTCAGGGCAATGAGCAGCGTGAGGGCGCCCGCCGCCAGAAACACCCAGGAGCCAATGTCTATGCGGTAGGTGAAATCTTGCAGCCATTTGCTCATGGAGTAATAGGAGATGGGCGCGGCAATGAGAAACGCAATCAGGACCAGGGCGGCGAAGTCTTTGGAGAACAAACCCACAATGCTGGCCGAGGAGGCTCCCAGTACCTTGCGCACGCCTACTTCCTTGGTGCGCTGCGCCACCATGAAAGACACCAGCCCGTACAGGCCCAGGCACCCAATGATGATGGCAATGACAGAGAAGATCTTGAACAAGTGGGCTTGGCGCTCTTCTCCCTCATAGAAGCGGGCAATGGTGTCATCCAGGAAATCATAGTAAAACACATTGTCTGGGTACGCGGTAGACCACACCCGCTGCAGGTGCGCCAGGGCAGCCTTGGCCTCGCTCTGCTCAATCTTTACATTATAAGTAAAATAGAAGCTGGTGGCAGTAGACATGACTACCGGCTGAATCTCCTCGCGCAAAGACGCCAGGTGGAAGTTCTTCACCACGCCCACAATCTTGCCGGTGCTCTGCCCGCCGTTTACCTGCAACTGCTTGCCAAGCGCCTCCTCGGGGTTTTTTACGCCCACGTGCCGCAGGAAGGTCTCATTGACCATAAACTCCCGGATGGTGTCGCTTTTCTGGTACACCCGGCCGGCCAGCAGCGGAATGTTGAAGGTTTTGAGGTAGTGTTCATCGCCAATCTTGAGGTTCACGCTGTAGTTGCGCTCCACGGAGAAGTCATCGTACTTGAAAGACGTGTTCAGGCCGATGTTGGAGGAGGGCGGCGACAGGGCGAACGTAGAGGCGTGTACCGCAGAGTGGGCCTCCAGCTGCGGGCGCAGGGCCATCAGGTCTTTTGCCTTTCCCGAGGGAACCGGAATTACCACAACGGCCTCTTTGTCAAACCCCAGGGAGGCCGACCGGAAGTACTCCATCTGGTGGTGCACAATAATGGTGCAGATAATGAGTATCTGGCAGATGGTGAACTGCAACACCACCAGGGCGCGCCGAAGCGGAATGCCGGCTGCCCGGGCAGTGGTGGCCTTGCTCTTCAACGCCGAGATGGGCTGAAAACCCGAGAGCACCAGGGCGGGGTAAAAGCCGGCAAACAGCGTTACCACCACCAGCACCACCAGCAGGAACAAGGCTACCTGGGCATCGCGCGCAATGGAGAACTGAATCTCCAGCTCCAGCAACTGGTTCAGGTACGGCAGCAGCAGTTCGGCAAACATGACTGAGAGCACCAGGGCCACCAGCGTGATCAGGCCGGTTTCGCTCAGGTACTGCAGCATCAGTTGCCCCTTGCTGGCACCCAGCACCTTGCGCATGCCCACTTCCTTGGCCCGGCGCAGGGCCTGGGCCGTGGCCAGGTTCACAAAGTTGATGGAAGCCACCAGCACCAGGAATAAGCCAATGAGGCCCAAGGCCCAGAGCGTGGTTTTATCAACGGTGCGGCCGTTGAAGTTGCTGTAGCGCTCATCAAAGTGCACCTCAGAGAGCGGCTGAAACGTGTAGCGGTATTTTTCTCCCGGCGCGCGGTCGCGCAGTTTAGAGGCAATCTCGTTGAGCCGGTCCTCGGCCTGTGTTTTGGAGGCGCCCGGGGCCAGCGCGAAGTAGATCTGCTGGTTGCTGTAGGTGCTGTTCCAGCTGTCATCGGTGACAAAGGAGTTCACCGTTTTGGAAGACTCGTAGTCTACCAGCATGAGGTAAGGCAGGTCTGAGTTGGCCGGGGCGTCTGGAATCACGCCGGTCACCCTCAGGTTCACCACGTTGTTCATCCGGATCACCCGGCCCACCGGGTTTTCCCCCGGGAAGTACTTCTCGGCGATGCTCTGCGTGAGCAGCACGGTGTTCACGTCTTTAATGGCCTGCCTGGCGTTTACGCCATTGGTTTCAAAGTCAAACAAGTCAAAGAACTCGGGTTCCACAAACAAGATGGGCCTTTCTTCCCTGAACTTTCTGGGAGGCTCCCGGTCATTGGTGGAGAGCACCGTGAACGTGCCTCCTTCTTCATTGAACACGTGCGTGGCAGGGGTAAGCTCTGGCAAAGAGGCCCTGATGGTGGCCAGCATGGGGAACGGTGTGCCCGCAGAGTTCTCTGGCCCGTTGGCGGTAACCCTGTCCACGTTGATGCGGTAGGTGCGGTCTGCCTTGCTATGGAACCTGTCATAGCTCAGCTCATGCCTGATCACCAGAAACAGGAGCAGGCTGCACGTGATGCCCAGCGCCAGCCCTATCACGTTGAGCGAGGTGTAGCCCAGGTTACGCCGCAGGGTACGCAGCGCCACCACGATGTAGTTTTTCAGCATGGCGGTAAGGAGTTACAGGATGGCCAGTTCTTTCACGTTCTCAGAGATGATCTGCCCGTCAAACAGGTTCACAATGCGGTGGGCGTAATCGGCATCGGTGGGGGAGTGGGTTACCATCACAATGGTGGTGCCTTGCTCATTGAGAGTGCTCAGGAGCTGCATCACTTCCTGGCCGTGCGCTGAGTCCAGGTTACCGGTAGGCTCATCGGCTAAGAGCAGTTTAGGCTTGGAAACCACCGCCCGGGCAATGGCCACCCGTTGCTGCTGCCCGCCCGAGAGCTGCTGCGGGAAGTGGTTGCGGCGGTGCGCGATCTGCATCTGCTCCAGCACTTGCTCCACGCGCTGTTTGCGCTCGGCGTTGCCCACCTTGAGGTAAATCAAAGGCAGTTCCACGTTTTCATAGACCGTCAGTTCGTCAATGAGGTTGAAGCTCTGGAACACAAACCCCAGGTGCTCTTTGCGCAGGTTGGCCCGCTGCCGCTCACTGAATTTGGAGATTTCTTTGTCCAGAAAATAGAACTCGCCGCTGGTAGGATTGTCCAGAAGCCCAATGATGTTCAGCAACGTGGACTTGCCGCAGCCCGACGGCCCCATAATGGCCAGAAACTCGCCTTGTTTCACGTGGAGATTCACATTCACCAACGCCGTGGTTTCCACTTCGTCGGTGGTATATTTTTTCTGGAGGTTAACGGTCTTTAACATATGGTTGATTGTTAATTGCTGTTTGTTGATTGTTTATTTACTCTTGCAGATCCGTCCCCCTTTGAAGGGGGTAGGGGGATGATTACTCTTGCCGATCAAGCATTCCCGAGAATAATCTTTTTATCTTCTATGTACTACTGCTTTCTGGTTGTTCCACCGCCTTGTCATCCCCCTACCCCCTTCAAAGGGGGACGGAATGCGAGTGTTCTTCAACTCAGAACTAGCACAGCTACTTCAGCTCCAGCCTGTCCTTGTCGTTGAAGGAATCATAGGAAGAGACAATCACCCGTTCGCCGGGCTTCAGTCCATCCAGCACTTCGTAGTATTCGGGGTTCTGGCGGCCCAGGCGGATGCTGCGTTTCGTGGCTACTTTTCCGGATTCGTCCAGAACGTAGGCCCAGGCGCCGCCGGTGCTTTGGTAGAAACCGCCTCTGGGCAGCAATACCGCCGGGGCCGGATCTGACAACTGCAGGCGAATCTGCAAGGTCTGGCCTCTTCTGATGCCCTCGGGCACTTTGCCAATGAACTTCATGTCTACCGGAAACCTTCCGTTGGTCACCTCTGAATACACCAGTGAAATCTCTAGCGGGTAGGTCTGGCCGTTGTAGGTGAAATTGCCCTGTTGCCCGGCAAACACGCGGCTCACGTAGTGCTGGTCCAGCTCGGCTTTCACTTTGAAGCCGCTCAGGTCATCTATCTGCCCGATCACCTGACCGGGCTGCACCGGCGTACCCAATTCCACCTGAATAGAAGAAAGCTGGCCGGAAATAGGGGCTTTGATGTACAGGTTCTTGAGGTTGTCTTCCATCATCTGCAGGTTGCGACTGGTGCGGGCAATGGTGGTTTCCAGTTGCGCAATCTGCTGCCGGGCGTTGTTTTCCTCAAACTTCTGCGATTCCAGCTCAATGGCGCGCTCGGCTTTCAGGCGCTCGTATTCCCTTCTGAACCCGAAGAACTCCTGCTGCGAAACCGCTTTGGCTTCATACAAACTGATGTTGCGCTCATAAATATCTTTGGCGGCGTCTACCTGCGCGTCTAAAGTGGCCAGGCGGCGGCGCAGGTTGAATTTGTTCTGCTGCAAACTCAGTTTGGAGTTTTGCAGGTTGTTGATGAGGTCGTTCATGAGCGTTTCCTGGTTCATGAAATCCAGCACCAGGCGGTTGTTGGACAGCTTCAGGATCAGATCGCCCTGCTTCACTGGTTTGCCGCCTTCCAGGTACTTCTCATCTACCGTACCGCCTTCCACCGCCGGAATCATAATGGTCTTGATGGGGTGTACCGTGCCATCTACCGGAATGAACTCCTGAAAAGAACCCTGGCTCACCGAGGCGATGGTGGTCTTCTGGGTCTCCACGTTCAGCTTGGAGCTGTTATCGGCAAAGCCGATGAAGTACGTGACCAACCCAAGCAGGGCTACCGCCGCAACGTAGCCGGCTATCTTCTGGGGAGTCCAACGCTTCTTTTCTATGATACGGTCCATGGGAATACAATCAGCTTTGCGGTACCTATGCCAATAGCTATGCCACTTTTGTAAATGGCTGTAAATCAATGTTATTTGGTTTTGGGAAAACAAGGAGGTGTCCGTTGGCGCACACTTCTTGTTCATGCCCGTACAGGGGAGGGCTTGTGAAAAGGCCTCCTGTTTTCAGGGCCTTTTTAGGAAAACTGCTCTAAAAGTAGCTATCGGCAGGGAGAAAGGAGCGTTGTCCTTTAAAGATTAGGTGGTAATTAGGTGAAACTTTTACCCACATATATGTGTATATACATTAAATGTACATACATTTGTGTATCAATTCACAAATGAAGAATCTAAACCAGAACTTAAACTATAAACTAAATACCATGGCAACTACTAAATGGGCAGTAGACCCAATGCACTCAGAGGTTCAATTTAAGGTAAAACACCTGATGATCACCACGGTGACCGGTTATTTCCAGTCTTTCAACGTGGAGGCCGAAACCGCTGATGAGCAGTTTACCAGTGCCGAGCGCGTGGTGTTCACCGCCGATGTCAACTCCATCAACACCAACAACGAGCAGCGCGACACGCACCTGAAATCTGCTGATTTCTTTGATGCCGAACAACACAATGAGATCCGTTTTGTGGGCACCAACTACAAGGCAGCAGGCGATGACCAGTACAAACTGCACGGCGACCTGACCATCAAAGGTACTACCAAGCCCGTGACCGTGAACGTAGAGTTCGGGGGCATTGTGGTAGACCCTTACGGACAGACCAAAGCCGGTTTTACCGTAACTGGTAAAATTAGCCGCAAAGAGTTTGGCCTGACCTGGAATGCCGTGACCGAAGCTGGTAGCGTAGTGGTAAGCGACGAGATCAAGCTGCAGGCCGAGATCCAGTTGGTGAAACAAGCCTAAGCTGCTGCTTTGGGCAAAAGTTGTTTTTAAAGGCTTTTGCCCAAAGCAGGCAATAAACAGATTTAGACTAACTTGATTCTCTTAAAGTAAGAACCGTAAACATCTCCAAAAACTAGTATGCAATTCGAACGCTATAACCCCGCCGAAAGAGGCCTGAAAGATTTGGGCTGGTTAAAGAGCAATTTCGTCTTCAGCTTCTCGGGGCATTACAATCCCGTGCGGGCCGGGTTCGGGTTGCTGCGGGTTTTCAACGATGACTATGTGGAGCCCGGCAACGGGTTCGGCATCCATCCGCACGCCAACATGGAGATCATCTCGGTGATGCTGGCGGGCTCCATGAACCACATAGATTCTTTGGGCTACAAAGAGGTGGTGCACAAAGACTGGGTGCAGATCATGAGCGCGGGCAGCGGCCTTCGGCACGAGGAGCACAACGTGGGCGAGGACGAGGTCAACTTCCTGCAAATCTGGATTGAGCCCAAGCTACAGAACATTACGCCCCGTTACCAGCGCCGCTACTTCCCCGAGGAGAAGCGCGTGAACCAACTCACCACCATCGTGAGCAACGAGGAAGGCCCGGCCCACTGCTGGATCAACCAGAACGCGAAGCTTTCCTTGGGCTACTTTGAGCAGGGGCAGTCGCTCTCGTATAGCTTCAAACCGCTGAACAAGGCCGTGTTCGTGTTCAACATCAGCGGTACGCTACAGGTCAATGACCAGGCGCTCCAGCAGCGCGAAGCCATTGGTATTTGGGACACAGATCAACTCTACTTCACCTTTGAAACCGATAGTCGCTTCCTGTTGATTGAGGTGCCTATCAATCACTAATAAAACCATGGAAAATAAAATCTTAGGTCTGCACCACATCACGGCCATCGCCGATCAGGCCAAAAAGAATCTTGATTTCTATACCGATGTGCTGGGCTTGCGTCTGCTCAAGAAGACCGTCAACTTTGATGATCCCGGTACTTACCACTTATACTACGGCGACGAAAAAGGCAGCGCCGGTACCATCCTCACGTTCTTCCCTTACGAGGGTGCCCGCCGTGGCAGCGCCGGAACCGGCATGGCTACCAACATCGCCTACTCCGTGCCCGAAGGCAGCTTCGATTTCTGGATCGACCGCTTTGAAAAGCACAACGTCATCTACAACAAGCCTTCTGAGAAATTTGGGGAAAAATACCTGACCTTCCTGGACCCGGACGGTCTGAAACTGGAGTTGGTGGTGCCTAAAAACCAGGACAGCCGCACGCCATGGACAACTGGAGCCGTGAACGCCGAAGTAGCCACCAGAGGTTTCCACGGCGTGACGTTGACCTTGAAAGACATCCGCCAGACCGCTACGGTCTTGACTCAGCTTTTGGATTACAAGGAGGTGGAGCAAAGCGGCAACCGCTACCGGTTCATCAACGAGAACGTAGACGCGGCCAATGTCATTGACCTGGTGCAACTGCCCAACGAAGCCCGCGGTATTGGCGGGGCCGGTACCAACCACCACATCGCATTCCGGGTGCAGGACGAAGACGTTCTCATGCACTTCCAGAAGAAAATCAGCGCCAGCGGCCTCAACATTACGAACAAAATTGACCGCAATTACTTCTACTCGCTGTATTTCCGGGAGCCGGGCGGGGTGTTGTTTGAGATCGCCACTGATAATCCGGGTTTCGGGATTGACGAGCCGTGGGATCAGTTGGGCCAAAGCCTGCTGTTGCCGCCGCAGTACGAGCCACGCCGTGCCGATATTGAGGCTGTTTTACCAAAACTAGACTAAAAACAGCTCTATAAAAGCGGTCACAATCCGTGGCTAGTCCAAGCCATTCAGGCCAATAAAGTTTAAACTTGATTTTCAAGCTATGTATACCCACGAGCAAAAAATCATCACCCGCGGCAAGCCCCTAACTGAAACCGGTAAGGCGCTCATCATGATTCATGGCCGCGGGGCTACTGCCGGCAGCATCTTGTCGTTGGCCGAGTACCTGCCCGTAGAAGATTTTACCTTGTTCGCTCCGCAGGCCACCAACCAGAGCTGGTATCCTTACAGCTTCATGGCTCCGTCCAGCCAGAACCAACCCGCGCTGGAGTCTGCCCTGGAGTTGATTGATAGTACCGTGCAGAGCATCCTGAAACAAGGAGTCAGCAGTGAGAATATTTATCTGCTGGGCTTTTCGCAGGGCGCGTGTCTGACCTCTGAGTACGCCACACGCCATGCCAGGCACTACGGCGGCTTGTTGCTTTTCACCGGCGGTTTGGTGGGCCAGCAGCTGGAAACCGCCAATTACCAGGGCGATTTTGCCGGTACTCCGGTCTTAATCACCACCGGTGACCCAGACCCGCACGTGCCGGTGAGCCGGGTAGAAGAAACCGTAGCTATTATGGAAGAACAGGGTGCCGTGGTTACGAAGAAAATCTACAAAGGCCGGCCGCACACCATTTTGCAGGAAGAGATAGAATTGGCCCAAAGGATCTTGAAGAAGTAGTCTGTAAGGTAGCACAGTGTGCTAGGCTGTGTCTGAAAATGCTCCCGGAGCTTTTTCATCCTGTTTTCCTCGGCTGATCTCTGCCTCCATTGCCTATTGTAGGTCGGCGTTTTGGGGCTACTTTCCCAAAAGCAGCGCCAAAACGGTACTGCCCCGCCATTTTTCAGACACAGCCTAGCTGATGCCAAATGCAGCAGCCTGGTTAGAGGCTATACTCTAAAAAGTAGCTCAGAAACGGGGGAGTGCATCTTCCTTCTTATAGAGGCTTCAAGCATGAAGGAAATCAGGAGTGGGAGGATGTACAATTATAATTGGTGATGTATATATAAAGAGTGCTGTATATAAAGGTAGGTGCAGATTTACGCTGAAAGTAAGGTTGTGTACCGAGTTTGTTTATGTAGTCTGCTTCATGAAAATCTTTGTTTAGTCAGGAACTTCGGGGCATCGGGTTTGGTTCTTGCCTAGGCGCCGGCCGGGAAGTTACCCTCCGTGACCGGGTCAAAGCGGGTTCAACAGGAAAAATCTTCTCCCGCCCCTTGCGGTCCCGGAATAGTTCGCTACCTTTGCAGCCCCTTCGGGAAAGGAGGTTGTTCCGCCGAATGGGCGGAGAAAAAATAAGAAAAAAGTGCTTGCAAAGTGAAAGGAGCTTCTTACCTTTGCAGCCCTTCCGAAGAGAAGGTTGTTCCGCCGGCTGGGCGGAAGAAAAAAATGAAAAAGCGTTGCAAAGCGGGAAGTTCTGCTTACCTTTGCAGCCCCTTCCGAAAGGAGGGTTTCCCTGCCGGTTGGGCAGGGGAAAGCTTGAAAAAAAATCCTGAGAGTTGCTTGCCAAGAGAGGAAATGTTCTTACCTTTGCAGCCCCTTCCGAAGAGGAGGTTCTCTTGCCGAATGGGCGGAAGAAAAAAATAAAAGAAAGTGTTGCAAAGCGGAA
>NZ_JAFFJV010000021.1 GCF_016924645.1 Rufibacter psychrotolerans | reverse complement strand
TGATCTTCTCTTGCGGATAGTTACATCAAGCGATCCTTGGTTAATTGTGCATTAGAAAGTTTCTGCTAAGGCCTTAAAGTGTGTTAGTTTAGAAATGCGGGCGGACACGAGCTGCAAGCTCGCGCCAGCGGTTGTTTTTCGTTTTCGGGCCTGTTTTCTGGAAATCTGCCCTGAAACGGTTTTCCAACCATGGTGAATGGGCAATAAAAAAGGCGCCGGAGATTTGCTCTCCGACGCCTTCACTTCAACTTAAAACAACGGGTTATCTATTATCTGTCAATGGGCAGGTCAATGTCCACGTTGATGAACCTGATGTGGCCGTCTTCCAGCACCGCTTCTACTACCGCGTCTTTTCTGATTTCGCCGCTCAGGATAGACTTAGACAACTCATTCAGGATGCGGCGTTGCAGCACACGCTTCAACGGACGGGCACCGAACTGCGGATCGTAACCTTCTTGGCCCAGGAAGTCCAGTACTTCGTCGGTGGCTTCCAGACGGATGCCGGTGTCTTCCAGACGCTCCTGGATGTGACGGAACTGGATGTCCACAATCTTCCGGATCTCGCGAGAGCTCAACGGACGGAACATAATCAGTTCATCAATCCGGTTCAGGAACTCAGGCCGCAAGGTTTTCTTGAGCACTTCAAACACCTCGTCACGGGTCCGGTCAATGGTTGGCTCTGGGTTCAGTTCATCCAGATCCTGGAAGTTCTCCTGGATAATGTGCGCGCCAATGTTAGACGTCATGATGATGATGGTGTTCTTGAAGTTGGCAACCCGACCTTTGTTATCGGTAAGCCTACCATCATCCAGCACCTGCAGCAGGATGTTGAACACATCTGGGTGCGCTTTCTCAATCTCGTCCAGCAAGATCACAGAGTACGGTTTCCGGCGGACGGCTTCGGTCAACTGACCACCTTCATCGTAGCCCACGTATCCCGGAGGCGCTCCCACCAGACGGCTCACCGCATGGCGCTCCTGGTACTCACTCATATCAATCCGCACCATGGCGTTCTCGTCATTGAACAGGAAGTCAGCCAGGGCTTTTGCAAGCTCGGTTTTACCCACCCCGGTTGTACCCAGGAAGATAAACGAACCGATGGGGCGTTTAGGATCTTGCAGACCAGCCCGGCTACGGCGCACAGCATCAGAAATAGCGGCAATGGCTTCTTCCTGGCCAGCTACGCGGCGTCCCAGTTCTTCTTCCAGGTGCAACAGTTTCTCACGGTCGCTTTGCAGCATCTTGTTTACCGGCACGCCGGTCCACTTTGCTACAACTTCGGCGATGTCTTCAGAGGTTACTTCCTCCTGCAACATGTGTTCGCCGTCTTGCTGCTCCTGCACTTGCTGCTGCAATTCTTTCAGCTTGGCTTCCGCTTCCTGGATTTTACCGTAGCGCAGCTCCGCCACTCTACCGTAATCACCAGCCCGCTCGGCTTGTTCGGCTTCCAGACGATATTGCTCAATGGCTTCTTTCTGTTTCTGAATGCCTTCAATCACCTGTTTCTCGCTCTGCCACTTGGCACGCAGGGCGTCACGGGTTTCGCTCAGGTCAGCAATCTCCTTAGAAAGCAGATTCTCTTTCTCTTTGTCGTTCTCGCGGCGGATGGCTTCGCGCTCAATCTCCAATTGCATGATTTTGCGCTGTACCTCGTCCAATTCCACCGGCAAAGAGTCTATCTCAATGCGCAGTTTAGAGGCAGCCTCGTCAATCAAGTCAATGGCCTTATCTGGCAAGAAACGGTCAGAGATGTAGCGGCTGGACAACTCCACGGAAGCAATGATTGCATCATCTTTGATGCGCACGCCGTGGTGCAGCTCGTATTTTTCTTTGATACCGCGCAGGATTGAAATGGCATCCGGAATGCTCGGTTCATCTACCGTTACGGCCTGGAAGCGGCGCTCCATGGCTTTGTCTTTCTCAAAGTACTTTTGGTACTCTTTGAGCGTGGTGGCACCAATGGCATGCAATTCGCCACGCGCCAAAGCTGGTTTCAAGAGGTTAGCGGCGTCCATGGCGCTGTCGCCACCGGCACCGGCACCAATCAAGGTGTGGATCTCGTCAATGAAGAGCACAATCTCGCCTTCAGAGTCTACCACTTCTTTGATCACGGCTTTCAAGCGCTCCTCAAACTCGCCTTTGTATTTGGCACCGGCTACCAAAAGACCCATGTCCAGGCTCATGATGGTTTTGGACTTCAGGTTCTCCGGCACGTCACCAGACACAATGCGTTGGGCCAAACCTTCCACGATGGCGGTTTTACCCACACCCGGCTCACCCAGCAAAATTGGGTTGTTTTTGGTACGGCGGCTCAGAATCTGCAGCACCCTGCGGATCTCCTCGTCACGACCTATTACCGGGTCAATTTTACCTAAGCGGGCCTGCTCGTTCAGGTCAATGGCGTAACGTTTGAGGGAATTGTATTTCGCCTCGGCGTTCTGGTCGGTTACTTTAGAGTCACCGCGTAGTTCTTTAATGGCCGCTTTCAGGCCTTTCTCGGTGATGCCACTATCTTTCATGAGCGTAGCCACTTTCTCCCGGCCTGCCAGCAAGCCTAGAAGTAAGTGTTCAATGGCCACGTACTCATCGCCAAACTCCTTCAGGTAAGAGTTGGCTTTCTGCAAGGCCGCAGCGGCTTCGTTGGCCAGATAAGGACTGCCCCCGCTTACTTTGGGGTACCCGTTCACAATCTCGTCCAGACGCGTGTTGAATTGGTTCGCGTTCACACCTAGTTTCTTCAGGTAGAAACCGGTCACGTTCTCGTCGGTCTGCAGGATACCCTTCAGCAAGTGCCCCGTCTCGATGGCCTGCTGCTGGTTGCCGCCGGCAATCTCGGTTGCCTTCTGCACGGCCTCCTGCGATTTGATGGTATAGTTGTTAAAGTTCATAGCTTTATATCGTCTTTCCGTAGTTTCTAAGTTTGTTACGACGATAGTAGCAAATGAGGTGCCTAGGCGTTTTTTGCCTGTTTTTCGGAAAATGTGGCAGAAATGGGAGTCTGTTTATTTAACATAATCAGACAGAATGGCTGGCGGTGAGGCAAGCAGCTGGCAAAGACACTCGTAGGAGCTGCGCACACTACGAGGTCTTTTGAGTTGACGGTAATACGGAGGCAAATGGAGTTGAACCCACCCCTACCCCTCCCAGGAGGGGAGTTATCAGCTACTGTAAGCAGGAAGTGAATTCTAAATAATTCCCAAAGCTTGAAATCAGGTTCCGAGAGGCTGCGGTTTCTAAGACTATGAAGCAGATATCCCCTTATAAAGCATGATTTTTTCGCGTTTCGCCCCTGTTTTTGGAAAAACAACCCTAAACCGGAATAGCCCAATTCCCCTCCTGGGAGGGGTAGGGGTGGGTTCAACAACGTTCCTGGCCTCTCTCCCCAAAACCTCTAAAAACACATTCCTTACTCAGGACTCAGCACTCAAGACTCAGGACTACTGTTTGCCCCCGTAGTGTGCGCAGCTCCTACGAGTGTCTAGGCCGACTGCTTCAGCTTTTGCAGCAGGGAAAACAGTAGCCCATAAATCTCCCGGAGCTCGGCCATGTCCAGAATGGCTTCGTCTTTGGAGAAGGTGAGGACCAGTTCAGAGCCGTCTTCGTCATGGTCTTCGTGCAGCCGCAGTTCACAGCTTTTGTGCTTCAGCAGGATGTCGTGGATGGTAGGATCTGCCAGCAGGCTTTTGAGGGTTTCGGGTTGGTTGGTTTTGATGATGAAGGCATCGTCAATGTCTGGGTAGCCCAGTTCAATGTCTTCCATCCCGAAGAACTTGCCCACTTCGTCCATCCAGCCTTGCTCATGCAGGGCAAACCGAAGGGAGACGTGTTCCGGTACCGGGGCCATGAAATTGGTGGAGGAGATGCCGCCCTCAAAGCCGCCGCCTAGGTCAATGTCGGTGTCAAAGTAGATCTGGGTGCCGTTTTGCTGCAGAAGCGCCGAGTAGCTGAGAAGCTCTTTGTGGCTGGCCATGTCATAGGCCACTTGGTGCCAAAGTTCTTCTTCGGTGGAGGCATGAAAGGTGCGGATTGTTTCCATACAGGTTTGTTTGGGTCTATAGTCGTATAAACTGAGTAGCAGTGGTCAGTTTTCTGCAAGAACGAAAGCCCGGGGTGCCAGGTTGGTAAAAAGGCGGAATGCCGAGCATTTTGCCGGATACCACAGTTGGCATGGCCCTGTCACGCTCAATTGTCAAATGCAAGGAGCCTTCCTCTAAAAGAGAAAGGCTCCTTGGAAAACCAAAAAAACAATGGCTATGAACCAGTGCAACATCAGGAATCCTTCTGGATAAAGGTTTCTATGGCCTGAGTGAGGGTGTCTATTTCCTCTTTGGTGTTGTAGTAGCAAAAGGAGGCTCTAATTGCTTGCTCTACCTTTAGGTGCTTCATCAGGGGCTGAGAGGCAAGCAAGCCCGCTTTCACGGCAATGCCCCACTCGCTGTTCAGGTATTTTTCCAGTTCCTTTACATCAACTCCGTCAATGGTGAAGGATACCACGGGTTCTTTCTCCGGGGCTGAGCCCAAAATATGCAGTCCTTTTATCTGGTGTAGTTTCTCCAAACCATACTCCAGTAATTCCTGCTCGTAATCGGCGATGGCTTGCATGCCCAAGGCATGGTGGTAATCAATGACGGCCCCTAACGAGATGATGTCAGCAAACGAGGTGGTACCCGCTTCAAATTTCTTAGGGATGGGTTTGTACGTGGTCTGTTCAAAGGTGACGGTATCACACATCTCGCCACCTCCGTTATGCGGCGGAAGTTTCTCCAGCCATTCAGATTTGCCGTACAGAACGCCCACGCCGGTAGGTCCGCTCATTTTATGGGCCGAGAACGTAAAGAAATCGCAGTCAAGGTCCTGTACATCTATGGGCATGTGCGGGGCTGTTTGGGCGCCATCTACCAGCACCGGAATTCCCTTTTTATGAGCCATGGCCGTAATTTTCTTGATGGGGTTAATGGTGCCCAGTATCTGTGAAGAATGCACCAGGCTTATGATTTTGGTGCGGTCAGAGATCAGGTTCTCCAGGGCCTTCAGGTCAAGTTCCCCGGTTTCGGTGATGGGAATTACCTTTACTACAGCACCGGAGTCTTGCGCCGCCATTTGCCAGGGCACAATGTTGGCATGATGCTCCATCAAAGAAATAATGATTTCATCACCGTCTTGCAGCAGGCCGCGCGCAAAGCCCAGGGCCACTACGTTGATGGCTTCCGTGCAGCCCCGCACAAAGACAATTTCATCACTGCTTTTGGCTTTGGATCAGGTCGGCCACCTTCTGGCGGGTTTCCTGTAACATCTCGGTGGCGTTCTTGCTGGCGGTGTGCTGCTCGTTGGGCTTTCCGTACTCATGGGCGTAAAAATCACTGAGCCTATCAATCAGTACCTGGGGCTTTTGCCCGCTGGCAGCGCTGTCTAAGTAAATGAAGGGTTTTCCGTTGAGTTTCTGTTGTAGCATGGGGAAGTCTTGCCGAACGCGATACACGTCAAAACCTTCCCGGGTACTCTGGTGGGTGTTTGTTTTCTCCTTCGTTTGTATTTCCATGTTCTCCCAATTAAAATGACTCTAAGTACTACCAAGCCAACCGCTGTCTCCGGAGGGATTGGCTTCCATAGTATACTAGTGCCTTTTTTGGGGAGTTATACTTGGTTTTGGTAGAAGGGCAAAATTGGGTATATATTCAAATCCTGGAGGAATAAATGCCCACAGGTTACCGTATTCCCTACCAGGGTGCCGTTTATAGCACCTCTTTCTTGTAGACCTCCGCGTAATGGTCGGCTAAGCGGGTGGGTTCCGGGAGTTTATGTTTGATAGCAGTAGCCAGGGCGATGGTGGTAGCCGATTCCAGGTCCATGAGGTGCCCCGGCGATACAAACACGGGCTTTACTTTGTCCTTGGTGCGGATCACGTTGCCAATATGTTCTCCGCGGTGGGTGAGCGTGGAGAGGCTGCCCTTGGTCATTGCCGGTTCTTCGTACTTGCCGGTCAGAACTTTCTTGGCCACGCCCATGGTAGGTTTGTTCAGGAGCACTCCTAACTGGCTGGCAATGCCTAACCGGCGAGGATGCGCAATGCCGTGCCCGTCTACCATGATCAGGTCGGGAGTATGCTGCAACTTGGCATAGGCCTGTACCAGGTTAGGCGCCTCCCGGAACGCCAGAAAGCCCGGAATGTAGGGCAACGCTACCGGACCGTAATGCCACACACTTTCTACCAATTCCAGTACGGGGTAACGCAGTACCACAAACACCGAGAGAATGTTTTCGCCAATGAAGGAGGAATCACAACCCGCCAGCAGTTTCAGTTCAAAATCGGGTTTCTGGAGCACCACCTGTTGCCTGAGTTTTTCCTGCTGCTCTGTCAGTTGCTTTACCAGTTGCGGATCGGGTGGGGGAAGGTGCGAGGGCCAGGCCATATGGGTAGTGCTGAGTTGTTAGTGCTGAGTTTGAGCCGCCTGCGTTTTGGGCCTCTTTTCAGCAAAATAGGCCTAAAACGCAGGGTGCCTTTGCTCTTTACGGCTGTGAGGTACGGGAGATGCTTTCCAGGCAGCATCAGGCGCTACAAGGAGCCGTCAACTCAATGAACAGCACCCGCCACTGGCCATTGATACGCCCGAAATGGAATTTAAAACCGCTGCGGGTGTGCAGCACCGTCTTGCTGACCAGCAGTTGGGCCTGGCTTATCCTTCTTTCCTCTGCCTGGGAGAGGCCGGCGTGCCGGTAGGCTGTGTTTCCGTGGAAAGCGGTACCGTCGGTCACAAAGCATCCCTGGCGGGAGAAGTTGTTGTTGTCGCCCAGGCAGGTAACGGTGGGCAGTTGCTCTGCTTCCTGTAGGTCACACTTGTTAAATGACTCCCTGATGGTAAAGAAAGGCCTTTCGCCCGCTCCCGTCCTTTTATAAACCTTGATGTCTGCCACCCGGGTAAACCTGGGCACCGCGCCGGGGTTGTCTATCAGGTACAAGCCAGGTTCGGGAGCTATGGTCTGGTTAAAGGCGGTGGCGTCTTGCTGCTGTATTGCCTGCTCAAACCTTTTAAAGAACGTGGCAAACTCCTCCTGGTGGGCAGGGTGGGGCTTGCGCACCACTTCCTCCTGCACGGCGTTTAGGGTGTCTTTTTGCAGAATCTGCTCCTGTTGCTTGGCTTCTGCCTGCTGGGCCCGGGAGTGCGTAGCCATCCTTTCTTCCTGCGCTCCGCCACTTTGGCCGGAATTTGACTGGCAGGCAAGGCAGAGTAATAGGGCCAGGCTGCCGAAGTAGGCTTGCATCTTCATATAGCCTTATACGGCAGTTTGATGGGGAATACCGTTCAACCTGTGAGGCGCGGGTGCCTGGGCGGAGCAAGGCAGGAACCGATTTTAGAGTGGTCTGCCTCCCCCTACACCAGTACGCACAAGCCTGCTTTCCCGGTGCAGGAAAGCAGGCTTGTGCGTACTGGTGTAGGGCCTGAGGGCAGCCTCTGCCGATGATTATTGCTTGTAGAACCTGGTGACCGCCTGGCCCGATCTTACTAGGTACAATCCGGAAGGCAATTCTCTTACCGGAATGTTCAAAGATGCCTGGTGTTTTGGTAACACCACTGACTTCACCACACTGCCCACCGAGTTAAAGATATACACCACCTGGTCAGTGGCGCTGGTGGCCGAGGTTTGAATGGTAAGTTCCTCAGAGGTGGGGTTCGGGTAGGCTTTGAGGCTCGCCTTGTCTGAGGGCACAACCCGTACATTCACGTACACCACCTTTGAGGTCTCAGAAACGCCGTCGTAGTCGTATTGGGTCAAGCGGTAGTAGTTGGCGCCGTGCCTGGGCGCGCGGTCCAGGAAGGAGTATTTCAGGAGGGTGTTGCTGTTGCCGGCTCCTTTTACCTCTCCAATGGGTGCAAAGGATTTCCCGTCCTGGCTTCTCTCCACCACAAAGCGCTCATTGTCAATCTCAGAGGCAGTAATCCAGTTCAACTGGGCCCCGTCGGCTACTTTTTTCGCGTCAAACGCGGTTAACGTCACGGGCAGCGGGTTGGGCCCGGGGGTTGGCGTGCCAATGGCGCTGGGAGTGGTGTCGTCAACCGGAGGGGTGGGCAAGGCGATGTCCCGCCAGGTAACCTCAGCAATCGCAATTTTTTGCTTGCCAGAATGCAGTACCTCTGACTGGCCATAAAGACCATTTGAATAGATGATGTCTACTCTGTTAACGGGTTCATGAAAAGCGACGGAAGCATTGCCCTCCGGGTCATCGGGGTACAAGTCATAGATACTTTTCTTCTTGTTGGGAACTTGGTCTGATTTACTTCTTATGGCAAATCCATTATCGCCAACAGAGATGAACTCATTGATGGAGGTCACCATGGTGTGTTCTTTCTTAGGATAGATAGGGTTTCCCTCCCTGGTGTAGCCAATAATCCTAACGACATCAATACACTCATTCTTGGTTTCGTCAATATCATAGAGGGTTAGGTTTATCCCTTTCACGAAAGAGTCAAAGTGGATTGAGCTTCTGCTGTAACCTGAGGCGGTAGAACTGCTGTGCTGCTGGGCTATGCCCACGGTGTACATGTTCTGAAAATCAGGGGTGACGTGTTGGTCATACATGGTTGCCCCTCTTTCCTCCTTGCTCCACTGTATCTTCACGTTATTTGTGTTTGGGCTGTAGTAAGAACCTGTGAAAGGGCTAGCGTCTACGTACCTGGCTTTGGTGAATGGAATTTCACCGGCATTCTCCTGTTTCCAAACAATGTGGGAGGTAGAGGACGGGATGCTTGGTCCACCGTATGGCCGGCCCGTGATGGTGATATCATCAATGGCGTAACTGGTGCCCGTATTGGTGACGGTATAGGTCCAGCGCAGTTTTACCCTTGCCTTGTTGAAGCAATGCGGCAAAGAAACGCCCATTTCTGCGTTTACAACAGACCACTCGGTTCCTACTTCAAACCAATTGTCTACGGGTACCCACACCCCGCCATTATAGCTGTATTCCAGTTTGACAGACGGGTCACCTGTTTTCTTGCCCCCCCAACTCACAATGATGTCTTCGTACCCACCCGTTGAAAATTCCCCTAACTCAAGGGTGTACTCGCCGGGTTTTTTATCTGTATGCAGGTGCGGGCCACGTGAGGCCTTTGGGTAAGCGGGAGTGTTTAGAGGGGTATCAGCAAGTTTCCAGTTGCGGGTGAGATTCGTAAGGGTGCCTGTAAAGTTTTCGTGGTAAAGGGTAGTCCTTTGCCCGTGAGCCTCTGCCTGGAGGAGCAGAACTGCACATACTAACAGAAGTTGCAGTATTGATTTCATAAGCTAAAATATAATAGTGGGTAATAGATGGTTTGGCTATGTGCTTGTTTTAATGGTATATTATTATGCTGATTCTAAGATTGATTAAAATTTATGATATAATAAGTATATTAATTTGGATCTAAAATATATATAATAAGACTATTTGCAAAATGACGACTTGTGTGGATGTTGTATTTTGGTATATATAAGTTAAAATTAATATTTGTATAGTTAAATTAAATTAGTCTGTGTTGTAATGTTTTATGATGTCTTATGTTTATTTAATTATATAAAAAATTAATTTTATTAAATTTAAGTTAATTTCTTAGTTGTTACGGTTAGAAGTGTTACAGCAGAATATAACAGCAGTCTAAAGGATAATGGAGAAGAGCCTGCCTTAGAAGGAACAGAATAAGGAGTGAGGAACTGCCGGTCCTGAAGAAGTTATATTATGGGCAGGATACCACCCTATAATAGAGCCGTATACCAGTAGAGTTAGCAGCGGCAAGCAGGCGTAGGAAGGTGTATGGTGTTGATGGCGAATTAAATTAGATAGGCTGCAGGGGGAGGTTAGCCTGGAGTCAGCGGCTGTGTAAAGACTTGATGGTAAATCTTGCGTGGTTTGTGGTGCGTTCAGTCGCCAGCAAAATCTATCCGTATAGAAAGGCTTTGGCAAAAACAGCGACACAGGCTAAATGTAGCGCGGAATGCCTACCGGTTAGGTAGGCTTTATTAAAAAGACACTTATATTTGCTTGCATAACTAGCCAAGCCTATGCTGGACCAGAAGCAGTTTCTGGTGAAGGATAGGCCTGGTGCTATCACAGAACTTTAAACGAAGGAAATGTCTAAAGCAAACAAAATCATTTATACCATCACAGACGAGGCCCCGGCCTTGGCCACGCAGTCGTTTTTACCCATTGTGCAGGCCTTCACCAAGGCAGCCGACATTGAAGTGGAAACCAGAGATATCTCCCTGTCGGGCCGTATCATTGCCACTTTCCCGGAGAACTTAACCGAGGCGCAAAAGCAGAATGATGATCTGGCTTACCTGGGCGAGTTGGCGAAGACTCCGGAAGCTAACATCATTAAACTGCCTAACATCAGTGCTTCTATTCCTCAGCTGACCGCGGCTATCAAGGAATTACAAGCACAAGGCTATAACATTCCAGATTACCCCGCAGATCCGCAGACCGACGAGGAAAGAGAAATCAAAGCCCGCTTTGGCAAAGTATTGGGTAGCGCCGTAAACCCGGTATTGCGTGAGGGTAACTCTGACCGCCGCGTGGCCGATGCAGTAAAGCAATACGCCCGCAAGAACCCGCACTCCATGGGAGCCTGGTCTTCCGACTCCAAGTCGCACGTGGCGCACATGGACGGCGGTGACTTCTACGGCACTGAGCAGTCGGTAGTAGTAGACGAGGCAACCAGCGTGAAAATTGAGTTTGTAGCCGCTGACGGTTCTGCCAAGACCTTAAAAGAGAACATCGCCCTGAAAGCCGGTGAAGTGATTGACTCTTCTGTAATGAGCAAAAAAGCGTTGCGTGCTTTCTTTGAGAAAGAGATTGCCGATGCCAAAGCGTCTGGCATCCTGCTGTCGCTGCACCTGAAAGCCACCATGATGAAGGTGTCTGACCCTATCATGTTCGGGCACGCGGTAACCGTGTTCTTCAAAGACGTATTTGAGAAGCATGCGGCCGTATTCAAAGAAATTGGGGTAGATCCTAACAACGGTTTAGGTGACCTGTACAACAAAATCCAGAAGTTACCAGAAGACCAGAGAGCCGCCGTGGAAGCCGACATCAAAGCGGTGTACGAGAACGGTCCGGCCCTGGCCATGGTAGATTCTGACAAAGGTATCACCAACCTGCACTTCCCTAATGACGTGATCATTGATGCGTCTATGCCAGCGGCGATCCGTACCTCGGGCAGAATGTGGGGCGCTGATGGCAAGCCGCATGACACCAAGTTCATGATTCCAGACCGTAGCTACGCCGGTATCTACAAAGAAGTGATCAACTTCTGCAAAGAGAACGGTGCGTTTGATCCTAAGACCATGGGCACGGTACCTAACATCGGTCTGATGGCGCAGAAAGCCGAAGAGTACGGTTCACACGACAAAACCTTTCAGATAGAGCAAGCCGGTACGGTACGCGTGGTAGATGCCAACGGTACTGCCTTGATGGAGCAAAAAGTAGAAGAAGGCGATATCTTCCGGATGTGCCAGACCAAAGATCTGCCTATTCAGGACTGGGTGAAACTGGCCGTAACCAGAGCGCGCATCACGGGTGCACCTGCTATCTTCTGGTTAGATCCGCAAAGAGCGCATGACGCTAACCTGATCAAGAAAGTAGAGCGTTACCTGCAAGACCATGACACCAACGGCTTAGAGGTGAAAATCATGTCTCCGGTAGAAGCCATGCGGTACTCTTGCGAGCGCGCGAAAGCCGGTCAGGATACCATCTCGGTAACCGGTAACGTACTGCGGGACTACCTGACTGACTTGTTCCCTATCCTGGAACTGGGTACCAGCGCCAAAATGCTTTCTATTGTGCCTCTGCTGGATGGCGGTGGATTGTTTGAGACCGGTGCCGGTGGATCTGCTCCTAAGCACGTACAGCAATTTGCCGAAGAGAACTACCTGCGCTGGGATTCCCTGGGCGAGTTCCTGGCCCTGGCCGTTTCTTTGGAAGATTTGGCCTACAAGACCAAAAACGAGAAGGCGCAGGTATTGGCCGAAACCCTGAACCAAGCCAACGCTGAGTTCCTGGAGAAAGACAAGTCACCAGCCCGTAAAGTAGGCGGCATTGACAATCGTGGCAGCCACTTCTACCTGGCGCTGTACTGGGCACAGGCGTTGGCGGAGCAAACCAAGAACGAGGAACTGAAAGCCAGATTCTCTGACTTAGCGAAGGGCTTGACCGAGAACGAGGAGAAGATTGTACAGGAGCAAATTTCCGAGCAAGGCAAACCCGTGGACATGGGCGGTTACTTCCACCCAGACCTGGAGAAAGTTTCTAAAGCCATGCGCCCAAGCGCTACGTTGAACACGTTTATCGATCAGTTTTAAGAAAACTAGCTTAAAATAGGAAAGGCCGCCTGAGGGAATCAGGCGGCCTTTTTGTTGCATTCTAAATTAAGAGGATTTTATATGTTAGTCCCTTGAAGGCAGGATAATTTGAATAGCTCACTGGCTCTAATTATCCTGCCCAAAAACAATCTGCTTACTTGATTAGATTCTTAAACGCCGATCCAAAAATCAGATAAGCGGTGTTGCCGCCAATGGTGCCTTCGTTTTGGCCCCACAGGAAAGGCCAGTCATCATAGTTCTCAAAGTGGTCGGGTTTTCTGAACAAGATACCCGGCGCAACGTTGCCCGGAATAAAGGAGAAATCAGCCCGGTTATTGCCGTAGAAAACGGCTTTAGGACGCGTAGCACCCACTGTAGCAACCAACGAATAATTATGATACGGATGGGCGCCAAACAGATAATTGGTGGCTTTAAAAGCATGCTGCCCCTCAATGATCTCAGGGAAATATTTGGTAGCAAAGCAAACGGTAGTACCAAAGTTCATCACGTCTCCGCTGCCTGCCCAGTTGGTAAGGCCAATTGGCACGCCGTAAGGATTATACTTTTCAAGGCCGGCAATGTATTCTTTGTACTTCGCTACGTACGGACGGAGCTTTTCTTTATAGGAGGCGTCCAGGTGCGGGATAGCATCCAGAGCCGTTAACAGGTTGCCACTCACGTTACGCTCCAGAGAAGGCCATAGAAGCTCCTGGAATCTATCTAGATATTGTTTCTCCCCGGTGGCGATGTACAGCTGCAGGTTGGTGGCCATGTTAGCGGCGTTGCCCCGGCCACTCGTATCTTGCTTCTGATTGGCGAGTAAGGCGGTTGCCTCTTTCAAGAGTCTTTTTGACTGTGTCAACGCTCTGGCCGAAAGGTCATCGTTGTATCCCTTCAAGGCCCGGCTGGCGGCGGCAAACATGGTGGCAGCTCTGAGGTCCAGTTCGGGTTCGCGGCTGGTGAAGGCCCACAGATCATCCTTCACTCCGCTGGAGCGGCCATCCTTGGCTACTTCGTACGGACCAAGGTTAGGATTGTAAGGTAGGCCGTCTGTTAAGGAGGCGGCATCACCCAGGTGGTGATAGTTATCCAGCACGGAGTTGGAGAGCGTCTGGGCCATGTGGCCGATGATCTCTGCCTGGGCTACCAGGTTCAAAGTGCCGTGCTCAATGAACTGCAACACGTCTGGTATCCCGTCGGGACGGTGAAGGTCTACGTAACGCTGCTTCTGATCAATAAATGTCTGGTCGCGCTGGGGTTTGAAGCTTTCCCAGGTTTTGACAAAGTTCTGCACCACGCTGATGTTCGATCCGGTCTCGATGTCAAAGTCTCCGGCATCGAAAAAGCCGCCTACGTTCAGGCCAGGGATCAGGTCCAGCGCTTTGTACTTGGTATCGGTGGTTGGGCCCTGGGCGTGAAGGTCGAAGTGATCGGTGTTGGGCGGGGCCTGGCGGTACCCTTCCTTGAACGGCTCGCCGTGCCACACCCGGTACGCCTCGTTCACAAACATGTGGTTCATGTGGATAGGAATCCAGATGTCGCTGGTAGCATCGGTGATCTTGCTGTACACCTGTTCTCCGATCAGGAAATTATTGGTCTTGGTGTCTCCGTACTGAATGTAGTAGATACCGGGCGTCTTCACGGGAGAGAAATCGAACTTCACGTAGTGGTACTTGAAGTAGTCACCCCAGGGAGCGATCTTTCCGGTGAACACTTTGGTGGCTTTGCCGTCTTCGCCTACTTTAAAGATGGAGGCACTTTTAGCGGGCTTGTCTTTCTTGTCTAGTTCAATGACAGAGACTTTGGGTTGCGCGGGAAGGTAGCCTACCTGAGAGAAGCCGATGTTGGGATCTCTTACCCAGCCTTTGATGGCGTTTGGCTCCACGGTCCAGGTCAACACCTTGCCTGTTTTCCCGGCCGGAAGCAAGCTGCGCACCACAAACCAGCCGTTCTGGGCCAGCATACGGCCATCAAACAGCATCAGATCGGCATCGGGCGAGGTTATTTTGACCATCCGTTCCGGGGCATCAGGCGCAAACAAAAAGGTGCGGCCGGTTTCCAGCGGAAGCGGATCAATGAATCTGCCGGTTCCCCGATCATCGGAAGTGACATACCCCTTAAATTGTTTCGGTTTCTGGCTGTTAGGCCTGGTAACGGTGTTGCCTACCACATAGCGCGGGAAGAGATTGGGGCGACCGTCCACTACATAGTTCTTGGCCCAGTATTGCGAGGGTAGGAACTCCAGGTTAAACCCGGCGCTTCCTTCCAGGGCCTTGGGAACGGGTTTGTCCAGGTAAACGGCTATCTCTACGCCTTTTCCCTTGGCGGTCACTACTACCCGTGAATCAAAGTTGTATTCTTTGTACCGGAGCGTAGCCTCTACCGTTTTGGCGGCCCGGTCTACCTTTCGGTTGAGGATGTCAGGAACCAGGTCCCACTGCTCCGGCGTGTTGGAGAGCCGCACCGCGCCGCCCTGCGCCGTTCTCACGCCATGGTGGATTACTTCTATACCGGCGTTCTTCTCATCATTGAAGCCTCCGGTAAAAAGGTTATTGTACACCAGTACATTAACGCCCTGCTGCTCGAAATACTCCCGGTCATTGAGTTTCAGGTCCTGGCCTGCAGCATGATGGAATGCTCCTAGTAGCAGTGCTACTACTGGTAAAAGTATTCGTCTCTTCATGTTTATTGTTAAAATCCTTTATGAAACCGATTGCAATCCCATAAAGATATAATAAACCGCTATAAACATGATAGAAAAATAGAAGAATAGTAAAGGCGGTAACTTATTTAATTTCACTGATTGTCTCTTTTGAGGGATGGACAAATTCACTCTTTTTTACTGGGCGCAAGCCCTGACAGAGTAAACTAAGAACAAGTAGCTGAAAACCGTTTCGCTGGCCTGGCCAGAACAATGACGGAGAACGAAGAAAAGATTGTAAAGGAGCAGACTGCAGCCCGAGGCAAGCCCGAAGACATGCACGGTTACTTCTACCCAGAACCGCCAATGTAGCTGAAGCCCTGCGCCCAAGCAGCAGGTTGAATTCTTCCCTAAACCAGTTCTGAGAAGAGGTAGCGTTTAGGAACCAAAATGGGTTAAGGTTTTAAAATTACATAGGCATTTCCACCTGCCTCATTTATACTATACGCGTCACCTAGAATCAATACAAAGATCCATTATCGATGGTACTCCCTAACAATTCGCCTCACTAACCGGTTAACTTAAAAAATTTAACCGTCTACCATGAAAATTTCCACCTCTCTCAACAACCCAACCATCATCCTTGCAGGAGCCACTGGTCACTTAGGGGGCCTCCTTGCCGAAGAGCTGCGCAAAAGGGGCGCGCACGTGCGGGCCTTGGTGCGGGTAGGAACCGAGGCGGGCAAACGTGCGGCCTTGCAAACCCTGGGTGCCGAGGTAGTGGAAGTAAACTTTCAAAACGCATTGGCATTGACCCAGGCCTGCCAGGGTGGAACGTGCGTGGTGAGTGCCTTGTCGGGCTTGCGGGACGTGATGGTAGACACCCAGACCCGGCTTTTGAATGCGGCGGTGGCGGCAGGTGTGCCCCGGTTTATTCCCTCAGACTTCTCCATAGATTTCACCAGGCTAACCTATGGCCACAACCGCAACCTGGACTTCAGGAAAGAGTTTGCCGAGGTGCTGGACCAAGCACCCATTGCCGCCACGTCTATCCTCAACGGCATGTTCACAGATTTGCTCACGGGCCAGGCGCCAGTGGTGCTGTTCCCGGTAAAGCGCATCCTGTTCTGGGGCAACGCAGACCAGCCCTTGGATTTCACCAACATTGCCAACACCGCCACCTATACCGCCTTGGCGGCCCTGGACCCCAACACGCCCCGCTACCTGCGCATTGCCGGTGATGTGCAAACCCCAAAAGGCCTGCAACGCGCCGCCAGCCAAGCCACCGGCCACCCCTTTAAACTGTTGAGAGCGGGCGGACTGGGTGTCTTGAACGCGATGATTAGAGTAACCAAGACGCTCATGCGCAACAGCCAGGAAGTGTTTCCGCCGTGGCAAGGCATGCAGTACCTCAGGGACATGCTCAGTGGCCAAGCCAAACTCACATCGCTAAACAATGACCGCTACCCAGAAATGCGTTGGACCAGTGTGCAGCAAGTGCTGGCCTCCAGGCGGTAAAATCCCTGTTTCAAGCCCCATTTTTGAAAAACAGGCTTGAAACAGCTTCTACACTTGTATTTGAACATATGGTGCGCCCCTAATCAGATTCGCCCGCCGCAATGCACAGGTGGCATCCTTGGTGGGTTTAATTACCGTTGAGGTGCCGAAGCACTCACCGGACTTTTTGAAAGAGGTGGAGCAGGGGCCGGTGCCAGGACGAACCGCTGACGCCCTTATTGATTGAACTGATACCCTACCAGGAAGCTGACTGCTTTTCTGCTGGAAGAGGCCGGGGAGCTGTCTGCGAAGCCGTTGCCCAGCTCGCCCCGCACTTCAACGGTGGCTTTCTTAAACGTAACCCCGGCGGCAACCACTGCGGCCAACTCATGCTTCTTGTTATGGCCCACCGGAAGCCGTTCATGAAACTCTTGCCGCTCAGAGAAGTCGTAGGTGACGTGTACGCGTTGGTGCTCCTTGAACTGCAGGATGAAATTGTTGGCCATGCCCACGCCCACAAATGGCTTTGCCGCGCCTCCGGCCCAAACCTGGTAGCGTACCATGTTCACCAACCCCAGGCTGTTGACAGAAAACTCGGTTTCATACAGCCTGTGCTCGTACGCAAAGTTAATGTGCTGGTGATAGGTGCCGGTGGCTTTGTAAGGCTTCAGTGCCAGCTCGTTGTAAATAGACCAGCGTTGCCTGTTTCTGGGCAGAACCGCGGTGAGCGATATGCCATAGGTAGGCGCCAGCGGACTCTCAAACCGGGTCTTCTCCAGTTCTGGGCGCTCAGAGGAGCGCAGCTCTAAACGGTGTTGCGCCACACCGCCCATCACCCCGAAACGGACCCGTACCTTGTCCCTGGCGCTGGTGTAGGCCTCGGTTTTACGGCAGGCGTTGTATTGCCGGAAGACAGCCCGAAGGTCACTGATGGTATATTTCACGGCGGAGAGCTTTTCGGCAACGGCAGGGCAGTCCTTGAAGAGGGTAGCCAGTTGGTTCTGGTAGTGGTTTTCCTGCACCAGAAGGGCTTTGCCGGTAAGCGCGTTGTCCTGTAGGTGGCGGTGCACGGTTAATTCTACGGCGGCACCTGAGTTGGCCTGGTAAAAGAAATGGTCCCGCTGGCCATTGTACAGGTACAGCAGGTTGGCCGATCCCCTGGCCAGGACCCGCAGGAAAACAGTGTCAGTGACAGTGTTGGGCGCGACGGTGGTCTGTAAGTTTTCCAGGTCCATGGGCGAGGCCGTGAAGGTAACCACCCGGCCCTCGTACAGCTCCCCGGTAGCCAACCCGAAGCTCTGCACCTGCGAAGGCTTGAACGTGGTCGCCTCACCGGTTAGGGTTATCTTATATTGTACCTCTTTGGGGTTCTTTTGCCAGTTCCGGTCATTGATGAGGCAGTGAACGGTGTCTTGCTGCGTGGTGACAAAATAGCCTTTGATAAAATTCTTCTGCGCAAAGGAGCAGACCGGCAGACCAAGCAAGCTGATGGCCAACGCCAGCAGAAATAGGGTGTTTCGCATTAAATGGAAGTATAGAAAGAAAAGATGCTTTAAAGCTGGGATAAAAGTTGATTAAAGACGCGCGTGACGAAGGAGCACGCAGGTCTGCATACAAGCCCGTGGCGATGACCGCCAGGCAAACCAGCACCCAGCCTGCGGTTGCGTTGGGGCTAGGCGGAGGGTTTCTGGCCTGTTTTCAGGAAAAGGGACTAAAAATGGAAGGTTAGAAGGGCATTTTCTCCAGCCTGCTGCCCGTAGTAAGCTGGAAGAGGCTTTTCTCCAGTTTCATGGGCTTTACTTCAATGGCCACGCTTTCGCTCACCAATTGGGCATTCTCCACCACTATCTTGAGGGGAATGGCCCGGGCTTTCTCCAGGTACGCAAACCAGTTGCCGTACTTGTGTCTGGCAAAGAGGGCGTGGTCTACCGGCAGTTTGGAGGTGAAATAGTATCTCTGTATGCCAGAGGTGCAGGTCAGGACCAGTTCATCGCATTGGTAGCCCAGGATCTCGGTCACCCCTTTGTGGAGTTCCGCTTTCAGGACCTGGTCGTTAGAAGAGCGGGCGTCAAGCCAGTAAACCGCCTCGGTGGTGGACATTTTGTTGTACAGGGCGCTGTCCTGGCTGGGATACAACTGCCACTGCAGCAGGGTGCCGTTCAAGACGGACTTGTAGCTGCCGCCTTTTATGAAGTACTCCTGGGTGTCGCCCATCATGGCGGCGAACTGGTCGTCTGAGATGGCGGGCATTTTGCTCTTGTACGACATGGCATAGGTGACCTTGCCCTCAAAGGCCTGCGAAAAGGCCGAAAGTGAAACGGTAAGCAGGAGTAGAAAGAAGGGTAAAGCTTTTCTCATGTAAACGAAGGGGTTTGGGCAGGTGGTTTAGGGTATGTTCCTGTAAAGTAGGCTAAAAACAAGAAAGGAGCAACCAGCGGCTGCTCCTTTCTTGTTTTTTAATATCGTGCCTCTATGCACGGGATAGTGGCGCTACGGTATCAAACGGTCTTTGCGCAATTGCTCAAACAAGTCAAAGAAAGACTCATCGGTTCTCTGATAAACGTGGAAGCCCAGCTTGCGGCTTTTGGACATATCTGTCATGACTTCAATAGGACGACCCAGGTCCAAATCGGTGTGCCAGGCGGAGGCCAGGCGGTCTAAGTTAGGCTCTGCCAGATTGTACTTCTGGGCGATCTCACGCCAGAGAGGACCATCGTTCGCGATTTCGGCTTCCAGCGAATGAATGGTGCCGTCAAAACCTGCTGGCTCTACCCCAAACCAAGCGGCTAGCTGTTTCCACAATTTATTCCAGCGGAAGTATTCCCCGTTCACCACGTTGAAGGCTTCGTTCCGGGCGGCCTCGGTGGTGGCGGCCCATACCAAGTGTTTGGCTAATACCCGGGCGTCGGTCACGTCAGAAAGGCCGTTCCACTGGGCTTCAGAACCAGGCCACTGAAATGGGCGACCGGTTTCTTTGCAGATGGTGGCGTAAACCGCCAAGGTAGTACCCAGGTTCATGAGGTTGCCCACGGCTTTGCCAATAACGGTATGCGGCCGGTGGATGCTCCAGGTAAACCCGTCCCGCTCGGCGGCGGCGTACACTTCATCTTCCTGCGCGTAATAAAAGTTCTCGATGTTAAGGCGCGGGTGTTCTTCCCGCAAAGGTGTTTCGGGCAGGAATCCTTCTTTGGCGTAAGCTTCAAACGGGCCTAAATAATGCTTCAAGCCGGTGACAAGGGCCACGTGCTGCACCGATTTTTTGGGAGATAAAGCATCCAGCAGGTTCCGTACCATCAAGCTGTTCACCCTGATGTTCTCGGCCTCGGTCTCCTGGCGCATCCAGCTGGTAAAGAACACGTGCGTGGGGTTGATGTCTGCCAAGGCTGTCTGCAGGCTTTCGGGATTAAGCAAATCAGCGGGAACGGGCTGCAGTTGCTCTACATCCCGGTTCGGGTTACGGGCCAACCCGTAGGTGGTCCATCCCTGGGAGATGAGTTCCTGCGCCAGATTGCTGCCGATGATTCCGCTGGATCCTACCACTAAGGCTATAGTATTCATGGTGATGTGTCTGGTTAAACTGGTTTGAAAAGCAACAGAAAGTCTTCTTAACTTCCTGCATCAGGTAAAGTGTTATGCTACGGCCATTCTTCTGGCTCTTTGCTTATACGAGGCCATTAAAAGCAAGCAGAACAAAACCCCGGTAAATGCCAGGGCGGCACCCACGTACTCCGGAGACGTGTACCCAAAGCCGGCGGCAATAGGCAAACCGCCCAAGAAAGCGCCTAAGGCATTTCCCATGTTGGAGGTAGCCTGCAGCAGGGAAGAAGCGAGCATCTCGGCGCCTTTGGCCTGCTGCACAATCAGCATTTGCATGGGCGCGATGACGCCAAAACCAATAGCCCCAATAAGAAAGGTCATGAACACGGCCGTAGGTTTGAATTGCACCATCACCACGGTGAGCAACAGAGCGGCTACCATGCACAACAGCAGGTAGGTGGTGGTAGTTAAGGGCGAGAACCGGTCGGCTAACCGACCGCCAACAAAATTGCCTACTACCATTCCCAAGCCCGCCACTACCATGATAATGGTCATGACGTTATTGTTGAATCCGGCTACCTCGGTCATCAGCGGGGCGATGTAACTGATCCAGGCAAAAAAACCGCCGGTACCAATAGTGGAAATGCCAATAATAAACCAAAGCTCTTTATACTTGAAAATATTAAGGCTCTTCAGAAAGCTCGTCTCGGATTCTGATTTCACCGAAGGCATCCACACCTTCACCGCTAAAGCGGCCAGCAGTGCCACCACAGCAATTATTACAAAGGAATAGCGCCAACTGTAGTTATGCCCTATGTAGGTACCCAACGGCACACCAATAATGTTGGCTACGGTTAATCCGGCAAACATCACCGAGACAGCCCTGGCCTCTCTGCCCGGCTCGGCTAGTTTACTCGCGACCACTGCCCCAATGCCAAAGAAGGCCCCGTGCGGCAAACCGGCCATAAATCGGGTGGCCATCAACAGCGGATAGTTACCGGCCAACGCAAACAAGCCATTGAAAACGCCCACCATCAGCATCAAGCCAATCAGAACCTTTCTGGGCGGCTGGTTAGAGGTAAGGCCTACCATCAAAGGCGCGCCAATCACCACGCCCAATGCGTAAATAGAAATAAGGTGGCCGGCCTCGGGAATGGAGATATGGAGCGATTTTGACAAATCAGGTAAGATCCCCATCATCAGGAATTCGGTCATCCCGATGCTGAAACCACCTAGTAAAAGAGAGATAAGGCTTAGTTTGATGGGGGAAGTGTTGGTACTTTTCATGTAAGCGTACTATTGAAAATCAGAAGATAGGTGAATCGGTTATCGGTTGGCCGTAGCAAGCCTAATATTTATTCTATCGTTTAAAGGTAAGGAAACATCAGGTGAGCCGGCGCCAAGTTGTTGGTATGGTACAATATACCACCTTTGTGAATTGGAGGCACAGCGTAAAAAAGTAACATTGGAGTTTGGTCTAACGAGTGAGGAGGTTAGAGGTTTCCCTGAAAAAGGCAATTAAGTATAAACCACTTGTTGACGGTGATAAACCAGAGCAGCGTTTAAATCCTGTTTTCTGCAAAACAGCCCCAAAACAAAGAAGGAGCAACCGAGGGGCGCTCCTTCTTCTGAAACTAAATACTGTTAACTAACAACTAATCACTATCGCCTAGTACCCAAACAGCTCTTTCAAGGTCAGCTGCTTCACGGTGCCGTATTTGGCCAGTTCCTTGAAGTTGAGCCTATCTTTGGAGCCAATCACCAGAATGGTCTGGTTCTGTCCTTTCACAAACTGCTCTTGGAACGCTTTGATCTGATCTAAGGTAAGCGCATCCAGGCTCTCGTAGATGTCTCTTCTGATGTCATGGTCCACGCCCAGTTTGCGGGCCTGCTCATAGTTCATGAGAATGCCCACTTTGTTAATGCGCTCCGTGGCGATGCTGTTCCGCACCGAGGCTTTGGCATTCTCAAAGTTAGCCGCCGCCAGTGGCAGGTTATTCAACAGTTCCTGCATGCCCGCCATGGCTTCGGGCAGTTTGTCTGACTGCGTCCCGATGTACGACATGATGTAGTTGGCGCGGTCTTTCCGGCTGGCGTTGGCAAAACGAGAGCTGGCCGAGTAAGCCAAAGCCCGAGATTCGCGGAGTTCCTGGAATACAATGGCGCCCATGCCACCGTCAAAATACTCGTTGTACAGCCTGATGGTAGGCACCAGTTTAGGGTCATAATTCAGAGACTTGGTCAAAAACAGCAGCTCGGCCTGTACCATGTCATAGTTGGTCCAGTACACCTTACGGTCTTTGATGTCCAGTTCCTTGAAGGCATTCTCAGCGGGAACCGGTTTCAGGCTGGCCGGAACAATGTGGCCGGTGTTCAGCGTGGCGCTGATGGTTTGCAACTCGCGCGGACCATAGTACAGCACGCGGTGCTGGTACGTAGGAATGCTCTTGATGCGGGTGATCAGCTCGGCGGGCTTCACTTTCTTCAGCTCCTGCTCGCTCAGAATGTGCGTGAACGGGTTCTTAGGGCCGTACTTAGCGTAGTTCACCATGGCCACGCTGTGGATGATGTTCTTGTTCAGCTTGGCGTCTTTGCGATCTTTCAGGATACCGGCCACCATGTCGCTCAGGGCTTGCTGGTCGGCTTTAGGGTTCTGCAGCAGGCTTTCAAACAGCTGGAGGCCTTGCTCTAAATTGGTGTCCAAACCGGTAAGAGATACATACACCTGATCTTGGCCCGAGGAAACTCCAAACGAGCACCCGATCTTGAAGAACTCTTTCTGCAGTTCCTCGGCAGTGTATTTGTCGGTCCCCAGGTACTGCAGGTAATCCACGGCCAGACCCAGTTTCAGGTCATTGTTCGTGCCCATGTCCAGAATGTAGTACAGGTTGAACAGCCCGTTTTCCTTGTTTTGGGTGTAATAAATAGGAATGCCAGACTTGAGCGTACCTTGCTGAATGTCCTTCTGGTAATCCACAAACTGCGGCTGCAACTCAGAAACAGTGCGGCTGGCTACCTGTTTGTAGAACTCAGACTGCGCCTCGCGGTTGGCCGGTACCGGCGTGATGGTCGGTTTCTCCACCTTCTGGGCGGTTGGGTCCTGACCGGTGCGCTTGTAGATGACGGCGTAGTTGTTTCCGTAGTAGCGGTTGGCCACGTCCATCACGTCCTGCTTGGTGATCTTCTCAAAATCGTCTTCCTGCTTCAGGTACTCGGCCCAGTCCTGGCGCGCGATGAAGGCATCCACGAAAGCCGTAGCGCGGGCGGCGTTGCTCTCGTAGGCTTTCATCTTGCTGATCTTGTTTTTGTTCACGATGGCCGGAATGAGCCAATCTTCAAACTGGCCTTTCTTCACCAGTTCAATCTGCTGCAGCAACAGGTTTTTTACCTGATCCAAGGTCTGTCCCTGACGTGGATTACCGGTGAGGAAGTGAGCCGAGTAATCATTGTAAATCTCAGCGAAAGACGCAGCCCCCAATGCAGCTTGTTTTTGGTTGATGTTCAGGTCAATCAATCCGGCCTGTCCGTTGCTCAGAATCTGGTTGATCATGCGCAGCACCAACGCGTCTTTAGACTTAATACCCGGAAACCGGTAGGCCATCAGCAGCATCTCAGACTCTGGCCCCAGAATCTCCTTCACAACAGGCGCGGTGATAGGCTTCTCCTGCGGCGCGTTGTACACCGGATCGGCTTTCTTCTGCCAACGTCCGAAGTGCTCGTTGATGGTTCTGATAGTCTGGTCAAAGTCCAGGTCACCGCTCATGGCAATGGCCATGTTGTTGGGCACGTAGTACTTATCGAAATACTTCTTGATCTCGGTGATGGACGGGTTCTTCAGGTGCTCCACCGTCCCGATGGTGGTCTGGGCACCGTACTGGTGCGTAGGGAACAAGGCCGCGAAGGCTGCTTCAAACGCTTTGTTCTGGTCAGAGTCCAGGGAGCGGTTCTTTTCCTCGTACACGGCCTCTAGTTCCGTGTGGAACAATCTGGGAATCATCACGCCCAGGCGCTCGGCTTCCAGCATGGCCCACTTGTCCAGTTGGTTGCTGGGAATATCGCCGTAGTAGATGGTCTGCTCCACCCAAGTGCTGGCGTTGGAGTTTTCCATGCCCAAGGCGGCCACCAATTTGTCGTACTCGTTGGGCACGGCGTACTTGGCCGCTACTCCCGAGATAGAGTCAATCTGGTGGTAGGTTTTCTTGCGCAGGGCCGGGTCTTTCTGGGTGCGGTACTGCTCGTACAGGGCCTCAATCTTGGCCAGTTCTTGCTGCTCCTTTTCCCAGTTAATGGTGCCCAGGCGCGTTGACCCTTTGAAGGCCATGTGCTCCAGGTAGTGGGCCAGACCGGTGGCATCGGCGGGATCGTTTTTGCTGCCGGCCCGCACGGCAATGTAGGTCTGGATGCGCGGCGCGTTCTCGTATTTGGTCAGGTACACGGTAAGTCCGTTGTCCAGTTTGTAGATGCGCGCGTTCAGCGGATCATTGGGCACGGAAGTGTAGGGGAACTCTTTCTTGGCTGCCTCCGCCGATGGGCTTTCCGTTGCTGAGGAAGCAGACTGGGTAGGCGTACTGGTTTTGCACTGGGCAAACAGCATCACTCCCATCAGGGAAAAAGCAATAAATCTTTTTTTCACGTCTGGTGGATTAATCTTGTAGATGGTTACCAAATATAGGAAAACCAAGGGATTTTATGGCGTTGATTATAACGCTTTGAGAATGAGGATTAGTGTGGTTAGTGGTAGCTAAGGAAAAGCTTTAACTAAGTGTTGCTTTGAATGATACTCCTGTCTGTTGCTGGCGTAGCGGCGGCTTGTCTATGTCCTGATTAGCCGTTGTTGGTATGTTTTTGCTATTGCTGGCGAAGGGCCGTTTGTCTATGGACTTATGAGCTGGGTTGTTGCATAGGTAGCTTCGTGCGCTCACGGCCGCGGGGCCCCGTCTTCCGCCTTCGCGCTGTGCTCTCTCGCCTGGCCCTCAGGCCTGCCGCATGCGCGGCACCGGGTCGAGTGCTAGGCGCTCAAGCGAAAGACTGGAACAGGAAGAAGAGACAGAAGCAGTGACGGTGATACCGTAGAGACAAGGCACTGCAATTCCTTCAGCAAGGCGGATTCCCCTCCTGGGAGGGGCAGGGGTGGGTTCACATTCCTCATGGTTCAAGCCTGTTAAGGCTGGCAGTTTGCAAGGCCGTGTTACCGTGGCTGTGAATAAGGCTCAAGCAAACCCTCGCTCGCCTCTGGCGAGTGTGAGAAATGGGGCGGCGTCTCGCCGCTAAGGACATAGGCAAAGGCAATCCACTCCAACGCGGCCAGAGGCCGAACGATGACCCACACTCGCCAGAGGCGAGCGAGGGAAGCCCCAATCCATTGATCTCAATTACTTCTACCAAGCTCAGACTCCCCCTTTGGAGGGAGCGAAGGGGATGTTTACACCTGCTGGTCCACAATCCAAGGGCAGAGCCCATTTCAGCCTCATTTAAGAAAAGCAGCCCCCAAATAACTATGCCATCTACAAATGAGAAGCAGGGGAGGTGGCTCTGTTTTCGGCGGGAATGTGGAGGCGCTTGGCCAGCAGTTCCATGGTTTGCAGGGCATCCTGCTGGCTATCGGTGCGGAGTTCGTAGTCGGGTTCTGGAGAGGTGGAGTATAAGCCGATGGTGTACCAGGTTACCAGCGGGGCGGGTTCATCATGGTGGTGGCCGTGTTCGTGGTCATGATCGTGGGCATGAGCGTGACCCAGGTTGGAAGTCAGGAGGACCTGCTTGAACGCGGGCAAGGGTGCCCATTTGCCGGTCTTCAGCCCGAACATGCTCAGGTATTCCCGTACCCGTTTGTTTTGAAAATCGATCTGGAAACCGTGGTAAGTACCTTGGAAGAGAAGTCCCAGCAAAACCAGTAACGTGCCTACAGATAGCATTTGCACTTTGTCAGTGCCAGACCACAAGGGGCTACCACCCAGTATGATGCCTCCCGGTAGCAGCACGTAGCCTAGGTAACGGAGACTTCCAAAAAAAGCATCGGTTTTACGATCGAAGAGGTGGTTCATGGGAGCGGGAAAGTAAAAACCTGTGAGACGTTGGAAAAGCCCCACAGGTTTTGAAAAGATTAGAAGTCAGTGTCCAGGCCGAGGCGGTTTTTGAGGTCTTTCAAGGCCGGGTACATTTCCGCTAAGTAGTTGTATTTGTCTTGCGAGGTGTAGAGTTTGCGGCCGCCTTCCTGCTGCACCACGTCAATGAGCACCTGTATTCGGTTATGCCCTAAGCCCTGGCGCAGATACATCAGAAATTCAGGTTTGAAGCTGTTGAACTCGGCTACCTGCACCTCATTTTCCACTTGCAGGTGCACCTCGGCTTTCTCGGCGTCAAAGTACCACTCGCGGTTCAGGATGGTGTACTCCAGGGTGCGGTCGGTGTGTTTCACGCGGTCCACGTACTGTTTCCAGAGCTGCTGCAGTTTCAGTTCGTTGATGGGCGGCAGAGAACCGGGAACGTAGGCCTCGGTTTCCTCTTCCAGCACCTCCACCGCGGGTGCCGCAGATGCCGCTACTTTCTCCTCCAGGTTCTTCAGGCTGGGCAGTTTTGACAGTTTGCGGGTAGCCAGGGGAGAGGCCACGGTGCGCATGGGCGCTGCCGGATCAGCCACCGCCGGGGCCGGTTTAGCCGCCACGGGTACCGGAGAAGGTGCCTGGTTAGGATACGTGTCAAACACGGGCTCCTGGCCGGCGTCCATATCGGCGGGCGCGGTGTTGTGGTGCGTTTCGGCGGTGTTTTTCTCAAGACCGGCCGAAACTGGCTGAGCTGGGGCTGGTGGCGCGGACGCGGGAGCTACGGGCGGAGCCTGGATAACCGGTGCCTGGGCAACCGGAGCGGCTACGCCGGAACTTCCATTAGTTTTTTTTTTGACCTCTCCGTTCAAAGAGAGGTCTGAGGCCAGTTGCAGGGCATGCGGCAAATGGGCCAGCTTCATGAGTAGCAGTTCCACGTGCAACCGCTGGTTTTTAGCCGCTTTAAAGTTCTGGTCGCAGGTGCCCACCAGGTTCAGGCCCGACAACAGGAAACTCAGAGACGCCTCCTGCGATTGCTTCGCGTACTGGGCTTTGATGTTCTCAGAAACCTGCAGCAACTGCACCGTTACGGTGTCTTTGCACACGAGCAAGCTTCTGAAATGCTCGCCTATGCCCAGCACGAAGTTGTGCGAATCGAAGCCGTTTTTCAGGATTTCGTCATAAAGCAGCAAAGCGCCGCTCAGGTTCTGGGTAAGCAGATATTCCGTCAGGCGGAAGTAATAGTCATAGTCCAGGATGTGCAGGTTCTGCACGGTGGCCTTGTAGGTGAGGTGGTGGCCCGAGAAGGTCACCATCTGGTCGAAGATAGACAAGGCATCGCGCAGGGCACCATCGGCTTTCTGGGCAATCAGGTGCAGGGCATCGTCATCGGCTTTGATCTCCTCTTTGGAGGCGATACGGCCCAGGTGCTGCACCATGTCCTCAATCCGGATTCGGTTGAAATCAAAGATCTGGCAGCGCGACAGGATGGTTGGGATGATCTTGTGGCGCTCGGTGGTAGCCAAAATGAAAATGGCGTAGGCCGGCGGCTCCTCCAGGGTTTTCAGAAACGCGTTGAAGGCCGAGTTGGAGAGCATATGCACCTCATCTATGATGTAGATTTTGTACTTGCCCGTCTGCGGCGCATAACGCACCTGCTCCACCAGGTTCCGGATGTCCTCCACGGAGTTGTTGGAGGCCGCATCCAGCTCGTGCACGTTGAACGAGCTGTTGTTGTTGAAGCTCTTGCAGCTGTCACACACGTTGCAGGCCTCTACCTCCGGCGTAATGTTCTGGCAGTTGATGGTCTTGGCCAGAATACGCGCGCACGTAGTCTTGCCCACGCCCCTGGGGCCGCAGAACAGGAACGCCTGCGCCAGGTGGTTACTGCTGATTGCGTTCTTTAAGGTAGTGGTAATATGGTGCTGCCCCACCACGCTATCAAACGTAGTCGGGCGATATTTACGGGCCGATACAACAAAATTCTCCATCGCTCTACAAAGTTAATCGATTCTGAATCGAATCCGCAACGGAAAGAACAGGGCAGAAGCAGGTTCTTGAATTTGTGCAACGAGCGGTAGCGTTTTGGGCCTGGTTCTGGGAAAGCAGGCCCAAAACAGGAAACCTGCTTATTTGCCGCCTAAGGTGTAATGGGCCCCGAGCAGTAACGTGGTGGAGTTAATTTTAAAGGTACTGGTGCCCTCCCTCACCAGGTTCCGCAAGCCTAAGTCTTGTCTTATTTCCGCGCTCACTGAAACAAAGCCCAAAAGGGAACGGGAATAACCAACTCCTCCTGAAACTCCATAATCAAACCTGTTCCAGGAAGAGGTTTCCTGCCAGTTGGAAGGGATCTGGGTCTCTTCAGGTAGATCATGGGTGTAGTTCATTTTGAGCAATCTCCCCACATAAGGACCGGCATTCAGGAAAAACCCAGTTTCCTTGATAGAGACTCCCACCAGAAGTGGAAGCGTCAGATAATGGAAATGGCCTTTGAGCGTATGCCCAGCAGTGGAGTTGCCGTACGCATCGGTAGCAGTGATGTCAGTTTTGAACCCTTTGTTGTAGTAAAGCAGATCGGTTTTCAGGAAAAGAGCATTGAGCTGGTAACGGACAGAGATGCCAGCGCCTCCTCTTAAATCCCTTTCCCAGCCTAAGTCAACGCCCCTCACATTGGTGGTTCCTCTAAGAGAAGTGAAAGATGGCCCTGCCGCTAACCCCAACTGTACCGTTCCCGGGGCTTGTTGTGCCAGGCTTTGAGCAGACGCTGTCACAACAAAAAACAGCGCCAATAAGATGTTCTTCATGAGCATGGGAAGTATCGTTTTCCAAACATATTCAGAAAAACAGATTTTCTCCCATCCTCCACAGGGTTTCCCCATTAACGGAGGAATTCACTGGAATGGATTTTACCTGAACGGCCGCTTCACCAGACTCACCTGGCCCATGGCGTCTTTCTCGTATTTGGCCAGGCAATGCGGCTGAAACTGCGCGTCGAAGTTCTGTTCACCGGGTGTAACGGCTTGGGGGGCGGGTTGGCCTTTCAGGAAGAAGTACACTTTGGTGGTGCCATACTTGGTGTGGGGCATGTAGTCGCCGTACGCCTGCATCTGATCCCAAAGGCTGTCTGAAACGGTGACGGCGTAAATGCGCTGGATGGGGCCGGTGTTGTTCTCGTTGCGGTACATGGCTACTTCCTCAAAGTCGCCTTTCAGGTCCTGCACACCCGGTTGGGTGAACGCATCCTTGATAAACCAGATCATCAGCCCGGCAAAAACCGCGATCAATACATATTTTACTTTCTTTCCAGACATCACTTCCTGTTGGTTTGTGAAAGCCAAACTTACGCACGGCCGCCCAAACGGCAAGGCAAAAAGGTTCTTTCGTTTAAGAGCCAGTTCTTGAAAAATTGCCTAAAAACAGGCCGCTAAGTGTTTTTGAAGCATATCTTACCCCTTTAAGATAACATTTTTCTATTGATTCAGTAAATGCTATACCTACCTACTCCTTCGGGCTGCTCTTGGGCTTTCCGGAGGAAAGCAAGTGGCCCCAGCGTCATGGCAGGTCCTCAACTTTCTACCTATCAGCACTGAATAAAATAGTATGGAACTAGATGATATGGCCCCCGAGGTGGCTCAGGAATTTTACCCGCAGGCCCTCAAAATGCTGCATGAAAGCGGATTGCCTTTCTTGATGGGCGGCGGTTTTGCCCTCAGGCAGTATACCGGCATGCAACGCCCCATGAAAGACATGGACGTGTTCTGCAAGGCCGGCGACTGCCCCCGGTTGCTCAAGATCTTCAACGACGAAGGCTTTAAGACCGAGCTGGTGGATGCCCGCTGGCTGGCCAAGGCCTACAAAGACGGCAAGTACGTAGACTTTATCTTCAACAACCCCGGCAACAACACCCCCGTGAACGACGGCTGGTTCAGGAAAGCGCCCGAGGGAACCGAGTTTGGCGTGCCCGTGAAGTATATCTCCGCCGAGGACCTGTTCCGGTGCAAGATCTACGTGCAGAACCGCGAGCGCTACGATGGCTCAGACCTGAACCACCTTATCCTGCGCTACGGTGACCAGATGGACTGGGAGCGCATCTTGCAGACTCTGGAGCAACACTGGCAACTGCTGCTGGCGCAGTTTCTTTCCTTCCAGTTTGTGTACCCCTCAGAAAGGGACATTGTGCCGCGCTGGCTGTTTGATGAGCTGTTGCTGCGCGCCAAGGAGCAGTTTGACATGCCACCGCCCACGGAGAAAGTATGCCGCGGCTTGCTGATTGACCAGACGCAGTACGCCCCGGCCGTGACCGAGTGGGGCTTCAAAGCCATGACCATCATGACCATCTAGTTTTTAGTTGATAGGTAAGAGCCGTTTGGGTCACCCAGCACGCTTTGCTAACCAGTCAACAAGCAACAACCAGCAATTATTAGAAATGGAACAACAACCGCACGCCAGCATTACCCCGCAACCCGTTCAGCCTTTACAGCCAGTCGCCCCGCAAACCTCAGACGCCGCCGCACGACCCAATGAAGCGCCTAAACCCGTCCGGATTGCGGCCGTGGGCGACATTCACGTGCGCGAAACGGACAAAGGCAAGTGGGTTGATTTCTTCAAGGCCGCCTCTGAGCAGGCCGACGTGCTGCTGCTGTGCGGCGACCTTACCGACCACGGGTACGCCAGGGAAGCCGCCGTGCTGGCCGAAGAAATGCGGGCCTGCACCATTCCGGTAGTCTGCGTGCTGGGCAACCATGACCATGATAAGCACGAGCACGATGACATCAGGACCTGCCTCATGCGCGACAACGTCCACTTCCTGGACGGCGACGCGGTGGTGATCAAAAACGTGGGCTTTGCCGGCGTGAAGGGCTTCGGTGGCGGGTTTGACAAGTACATGCTCTCCATGTTCGGGGAAAGCAGCAACAAAGCCTTTGTGCAGGAAGCCGTAGACGAGGCCCTCAAACTGGAGGCCGGCCTTTCAAGATTAGACACGGAGTACCCTGGCGTGAAGAAGATTGCCGTGCTACACTACGCGCCCATCAAAGCCACCGTGGAAGGGGAGCCCGAAGCCATCCATCCGTTCCTGGGCTGCTCCCGCCTGGCCGAACCATTGGACCGGCAGAACGTGCTGGCCTGTTTCCACGGGCACGCCCACGTGGGCACGCTGGAAGGCGAGACCGCCAAAGGCATTAAAGTGTTCAACGTGGCCAAGCCCATCCTGCAGAAAGCCGGTTTTGCCATGCCGTTCTTTTTATATGACGTGTAGAAAACCACTTCGGCCATGAACTGTAGAGATCCTTTTGCCGCACTTCTCCGGGAGGTAGGTAAAAGGATCTCCCGTTTAGGGGCTGTTTTTGAGAAAAGAGCCGCTAAATGGGTAAGTTGGCTTAGAGCCGCTCGCAGGGTAAAAACAAGTCCTGAGTCTTGAGTTCTGAGTCTGGAGTTCGGTTTTGGCTTAGATTGGGAGAAAGAGGCCCGAAACGGATGTACCCACCCCCACCCCTCCAGGGAGGGGAGTCACCTGCACGAGGAAGAGAATCGCCTTAACGGGTCATAGGCACCCACTTCTGCAATCCAATTGGCCAAAGCCCAACCTAAAGGCAACTCCATCCGCCATGAACCGGAACTCCCCTCCCGGGAGGGGCAGGCGTGGGTCTACTCCTGCAGAGGTTCCGTTATTACAGCAAAGCAGCAGCCTTTGCTAAACCCAACCATAGCCCGGAAGTAAATCCGAGCCATAGAAAGTAGTTTAAGCGGAGAGATCTCACAGGTCTTGAAAACCTGTGAGGTCTTGCGTTCTTAGGCGCTACTATGGCGCGGATTTACTTCCGTGCCTCACGTGCTCCTATAGTGTAGAAAGTCACGGAAGTAAATCCGCGCCATAGAAAGAAAAGTTCTAGCACAATGATTAGCGATACCGCTGCTATGCAAGTCCACAGCTGGAAGATCCCGATTCCAGTCTTTGGCTCGAGCGCCTCGCTTGTGGCCCTTGGATAACTTGAGCTAAGCACAAACTACAGAGGTGGGCCGCAAGGGCAGTGCGAGGGGCAAAGACGGGGCCCCGCGGCCGTGAGCGCTTATCAGAGAAGATGAAACAAAGCAGCCCATAAGTCCATAGACAAACGGCAACCCGCCAGCATCAGTCAAATCATAAATCAACTACTTGAATATCAGCAGGCCGCCGCTACACCAGCAACCACCAACTTAGCAATGACCAGTTAAGTAGACAAGCCGCCGCTACGCCAGCAACATACTATGTAACCCCACCTTCATCCTTCCTCATACCCGTTAGCCTTTTCGGGGTGAATGCCTTACCTTTGTTTCAGTAGTAGTATTTGAATTTAAACCGATTTCCATATGTCCAACGGATTTTTCAATGTCCCTATTCCGGTGAACGAGCCTGTGAAAGGCTATGCGCCGGGCAGCAAAGAAAGAGAAGAACTTCAGAAAGCATACAATGCGCTGCGCGAGCAGCAACTGGATATTCCTATGTACATTGGCGGACAGGAAGTGCGCACTGAGAACAAAGTGCCGTTCACGCCTCCGCATGACCATAAGCGCGTAGTAGCGCATTACAGCTACGGTACCGGCGAGCACGTGCAGCAAGCCATTGACGCCGCGCTGGCTGCCCGTGAGCAATGGGCTGCCATGCCGTGGGAAAGCCGCGCTGCCATCTTCCTGAAAGCCGCCGACCTGTTGGCCGGGCCTTTCCGGGCGCGCATGAACGCCGCCACCATGATCGGGCAATCGAAGAACGCGTTCCAGGCCGAGATTGACGCCGCCTGCGAGATGATCGACTTCTTCCGGTTCAACGTGAAGTACATGACCGACATCTACAAAATGCAGCCGGAGTCTATGCCGGGCATGTGGAACCGTCTGGAGCACCGTCCGCTGGAAGGGTTTGTGTTCGCGTTAACGCCGTTCAACTTCACGTCTATTGCCGCTAACCTGCCTGCCGCTCCGGCCATGATGGGGAACGTGGTGGTGTGGAAACCTGCCAACACCCAGATCTATTCTGCCCAGGTGATTATGGAACTGTTCAAGGCGGCTGGCTTGCCAGACGGCGTGATCAACCTGGTGTACGTAGATGGTCCTGAGGCCGGCGATGTGATCTTCCGTCACCGTCACTTTGCGGGTATTCACTTCACAGGCAGCACCGGCGTGTTCAACCACATCTGGAAAACCATTGGTGAGAACATTAACTCGTACCGCGGTTATCCGCGCATTGTGGGCGAGACCGGCGGAAAAGACTTTATCCTGGCCCATAAATCGGCGAATGCCAAGGAAGTGGCCGTGGCCATTACCCGTGGCGCGTTTGAGTACCAGGGACAGAAATGCTCGGCGGCTTCGCGTGCGTACATCCCAAGCAACCTGTGGGACGAGGTGAAGCAGCACGTGGTGGAAGACCTGAAATCGTTTAAAATGGGTGATCCCGGTGATTTCAGCAACTTCATCAACGCTGTGATTGATGAGAAGTCTTTTGACAAGCTGGCCCGCTACATTGATGCCGCCAAGAAAGATGACTCAGTAGAGATCATTGCCGGTGGTAACTATGACAAGAGCGTGGGCTACTTTGTTGAGCCTACCATTATTGTGGCGCAGGATCCGCAGTACGTGACCATGTGCGAAGAGCTCTTCGGTCCGGTACTGACCTTGCACGTGTACGATGCCGAGAACTTCGAGAAAACGCTGGAAGTGGTAGACCAGACATCTCCGTACGGCTTAACCGGGGCTATCTTCGCCGGTGACCGTTACGCCATTGAACTGGCCACCAAGAAGCTGAGCCACGCGGCCGGTAACTTCTACATCAACGACAAGCCCACCGGGGCCGTGGTTGGTCAGCAGCCGTTTGGTGGTTCCCGCGCCTCGGGTACCAATGACAAAGCCGGTTCCATGCTGAACCTGCTGCGTTGGACCAGCGCCCGTACCATCAAAGAAACCTTTGTGCCGCCGGTAGATTACCGCTACCCGTTCCTGCAGGAAGACGGCCAGGTAGAAGGTGCCATCTAAACGTTTATAACCCAATTCCCTGAAAACAGCCCCGAAATGGATTTCCGTTTCGGGGCTGTTTTGTTAAAAAGAGGGCAGAAATGGGTGGTTTTTCTTTTCCGTATCTTGAAGGATGCCGCTTCCTTGTATGCTTCGTTATGGCACGCATTTACTTCCATAGCCTATATCTCCTTTCCTATGGCGCGGATTTACTTCCGTGACTACCCAATATTAGGCACGAAAGTAAATCCGCGCCATAGAAAAAAGCATAACTCCAACCTCTTATTGTCATCCTGAAAGGATCTTGTGGGCGAACTAGAAAAGCATGGATGAGCTGGTATTACCGTTCGCCGACAAGATCTTTCCAAGATGGCGACGGTGGAAAATTTCCTGGATAGTCTGGATGACAAAGAGCAGGAAATGGTTTGCCCAAAGGCTGCTAACTTGTAGCCCAAGAACCAACGGAACAACCTCCAAGCCATGAAAACACCCACTCCCGTTACCCTGCAAGGCCAGCACGTCATCCTGCGGCCGTTGCAGGAGAGTGACATTCCTGAACTGGCTGCCATTGGTCTGGACGAGCGCTTGTGGCGGTTAAGTTTGAACGTGCTGCGTACCCCCGGGGACATGGCCAGTTACGTACACGCGGCGCTCAAAGCACAGGCTGCCGGTGCTGCGCTTCCGTTCGTGCACGTGCACCCCAAGACCGGGGAACTGATGGGCAGCACCCGTTTCGGGAATATTGACGTGGCCAACAAAGGGCTGGAGATTGGCTGGACCTGGATCATTTCGGCCTATCAGCGCACGGCCGTGAACACTGAAGCGAAGTACCTCCTGCTGCGGCACGCGTTTGAGGAGCTGGGCTGCATCAGGGTCACCCTCAAGACCGATGTGCTGAACGAGCGCTCCCGCCAGGCCATGCTCCGCATCGGTGCCAAAGAAGAAGGAATCTTGCGCAACCACATGGTTACCTCAGAGGGCCGTGTGCGCGACTCGGTCATCCTGAGTATTCTTGACCGGGAGTGGCCGCAGGTGAAGGCCCGGCTGGAGCAGATGTTGGCGTAATAGGCTGAGAAATAATCCTGTAGGGCGGGTCATGCGTATGAATACGTAAAAAGAAGAAATTTCCTGCCATGGACCGTTATACCACACCCGTTACCCCCGTAGATGAACGCCTGAAATGGGTGGAATCCTTTTCCAGGCTGCTGGACAACCAGTTCAAGCTACCGGGCACCAGGTTCCGGTTTGGGCTGGACCCTATCCTGGGCCTGCTCCCCGTGGTGGGAGACATGACCTCCTTTGCCATGTCGGGGGTGCTGGTCATGACCATGGCCAAGCACGGGGCCAGCCGCTACCTGGTCATGCGCATGCTGTTCAACATCTTCCTGGATGCCGTGATTGGCAGCATTCCGGTGGTGGGCTGGCTGTTTGACTTCGGGTACAAGGCCAACCAACGCAACGTGGAACTGCTGCGCCGCCACTACCAGGAGGGCAAGTACCAGGGCAAAGGCACCGGTTTCCTCATTGCCGTGCTGGTGGCGTTTGTAGTGCTCTTCGGGCTGCTGCTCTACGGCCTCTGGAAGCTGGCGCAGTTTATCTGGTACTGGGCGTATTCGGCGTGGTAGCATGGGGAGCGCTAATGTGTAGCGGCCCTTTAGAGCCTTGTTTCAGCGGTAATTTCTAGAAAACAGACCCAAAACGCCCGCCTGCGTTGGTGTACCCCAGCGCAGGCGGGCGAAGTAGTTTAACTGTGTTCCAGATCCAGCAGCCGGTGCCGTACCAGCAGGCAGGCCCCAATCACCCCGGCCTTGTCGCCCAGTTGGGAGATTTTCAGCTGGGTGTCGTTGTTGACCAGGCTCACCGAGTATTTCTTGATGGCGCTTTTGATAGGCAGCAGAATATAGTCCTCGGTGGTTGCCAGCAGCCCGCCCAGAATGACCAGCTCGGGGTTGAAGAGGTTGATGAGCAGGGCAATGCCGCGGCCTATCTTTTCGCCCACCTGGGCAATCAGCTCAATGGCCAGCACATCGTCATTGTTCGCGGCGTTGATGATGTCTTCCAGGTGGATGTCCTCGGGGGCCATGTGGTTAAGGGTGGCCAGCGTGGAGGCGCCGCCCTGCAGCTTCTCCTTGAACCTTTCTACCAGGGCCCAGCCCGAGGCCTCGGTCTCCAGGCAGCCTTTCTTGCCGCAGCGGCAGAGAATCTCATTCTGGAAGATGGGGATATGGCCCACCTCGCCAGAGTAGCCCGACTTGCCGTAGTACAGCTGGCCGTTGATGATGATGCCCATGCCAATGCCGTAGTCCAGGTTCAGGAACAGGATGTTGCGCTCCGTAGAGACCGCGCCCGAGCAGAACTCACCGTAGGCCATGGCGTGGGAGTCGTTCTCCAAGAGCACCTTAATGCCCACTTCCTGCTCAATGATTTTACTGAGCGGGTCTTCATGGAAGTGGAACAGGTTGTAGTTGTAGCCCTTGGAGTAGTTGATGCGGCCAGAGAGGTTGATGCCAATGCCCAGGATCTTTTCCTTGGGAATGGGCAAATCTGCGATGAAGTTGTTGATGATCTTGCAAAGCTCCTCCAGTGACTCCTGGGTGTTCTTGAGTTCGTAGGGGCACCGGTCAAAGCTGCTGATCAGGTTCTTCTGGAAGTCGGTGAGGCCAATGTTGATGTAATGCTGCTTCACGTCAATGCCCATGAAGAACCCAGAGTTGGGGGCCAGGCCATACACGTTGGGCTTTCTGCCGCCCGTAGATTCTATTTTTCCGTGGTCCTGCACCAGGCTGTCCTGGATGAGGTCGTTGATGAGGCTGGTGACTTTAGGAACGCTCAGGTTCAGTTCCTTGCTTAGGTCGGCGATGGTGGCGTTGCCGGTATTCGCGAAATAAGAGATTACTTTCTTCTTGAGGTTCACGTTTTTGAAAGCCACCCCGGTAGGTCCCTCGCTGTTTATCTCCTCAAAGAAAGAAGCTGCCATAAGTTAATGTGTTGTGGTGTGTGGAAGGTAGCATGGGCTAACTAGATGATGCAGGTTGTTGTACAAATCCGTGGTGCGCCAGAAATAAGATGAATGCTTGGCCCTTCTCTGCACCGGAAGGGAGCACCTAAGAAAGCGGCTCAGGGAACATGACAGCTCCGCTTGCCTTCTAAGAACAGGTAAATATACAAATACGATAATATAAAGCGCTTGTAAGTGCAAAATGAGGCGTACACAGTGTCTTCTCCTCCCTGTAGACAGCCGGCAGGGGCTGCGGGAATGAGGGTCGGTTTTCATCAAGATGGCCAGGGGGATAGTGGCTTGGGGCTTGTTGCGGCAGGTGGGGGAAGGGCTTCTGCAACCGGCACGTAGGCAAGAGCGCTATTTCTTTGGCAAGGAACCAACTGCCAGGAGCAAGGTTCCCCAGGAGGCTCTGACATTGGGGCCTAAGGGGCGCACATCCTTAGCAGAAGCACACGGCAGGCTAACCCTTTGTCTTTTTTATACTTAATATAAGGTTTTTATTAAATATAGTTACCTTTCATGCGTATTTTGTTGTAAAAGTAGATATTACTAAAGTATAAAACAATCAAATTTAAAGTCAATAAACTAAAATTGATTGTTTTTGGCCCTTTTTCTTAAAAATAGCTCCAAAGCAACCCAGGGTTTTGCACAGAAGCGCCCGCGCCAGGGCTGCTCCCGCGGTAGAAACCCTTGGCAGGGTTCCATTCCTGAGGTTGATTCCGGCTTTAGGAGGTTGAGACCTGGCGTAGGCCAGCGGTGGTGCCAGCCTCTTTGGGCGAGCTCCGTTTTAACTTGTTTCAGGCAAAACAGGCAAGAACCGCACCCGCCCGGGCAGCACCGGTAGCGCAGTTCTTTTTCCGTTACTGCCTGGGTGTTCTTGCTGTTTTAGGCACCTTCCGCCCCGCCCGGTTTAAAGCACGTGCGGCAATCAAGCGTAACCCGTACCTTTCCCGCATGAAACCCCTTGCCATCTTAAACTGGAGCGGCGGCAAAGATGCCGCTCTGGCGCTGCACAGAACCCAGCAACAACAGCAAATGCAACTGCATGCCCTCTGCACCACCGTAAGCCAACCCCACCAGCGGGTAACCATGCACGGCGTGCGCCAGGAGCTGATGCAACTGCAGGCCCAGGCCTTGCAACTGGCCTGGCACCCCATCTATCTGCCCGAGGGCGCCAGCATGCCGGAGTACAACGCGGTTATGGCCCAGACCTGGCAGACGTTCAGGGCCGCCGGCGTGACGCACAGCCTCTTTGGCGATCTTTACCTGGCAGACCTGCGGGCTTACCGCGAGGAGCAACTGGCCTTGGTTGGGGTACAGGCCGCGTTTCCCTTGTGGGGCGAGGACCCTACGGCCCTGCTGGAGGAGTTCTGGCGCGCGGGGTTCCGGGCGAAAGTAGTGTGCGTGAATGGCAGGCACCTGGACTCCTCCTTCGCCGGCCGTGAGCTGGACGAGGCGTTTATCAAAGACCTGCCCGCCCACGTAGACCCCTGCGGCGAAAACGGCGAGTACCATTCTTTTGTCTATGACGGACCCAACTTCCGGCAGCCGGTGCCCGTGCTAGTGGGAGAGACGGTCTTCCGGAGTTATGCGCCCGCTGCCAAGGAAGAGGAGGAGTGCTTTGTGGCCCCGCCCACTTCCTACGACACCGGTTTCTGGTTCTGCGATCTATTGCCTGCCCGTTAACTAGGGGACAAAGATTCAGGTAAGTTCTGCCCGGTCTGGAAGGTAGGTTTATTCCTGCAGATGCTCTTTTGTTTCAGGGCCGGTTTTCTAAAATCAGCCTAAAAATGCGTAGCTTCCTACGGTAAACCAGAGCCAGTATGCTGTATTTTCTGCTCAAGACCTTATTCCAGATCGCGTTGCGCGTGTTCTTCAGGCGTTTTACGGTGAACAACCGGCAGTTCCTGCTGTCAGAGGGGCCCCTGATTGTGGTGTCTAACCACCCCAACACGCTCATGGACCCGGTGGTCACGGCCTCGCTCATGAAGCAGAAAATCTATTTCCTGGCCAAAAGCAGCTTCTTCAAACCCGGCATTCAGGGCTGGCTCTTCCACAAACTGTACATGATTCCAGTGTACCGCCGCGAAGATGTGGGCGAGGCCGGCTCGGCCCAGAACGACGCCACCTTTGCCAAATGCTATGAGTTCCTGGGCAAGGGCGGCACGCTCATGGTGTTCCCCGAAGGCAACAGCTTTATGCAGCGCCGCCTGCGGCCGCTCAAGACCGGAACCGCCCGCATTGGCCTGGGCGCCGAGGCCCAGCACGGGTTCAACCTGGGGCTGCGCATTGTGCCGGTGGGGGTGAACTACTCAGACCCTTCGCGGTTCCGGAGCGATGTGTTTGTGAACGTGGGCGAGCCCATCCACGTCAAAGATTTTCAGGAGGCGTTTGCCCAGGACCCGTTCCAGGCCGCCCACGCCCTCACCGACCATCTGAAGGAGCGGCTGGAGGCCCTGGTCATCCACACCGACACCGACGAGGAAGACCAGCTGGCCCGCCAGGTGGAGGCCGTGTACCAGGACATCCTGGTAGATGAGCTAGACCTTTCCCGGTCAGAGTCAAAGGAGCGCTTCCTCATCACCAAGGGCATTCTGCAGAGCATCAAGTATTTTGAGGCCCGCCAGCCGGAGCGGGTGCACCAGCTGCGCACTGAGCTGCAAGACTACCTGCAGCACCTGGAAAGTGTGGGCCTGGTGCCCGGGGCCCTGCGCGAGGTGCCCAACCGCCGCAACGTTGCCTGGGGTACGGTGCAGACCCTGGTGTACCTGGTGCTGGGCTTTCCGTTTTACCTGTTCGGGGTGGTGCATAACTACCTGCCGTACCTCTTGCCCGCCAAGATTGCCCGCGCCCTCACCAAAGACATTGAGTTCCACGCGCCCATGATGATGACCATTGGCATGTTCACGTTCCCCATTTTCTACGCGCTCATCGGCTGGGCGGTGCACGCCTGGCTGGGGCTGAAAGGCTGGGCGCTGGTGGGGTACCTGGTGGCGCTGCCCCTCACGGGCTTTTTTGTGCTGCACTACTGGCACCGCATTCAGGTGGCCCGCCGGCACTGGATCTTCTTCTCGCTTTTCTACCGGCGGACTACGGTGCTGCACAGTTTACTGGAGCAGCGCAACCGCCTCATGGCAGCCCTGGAGCAGGCCCGCGACGAGTTTCTAGCCTCTTTCCCAGAAAACAGCCCCGAAACGCGGCCCGCTTCGCAACCCAACCCCATGCAGTAGTGCCACTCTTTGGGGCGTGATGGCTAGGCAGGCTGGCAGCAAAGTGCACCGGAGCGGGCCAGGCGGGTTTCCCCCAAAGAGAGGCAACTGTTAACCGAATAAATTTTGCCCATAGCCGGCATTTTTGGAACGGTATCTGCAAAGAGAGTTTTGCCGCCATGGCGGTGGCAATAACCCTCAAAATGTATCCCGTATGGAAGTGAAAATGAACTCTGTTGGTGTCTGGTTGGTGGCGGGAATGATAGCCGTGTGCGGGGCGCCTGGCCATGCGCAGACAAAACCTGCCGTACCGGCAACCCAAGATACCGCTGCCCTCCTGGCGGCGCGGGGCAAAGACGCCCCGGTGCGTAGAGAAACCCTCTCGGGCATAGACCTTTTCCCTGAGAGCAAGACCAAGGATGTGTTTCTGCTCTCTTTTCAGCAAGACATGGCCGAAGCCGGGGTGCTGGAGGTAACCAACTACGCCGGCAAGGTGCTCTACACCAAACCCATTCCGGCCGGAGACCATACCCTGGCCCCACCCATGCCGTTGGGCAAACTAAAAACCGGAACCTACCTGGTAGAAGTGAAGACGCCCACCACGGTGTACTGGAAGAAAGTACGGGTGCGATTGAGGTAGGTAAAAGCCAAGGCAAAATGCCTGCGCTGAACGTTCAGCGCAGGCATTTTGCCTTAAGTGAGAGGGGGTCACCAGGTGAACTTCAGCACAATCAGCTCAGAGTAGCCATTGTCGTTGTCGGCCACGGCCACGGCGGTAAGGTCACTGCGGTCCTGGCCCGAGATGCAGATAGACTCAATCTTGCTTTTGTAAGGCGTGCCGTCCTGCTCTGTGATGGGGGTCACCACCTGGGGCTTTGCCGGCTGGGTAGTCTCATCTGAGTGGGCTTGCAGCAGGCCAACCAGACTGCCGTAGATTTCCCCGTCCAGCACGGCGTTAGGCGTTTCTTCGGCCGAGGCCGTGAACAGCATCCGGCCGCCCAGCGCCGAGGTCATGCCCGAGAACCCGGTCTTGATCTGCTCTAGTTCGGGCAGGGCCCAGGTCAGGATGCTGGTTGGCTTGGGTGCCGCCTCCCGCCCCAAGAGGAAAGGCGTAACGGACTCCATGGTGTACGTGATGAGCACATTATGCCCGCCCGGGGCGTAGCGCTGCAGCAGGTACAGGTATTCTTCATCGGCCGCCAGGCCTTCAATGTTAAGCGCTGCCTGCCCGGTAATGGCTTTGTTGGCCCGCAGCTGGCGGTAAAGCGGCGTGAGGTTAAGCGTCATGGGCGTGCCCAGGCCCCCGCGGGTAATGGGCAACAGGTAGCCGGTGTTGCGGGGGGCGGTGGCACCCGAGCCAACCACCAGCAGGCAAGGCTGGCCCTCTAGGGTCACCTGCGTAATGGCTTCCAGGTCTGGCTTCACGGGTTTGGGAATACGCCCCTCGGCCAGAGGACCGGCTTTGAACAGCGGTGTCTGCTGCACCAGCTTAAAGTTCTTGTCCAGCGTGAACAGGTACGGCGAATCATCCCCGATGACGTAGTACCGGTCGCCCACCCGCTCAATGCCCGAGGCCGAGGGGATCCCCTCCAGTACTACCTTTTGGCGGATCACCGCCGTGGGCTGCCTGGGGGAGGAGTCTGACTGGCAACTGGCGGTGAGAAGGGGCATAACGATGAAAGCTATATAAGGTAAGAGCCGTACTAGTAGTTTCATGGGGGAGAAAGGGGCTAAGTCAGCGTTACGAACTCACTGTCGTTTAGGGTTAATTAATTTCCTGGTATTACATGCGTACTGTTTTACGGCTTATTTCTGAAAAGTGCGGAGAAAACCGCTTTAAACTGAAAGCTTTCCTTTCTGTTTCCTATCTGTACTGATCTATAACTGGGTGGTTGTGCCTTTAAGACAAGGAATCACCCATAAAGTTTCGGGCCTGTTTTCTGCAAAACAGGCCCGAAACAGGTAAGCCATTCCACTCAGAACTCAAGACTCAGAACTCTGAACTGTCTGCTATTTCACTTCCACTTCCTTCACGCCTTCGCGCCCGAAGAACGTGGGGAAATACATCAGCTCGGCCTTGGCCGGATTCAGGGTGTAGGTGCCTTTGTAACGCGGCAGCAGTTTTACGGTGAAGGTGTAGTGGCCTTTGCTCAGGTGATTGGAGAAGATGGACACTTTATGCCGGAAGTACTCGCGGTGCGCCTCGTAGCGGCCCCAGCTGGATTTGCTGTCATACGTGCAGCCGGCCGGAATGGGTACTTCAATCATCACGTAAGAGGCATCGGCTTTCACGTCTATTGCCACCTCCATTTCCACCGGTTTACCAGCTTCCAGGGTGGCTTGGGTAGAGCCGGTTCCTATAAACCTGGTACGCACCACAAAGTCTTTTTCTACGCGAGTCGGTTGAGCAATCCACTCGTTTTGGTAAGCCGTGAGGTAAAGCGCCAAGGACCCTTGTTTGCGGATGGTGAGTGGTTGCGTAAGCGTAAAGGTGGTGTCTGCCGGGAACTTCTTCAGGGTGGTGTTTACGCCGCCCGAGAGGAAAAGCTGCTTCTCGGGTGTCTGGCCTTTTTCTTTGACCAGGTCCGGCAATAGCGTCTCCAGAATGCGGGCCGATTCATAGGTATTGCGCCAGTAACCGGTTCGGCGCTCGTTCAGCAGGAAGGCTTGTATCCTGAGCAGATCGCGCTCATGGCCGCCGGCGGCTTTCAGAATCTCATAGGCCAGCAGGGTATTGGAGATGTGGTTGTTGAACAAACTGCTTTTGTTTTCGCCCCAATGCAAACCGCCCAGCGTAGTACTTCTGCGGTATTTCTGCAGGGTGTCTAAGGGAGCCCTCAGGTTCAGCTGCTGCCGAAGTCTGGTCAAGCGGAACTGGTCTTCCAGTGAGTTGTGAGGTTGTTTCTCCAGCTTGGTCACGTACGCCGGGTAGTCAACTTTGGCCTCTAATTTCTGCAGGATCTCCAGTGCCCTGATTTTGTTTTGGGCGCCTTTCTTTTCCACGTGGAAGGTGAGATAGTCAACCAGTGGTTTTTTCTTGAAACTGGTGGTGTAGCCCTCCTGCTGGGCCATGACTAGGGCTTCGGTGACGTGATGGCTGATCCAGAGGTAGGCAGGACCGTTTTCCCACCAACTCCAGGTACCGTCTTCTTTCTGGGTTTTCTCCAGGTGCCGGATCAGACGACGTACCATCTTGTCGTGCTCAAATTCTTTGCCTAAAGCCGCTTGGATGCGTTTTTCCCACAGCAAGCCTTTCAGTTTAGAGGCGGCCTGCTCATTGCACCAGTATTCATAGCGGTGGAGGGCCTTGATCTCATCCAGCATGACTTGCAGCAGACTGCTTTGGGCGTAGAAGTGCACTGGTCCTTTGGCGGGATCAAACGTGAGGGTAAGTGTGGTGTCAATGGGCAGGGAGAGGAAAACGCCTTTGCGCTCCAGCACGCCTTTTTTATAAACCCCAATGTGCCGCCGCTCCCCGTCTGAGAAGCCGCTGCCTTGCCGCAAAGAGTACATCAGTTCCACCGAGTCCGGTGCTACGGCCGGAGCCTGAATCACGACGGTATCGGTGAACACGCGGCCCAGTTTCAAGGTTTGTTGCCGAAGCGCTTGTCCGTTGAATTCAAACCGGGTCTGTACACTGGCGGTATCTGGCAGGTAGTTCACCGCTTTGCTGATGATTTGCGTTTTATCGCCTTCAATCAGGAACCTCGGGCCGCTCAGCATCGCCATCATGGCTTTGAACGACCGGATCTCGGTGCTGGTCTGGCCACTCCGCTTCTTGCCATCCATAGCTAGTACGTGCGCTTTCCAACTGGTGACATCGCCGGGGAAGGTGACCGGGAACGTGGCTTTGCCTTGTTTGTCGGTGGTTAGGCGCGGTTGCCAGAAGGCGTAATCAGAGAAGTAGCTGCGGATGGAGGTGGTGGGGTCTGCCTCGGTTCCCATGGCAAGGGCTTGCTCTGCCTGCTCTTTCCCTTTCTTGGTGGTAATAATCACCACGCCGTTGGCTGCCCGGGCACCATAAAGGGCGGTGGCTGCGGCATCTTTCAATATGCTCATAGAGGCAACAGCGTTGCTTTCCAGGTCACTCACTTCTCCATCAAACGGCAGACCGTCTACAATAATGAGTGGTTGCGTGTTGCCTAGGATAGAAGAGGCACCCCGGATGCGGATAAACCCATCTGCTCCGGGTTGCCCAATGGCAACTCCTGCCACCCGGCCATACAGTGCCGTGTGTACGGTTGTAACTGCCCCGGTAAGCTCTGACCTTCTCTGGGTTCCATACCCTACTACCACAACTTCTTGCAGCATTTTTGCATCAGCCTGCAAGGCGACATTGAGAATGTTTTGTCCTTGAATAACCGCTTCTTCATTCACATAGCCAATGTAGGAGAGTATGAGAACGCCATTGGCCGGGGCGTTAATGGAGAACTGTCCGTCAATGTCAGTGGCTACGCCAACATTGGTGCCTTTCACTACAATGGAGACTCCTGGCAGAGGTTCACCGGTTGCAGCGTCTGCCACGGTTCCCCGTATCACGTGGTTATAAATACCCACGCCGTTGGTGAGCGGCGTTACCTTAGGCGGAGTGGGAGGCTTGGGCTTTTGCGCCTCCAGCAATAACGCTTTGGCCTCTAGCACCCTTTGCTGAACCAGTTTGAGCAAGGCCTTGCTTTGGGTGTTCGCTTGTTCGAGCTGGGCAGGGGTGAAGTTAAGGTGCAGCAGGCCGTCAGGCTGTATGGTAGCTGTGGTAGAAAGCTGGGTATGATCGGGGAAAAGCATGGTGAACCGGTAAGGACCAGGCGTGATGTGGGAGACCAGCCGGGTATCGCCTTTGAAAACCAGAACAGAATCTGCCGGTTCTTTGGGGTTGAACAGGAAAATGTGCTGCGGGGTTTGTTTAAACGTAGTGTCCAGTTGCCAAGACAGCTTACCCAGACCTGTTCCCGGTCCCGTTTTAAACGCAGGGGCGGTAATCTCTGCAATCCACCTTTGTTCTTCCAGCTTTTGCCATAACCTGCGCAACGATACATCGGTTGTTGGTTTCTCAGAGAATTTGGTGGGGCTTAGTTTCTCCCTGGCGTAGCGGGCCAGGTGAACATCTGAGGTTAGGGCCTGTTTTTCGCGCATTTTTAGTAAACCAGGCTCAAAACGGTACGTGTAGTTAGGCTCAGGAATAAATCCGGTGGTAAAATTCCCCAGAAATCTGAAGTACAGACTATCTGGCCGGAAAGGTCCTGCCAGTAGGATAGGGTACCGGACATTGGTGTTTCTGGAGTTGTGGCGATACCCGTAAGAGTTGTTAGGCAAAAGCTGAACCCGGTTGCCTTGGTGGAGGTACACCACACCCTCATGGAAGTTCTGTTCTACCGGCAGCAGATAAGCGTTCAAGTTGGCTCTCTCTGATGGGGCTAACTTGTTTTTTTCGGCTGCTGCCAGAAGCTCGGGCATTTTGTTCTGGTCAATGCTGAGCACCAATTTTTGTTGCGGTTTAAAGTAGATACTGTCTAAGGTGATGGTGTGCTGGGCCGTGCGAAGTTTAATGGTGTGAAAGCCGCTGTCGGCGGGAAAAGAGTAGGCGGGTTTTATGTCGGTGCCCGAGAAGTACACCGGTACCCCGTCCAGGTACACCACGTGCACTGGCACCACTCTGCCAGAGTCCACCACAAAAGGCGCAAACTGGGTTAGGCTGTCTGGGGCAGGGCTGTAGTTGGTAAAGGAGCCGTCTGTGGGGTACAGCAGTTGGTAATAGGCTATGCTGTCTAAGCCCATTTCTCGGCTCCAGCGGCTCCAGTCCAATTTTTGCCCAGTCCAGGGTGTGATGTTCTCCAGATGAAACTTGCTGCGGGCCTTGCGTCCTTTGTAATAGCCAAAGAACGGAACCTTGGGTGGAACAGTGTCTTTGAATTTGGAGGTGAGAGCATAGGCCGTGAGGTCTACGTTAGATACCGGCTTGCCTTTGGCGTTGGTCACGGCTACGGTTATATTAGTTTGCTGCCCGGGGTACACGGTAGGTGGAGCCGCAATGGCTACAGAAAGCTCTTTCTCCCGGAAGGGAGTGCCATACTCGCTCTGGTGCATCTCTCCGGCCCACAGGTATTGAAAAGAGACGTAATAAGGCTCATGCCCCTGCAGTTTCCGGGCGAAGCTCCAGTGGGCTGCGGTGTCGTGGCCCCGCGAGATCAGTTTGTTTTTCTGGTACACAAAATACCAGAACGGCAGCCTTCTGGGGTTCTGGGCTGTGAAAAAGACGGAGTCAAGGGTGCGGTCTGAGAAGAAATTCAGGTTGGCGTCTTTGCTCGCCAAATTCAGGTTGGCCTGCTGGTCAATGGTGTTAAGTTCATAGGTGTGCGCCTGTGCCTGCAGTGGCAACAGAGTCGGCAAGGTCAGGTTTTCTTTTTGGAGCACTTTACCATTTTTCGCCAAAACTGTAAGCATTGCCCTTTGGGGGAGTGATGTGTCTTCCTCCAGGTATAAGGCCTGCACGCTGTCTTTCAACAGGATAAGTTTTAGCTGCCCCTTTTGGTACAGATAGGTGCCCTGGGTGGATTGGGTGCTGCGCTCATTGCTGGAGTTTAGAAACGCGGCTTCTACTTTGTATTTCACCGAGGCCTTGGGGAAAATGGAGGCCGGTATTTCTATGGTAGTCTGCCCGGTGGACTCCAAGGATTGCTTATGCGTCCAGAGAGTGTCTGCAATGAAAACGGATGGCTCCCGGCTACGCACTAATTGCTCGCTGAGAACGGTCAGTTCCACCCGGGCATCTGGCAGGTTTAGGCCATTCGCGTCGGTGCCCTGCACCATTAGTTTATTTGTGGCGCCGGTGGCGTGCTCTTTTTCCTCTAGCCTAAGGGTGTAGGTGTTTTCTTTGAGTTCATACTCCTCGTATTTGAATTGCCCACCCATCACTTCCTCGTCGTCCCACCTTTTTTTGCCGCGCATCAGGTCAAGGGAGACATAAGTGTCAAGAGTGAGTTTAAGGGAGTCATGCAACACAAAAGCACTTTCATAGGCTCCCGGTTGATATGGTTTCAGTTTCCCAACTTGGTGGGTTTTTCGGTTGCCGTACACTTCGGCGGAGAGCGTTTTGCGGTAAAGGTCCCCGTTTCTCCGTAAAATATAGGCTTTGTACCGTACGGTGTCGCCGGGGTGGTACATGGGTTTGTTGAACACTAGAAACCCTCTGTATTTCTGGTTGCTGTCTCTTCTGTAGTCTTCGTCAAACAAAGCAAAAACCCGTCGTACAAATCCGGGCAGATCATGGTATTTGATGCTGGTGACTATATTCTGCACCGGTGAGGAGAGGTAATACAAAGGAAAAGAAAAGACGATCCTGCGCCACAATGGCGGTTTCTGGGAAGCCCGGCTCAATGGGTGAAATGACGTTTGCCCCTTGTGCTCCACCGTCAGAAGACCCTTTCTCCTGAATTTAGCCAATCGGTAGGTGTAGGTGGCTTTATCAAACGGTACCTTTTTGCTTTTGACCCACACGTGCGCATCAGGAATGGGATTTCCCAAGCTATCCTGTAGTAGAATTGCTAAATCAACCTGATTCTGTAGCAGTTTCACTTGTATAGGGGAAAAAGAGCGGAGGACATACACAAGCTCTTCACCAGAAGCGTAGGTATACAGATAATGACCCAGCGGAAGACGCTTCCGGTGGGTCTGGCCAGTGGGGAAGGAGTCTACCTTGCTATGAAAAAAACTCTCCCGAGCAGTTTGTATGCCTTTCTCATAGAGCGTTTTCGCCTCGGCGTCTGTGATTCGGTAGAGGTAAGTGTAGTAACTGGTGGTACGGCTGTTGGCCAAGTTCTTCTGCGCCCAGGTATGATGAGCGAGCTGCAGAAAGCAAATGAAAAACAAGAATAGAAAACGAGTGCGGAGGCAGGGGGGCAGCGGCATGCAGGGCAGTTTTTTGTTATTAATATAGGGGAAAAACAGTATTCTGCTGCATGCCGAGGAAAATGCTAGGTCCTGTTTTACCCCTGATTCTAAGTAAACAGACCTAAAACCGGGAGGGCAATGGCAAAGGAGTAAAGCAGATTCTTAGTTTGGATGGGTAGCAAAAAAGCCTATTTTTGCGTACAGTTTTAACGAGAGCGTACATCTTTCACATAATCCACTACACATGAGTGTTTTAGTAAATAAAGATTCCAAAGTGATTGTGCAGGGCTTCACCGGCTCAGAAGGTTCCTTCCACGCACAGCAAATGATTGAGTATGGCACCAACGTAGTAGGTGGCGTAACCCCAGGCAAAGGTGGTTCTACCCACTTAGACCGTCCGGTGTTCAATACCGTAGCCGAGGCCGTACAGAAAGCCGGAGCCAATGTATCTATCATTTTCGTGCCACCAGCGTTTGCCGCTGATGCCATCATGGAAGCCGCCGATGCCGGCATTGAAGTGATTGTGGCCATCACCGAAGGAATTCCGGTGAAAGACATGGTTGCCGCTAAAAACTACATCAAAAACAAGCCAGTTACCTTGATCGGGCCAAACTGCCCGGGAGTAATCACGCCAGGTGAGGCCAAAGTTGGTATCATGCCAGGTTTCGTGTTCAAGCCAGGCCGTATCGGTATCGTTTCTAAATCTGGTACGTTGACCTACGAGGCTGCTGACCAGATTGTGAAAGCTGGTTTGGGTATCTCTACCGCCATCGGTATCGGAGGTGACCCAATCATCGGAACGCCTACTAAAAATGCAGTTGAGTTGTTGATGGAAGATCCAGAGACCGATGCCATCGTGATGATCGGTGAGATTGGCGGTAACTACGAGGCTGTGGCTGCGGAGTACATCCGGGCTACGGGCAACAAGAAACCAGTAGTTGGTTTCATAGCAGGTCAGACTGCTCCGGCTGGTCGTAGAATGGGCCACGCAGGTGCCATCATTGGTGGTGCCGATGATACCGCTGCCGCTAAAATGCGCATCATGCGTGAGAACGGCATCCACGTAGTAGACTCTCCGGCTGAAATTGGCGAGACCATGGTAAGAGTATTACAAGGCGAGACTACCAACGCGTAAGTTCTTTCGCTTCATCATATTGAAAAAGGCGGCTCTGGAAGGAGCCGCCTTTTTGTTTTAGATCTGTTTTAGGAAAAACACGTGGGAAACGCTACCCACCCCTGCCCCTCCCAGGAGGGGAATTTTCCTGATGTGTCAAAGGTGATAATGAGGCTGGTGGTAAGCTTTTTGGGAACAATCCTTTGTTGTTGACTTTTTGTTGTCAATCGCTGATCAAGTGGTTGGGGAGAACACCAATAACGGCGAGGGGCCGCTGGTAAGGCAAGAAGACATCAACAATGACAAGATGAATTATCTAGAAACATCACTTACCTCTACTACTCAGAAGCTATTTTGTAGGGGAAGTGAATTTATTCTTCTATGGCGCGGAAGTTACTTCCGTGCCTTTTGAACAGCCTTGAGGCAAGTCACGGAAGTAACTTCCGCGCCATAGAAGGAGCCTAGTTTCAGGAAAACAGCCCCTAAACGCACTTACTTAATCTTCACCACCCGCACCGGATTTCGCTCGCGCAAACCATCGGGCAGGTGGGTGATAATCTCGTCGCGCAGTGATTCAATCAGCTTCTTCTTCAGGAAACTGCGGTGTACCACCAAACTGACTTCGCGCAGGGGCTGAGGGTCTGCAAAGGGGCGTACCATGGCTTTCTTTTCGTCAGAGAGTTCCTGCACTGAGAGTTCTGGGAGCAACGTCATGCCACTTTGGGTTTCCACAATGCGTTTGAGGGTTTCCAGTGAGCCGCTCTCGTAATCCAGGTGCACGTTGCGGGTGGTCTTGGCGCGGTTGCAGAGCTGCAGTACCTGGCTCCGGAAACAGTGGCCGTCGTTCAGGAGCCAGAGTTCGGCGGGGTCAATGGCTTCGGCGGTGATTTCCTCAAGTACCGACAAAGGATGGGCCGGGTGCAGGTAACCTACAAAGGCCTCGTAGAACAGCGGCACCTCAAAGATGCTCTTATCATTCAGCGGTGTCACCAGCAAGCCCACGTCCAGCAGTTCCAGCTTCAGTTTCTCCACAATGGTTTCGGTGACCATCTCCTGGATGCTTACGTGTACCTGCGGGTACTTCTGGATAAACGAGGTAATAAACAGCGGCACCAGGTAAGGCGCCAGCGTAGGAATGACGCCAATGCGCAGCTCTCCGCTGATGCCATCGCGCTGCACTTTAACCAACTCCTCTATTTTCTTGAACTCGGCCACGGCCACGCGCGCCTGGGCAATGACGTCTTTCCCCATCTCGGTGGGGCGCACGGGCACCCGGCTGCGGTCAAACAACTGCACGCCAAGTTCCTCCTCCAGTTTCTGCAACTGCATGCTCAGGGTAGGCTGCGTCACAAAGCATTTCTCGGCGGCGGTGGCAAAGTGGCGGTAGGTGTCAACGGCCAGCAGGTATTCCAGTTGGGTGAGCGTCATAGGTGAAGGAGTGAATGAGTGGTGGAGTGAATGGGTGAATAAGGTAGTTTTATGAATATTCCGGTGCGCGTTTTGGGTCCCTTTTTCTTGAAAGTGCCCGAAAACGGTGCTCACAAGAACGAGGCAAAGATAATAGGGAATATCTATAATCGTATAAATACTATCAATTTGATAGATAAAATCGTTTCGGGCACCTTTGTCGTATGGTTAGGCACAAGAGAACGAATTTCTAACCTTTCTACATAACTATGGAATCACACAACGAATTAGGACTGGAACGCAAAGACACCAAAGAACTGGCGGTTAAGCTAAATGAGCTACTGGCCAATTACCACGTGTATTATCAGAATCTGCGGGCTTTCCACTGGAACATCAAAGGCGGAAACTTCTTCGCGCTGCACGCCAAGTTTGAGGAACTGTATACTGCCGCTTTTGAAACCATTGACGAGATAGCCGAGCGCATCTTAACCCTGCGCCACGTGCCCATGCACAGCTTCTCAGATTTTCTGGCGGCCTCTACCGTGCAGGAGAGAAAGAACCTGTCCTCAGATGTAGAGACTGTGGCAGCCACCGTAGAGAACATAGGCCAAATCATCCACCTGGAGCGCGAAGTTCTGGCCCTGGCCGCCGAGCATGACGACGAAGGAACCCAGGGCCTCATCAGCGATGACCTGAACACCCTGGAAAAAACGCTTTGGATGCTGAACGCTTTCCAGGCCTCCTAACCCAACCCATACTACAACCCTTTATTAATCTTTTAACCTTTCTATACATTCCCATGTACCAAAACCGAGTACTATCTGTTGGGGCAGAATTCCCTGCCTTTGCCAAAAAAGCTGTTGTTTCTTTAGAGAGAGACCAAGAGTTTAGAACCATTACCGAGCAAGAGCACCGCGACAATGACCAGTGGCTGGTGATGTTCTGGTGGCCGAAGGATTTCACCTTTGTGTGCCCTACTGAGATTGCCGAATTCAACAAAAACTACGATGAGTTCCGCGACCGTGATGCCCAGCTGATTGGCGCCTCTACTGATTCTGAGTTCGTGCACGCCGCCTGGCGCCGCGACCATGATGACCTGCGCGGCCTTCGGTTCCCTATGCTGGCCGACACGTCTAAATCCCTGGCCGAAGACCTGGGCATCCTGAGCGAAGAAGAGAAAGTAGCCTACCGCGTTACCTACATTGTAGACCCGCAAGGCATCATCCGTTGGGTAAGCGTAAACGACCTGAACGTAGGCCGTAACGTCGCCGAGGTGCTGCGCGTGCTGGACGCGCTGCAAACTGACGAGCTTTGCCCTTGCAACTGGAAAAAAGGCGAAGCCACCCTTACCGTTTAATCCCACACCCGGCCTGTGCCGTGGGCCAGAGGAAATGTCTGTCCCTCACCGCCCCATACGCAGATCACCGGTCAAAATTTTACCGATTGTTTAGTGGTTAATTTCAGGCGAAAGGAAAGGCCTGCCCCAAAAATGCGGGCACTTCCTTTCTCACCTGCTTTAAAGAAAACAGCCTCAAAACGCGCCAAACAAGTCTCACCGCAAGGTGATTGCTTATTAGAGCCGTTCTGCGTGCTTGAGCATTCCAACTCAAAACTCAGAACTCAAGACTCAGAACTATTAGTTGGGCGTGCCCCTGCGGGTCGGGCTATCCGCTGCAAGTCCTCGGGCTTCGTGCCTCGCCCTGTGGGCTTTCCGCTGCCATCCCTCACGCGGCATCATCGCTCAGCCCAGAGCCACTGGAGCAGAATCAAGCGTTTCTGGCCTGTTTTCGCCAACAATCCTTACAATCGGCACAGCAATCAATAATCAACAATCAGCAACAAACAATTAGCAACTTTTATCAGAATGCTTTCCGTTATCCAAGAAACCCAACAAGATTTCCTTAAAGACCTGGGCCTTTCCGGCCAAGCCTATGATCGTCTGGACCAACTGGTACAGGGCGACTCTAAATATTTGAAAGACCTGCGCATCAACCTGAAGACTTCTTTGCAAGCCGAGACGCTCTCTTCCAAAGAAGCTTACCTCATTGCCCTATCTGCGGCCGTGAACGAAGAAAACAACACCTTAACCGAGGCTTTCCGCTCGCTGGCTGCTGCCCAGGGCGCTACGGACGCGGAACTGGCCGAGGCCGTGGCGGTGACCTCGCTGCTGAGCACCAACAACATTCTGTACCGTTTCAAGCACTTCATGCACACTGATTTCTATGAGTCAGCACCGGCCAAAGTGAAGATGAACATCATGATGAACCCCGTGACCGGCAAAGAGTTCTTTGAGCTGGTGAGTCTGGCTATCTCGGCCATCAATGGCTGTGAGCGTTGCGTGACCTCGCACGAGGACTCGGTACGTAAGCTGGGCGCTTCTGAGCAGCGTATTTTTGATGCCGTGCGCATTGCTGCCGTAGTGGTGGGCGTGAGCAAGGTCATCCGGTAGTACTTAAACCCTTTTCGCCATGGCTTTGGCATTGAACCAGGTAACCGTGTCCGTACAGCAGGTACCGGATGCGGTTGCCTATTACTTAGGGCTTGGCCTGCACCTGATTGTGCAGAGCCCCCATTACGCCCGTTTCGTTTGCCCCGATGGGCTTTCCACCTTCTCGGTGCACCTGCACGAGGGGCCGGTTCCCGCCTCGGGCACCACGGTCTACTTTGAAACCGATCACCTGGACCAACGGGTGGCCTCCTTGAAAGCTCAGGGCTACGTGTTTGAGCAGGACCCCAAAGACCAGCCCTGGGAGTGGCGCGAAGCTTACCTGCGCGATCCGTCGGGGAACCGCATCTGCCTGTACCATGCCGGCGAAACCCGCGTGAACCCGGCTTGGCGCCTGCCCGAGAGCAGACAGCAGTATTACCTTACGCCAGTGCGCTTCACCGCCTGGTTGGAGGCCATGCAAACCGCCCTCAGTGAAAATAACGCCGCCGCATTACAGCAGCTATTCTCTGTGGATGTGCGCCTGCTGGAATCTCCGTTTGCTGCGCCGGTGTTCGGGGCTGCCAAAATAAAGCAGCACTGGGACAACGTGATGGGATTGTTCGCCAACGTCTCCTATACCTTGGTGGGCGTACAGGGCGAGATTGGGTATGCCCAACTGGAAGGCACTTGGGGCTCCACCGATACCGTGGTGTATAGTGCCATGCTGGCTTTGAAGTTCAACCCGGCCGGTCTCTGCACTGAGATTGTAGTATGGGGAGGACCTACCCTTTCCAGAGCCGTGATGATGAAGAACGTTTCCGGGGTGTTTCATAAAAACCAGGCCTGAAATAGAAAGTAGATGATTAACTCCAATTGATGAATTGGATGGACCATATATAGAGACAAGGCAATGCCTTATCTCTACATCATCTGATTCCTGTGATCTGATGGTAGGTGCAAACAATACTTCAAAAACGTTCTGGCGCGAGTTTGTAACTCGTGCTCACAGATGAAGGGTAGTCTCCTGATTATCCTCGCTGTGCAGCAGCGAAACCACGCATTGCTCCTATGAGGCGGATTTACTTCCGTGACTTGTTATCTTAAGTCACAGGAGTAAATCCGCGCCGTAGAGGTTTAACAACAGGGATCTTTCAGTTTGTGGCTCCCGGCGAGTCTGGAGCGTTCGCGCCATCCTAGGTCACGAGACTGGAGTCTCGCGCCAGTAGGAGGGGTGGTGTTGCTGGAATTACCAAGGAAAGATAGAAGAGGTGGTGCAAGCGAGATGCAGAATCAATTACCCGTAAAGTCACTACTATTTAAAATGAAAAGCGCCCTCCGCTTTGTAGCAGAGGGCGCTTTCAAGGGGATTTCCAGAAATCAGCCCCAAAACGGGAAACTGACAACTGATAACTAAAAACTGATCACTACTTCGCGTAGGCCACAGAGCGCATTTCGCGGATAACCGTAATCTTGATCTGGCCGGGATACTGCATCTCTTTCTCAATCTTCTGGGAGATATCGAAGGAAAGCTGCTGGGCGCGTTCGTCGGTTACGTTGTCGGCGTCTACCATTACGCGCAGTTCACGGCCGGCCTGGATGGCGTAGCACTGGTTCACGCCTTCAAACGAGTGGGCGGTTTCTTCCAGTTCTTTCAGACGCTTGATGTACGACTCCATGATCTCGCGGCGGGCACCAGGGCGCGAACCGGAGATAGCGTCGCAGGACTGGATAATAGGCGAAATCATGGCGGTCATCTCTATCTCGTCATGGTGCGCCCCAATGGCGTTGCACACGTCTGGGTGCTCCTTGTATTTCTGGGCCAGCTGCATACCGATGATGGCGTGCGGCAGTTCGGGCTCCTCAGTGGTCACTTTCCCGATGTCGTGTAACAGACCGGCGCGTTTGGCGTGCTTCACGTTCAGGCCCAGCTCGGCGGCCATGGTGGCGCAAAGGTTGGCAACCTCGCGGGAGTGCTGCAGCAGGTTCTGGCCGTAAGAAGACCGGAAACGCATGCGGCCCACCATCTTGATCAGCTCTGGGTGCAGTCCGTGAATGCCTAGGTCAATGGCGGTACGCTCGCCAATCTCCACAATCTCCTCTTCAATGCTTTTCTTGGTTTTGGTCACCACTTCCTCAATGCGGGCCGGGTGAATACGTCCGTCGGCTACCAGGCGGTGCAGGGATAGGCGGGCAATCTCGCGGCGAACGGGATCAAAACCGGAAATGATAATCGCTTCAGGCGTATCGTCTACAATGATCTCCACACCGGTAGCAGCTTCCAGCGCGCGGATGTTACGTCCCTCGCGGCCGATGATCTTGCCTTTGATATCGTCAGACTCAATGTTGAAGATGGACACGCAGTTCTCAATGGCGTGCTCGGCGGCGGTGCGCTGAATGGTCTCAATCACCACCTTTTTGGCTTCTTTGGTAGCGGTGAGCTTGGCCTCGGCCACAATGTCTTTGATGTAGGAAGAGGCGCGGGTAGAGGCCTCTGACTTGAGGTTTTCCACCAGCTGCTCGCGGGCTTCGTCGGCACTCAGGTTGGCAATGCGCTCCAGGCGGCTCAGGATTTCGTGGTGATCCTGTTCTACTTTGGCCAGCTTGTCGCGGTACTGGGTTTCCAGGTCCTCTTTGCGCTTGTTGAAGCCGTCCAGCTGTTGGTTCAGCTTGGCTTTGAGGGCATCGGTTTCCTGCTCTTTTTTCTTCAGGTCTTCCTGCTGCTTGGTCACCAGCTGCTCGCGCTGCTTTACCTTGTTCTCATTCTGGATGATGATGTTCTTCTTGCGGTTGGCCTCTTCCTCGTGCTCAGCTTTCAGCTTCAGGAAATGCTCCTTGGCCTCCAGCATCTTGTCTTTCCTCTGGGTCTCGGCTTTGGCTTCCGCTTCGCGGATGATGAGGCTGGCGCGCTCTTTGGCCTGGTCTTCCTGCTCCTTGAAGAGCTTCAGGAGCAGCACCCGGCCGGCATAGAAGCCTATGGCCGCGCCAATTACGGCTGCTAGAATGATATAAAGGGTCATGACTATAAATTAAAGGGTTTAAAGTATAGCAATGACACTGGGCCAATGGGGGCGGAGCCTACGCTTAGTCTAGCTGCAGAGAAGAGAGCAGTTGGTTCAGGGAAGAGAGTTTTTCCTCTAACGTGAGTTGGGTTTCCACGGCGGCATCTTCCGCCTTTATTTTGTCAGCGGCGGTTTCCAGCGCGATCATGGCCAGCAGGTCCTGCTTGTCATGTATCCCGAACTGTTCCCTAAACAGCCTCAAACGCTCATTCAGGTATTTACCGGCCTGCCGTAGCCTTTCTTCCTCCTCCTCGTTTACCCGCATCGGATACTCGCGGTCGGCTATCTTGATTCGTATAGATAACTCACTCATTCCCTGATGCTTCTTTAGCTGCCGTGGCGCGTTTGTTGGTTAAAGGTTGCAGTGCGAAGTGTAAACGTGTAAAAATGCCGCATCTCAAGCCTAAGGTTCTAAATTGGTATAGCTGCGTGCCCGCACGCGTTTAAGAACAAACAACAACCGCAACCAGACAACCCCGTTCTTCTATTCTTTTAAATAAGCGATGCACTTGTCTATCTCGCGCAGGTACTCGTTTATTTTCAGCTTCAGCTCCGTTGAACTGGCAGTGTCTACTGCTATGGTTTGTACAATTTTAGTAATATTATCTTGATTCTGAAAATTTTTTATCTCAGTGTCTTTTTCCTGAATCACTTGCTGCAAACGCTCAATTTCCTTATGGGCGGCCTGCAGGCGTTCCTGCCCCGCCTGGTAGAGCTGTACCAACTGGCGCACTTTGCCCTCAAGGGACTGTATCTGCTGAAGGGTAGACTGGTCAAACATCTTACTTCCGGATTACGGCTCCTAATTGGTGCTCAAACTGTTGCATCAGGCGGCTCATGGTGGCGTCAATCACCTTGTCGGTAAGGGTCTGGTTCTTGTCCTGCAAGGTAAAGCTGATGGCGATGGCTTTCTTGCCGGCCTCAATCTTGTCGCCCTCGTACACGTCAAACACGTTCACGTCCTGCAGAAGTTTCCGCTCTACGCGCTGGGCCACCTGCTTGATCTGGTCAAACGTTATCGCCTTGTCCAGCACCAGCGAAAGGTCGCGACGTACCTCAGGGAACTTGGACAACTCCTCAAACACCAGTTTGTCTTTGTAATTGCGCAACAGGTAATCCCAGTTCAGTTCGGCGTACCACACGGGCTCTTTCACGTCTGCCTGCTTGCACACGCTGTCTTTCAGCAAGCCAAGGTGGCCCAGGGTCACATCGCCTTTCTGGTAGGTCACGCCCCCGGCGAGGTAAGGATGCTCGGTGAGCTTGGTGGTGTAGTTAGGCTGACGGCAAAGCGTAAGCACCTGCTGCACCTGACCGGCCAGGTCATGGAACGTGGCTTTGGCGGTGGCTTGCTGCCAGCTTTCGGCGGCTTTATTTCCGGTCAGGAACAAGGCCAGTAAGTTGTTCTCTTTGTATTTCTCGCCGTCTTTGCGGTACACTTTGCCAATCTCAAACACCTTCAGGTCACGCTGACGGCGATTGATGTTGTGGCGCAGCACCTCCAGGCCTGAGTACACCAGCGTGAGGCGCATGGCATCCAGGTCCTCGGAGTTGTAGTTCAAAATAGGTACCAACTCAGCGGGAGTGTTGCCCTCCGCGTCTTTGTAGTAGTTGGAGTTGGTGAGCGAGTTGGTGATCAGTTCCAGGTAACCGTTGCCAGCCAGCACATCCGCGATGCGCTTGGTAATCACTTCCGGGTCCGGATTCGGGAATTTAGCCAGGAAACTCGCCGCCAGGTTTTCACTCAGGTGAATGTTGTTGTAGCCGTAAATGCGCAGGATTTCCTCCACCACATCGGCTTCGCGGGTTACGTCCACTTTGTACGGCGGAATAGTCAGGAGCAAATCCTCGGCGGTTTCTTCGGCAATCTCAATACCCAGGTCTGTTAAGATTTCCTTGATTCTGTCTTCACCGATGTGCTGCCCGATTAGTTGGTGCACGCGGGCGTAGCTCACCCGGATTTGCGTGGCCTGTACCGGCTGCGGATACACATCCACAATATCCGAGGAAATCTCACCACCCGCTACTTCCTGGATGAGCAAGGCCGCCCGTTTCAAAGCCGTGATGACCATGTTAGGATCGGTGCCGCGCTCGAAACGGAACGAAGAATCGGTTTTGATGCCGTGCGTCTGCGAGGTTTTGCGGATACCGGCCGGAGCGAAGTAGGCACTTTCAATAAAGATATTCTGAGTCTCAGCAGTTACGCCGGAGTTCAAACCCCCGAACACGCCCGCCAGAACCATCGGCTCCTCGGCGTTGCTGATGGTCAGGTCTTCGGCACGTAAGGTGCGCTCCACGCTGTCTAAGGTGGTGAACTTAGCGCCTTCGGTGGCGTTTTTTACGATGATTTTGCCGCCTTTAATGGTGGCTGCGTCAAACGCGTGCAGCGGCTGGCCCAACTCATGCAGCACGTAGTTGGTCACATCTACCACGTTGTTGATAGGCGATAACCCAATGGCTCTTAACCGCTGTTGCAACCACTTAGGCGAATCCTGCACTTTCACCCCGGAAACGGTCACGCCCGCGTAACGAGGGCACGCCTCCGTATTCTCGATCTCCACCGAGATAGGCAGATTGGTGTTGGCTACGTTGAACTCGCTCAGGTTTGGCAATTGGTAAGGCGTTTTGAGCAGGGCCTGCAAGTCGCGGGCCACACCCAGGTGAGAGGCGGCATCGGCACGGTTAGGCGTCAAACCAATCTCGAATACCTCATCAGAGGCCAACCCGAAATATTGGGCGGCGGGGGTTCCGTTAGGCAGATCAGTGTCCAGGACCATGATGCCGGAGTGGTCGGTGCCCAGACCAATCTCGTCCTCGGCGCAGATCATGCCTTCAGACACGGCCCCTCTTATTTTTGATTTCTTGATCTGGAACGGCTCTCCGCCCGCTGGGTACAAGGTGGCGCCCACGGTGGCAATCACCACTTTCTGACCGGCGGCTACGTTGGCAGCCCCGCACACGATGTGCTTAGGCTCACCTTCGCCGGTGTCAACAGTGGTCACGCTCAGTTTATCGGCATTGGGGTGTTTGGCGCAGGTGAGTACCTCGCCAATGACCATGCCCTGCAAACCACCGGGCACTACGTCAAAGGTTTCAATGCCTTCCACCTCCAGACCGGCATCGGTGAGGAGTTTGCCCACTTCCTGGGCGGGTTTATCTATTGAAATAAGTGTCTTAAGCCAATCCAGTGAGATGCGCATGGTGTTCTTTCTCTGTGTTAGGGGCGCAGCCACGCTACGCCGATAGCCGTTTTAGGGCTGCAATTTTCAAAATTACCAAAAACTGGTGAAGATGGGTAAGGGGAAGTTGTTTTTTGTGGAAAACCTCCGCCAGTGCCTTGGGCAACCTTTGTTCAAGGAATGTGGAGGGCTTTTGTGCCTTTTTCAGGAAAATAGCTCTAAAACGGTTTTGGCATAGACGCTCGTAGGTCCTCCGGATACTACGAGGTCCTTTGAGTGAGTGGTATTGCGTAGGTAACCTATAGATATCACCGCTGGCGCGAGCTTGCAGCTCGTGTCCGCACGCCATGCAAACCAACCTTCTGTCATCCTGAAAGGATCTTGTGGGCAAACTGTAACCACGTCTTAGTAGCAGCTTTTTTAGGTCGCTCCGCTGGCGCGAGCGGGACGCTCGCGCCAGCGAATGACTTAGAACTCAAGACTCAGAACTCAGGACTTCATTTGGCAAAAGCCTGCTCGCCGGCAGGAATTTTCACCTTCAGGCGGTTCTCGGCGGGGGGCATGGGGCAGACGAAGGCGGGGTTATAGGCGCAGAACGGATTATAGGCCTTGTTGAAGTCCAGCACTATGGTTTTGCCGTTGGGAATGGCGTCCAGGTAGCGGCCGCCGCCGTAGGTCTCAAAGCCGTTGGTCTGGTCGGTGAAGGGGATGAAGAGCGTGTCTGAGGTGGAGCCGGCCTTCTGGAACAGGGTAAGCGTGTGTGTCTGGCCCTCCAGCTCAAAGGAAGCTTTCCCTTTCACGTAGTAAGGTTCCTGGGTGCCAGTGGTCATGGGCATGGCCACCGGTTCAGCGCGTTCAATGGGCGTGAAATCAGCGGCAATCTCGTAATCCCGCGCGGGGGCGTAATAATTGAGTTTGTTGAAGGCGCGGCGCAACGAGTCGGGGAGGGGAGAGCGGGTGGCGCTCCGGAACGTGAGGTCTTTGCTTTCCCTGAACTTCAGTACGGCCTGGGTATAACTCTCATCGTTGTAGAACAAGTCTTTGACCAGGTAGCCTACAATGAGCAGCACGCCAATAATGATAATGTATTTGAATCCTTTCATGGAATAAGGCAGGTTGAGGGCGCAAAGGTCGGAAAGAAATTAATACCGTGCTGCGGGTAGGCGTTTTTGGCCTGTTTTTCTAGAAATGGGCTGAAAACCTCCTCGTAGCGGCGTTACCCTGTAACGCCGGGGGCCCATGAAACGACCATGGCTCCAGACCCTGAAGCCGTAAGGCTGTGGTGCCATAAAGGCGTTACACCTTTCAGTGCTTGAAACCGCAATACCTTGGTTCTTTGAAACGGGTCATTTAGGACGGGGCTTGCCGAACTGCAGGTAGGTTCTTGCAGATTTGAGGCGGGGCTGCCGTGTAGGACCACGGCGTTACAGGGTAACGCCGCTACATTTTCTGGAACGGACCAAAACCAAAAAAGAAAGGCAGCCACCGCGCGGTAGCTGCCTTTTGTAAACCAACCATCAGTAATTGATTACAGCAAATCCTCGTCGGCGAAGCTGTAGTAGCTGCTGTCGGTGAAGATGAGGTGGTCCAGGATGGGCAGGTCCAGCACTTTGCCGGCTTCCTGCAGCTTCTTGGTGAGGGAAATATCGGCGGGGCTGGGTTTCAGTTGCCCCGAGGGGTGGTTGTGCACCAGGATGAGGGCGCTGGCCAGGTTTTCCACGGCGTGCTTGAAGATGATCTTAGGGTCGGCCACGGTGCCGGCCACGCCGCCGCTGCTGATCTGGATCTTCTTCATGATGGTGTTGGCGCGGTTGAGCAGGATGATCCAGAACTCCTCGTGCGGCAGGTCCAGCAGGTGCGGACGTATGTACTCGTAAATGTCGGTGGAGCAGGTGATGCGGGTTTTAGGGGCCGGGGCGGCCTCCTTTCGTCTTCGGCCCAGTTCCAGGGCGCTCACAATGGAGATGGCCTTGGCTTCGCCGATGCCTTTGTGTTTTTGCAACTCCTTCACGGTGAGGCGGGCCAGTTCGTTCAGGTCATGGTCTACGGCGTTCAGGATGAGCTTGGCCACGTCCACGGCGCTGAGGCTGGGCGTGCCCGAGCCGATCAGAATGCCAATCAGCTCTGCGTCTGAGAGGGCGGCGCGGCCTTTGAGCAGGAGTTTCTCGCGCGGACGGTCTTCCTCGGCCCAGGACTTGATGGAAAGTGGAGCGGTGGCGTAGGCAGTTGACATACGTTTTTGGCTTGGTTTCAGGAAATAAGGCTTAAAATTGTTAGTACAATCCTATGGGGTGGCAAATAGTTCATCGGTAGGTTCGGTTTTCCCGTAAACCCCTCGTTGCGGCCCTCTATATTTGCCGCTCTGATTCAGCTAAAAAGAAATATGACCAGACTGATCATCACGCTAGTCCTTGTTTTACTTATAGATATATATGTGTTTCAGGCGGTGCGCACCGTAGCGGCGGGCATGCTGCCCTCGGCCCGAAAAGCCGTGTACGTTGTGTACTGGGGCATTTCGCTCTTTACCCTGGGCACCCTCTTGCTGGCGCTGCTCACCCGGGGCTCTGCGCCCAACCCGGTGCGCATGCAGGTGGCCAATGTGCTGTTTATCCTGTTCATCTCCAAGTTGGTGGTGGTGCTGTTCCTGCTCATTGATGATCTGGTGCGGCTCACCCAGTGGCTATCCAACACGTTGCGCGGACCCGGGCAGCCCAAGTTTGACGTGGGCCGCCACAAGTTCATGAGCCAACTGGCCCTCATTATGGGCGCCATTCCGTTGGGTACGCTCATCTGGGGCATGGTGAAAGGGGCGTACTCCTATCAGGTGAAGCGCGTGACGCTCAAGTTCCCCAACCTGCCCCCGGCGTTTGACGGCTTCCGGCTGCTGCAGATCACCGACATGCACTCGGGCAGTTTCCACTCGGGGGAGCCGCTGCAGAAAGCCGTGGAAATCATTAACCAGCAAGCCGCCGATGTGGTGGTGTTCACCGGCGATATGGTGAACAACGTGGCCTCTGAGGTGGAGCCGTACGTGCCCACGCTGGCCAAGATCAAGGCGCCGGTATACTCTGTGCTGGGCAACCACGACTACGGCGACTATGTGCAGTGGGGCAGCCGCGAGGCCAAGATCCAGAACCTGGACACCCTTAAGCAGCACCAGCGCCAGGCCGGCTGGGACCTGCTCCTGAACGAACACCGCGTGCTGGAGCGCGACGGGCAGCGCATTGCCCTGCTGGGCGTGGAGAACTGGAGCACCCGCATGAATTTCCCGCGGTACGGAAGCCTGGCCCAGGCCCACGCCGGCACCGAGCAGATTCCGTTCAAGGTGCTGCTCTCGCATGACCCCTCGCATTGGGACGGCGAAGTGAACACCAAATACCAGGACATTGACCTGATGCTCTCGGGGCACACCCACGGCATGCAGTTTGGCGTGAACATCCCGGGCTTTAAGTGGAGCCCGGTACAGTACGTGTACCGGCAATGGGCCGGGCTGTACCAGAAAGGTCGGCAATCGTTGTACGTGAACGTGGGCCTGGGCTTCCTGGGGTACCATGGCCGGGTGGGCTTCCTGCCAGAAATTACCGTGTTTGAGTTTAAGAGGGCCTAAGCAACTCTTTAAGCGTCTTGAAGTTTTAGAAGTTTGTTTTAGTAGAATTTAAAAGCGAGTACAATTCCTGTTTTGGGGCTATTTTCAGTAGAAAGGCCCTGAAACAGGATTTTTTGTTTGGTAGTCGCTGCTTTGTAGGTGGCTTAGTGGTTTGGGTAAAATGGGTTATGTGCAATTGGCTGGAAACCTGCCCCCGTGCGCTCCGTAAAACCCTCCATGAGCAAGCCACGGCGAAAGCGCCTATTTGTTCCACTAAAGAAACACACTATGAAAAAGCAGTTTTTGATGATACTGGCGGCAGGAGCCTTGGCTTTCTCCGCCTGCCGCGAAGACGCAGGCACCTCCACGGAGACCCAGGAAAACGACAGCGATACCCCAGACAACGCGGCCGGTAATCCAGACAGCACCTCTGCCTCTAACTACGACTATGAGCAGGAGTCCAGGGAGCGGGCCAACCGCATGTCTTCCCAGATCTCGCAGGACCTGAGCCTGGATGCCGAAACGCAGGCCCGCATCCGTACGGTCATGTATAACCGGGCCCGCCAGATCAACGAGCTGGAGACGCGTTTCAGCAGCACCAACCGCAGCGGGGGCTACGCCGCCGATGATCCCAGTATGATGAGCGATGACATGGCGGTAGACGAGAGCATGGTGATGGACAGCGGGATGGCCGTGGAGTCATCCATGCAAGTGACCGGCTATCCTTCAGACTTCCCCACCCAGTACTATGACGAGATGGAGACCATCAACTCCAACGTAGACCTGGAGGTGAAAGGCTTTTTAACGCCCGCCCAGTTTAAGCTGTATGAGGCCAACCGCCAGAAGTACTACGGCATGGAAAGCAAGTACAAAACCCAGGACGGCGCCAAGTTTAAAGTAGACGGCGACGAGGCCAAACTCAAGGCCGGCGAAACCAAGGTGAAAAGAGACGGTGACGAGTCTAAGCTCAAAACCGATGACACCAAGGTGAAAAAAGAAGGCGATGAGTCAAAGATCAAGATTGAAGACGCCAAGCTTAAGCGCGAGAAAGACGAAGTAAAGTACAAGTCTGGCGACACTAAAATAAAACTGGAGAACTAACCGTTCTCTCAGTATCTTTGAAAGGCTTGCCCGTAAGAAGGCAAGCCTTTTTCATTGCTTTTCTGCCCTTCAAGTGTTTATGAGTAAGCGTCTGTGCTTTTTATTTCTGTGTGTGGTTGGTTTCCTGATGCAGGCCCAGGTCTGGGCCCAGGGCACGGTACACAGCATCTGGGTGAGCGGCCAGGTCTTGCGGGAAGACAACAAGAAGCCCATTGCCGGCGTGTCTGTGTTCCAGAAAAGCACCGGCGAGGGCCTCGCCACCAATGAGCACGGCGCCTTCCGGATCAGGATCGCCTCTACTGATACGCTGGTGTTCAGGGCGCTGGGCTTCCGGCAGAAAGAGTACGTGCCTTCGCTCCGGAGCGTGACCGAGCTGCGCGTGAACATCTTGCTGCAGGAAGAAAGCGTACAACTAAAAGAGGTACGGGTGTCGCCGCTGTCGCCGGAGAAGGTAGACCGTGTACTGCGCAACATGAAACCTCGGCCGGCCCCGCCTAAGCCGCGCATGAACATAACGGTGCCGCGCATCATCATTCCGCCGGGGCCGCCCACGCCCCCAGACCTTATCACCAGCCCCCTCAGTTTCCTGTGGGAGCAGTTCTCCAAGGAAGGCCGGCAGCGGTCAAGGGTGGCCAAACTCATGGAGGAGCGGGAGCGGCAGAAAGCGCTGGAGCGCCAGATCATGCGGCAAGATTCCATCAGGCAGGCGCGCCTGCGGTACAACCGTTTCTTCAGAGACACCACCAGTTTCTATGACCCACGCTGGTAAGCCCGGGCGCCGCGCCGGCAGGTCTTAAAAATTTGGTTACCTTTGTTTTTGATTCTTCCTCTGTGAGTCAATAACCAACCTAGATCTATGTATTTCAACCATATCATGGAAGCCATTGGCAACACGCCTTTGGTAAAACTGAACAGCGTGACAGACGGGGTAAAAGCCACCGTGCTGGCCAAGGTGGAGTATTTTAACCCGGGCAACTCGGTGAAGGACCGCATGGCCCTGCGCATGATTGAAGACGCCGAGAAGGCGGGCATCCTGAAACCGGGTGGCACCATCATTGAAGGCACCTCGGGCAACACCGGCATGGGGCTGGCCCTCACCGCCATCGCCAAAGGCTATAAGTGCATCTTCACCATGTCAGACAAGCAGAGCCAGGAGAAGATCAATATTCTCAAGGCCGTGGGCGCTGAGGTGGTGGTATGCCCCACCGACGTGGCCCCGGAGCACCCAGACTCTTACTACTCGGTAGCCAAGCGCCTGAACCAGGAAATCCCCAACTCGTTCTACCCCAACCAGTACGACAACCTGTCTAACACCGCCGCCCACTATGACACCAGCGGCCCCGAGATCTGGAAACAGACCGACGGGAAAATCACCTGCTTCGCCTCGGGCGTGGGCACCGGCGGCACCATCTGCGGCATCTCCAAGTACCTCAAGGAGCAGAACTCCGGCATTAAGGTGGTGGGCATAGACACGTACGGCTCAGTGTTCAAGAAATACAAGGAAACCGGCGTCTTTGACGAGAACGAGATCTATCCTTATAAAACCGAGGGCATTGGCGAGGACATCCTGCCCAAGAACGTAGATTTCAGCCTCATTGACACCTTCATCAAGGTAACCGACAAAGACGGAGCCCTCATGACCCGCCGCCTGGCCAAGGAAGAAGGCCTGTTTGTGGGCTGGTCCTGCGGTTCGGCCGTGTACGGGGCCCTGGAGTACGCCAAGGAGCACCTCACCGAGGAAGACACCCTGGTGGTAGTGCTGCCCGACCACGGAACCCGGTACCTGGGCAAAATCTACAACGATGACTGGATGCGGGAGCAGGGCTACCTAGACTAGCCAAACCCGTTTCTGGGCTGTTTTTCAGGAAAGAGCCCCCAACCAGCCAGGCTTGCGTAAAGCGGGCGGCTGGTTGGGATACAACAAAAATGGGTGCTTGCCCGTAGGCGCAGTAACATGGCCGGGCAACCAGCCGTTCAAGTCAGATCAAATCCCTCAACTAACATTGGTGCTTCTCACACAGGAAACTTCCCCCACCGGTTTTATAGGTGCCCAGGCCGGAGCCTCAGGGCCAGATGGTTTGGTGCTGGTAGGAGAGGTGCTGGTGGTAACGGCCTACGTGCTGGTGGCGTGCGTGCTGTTTTACCTGGCCTTTAAGCGCGATGACCGGGAACGCAAGCTGGTGCTCCTGCTCTTCGGGGTGATTGGCCTCATGGGCGGCGGCGTGCACTCGCTCAACATCTGGGACGGGGACGGCACCGGCGATCTCCTGCTGGTAGTGCGGCTAATCTTTGGCGTCATGGCGCTGGGGGCGGCCATTCTGCTGTTCAAGGCCATACCGGGCCTCATGGCCATTCCCAGCCTGCGGCAGCTCACCAGAGACAACTCCAAACTGCAGGAGCAGGTGCAGGAACGCCTCAGGGCCGAAGAAGCCCTCCGCGAATCACAGCAGGAGCTGGAGCAGCGGGTGCGTGAGCGCAGTGCCCAGGCCATCACGGCCAACCGCGAGCTGGAACGGGAGATTGAGAGCCGTAAGCTGGCCGAGAAGCGCCTGATTGCCGCCAACTACGAGCTCATCAAGAAGAACGCTGACCTGGATGACTTTGTGTATTACGCCTCGCGCGACCTGAAAGGTCCGGTGCTGAACGTGGCGGGCCTGGTGCAGGCCATCAGGGAAGAGCTGCCCACCGACCGTCCCGAGCTGAGCCAGCTGTTTGAGCGGCTAGATGACTCCGTGGCGCGCATTCACCGCAAGCTGAACAACCTGGCCGAGGTGAGCCGCATCCAGAAACCGCTCACCAGGGAGCAGCTGGAGATGGTGCACTTTGCCGACGTGCTGGAGCAGGTAAAAGAGAAACTGCAGGAGCCGTTGCAGGAGTCGGGGGCCAGCCTGGCCGCCAACTTCTCAGTGACGCCAACGGTGTACTTCTCCCGCGACAACCTCTTCAGCTTGCTGGAGAACCTTATTTCTAATTCAATCAAATACCGTGAGCCCCAGCGGCCGTTGCACATCTTTCTCTCCACAGAGCTTCAGGACCGCTACGTGGTGCTGAAGGTGCAGGACAACGGCATCGGTATGGACCTCAACCAGTACGGGCAGCAGTTGTTCTCCTTGTTCCGGCGGTTCCATGACCACGTAGAAGGCAGCGGCGTAGGACTTTATATTATTAAACGCATCATGGACAACAATCAGGGCAAGGTAGAAGTACAAAGCGTTCCTGGCGAAGGAACTACCTTCCTGCTGTATTTTGTAAACCATGACCAACACACCGGAGCACGGGTATGAAAAAACTGAGGGGCATATTGCTCATTGACGACGATGACACCAACAATTTCCTGAACCACCGCCTGCTCACCAGAATGCAGGTGTCTGAGAAGATCAGGGAGTTCAGGAACGGGAAGCAGGCGTTTGACTACCTGTACAGCGTGAGCCAGGGCCACTATGACGCGGCTTCTTCTGAGTACTTCAAGCCGGCCCTCATCCTGCTGGACATTAACATGCCCGTGATGGATGGCTTTGAGTTCCTGTCTCTGTTTGAGAAGCTGAACGAGGACTTCCGCAAGGACGTGGTTTTGGCCCTGCTCACTACCTCAGAGCACAGCCAGGACACCGAGCGGGCCGCCGCCAGCAAGATCGCCTACCTGACCAAACCGCTCACCACCGAGAAGGTGCAAGGCCTCCTGGACACGTACTTCCCCCAGGTTCAGGAATAGGATGAGCTCCTGGGGAGCACTTCCGCTGGAGGATTTCCTTGCCGTTTCTGGGAAAATAGGCCGAAAACCGCGTGGAAAGAGCCGCTTGTGCCCGCAGGAACGTACCTGCAGCCTTGTAGGCGAGTTCATAAGGGTAACGCGATGGTGGGAAAGGCTCACCTGTTTTCTGCTGATTGCCCAATCCCATCCGCATCTCACTTTCTAATCATAAAAAGCCGTTTAACCTTTGGTTAGGCGGCTTTCTTTTTTTCTGCTGCCCCGCAACTGAGCGCCAAAGACTAAACGCAAGGGTAGGGAGTAGGTAGCCGATGGGTAGAAGCGCAGGGGGTGGCTAGAACTGGTACTTGAGGGTGATGTGCACCAGCACGCTCAGGCCGGCCATCATGAGGCCAATCCCAATCAGGCGCTCGGAGGCTTGCTGGCTGGTAGACTTGTGGCCCCGTACCCAGGTGCCCAGCACGGCCCCCAGCGCGAAGGCCAGCATCAGGGGCATGCTCTTGTACCAGTCAATGTTGCCCAGCCAATAATGCGACACAAGCCCCGAGAAGCTGGTGACGGCCATAATGAACAAAGACGTGGAAATGGCGATCTGGGGCGGAATCTTGAAGGCCCTGATCATGATGGGGGTTTGCAGAAAGCCGCCTCCCATGCCAAAAAGCCCCGCAACGGTGCCAATGCACAAACCAAAAAAGGCCATCAGGCTGCCGTTCAACCGGTAGGCCAGGTGCTTGGGGTGGTTCTTCCGGATGAACGAAGTAGGCATGCGGTTAATGCGGTACATCATGCCCCGCTTGCGCTCCTGCTCCTTCTTGTAGGTGGCCAGCATGTAGGTGCCCACGGCCAGCACAAACAAGGCAAACAGCACCTGCATCTGCAGCACCGGCATGTAGGCCACCAGAAAAGCACCCACCACCGTGCCCAGCATGGCCGGAAACTGAAAGAGGGAAGCCACCACATAATCAATGCTCTTCTCCCGGAAGTTCAGGAAGGAAGACACCAGCGCCGCCGGCAGCAGCGCCGACATGGCCGTGCCAATGGCCAACTCCACCGGAAACTGAAAAAAGATGATCAGGATTGGGACCAGAAACACGCCGCCCCCAAAACCAATGAGGGTGCCAAAGGTGCTTACCGCAATGCCGGTCAGGAAAAGGAGTAGCGCTGTGATCAAGTGGTGCCGTTACTAGCGTCAAAGGTAAAAGAATCGGGAACCTTTCAGGGGGAGTGGGCGCGCCGGCGCTTTCACTCTCGCCCAGGCCCTGGTACAGAACATGCCGGCTGGGCTGGATGGTGATTGCGCAGAGCAGGCCCCTGTAACTTACTTACTGCCCCGCCCCAGAATAGTTTTCTGTCTAACTACTATTTGTTCAAGCCAGCCCGTGTTTTGGGGCTGTTTTCAGGAAAACGGGCAGAAACCAGGCACGTCTTCTAAACCGAAGGCCGCTTTCTGGCAAGCCTACTCCGCCTGGGCGCTGGTGACCTCCGCAAACTTAAAGTGCTGCCCGTCAAACAAACCCTTGTCACTGAGCTTCAGGGCCGGAATCACCAAAAGGGCCATAAAACTCAGGGTCATGAAAGGCGAGGTGAGGGTGCTGCCCAGGTCCTTGGCGGCGCGGTCCAGCTTGGCGTACTGCTCGGCTACCCAATACCCGTCCTCCGGCGACATGATGCCGGCCACTGGCAGCGGCAGGATCTCTTCCCGCGCACCGTCTACCGCGCAGATGCCGCCTTTGGCTTCTATGAGCAGGTTCACGGCGCGGCACAGGCTCTCATCGTCGCAGCCCACGGCAATGATGTTGTGGGAGTCATGGCCCACCGACGAGGCGATGGCGCCGCGCTTGAGCCCGAAGTTCTTGATAAAGGCAAGGGCGGGCTCAGTATTCTGGTACCGGTTCACCACGGTCATCTTCAGGACATCCTGCGGTACATCGCTCACCAGGAAACCGTTTTCTTTCTTTGGGTCCAGCAGCAGCATGCCGGTAATGAGTTGCCCGTCATAAGGCTCAATGACCCTGATCTTCACGGTATCGCCGGCCGGTATCTGAAATTGCTCAACCGTTTTAGTTTCTGTCTGGAAATTATTGATGACCTCACTGGGCGTGAACTCAATTTGGCTCTTCCCGTTCTCGGCCACCAGCTTGCCGTTGATGTAGGTCCTGAGCACGGTAAAGTCCTGCAGGTTGTCTACCACGATAAAATCGGCCGGGTCTTTTTCCTGCAGCAGGCCCACCTCCAGTTTGTAGTGCTGCACCGGGTTCACGCAGGCGGCCCGCAGCACGTGGAAGAGGTCATGCCCTTTGGCCAGGGCGCGCTTTACCAGTTGGTTGATGTGGCCTTCCACCAGGTTGTCGGGGTGCTTGTCGTCGGAGCAGAACATGATCTGGTTAGGGTGCTCGGCCAGGAGTTCAATCAGGGCCTCAAAGTTCTTGGCGGCGCTGCCCTCCCTGATCAGGATCTTCATGCCGGCGGCCAGTTTGTCGCGGGCCTCGTCGGCGGTGAAGCACTCGTGGTCGGTGGTCATGCCGGCGGCGGCGTAGGCTCGGGCTTCTTCGCCGCGCAGGCCGGGGGCGTGGCCGTCTACCTGCTTGTCAAACTTCTGGGCCAGCGTGATCTTCTGCATGACCCCTTCATCGCCGTTCAGGACACCGGGCCAGTTCATCATCTCGGCCAGGTACTTTACCTCGGGCCGCTGGAACAGCTCTTCAATGTCGTCGGGGGTGATCTCGGCCCCGGCGGTTTCAAACGGGGTAGCCGGCACGCAGGAAGGAGCCCCGAAGTAAAATTTGAACGGCACTTTCTTGCCGTTCTCCAGCATGTATTCCACGCCTTTGAGGCCCAGTACGTTGCCAATCTCGTGCGGGTCAGACACGGTGGCCACGGTGCCGTGCGGTACCGCCAGGCGCGCAAACTCAGCCGGCACCAGCATGGAGCTTTCCACGTGCACGTGCGCGTCAATGAAGCCGGGCAAGAGGTACTGGGTGTCAGCTACGGGCTCCCGCACAATCCGGGCAATGTGGCCATCCATGATCTCCAGGGTGCCCTGGTAGGTTTCCTGGCGCAGCACGTCTACAATGTGGCCGCTTACTTTGAAGAATCTTGGGTTAGCCATAGTACCTTTTTGAGAAGTTGTGGGGAAAATGAGCCATAAACCGGAGGGCACGTAAAAACCCATAGCGGTTCCGGCAGAATACGTGTATCTTTGCGGCCAAAGTTAATGGTTTTGAGAAAGATTTTTTCGCTTGGATTACTGTGGTGCTTGCTGCTGGGGGCGGTGAGCCCGGCCTGTACGCGCAAGACAACGTCGCTGAGCAAGAAAACCAAGAGTTTTCAGCGCCATCAGCGCGCGGGCAAGGGAATTCCCTGCCCCACCAAAGATTGCTAATGACTAATTACCCTAAGGCACTGGTATGAAGAAGATTGTTGTGGCCCTTGACGGGCACTCTTCGTGCGGCAAAAGCACCACCGCCAAGCAAGTGGCAAAAGAACTAGGTTACGCGTACATTGACACCGGTGCCATGTACCGGGCCGTTACCCTTTATTTCCTGGAGCATTACGTAGACCTCACCAACCCCAAAAAGGTGCAGGAAGCGCTCAATAACATAGAAGTTACCTTTCACCGCAACCTTAAGACCGGCCGCAACGAGACGTTCCTGAACGGCCTGAACGTGGAAGACGAGATCAGGAAAATGTACATCTCTGACCGGGTGAGCGAAGTGAGCGTGCTGGCCCCGGTGCGGCACGCCATGGTGGCCGAGCAGAAGAAGATGGGCAAGCGCCGCGGCATTGTGATGGACGGCCGTGACATAGGAACCGCCGTGTTCCCCGACGCCGAGGTAAAGGTGTTCATGACCGCCGACGTGGAAACCCGGGCCAAGCGCCGCCAGGAAGAACTGCTGGAAAAGGGCCAGATGGTGCCGTTTGACGAGATTGTGGAGAACCTCAAGAAACGGGACCACATTGACTCTACCCGCGCCGAGAGCCCCCTGCGCCGCGCCGAAGACGCCCACCTGCTGGACACCTCGCACATCACCATTGATGAGCAGGTAGACTTCGTGCTGGATCTGGTAGCCTCGGCCTTGCTGCAGAAAGAACTTGCCGGTTCCACAGATTTTTTAAAGAAGTAGGCAGAACCGGGTATGGTTTTTGATCTGGCCTGCTGAGCACAGCTTCATACTTGAGTCTTACATATGAACGTAACCATTGATAAAAATTCAGGCTACTGTTTTGGGGTAGAATTCGCCATACAGATGGCGGAGGATGAATTGGAAGAAGTATCTGAGTTATACTGCCTGGGCGACATTGTGCACAACAGCATGGAGGTGCAGCGGTTGTACAGCAAAGGCCTGCGCATCATTGACCGCGAGCAGTTACGTGAGCTGAGAGACTGCAAGGTGCTGATCAGGGCGCACGGCGAACCGCCCGAAACCTATGAGACCGCCCTGCGCAACAACCTGGAGCTGATTGACGCCTCCTGCCCGGTGGTGCTCAAGCTGCAGAACCGCGTAAAACACGCCTACGATTCCACCAAGGCCAACAACGGCCAGATTGTGCTCTACGGGCAGCAGGGCCACGCCGAGGTGATTGGTCTGGCGGGCCAGACCGGCAACGAGGCCATCGTGATCACCACCGAGGAAGACCTGGACAAACTGGACTACACCCGGCCCATCACCCTGTTCAGCCAGACCACCAAAAGCACCAAGGGCTTCTACCGCATGAAGGAGCTCATTGAGGAGCGGGTAGCCGCGGTGAAGGCCTCTGGGTTAGCCGTGCTGGACCTGGATGCCAATGACAGCATCTGCCGCCAGGTCTCTAACCGGGAGCCGCAGCTAGACAAATTCGCGCAGCAGCATGACGTGGTCATCTTTGTGAGCGGCAAGAAAAGCTCCAACGGCAAAGCGCTGTACGCCGTGTGCCAGCGCGTGAACCCCAACAGCTACTTTGTGGAAAACGCCGAGGAACTGGATATGGACTGGTTCAAAGAAGCCACCTCGGTGGGCATCTGCGGGGCTACGTCCACACCCATGTGGCTCATGCAGCAAGTGGCAGATGCCATTCAGGCCGAACACCCGGTGGAGGCATAATTCCTGAACCAAAACATTAGACAATCAGTATATTTGAAAGCCCCGGAAACGGGGCTTTTTTACTACTCTTCTGTGTATGAAAAAACTCCTACGCTATTTTTTGAATGGCTTCTTGATTGTAGCGCCCATTAGTTTAACCATTTACATCATCCTGTCGGTGGTGAACTGGCTGGATGACCTTTTCTGGCTCAACTACCCGGGCCTGGGCCTGCTGCTCATTGTAGCACTGGTGACGCTGGTGGGGTTTATCGGGTCCTCGTTCTTCGTGAAGCCCTTCTTTGTCTTGACTGAGCGCATCATGAGCCGGCTGCCGCTGGTGAACATGATCTACTCCTCGCTCAAAGACCTGTTTGACGCCTTTGTGGGCGAGAACCAGAAATTCAACCAGCCGGTGCTGGTGAAAATGACCCAGTACAACGATACCTACAAACTGGGATTTGTGACGCAGCTCTCCATGGAAGCCGTGCACCTGCCAGACAAAGTGGCCGTGTATTTCCCGCACTCCTATAACTTCTCGGGCGAGCTGTTCCTGGTGGCCCGCGAGAACGTGACCTACCTGGAGATTCCCAGCAGCGAGGTCATGAAATTTGTGGTATCCGGCGGGGTGTCCAAACTCTAGCCACCGGCGGCAGCCTGCGGTTTTCAGCTGAGGGTCGTACGTGCTGTTTCTTAGCAGTTTTCGGGGAAAAGGCCTGAAACAAGGCCAGGGATAAAAAGAGTACTTTCCGCCGTTTTGGGCTCGTTTTTCAGGAAAGGGGCTTGAAACGGCTCCCTTGTTTCAGGGCCGGGGCAAATCTGGGGCATTTTCGCGGGAAATACTGATAAAGCCAGATAATGCGGGCGTAGTTTCAGGATTGTCACCGGGTTGTGATATATTTAGCGTTTTAAAGCCGGCAAGGCCATCCTGCCCCTGAGGGTGGGCCTGCCCGGGAAACTTGGCAACCAACTGACACCCCCACATGAAACACCTCCTTGTTCTCTCCATGAGCCTGCTGTCTATTTGCTCCTCGGGGCAAACGCCGCAGAACGCTCCGCAAGCCAACCAGGCGCAGGCGCCGGTGGGTAAGACTACCACCAACCAGGTAAGCCTCACCTGGCAAGTCATAGAAGAGAAACACCAGGGCAAGAACCAGACGCTTTCGGCGCTTACCATCAAAAACACCGGTAAAACAGAGCTGCCCGCCGCTGGCTGGGGGCTGTACTTCCACGGCACGCCCTCGTTCAAGCCCAAAGCCCCTGATGCCCCCGTGAAGGTAGAGCCCATCAACGGCGATTTCCTGCGCATGGTGCCTACCAGTACGTTCAAGTCCCTGGCCCCCGGGGCCAGCGCCCGCATAGAGTTTGTGGCGGCCGGGCAGATTGTGAATGAGTCGCGGGCCCCCCGGGGTTTTTACCTGGTCTGGGACAAAGAGCCCAACAAGGGGTATAGCCTGGAGAACGTAGACATCAAGAAGCCCACCCACAACAGCATTGGCTGGGTAGAGCCCCAGGACATTTACCAGCAGAACAGCAGCATCAAAGACCTTCCGGCCGAACGGCTCCCCAAGGTGTTCCCCACCCCGGCGCAGTACAAAGAAACCGGCAAAGGAATCACGCTCACGGCCGCAGTGCCGGTAGTCAGCACTGCCTTTCCCCGCGAAGCTGCGGCGCTGGCCACTTACCTGGGCACAATTTTCGGGCAGAAGCCCGAGGTAAAGTCCGCGGGTACGGGCAAGGCCATTAAGCTACAGAAAAAAGACGGCCTGGGCCCCGAGGCCTACGAGCTGACGGTAACGCCGCAGGAGATTGTGATCTCGGTCTCCAGTGCGGCCGGCGCGTTCTACGGCACGCAGTCGCTCAAAACCATGCTGCCCCCATCGGCCCTGGCCAAAAAACAAACTTCAGTGGCGGTGGCCGGCGTGGAGGTGAAAGACGAGCCCCGGTTTGGACACCGCGCCTTTATGCTGGACGTGGCCCGCAATTTCCACCAGAAGGAAGAAGTGCTCAAGCTGCTGGACCTGATGGCGCTCTACAAGCTCAACGTGTTCCACTTCCACCTGAACGACGACGAAGGCTGGCGTATTGAGATTCCGGGCCTGCCCGAACTCACGCAGGTGGGCGGCCGCCGCGGGCACTCGGTGGGGGAGAAGGAATTTTTGCAGCCCTCTTACGGCTCGGGCCCCGATGTGAACAACCGCACTGGCAGCGGCTACTACACCCGGGCAGATTTCGTGGAGATCCTGAAATACGCCCGCGACCGCCACATCAAGGTGATTCCGGAGGTGGAGACGCCCGGCCACGCCCGCGCCGCCGTTAAATCCATGGACGCCCGCTACGAGCGCCTGATGAAGGAGGGCAAGAAGGCCGAGGCCGAACAGTACCTGCTCCACGACCCCCAGGACCAATCGGTGTACCGCTCGGTGCAGTACTTCAACGACAACGTGATGAACGTGGCGCTGCCCTCTACCTATAACTTCCTGGAGAAAGTGACCGATGAGCTGCTGGCCATGTACAAAGAAGCCGGTGCGCCCATCCAGACCATCCACTTCGGGGGCGACGAGGTGCCCAACGGCGTGTGGCAGAAATCGCCGGCGGTAGAAGCCCTCATGGCCAAGGACCCCAGCCTGAAAACCGTGGATGACCTGTGGTACTACTTCTTCGGGAAACTGAACGCCATGCTCAAGGCCCGCAGCCTGTACCTGTCGGGTTGGGAGGAAATTGGCCTGAGCAAAGTGCGCACCAACGGCCGCCTGAGCTACGTGGCCAACCCAGACTTTGTGAAGGAGAACTTCCACGTGGATGTCTGGAACAACCAGGGCGCCAACCTGGACCTGCCTTACCGCATGGCCAACGCCGGTTACAAGGTGGTGCTCACCAACGTGTCGCACTACTACATGGACTTGGCCTACCAGAAAGCGTACGACGAGCCGGGCCTGTACTGGGGCGGCTACACCGATGTGGACAAAGCGTTCTACTTCATCCCGTACGACTACATGAAGAGCATTAAGGTAGACGACAACAACCAGCCGCTGACCTCCCAGGCCATGTTTGCCGGCAAAGAGCAGCTCAAGCCCGAGGCCCGCGCCAACATTGTGGGGCTGCAGGCCCCGCTCTGGAGCGAGATGATCACCTCGCCGGAGCGCCTGGAGTACATGATTCTGCCCAAGATCCTGGGCCTGGCCGAAAGAGCCTGGGCCCCTGACCCCAGCTGGGCCTCCAACCCAGAATCGGCGCAGAGCAAGGCGGCTTATGCCCAGGCCTGGTCCCAGTTTGCGAACGTGCTGGGCAAGCGCGAGCTGCCCCGCCTCAACTACTACGCCGGTGGGTTCAACTACCGCATTCCCACGGCGGGCGCCACCACGCAGAACGGCAAGGTAGTGGCCAACGTGCAGTTGCCGGGCCTCACCATCCGGTACACCACTAACGGAGCCGAGCCTACCGCCAAAAGCAAAGCCTACACTGGGCCCATTGCTGAGAAGGGTACCATCAAACTGGCGGTCTTTGACGCGGCCGGCCGGTCTAGCCGCGTGACCACGGTAGAGAACAAGCCTGCAATCCAGTAGGGAGATTGTAAGATTTCTCCCGCCTCCACAAGAGCGTTTCAGGGCTGATTTTGAAAAATCAGCCCTGAAACGCTCTTGGTTTTTTTATATCAATAGCAGTAGGTTTGGCATGGTTGGCTACGCACGATAGCTGGTAGGCGGCCGCTCCCGGTAGTGTTTACGCCCACAGTCGCGGGCGCGAGGGCATTTCTGCTTGTTGGTGAAGACACCAACAAGGGGTAGAGGGCTTGAGTACTTGGGACATCATCAAAGACTTACTTGGGTACTTTCCTTTCGGCTTTCCAGTGAAGATTCGTTCCGTAAAGGTTCAGCTGTACTTCTTCCGTGACTTTTTCAGGTTTTGCTTCTACTCCTTGTAAAACAGTGATTAGCGAAGCTCCTTTTATTATCGTATCTTTCAAGATGATAGAAAATATATATCCAGCAGGAGCAGCAGTTGTTGCGAAGGCAAACCCCAGCCAGCGATTGACCGTGCGCCGCTACGTGAAACGGGTTTATTACTGTACCGTATCGGAAAGTCCGGGTCAGAAAGAGCTGGTGTACTACGGACGGGAGTTAATGGAGCCGGCTGATGCTTCGGGAAGAAGCGCTGTGTAGCCCTTTTTTTAAGCCAGTCTTTATCAGTTGAAGCAGAATCTGTTACCGTGTATCAGGCGGTGACATGATTCTTTGCTCCCCTCTTTGGTATAAATTCCCGGCCTGCTACCAACTTCCTGAAATTGTACGGGCTTTGCATTCCCTCTTTATCTTTGGTTTAAAGATTACGTAAGGTAATTCGCCAAGAGAACCCTTTTTGTCAGAGCTAAAGCGTTTGCAACCGTGCCCATTATCCAACTCAGATCCTCCAAGCTGCATTACCGCGTCATGGGCCATGGGCCTAAGGCGCTGCTGGCGTTTCACGGGTACGGGCAGGAGAGCCATTACTATGACACCATGGCCCGGGTGCTGCACCCAGACTACACCGTGTTTGCGGTAGACCTGTTCTTTCATGGCAAAAGCACCCTGAGCAAGGCAGACCAGCCGCTCTCCAAAAGAAAACTGCAGGAGTTTGTGCAGGCCCTGCTGGAAAAGGAAAAGATCAGCCGCTTCTCGGTGATGGCCTTCAGCATGGGGGGCAAGTTCGCGCTTACCGTGCTGGAGAAGTTCCACCCGCAGATGGACGAGCTCTACCTCATTGCCCCAGACGGCATCAAAACGCATTTGCTCTACAGCCTGGCCACGTACCCCGGCTGGCTGCAGGGCCTGTTCAAACGCATTGTGCTGCGGCCCACCCGCTTTTTCCAGACGCTCAGCTGGCTGGAGCAGAAACGCTGGGTAAACTCGGGGCTGGTGAAGTTCGCCAACTGGCAGATGGACTCGCCGCAGAAACGCCTGCGCGTGTACCGCAGCTGGACCGGCTTCAGCAATCTTACCTTTGACACCCGCAAGATGGTGCGCCTGCTCAACCAGAGCAACATTGAGGTAAACGTGTTCCTGGGCAAGTATGACCAGATCATCTCGCAGAAACGGCTGCAGGTGTTTCTGAACGCCCTCAAGCGCCACCACCTGGTGGTGCTGCAGACCGGCCACACCAATTTGCTGTACACCGTGGCCATGTGGCTAAGGAAACACCGCGCCGAGACAGCCAAGTAAGTTTCTTTGCGTATACCCCTCAGAAAGAGAATTCGGTTTTTGGTGTACTTTTGCCAAATTACCCCTAAAACGGGAATCTGGGAGCGGTGCCCACCTCGGCCAGATTCCCTGCTGCCACCCAGTACAATCTAAAACTATGAAACTGCCTGCACCCCTCACATGGAGCGCCTGTGTGCTGCTGCTCCTGGGCCAACTAGCCTGTTCCAACTCGGGCAAGCCCGATGCCAACGAAGAAGGAGAAAGAACCTCCACCGCCGCGCAAGACACCCTCTCTGAGGAAGTCACCGAACAGCCCGCCACCGATGCCAACCTGGCGCAGATCACCCTGCCAGACGGGTTCCAGATCAGCTACTACGCCCGCAACGTGGTCAACGCCCGTTCCATGGCCCTGGGCCCGGACGGCACGCTCTACGTAGGCTCCCGCGACCGGGGCAGCGTGTACGCCCTGCCAGACAAGAACAAAGACGGCAAGGTAGACGAGGTGATCACCCTAGCCAGCGGCCTTAAAATGCCCAACGGGGTGGCCCTGCGCAACGGGTCTTTGTACGTGGCCGAGATCAGCCGCATCACGCGCTATGACAACATCGCTGATAACCTCAAGAACCCGCCCGCGCCCCAGGTGGTCTATGACAAATTCCCCACCGAGGAGCACCACGGCTGGAAGTACATCGCCTTTGGGCCGGATGACAAACTCTACGTGCCCGTGGGCGCGCCCTGCAACATCTGCCTCAGGAAAGAGCCGGTGTACGCCGCCATCAGCCGCATGAACCCCGATGGCTCGGGGCTGGAGGTGTTCGCCCACGGCGTGCGCAACACCGTAGGCTTTGACTGGCACCCGCAAACCAAGGAACTCTGGTTCACCGATAACGGCCGCGACCTCATGGGCGATAACATTCCGCCTGACGAGCTGAACCGCGCCCCCAAGAAAGGCATGCACTTTGGCTACCCGTTCTGCCACGCCGGCGAAGTGCTGGATCCTGAGTTCGGCAAAGGCAAAGACTGCGCCGACTACACGCCGCCGGTGCAGAAGCTAAATCCGCACGGCGGCACCCTGGGCATGGAGTTCTACACCGGCACCATGTTCCCCGAGAACTACCAGAACCAGATCTTCATTGCCGAGCACGGCTCCTGGAACCGCACCGAGAAAATTGGCTACCGCGTAAGCCTTTACCGCACCGATGCCCAGGGCAAGGGCAGTTTTGTGCCGTTCGCCGCCGGATGGCTCCAAAACGGCAAAGAGTGGGGCCGCCCCGTAGACGTGGAGGTCATGCCAGACGGCTCCCTGCTGGTGTCTGATGACATGAACGACTGCATTTACCGCATCACGTATACCGGCCAAAAGTAAACCTGTTTTAGGGCCGCTTTGGCCAAAAGGGGCCTGAAACGCCTACGCTATTGGGTATGAAAAAAGACCAGCCTGAAAAGAGCATCATTGGCCGGCGGGAGATGGTAGATTTCCCTGACCTGGGTTTGTTTGAGGTGGAGGCCAAGATAGACACCGGGGCCTACACCTCGGCCATCCATTGCAACAACATAAGGGAGGTGGAGTTGCCCAACGGGCAGCGGGCCATTCACTTTGAGCTGCTGGATGAGCGCCACCCCGCCTATAACCACAAAGCCTTTGAGTTCACAGACTTTGACCTGCGCAACGTAAAAAGTTCGTTTGGCGATGTGCAGGAACGCTACGTAATCCGTACAAAGGTGGTCATTCACGGGCAGGAGATTGAGACAGACCTCACCCTCTCAGACCGCAGTGACCTGAAATATCCCGTGCTCCTGGGCCGGACCTTGCTGCGCAAACGTTTTATCGTAGACGTTTCCAAAAAGAACCTGTCGCTCAAGGCCAAGAACAAAGTCAGAAAGAAAAAATAACCTCTAGAGCTTCCTGTATGAAAATTGCGATTCTCTCGCGCGATCCAAAGTTGTATTCAACCCGCCGGTTGGTGGAAGCCGCCCACCAACGGGGGCATGAGGTGGTGGTCCTGGACCATTTGCGCTGTGACCTAGTCATGGAGAAGGGCGACCCGCACATCCTCTACAAAGGTGAGCTGCTCACCGGCATTGACGCCATCATCCCCCGCATTGGGGCCTCGGTGACGTTTTACGGCACGGCCGTGGTGCGCCAGTTTGAGATGATGAAGGTGAAAAGCGTGGTGGCCTCGCAGTCCATTCTGCGGTCCAGGGACAAACTGCGCAGCCTCCAGATCCTGGCGCGGGCCGGCCTGGGCATGCCCAAGACCGCCTTCACCAACTACTCCAAGCAAGTGAAGGAGCTGATCAAGGAAGTAGGCGGGGCGCCGCTGGTGATCAAACTGCTGGAGGGCACCCAGGGCCTGGGTGTGGTACTGGCCGAGACCCAGAAAGCCGCCGAGTCGGTGATTGAGGCGTTCCACAACCTCAAAGCCCGCATCATTGTGCAGGAATACATTGCCGAGAGCAAAGGCGCCGACATACGGGTGTTTGTGGTGAACGGCGAGGTGGTGGGGGCCATGAAGCGCCAGGGCAAGGAGGGCGAGTTCCGCTCTAACCTGCACCGTGGCGGCAGCGCCAGCCTCATCAAGCTGAGCCGCGCCGAGAAGGCCGCCGCCCTGCTGGCCGCCAAATCGTTGGGCCTGGACGTGGCGGGCGTGGACATGCTGCAGTCCCGCCGCGGGCCGCTTATTCTGGAGGTGAACTCCTCGCCCGGCCTGGAGGGTATTGAGAAAGCCACCCAGCAAGACATTGCCGGCAAGATCATTGAATACACAGAGTTGCTGGTCAACAGAGGAAAAGCCAAGAAAACCAAGAAGCCCAAGACCCCGGATGGCGGAGATGATCATCAATAACATAGAGATTCGCCCCGGCGATGACCTGCTCATCCGGCTGAACATCTCGCGGCTGCCCAGCGGTACCCAGATAGACATTCCTATCCACGTGTTCCGGTCTGAGGAACCGGGGCCGGTCTTGCTGCTCATGGCCGGCATGCACGGCGACGAGGTGAACGGCATTGAAACCATCCGGCGCATGATCAGGCGGCGCATGCTGCAGCCTTTGCGGGGCACCATTCTGGCCATTCCCATCCTCAACATCTACGGGTTCCTCAACTTCTCGCGCGAGGTGCCCGACGGCAAAGACGTGAACCGCAGTTTTCCGGGCAGCGCCACGGGGTCTTTGGCCAGTAGGGTGGCGGCCCGCTTTACCCGTGAGGTCCTGCCCCTGGTAGACTACGGCATTGACTTCCATACCGGTGGGGCCAGCCGCTCCAACTTTCCGCAGATCCGGTGTGAGCTGGAGGGCGAGGGCAACGAGCCCCTGGCCCAGGCGTTTGGCGCCCCTTTCATCCTGGACTCCAAACTGCGGCCCGGCTCCCTGCGCAAAGAGGCCTCCAAATTGGGCAAATCCATTATTGTGTACGAGAGCGGCGAGTCATTGCGCCTGGACGAAACCAGCATTAACACGGGCATTGAAGGCACCATCAGGGTCATGCACCATCTGGGCATGACCGATACCTCGGTGCCGGTGTCGCACCCGCCGGTTGTCTGCAAGAAGACCACCTGGATCAGGGCGCGCCGGGCAGGGCTGTTCCGCAGTTTTGTGAAGAACGGGCAGGCCATTAGCCGGGGCCAGCAGGTGGGCACCGTGGCCGACCCATACGGCTACGCCAGCCATCCCATCACCTCGCCGGTGAACGGCTATGTCATCGGCCTGAACCACATGCCCGTGGTGAACCAGGGCGATGCCATCCTGCACATAGGAGTGGAGTAAAGCCGGGGGCGTTTTAGAGCTGTTTTGGGAAAATCTGGCCCAGAACGGGCCCAGAGAAAATTTCAGGAAGGGGTAGGGGCAAAACCGGTTTTGGCGGTCTTTTACCTACGCGGCAGACACTCCACGCCTGCGGCGACCCGTTATCTCAAAACTTTCCTGAATGTCTTTCTCTTCGTGGTTACAAGTGCCGGTGGACAAACGCAGTGTCCGGTTCTTGGTTGGCTTGTTTTTCCTGTTGCTGCCCTTCACCGGATTGGGGCAGAAATTCACCATCAGCGGCTACGTGCGCGACGCCAAAACCGGCGAGAACCTGATTGGCGTAGCCATCCTGAACGCCGTTACCGGCGAGGGCACCGCCACCAACGCCTATGGTTTCTACAGCCTCACCCTGCCCAAAGACTCTGTGAAACTCATGGCCTCTTACGTGGGCTATGAGCGCACTTTGTTCACCACCTACCTCCGGCAAGACGTGCAGCAGAACCTGTTGCTTACGCCCGCCACCACGGCCCTGCGTGAGGTGGAGATCATCAACACCAAAGAGGAAGACGCCCGCGAAAGCACCCGCATGAGCACCATTACCATGAGCGTGGCGCAGATAAAGGCGGTGCCCGCCCTGTTTGGCGAGGTAGACGTGCTCAAGGCGCTGCAGTTGCTGCCGGGGGTGCAGTCGGGCGGGGAGGGAACCAGCGGGCTGTACGTGCGCGGCGGCGGGCCAGACCAGAACCTTATTCTGCTGGACGGGGTGCCGGTGTACAACGCCTCGCACCTGTTCGGGTTTTTCTCGGTGTTCAATGCCGAGGCCCTCAACAACGTGGAGCTGGTGAAAGGCGGTTTCCCGGCCCGCTACGGCGGCCGGCTGTCCTCGGTGCTGGACATCTCCATGAAGGAGGGCAACATGAACGAGGTAGACGGCGAAGGCTCCATCGGTCTGATCGCCTCTAGGCTCACGGTGGGCGCGCCCCTCAAGAAAGACGTGGCCTCGTTCATCTTCTCGGGCCGCCGCACCTACATTGACCTTCTGGCCCGCCCTTTCATGAACAAGGAAGACGGCATTGGCGGCTACTATTTCTATGACCTCAACGGCAAGCTCAACTGGAAGGTAAGCCCTAAAGACCGCCTGTACCTGAGCGCCTACACCGGCTACGATGAGTTCTACAGCTCTTACGCCCGCAGCAGCGGCGATGCGGAAGAAAGCCGGGCCGGCCTGGGCTGGGGAAACTTTACCACGGCGTTCCGCTGGAACCGCATCATGAACCAGCGCCTCTTCCTCAACACGCACCTTACCTTCACCAAGTACCAGTTTGACATCAGCAACGAGGAGCAGTCTACCTACCAGGGCCAGACCTATGACTACAAGCTGAAGTACCTTTCCAACATCCGCGACCTGAGCGCCAAGCTGGACTTTGACTACATCCCCAACCCCAGCCATTACATCCGGTTCGGCGGGCAGTATGTGCACCACCAGTTTCAGCCGGGCGCCCTGCAGGTGCGCGACAACAACGGCGGCGCTGCCGAGGACCTGAACGTGAACACCCAGAAAACCACCGCGCAGGAAGTGGGCCTTTACCTGGAAGATGACCTGCGCCTCAGTGAGCGGGTGAAGGTGAACGTGGGCGTGCGGGCCAACGGCTTTGCGGTGAACAAGGAGTTCTACTCTTCGGTGGAGCCCCGGGCCTCGGTGCGGTTCATCGCCAATGAGAAGCTGAGCCTCAAGGCCTCGTACGCCAACATGACCCAGTTCATCCACCTGCTCACCAACAGCGGCATTGGTCTGCCCACCGATCTCTGGGTGCCCTCCACCGATAAGATCAAGCCCCAGCGGAGCCACCAGTTGGCCCTGGGCGCCACCCGCGCCCTTGCCCAAAATCGGTTGGAGCTGAGCCTGGAGGGCTATTACAAGACCATGCACAACCTTATTGAATACAAAGAGGGCGCCTCGTTCATTGGCATTTCCAACAGCTGGGACACCAAGGTAACCACCGGCAAAGGTTGGGCCTACGGGCTGGAGCTGTTCCTGCACAAGAAAACGGGCCGCACCAACGGCTGGATTGGCTACACCCTGGCGTGGTCTAACCGCCGGTTCCCGGAGTTGAACCAGGGCGCCACGTTCCCGTACCGCTATGACCGTCGCCATGACGTGGAACTGGTGGTGATCCATCAGCTCAAGCCCAACCTCACGCTGTCGGGTACGTGGGTGTACGGCACCGGCAACGCCATTACCCTGCCCGAGGCCCGCTACATGGTAGGCGAGGCCTGGGAGGGCGGCTACGGCGGCACCCAAACCTACAACGACTACGGCGCGCGCAACGGCTACCGCATGGCCGCCTACCACCGCGCCGACCTTAGTTTGAGCCACACCAAGAAGAAGCGCTGGGGCGAGGTGGTGAACAACCTCAGCTTCTACAACGCCTACAACCGCAAGAACCCTTACTTTATCTATGTGCAAGCCGGCAAGAAGGAGGGCGACCCTTCCAAATTCAAGCAGATAAGCCTGTTTCCGGTGCTGCCGTCCATCAGCAAAACCTTTAAGTTCTAGAAGACCATGTTTGCAGTTGTTTTTGCCCTCTTTTCCGGAAAAAAGCCCCGAATCAGGAAAGCGAGGGCCCTGGGTTTGTTCGGGCTGGTTCTGGCCGGCGCGCTGGGCGGTTGCGAGACCGACGTGGAGATTGAGGTGCCGGCGCATACGCCCAAGCTCACGGTGCAGTTTAACCTGAACACCGAGGAGCCCAACCAAAGCATGTTCATCGGGCGCAGCCAGACGGTTTTGTCGGGCGAAGACCTGTGGCGGAACGGGTTGGTGAAAGATGCCACCGTTGCCATCCGGGACAAAAACGGGGTGTTGTGGCAGGGTTTCGCGTTCTCGCCCTTTGACTACAACCCTGACCAGGGCCTGTACCGGCCTACCAACCCCTTCACCCCTGAGCCGGGGCAGGAGTACGCGCTCACCGTGCAGGCCCCCGGGTTTGAGGCTATCGAAAGCCGCTTGGTGCAGCCTGCCGTGGTGCCGGTGAACGGCGTCTCCTTCCAGCCCGACCGGAAGAACGACCAATTCAACTTCTCAGGCATGCTGCGCATCCAGTTCAAGGACATTGCCGACCAGAGAAACTATTACCGCCTGTTTGTGAAACTGCTGGACGACCAGGACCGGGTAGTAGGCAACGTGTACACCGCCAACGACAACGGCGACATCTTTGGCGAGGAGGTGGAGCGCATTGAGCTGTTCAAGGTCTTTGACGACGGGTGGGCCCGCCAGGACGAGATCGCCTACGCCGGCAAGATTGAGTCGTACATTGGCGGCGGCATACCGCCCACGCACCTGGAGGTAACGCTGCAGCACATCACCGCAGACCTGTACCTGTACGAGCGCTCCAAAAACAACTACCAGGAAGACAACCCCTTCGCGGAGCCCCTGAACCTGCACAGCAACGTCAGGAACGGGTACGGCACCTTTGGGGGCATTACCGCCACCAGGTTCAAGATCAGGCTTTAGGGTTTATGGTAAATGAAAAGTTGCTCCCCAAAACAGAAAGGCCACTTACCTGGGGTAAGTGGCCTTTCTGTTTTGGACCTGTTTTCCAGAAAATACTTTCTAAACAGCCCTAGAAAATGGCTCTGGCCACGGCTGCGGTAGCCTCAGACTTGCTCATGGTGTAAAAATGCAGGCACGGTACCCCAAATTCCATCAGCTCTTTGCACTGCTGGATGGTCCATTCAATGCCCACCTGCTTCACGTCTTTGGGGTTGGTGCAGGCTTCTACGGCGTTTACCAGGTCCTCGGGCAGGTCAATGTTGAAGTAACGCGGCAGCACGTTGAGCTGGTTTCTGGTAGTGAGCGTTTTCAGGCCCGGGATGATAGGGACTGTGATACCGGCGGCGCGGCAGGCCTTCACGAAATCAAAAAAGCACTGGTTGTCAAAGAACATCTGCGTAATGATGTAGTCGGCGCCCAGGTCTACTTTCTGTTTCAAATACCGCAGGTCGGTGGCCAGGTTGGGAGCCTCCATGTGCTTCTCGGGGTAGCCGGCCACCCCGATGCAGAAGTCGGTAGGCACGGGGTTTTCCATTTCTTCGTCCAGGTACACGCCGTGGTTCAGTTGCACCACCTGTTTGATCAGGTCAGAGGCGTAGGCGTGCCCGTCTTTGTGCGGCCGGAAACCCGGCTCGGTCTTCACGGCGTCGCCGCGCAGCAACAGCACATTGTCGATGCCCAGGAAGTTAAGGTCCATCAAGGCGTTCTCGGTCTCTTCCCGGCTGAAGCCCCCGCAGATGATGTGCGGCACCGCGTCTACGTGGTATTTGTTCATGATGGCCGAACAGATTCCCACCGTACCAGGCCGCTTTCTAATGGTGATTTTCTCCAGCAGCCCGTTCTCGCGCTCCTTGAACACGTACTCCTCGCGGTGGTAGGTCACGTTGATGAAGGGCGGCTTGAACTCCATTAAAGGGTCAATGCCTTCATAAATAGACTGGATGCTGGTGCCTTTTACCGGCGGCAGAATCTCAAACGAGAAAAGGGTTTTGTTGGCGTTTTTTAAGTGCTCGGTAACTTTCATTTGACGTAGTGTCGGTAGCTTATAGGCGTTTGCCTTTTTTCTTGTTTGTTCTCGCTTGCCTTTAGGAAGCGGAAGGTATCTAAGGCATCTCGCCTCATTGATGTTTATTTTGCTTTTTCTTTTGTTATCCTGTCTCTCCCCCTCTTTGTCATCCTGAAAGGATCTTGTGAGCGAGCGGTAATAGCGTTTCTTCAATGCCTGTCTAGTTCGCCCACAAGATCCTTCCAGGATGACAGAAGGGGAGGAGAATCATTGTTAGAAAACGAGCAAGTAGAATAATCTCAGTTCAAAGCAGGGTTCTCCAAATGTGTTGTTTCGGGGCTGTTTTCCTCAAAACGGCCCCGAAACTGAAAACCTAGTAATTCAAATTAGGCGACAGCCAGCGCTCTACTTCCTCCACACTCATGCCTTTGCGTTGCGCATAATCCGTTACCTGGTCTTTCTCAATCTTGCCCAACCCGAAGTAGCGGGACTGCTTGTGCGCGAAGTACATGCCAGACACTGCCGCGGTTGGGTACATGGCCAGGCTCTCGGTTAAGGTGATGCCGGTATGTTTCTCCACGTCCAATAATTGAAACAGCGTCGTTTTCTCGGTGTGGTCTGGGCAGGCCGGATAACCCGGTGCCGGACGAATGCCCTGGTATTTTTCCTTGATCAAATCCTCGTTGCTGAGGCTTTCCTCCGGCTCATACGCCCAAATCTCCTTGCGTACAATCTCGTGCAACTTCTCCGCAAAAGCTTCGGCCAGACGGTCCGCTAGGGCTTTGGCCATGATGCTGTGGTAGTCGTCGTGGTCGGCTTCAAACTGTTGTACCAGTTCATCTAAGCCAATACCCGCCGTTACCGCGAAACCTCCGGTGTAATCTGCCAGTCCGGTTTCCTTAGGTGCCACAAAATCAGCCAAGGCTAAGTTGGGCACGTTCGGACCTTTCTGGCCTTGCTGGCGTAGCGTCCGGAAATAGGTTAACACCTGGGTGCGCTGTTCATCGGTGTAGATTTCCACGTCATCGTCGCCTACGCTGTTAGCCGGGAACAAGCCAGCCACGCCGTTGGCGGTGAGCAGTTTCTCGTCTACAATGCGCTTGAGCAAAGCTTGGGCATCAGCGTATAATTTAGTGGCGGCCTCACCCACTACTGCATCTTCCAGCAGTTTTGGGAATTTACCGTGCAGTTCCCATGCCTGGAAGAAGGGCGTCCAGTCGATGTACGGCACCAGTTCCTCCAGCGGGAAGTTCTGGAATATCTGTACGCCGGTTTTAGCCGGGGTGTACACGTCTTCTGCTTTCCACTCGATTGGCAATTTGTTGGCGCGGGCCTGCGGCAGGGGCAGGTATTTCTTTTCCTTCTGGCGGCTCAGGTAGCCTTCGCGCATCTGGTCGTATTCCAGGCGGGTTTCCTGCGCGAACTTCTCTTTGTTCTCGGGGCTCAGCAAGTTGCCAACTACGGGTACGCTACGGGAAGCATCCAGAACGTGCACCACGGTGCCATTGTAAGCCGGGGCCACCTTCACAGCGGTATGCGCGCGGGAGGTGGTAGCGCCACCAATGAGCAACGGAATGTTGAAGTTCTGACGCTCCATCTCGCGGGCCACGTGCACCATCTCGTCCAGAGAAGGCGTAATCAAGCCGCTGAGGCCAATCACATCCACGTTGTGCTCGCGGGCGGCTTCTAATATCTTATCAGCAGGCGTCATCACGCCCAGGTCAATCACCTCGTAGTTGTTGCAGGCCAGTACTACGCCCACAATGTTCTTGCCTATGTCGTGCACGTCGCCTTTCACAGTGGCCATCAAGACTTTGCCGTTGGTCTGGCGGGTAGAGGTGTCGCCGGCAGCAGCGGCGCGTTCCTTCTCCTGCTCAATATAAGGCAGCAGGTACGCCACGGCTTTCTTCATCACGCGGGCGCTTTTCACCACCTGCGGCAAAAACATCTTGCCTTCGCCAAACAGGTCACCTACTACGTTCATGCCGTCCATGAGCGGACCTTCAATCACTTCCAGCGGTTTGCTGTACAGGTGGCGGGCTTCTTCTACGTCCTGGTCAATGTATTCTACCAGCCCTTTCACCAAAGCGTGCGTTAAACGCTGCTGCACCGGTTCCTGGCGCCAAGCCTCGTCGCGCACCACCTCCTTGCCTTTGTTTTTCACCGTTTCGGCGAACTCCACCAGGCGCTCAGTGGCATCCGGACGACGGTTCAGGATCACGTCTTCCACGCGCTCCAGCAGGTCTTTCGGGATTTCCTCGTAAACCTCCAGCATACCCGCGTTCACGATGCCCATGTCCAAGCCGGCTTTGATGGCGTGGTACAGGAACACAGAGTGCATGGCCTCGCGAACCGGGTCATTGCCCCGGAACGAGAAGGAAATATTGCTCACCCCACCGCTCACTTTGGCGCCCGGCAGGTTTTGCTTAATCCAGCGGGTGGCGTTGATGAAGTCTACGGCGTAGTTGTTGTGCTCCTCCATACCCGTAGCCACGGTGAGGATGTTCGGGTCAAAGATGATGTCTTCGGCGGGGAAGCCTACTTCTTTGGTCAGGATGTTATAGGCACGCTCACATATTTGGATGCGGCGCTCGTAGTTATCGGCCTGGCCTTCCTCGTCAAAGGCCATGACCACCACGGCGGCTCCGTAGCTGCGCACTTTGCGGGCGTACTCTTTGAATTTCTCCTCGCCTTCTTTGAGGGAGATAGAGTTCACGATGGCTTTGCCCTGCACGCACTTCAAACCGGCCTCAATCACGCTCCATTTGGAAGAGTCAATCATGATAGGCACCCGCGCGATGTCTGGTTCAGAGGCAATCAAATTCAGGAACAAGGTCATGGCCGCCTCAGAGTCCAGCATGCCTTCGTCCATGTTCACGTCAATGATCTGGGCACCGTTCTCTACCTGCTGGCGGGCGATGGCCAGGGCTTCCTCGTACTGCTCGTTCAGAATGAGGCGGGCGAATTTCTTGGAACCGGTCACGTTCGTACGCTCGCCGATGTTCACGAAGTTAGACCCTTCGTACACCGTGAGCGGCTCCAGGCCCGAGTACGTAGGAACGGCTGGCAATTGCGGCAATGGACGCGGCGGGTATTCTTTCGCAATCTCAGCAATCACCTTGATGTGCGGCGGTGTGGTCCCGCAACAGCCCCCCACAATGTTCACGAAGTTGTTCTCCAGGAAATCGCGGATGTGCTGGCCCATCTGCTCCGGCGTCTCGTCGTACGCCCCGAAGGCGTTGGGAAGACCAGCATTAGGGTAGGCACTGATGTGGAATTTAGATGCTTTGCTCAGAGACTGCAAGTGCGGACGCAATTGTTTCGCCCCGAGGGCGCAGTTAAAGCCCACGCTCAGCAACGGCATGTGCGACACGGAGTACAAAAATGCCTCAACGGTTTGACCGGAGAGGGTACGACCGCTGGCGTCGGTAATGGTGCCGGATACCATCAGCGGCAAACGTTTGCCCGTTTGCTGGCTGTATTGGTCAATGGCGAACAAAGCCGCCTTGGCGTTGAGGGTATCAAAAATGGTTTCCACCAAAAGCAAATCCACCCCTCCGTCTACCAAGCCTCTTACCTGTTCGGTGTAGGCTTCTACCAGCTCATCATAGGTGATAGCGCGGTAACCGGGGTTGTTCACGTCTGGTGATAAAGACGCCGTACGGTTGGTGGGCCCGATGGCTCCGGCCACAAAACGCGGTTTATCCGGGGTTCTGGCGGTCCACTCGTCGGCGGCTTCGCGGGCAATGCGGGCCGACTCGTAGTTCAGTTCGTACACCAGGTCCTGCATGTCGTAGTCGGCCATGGCGATGGAGGTGCCGCTGAAGGTGTTGGTCTCCGCAATATCGGCGCCAGCCTCAAAGTAGAGGCTGTGGATTTCCTTGATGATGTGCGGCTGGGTGATGGAGAGCAAATCGTTGTTGCCCTTCACGTCCAGGTGGTAGTCTTTGAACCGTTCGCCGCGGTAATCAGTCTCGGTGAGGTTGTACCGCTGGATCATGGTACCCATGGCACCGTCTAAGACTAATATGCGTTTTTTTACTTCTTCCTCAATGCGGGTCATCTTGTGCAAACCTAAAGGGTTAGTTGCGGCTCAAGAAAGGGCAGAGGAAAGTGGCGGGCAGGTGTGCAGGAATATCCGTCACTTATCTCCCCCGGCGCATAGGTGCAGCGGGTAGGAAGTAGCACCCAACTGAATTGGGTTGCTAAGACATCACAGGGCCTAATCCCTCCGTCTTTCTTGATAAGCATCTGCAAAGGTAGCGGCTAGGGTTGGATTCTGCAAATCTCCACATTGTCAGTTTAAATAGGGATAATAGAAGAACTACTTTATGCCCGCCGCTAGGGGGAAAGGTGGTTTGGCATGTCCATAGAATGACGTACAGTTGCCCCGTTGTATATCCTTATGTGTCATTACCAGAAGAGGTAGAAAGTTATCTCAGCTTATACCACAATATATGTTCTTTATGTACAGAGCTCTTTGCCGGATAACGCTTTTGCAGATGGTGATTGGTTGCTTTTTGTTAGGGGCAAGCCACACTGCCAAAGCCCAATACACGGTTCATCCGTTGCTGCAGAATGGTCCTTTAGATAGAAGAATGACTATTATTGTTGTGTCTGAAGGGTATAAAGAAGAAGAAATTCCCATCTTTTTAGCTGATGCTCAGCGGGTGACGGATAAGATTTTCGCTGCCTCACCCTTCAAAGAGTATAAGAGTTATTTCAATGTGCTGGCCGTTTCGGTTGCTTCTAAAGACTCAGGAATAGATTGGTACGGTTGGGGTAAAGTGAGGGACACGCACTTCAATGCCACTTATAATGACTGTGTGGGAATAGGTGTCTGTATAAAGCCTAATGCAGATGGCAGTTATACTTGGAGTGATTTTAAGTGGTGGATGTATGAGAAGATGGGGTATCTGGACCCATTCTATATGATGCTGATCAATGATGAGATGGATGCTGGCACCAGTGACATGACAGCCCGGGGAGGCTCTGATTTTGCGCCAGTGGTGCATGAGTTAGGTCACCAATTCTTTCTGGCAGATGAGTACATAAAACCTGCTCATTCGCCTCACGAGGCTCGAAATGTTACCTCAAAAGTAGAGCGGGAGCAAATAAAATGGAAGCATTGGATAGAGGCCGGAACCCCGTTGCCAACTCCGCAAACTGACCAGTATAAAGAGAAAGTAGGTCTGTTTGAGGGGGCCATCCAAGAGAAGGGTTGGTATCGTCCGCAACTGGAGTGTAAAATGCGCGCGTCAGAGCACGATTTCTGTGCGGTTTGCAAGGAAGCCATCATCAGCTTTATCTATCAAGATGAGCGGTGGTCTAACCGCATGACCAGGATCAGGAAGTTTCTTCCGGCAGCGGAAGACCTGATTTTGAAAAGCACTGAAAGCCTGCAATTGAGCCTGGACGCCCCTCTACCAGAGCACGGGTTGTTATTAGAATGGTTTATAGATGGGGTGTTAGTGAAAACCGGGGCCAAGGAATTACCAGTGACAGGGAGCGGGCTGGGCGTAGGCGAACACACGGTAGAGTTGCGGGTGAAAGATGGAACCCCCTATGTGCGAGACCCTGTGATTCTGCCGGAACTTACCAAAACCCGTACCTGGAAGATTCATGTGCCAGAGCCTTTATCTTCTCCTGGCGATTTGAATATAGCCAACATAGTATTGGGTCAGAATTTTCCTAATCCGGTACAGGAGATTACTACTTTTAAATTTCACCTGCCAAAGCCTTCTAATGTTCGCCTTACTGTTCATGATATTTTGGGTAGGAAAGTGGCTGTCGTCACAGAAGGGGCGTTCAAACAAGGCCAACATCAAGTTGATTGGAGGCCAAAGAGCTTGGGTGCAGGTCTCTATCTATACCGTATGCAGGTAGGCTCAACTACCCTGACAAAACAGTTAGTAGTTCAAAAATAATTGCTAGGCCTTCGTAATTTCCTATCATGGAAGGTTAAGAGGTTTTTGCTTATTTCTCCTGTGCTAACATGCTCATGTTTTGAGTCTGTTTTTTAAAAAACTGCTTAAAATTAAAAACCAGTATAAGTAGAAAAAGCCTGCACGTGGCAAGCTTTTCAGGTGGCATTAGATTTTAGACTTAAGCCAACCGGTGTATGAATTCAATGGCTTTGTCTAACACCAGTTGGGGGTATTGTTTATGCGGAGTGTGGCCAGCGTTGGGGATGAGGTATTTTTCGGCTGGGCCGTTTACCTGACTGACGGTTTTTTCTACCTGCGCCAAAGTACCGTATTCATCTGCCTCACCCTGGATAAACAACAACGGACAGGTGATGCCGGGCAGAAAATGCTCTATGTTCCACTGCCGGTAATCGCTGCGGGTCCAGGTGTGGGTCCAAGCCTTGAAAATGGTGTCCACTTTATCGCCGTGGTATTTCTGCAGGCGCTCGGGCAGGTTGGTGGTGTTGTAGGCTTGCATGGCCGCGTAAATCCCGTTTAGGGTAAGCTCCTCCACAAAAATGTGGGCAGCTTCGCAGATAATGGCTTTGATCTTCTCCGGGTACTTGCTTGCCGCAATCAAGGCAATGGAGCCGCCGTCGCTGTGGCCAAACAGGATCGCGTCGGTTATCTCTAGCGTGGCGAGAAGGTTATTCAGGACATCTGCCTCTAGCTCCAAATAATTGGTGGGTCTTTCGTGCGATGGCATGGGGGCCGACTTTCCGTAGCCCAGGCGGTCATATACCAAAACATTGCATTGGGCCGCCTGGGCTAGTTTTTCAGGGAAATCACGCCAGAGCTGTAAGCAACCCAGGGAGTCGTGCAGGAAGACCAGGGTGGGGCGGTTTGCATGCTCGTGCTGGAACTCGGTATAAAGATTCATCCCGTTGGTGTTTGCCAAGGCGCTGGTGTGGGTGGAGGTCATCAAAAAATCAGGTTAGATCGTTTGCAGCTTCTGCTGCTTTTTCGCCAGAACTTTCCCCAGGAGGAGGACAGTGCCCCCACATCAGCAAGATTCAGAGTTCGTTTGTGCTGAACCACATTAAACAATCCACCGCGTTACACTTCCTGATTAGGCTGGTTTCACTTCAGCGGGCAATGGCTTAGCTGGCAACTAAGAGCTTTTTCTCTGATTTTTCTGCGGCCAGGGAAAGCTCCTGCTCCTGATACGCCTGCCAGCCCAACTTCTTGAGCATACGGTAGTGCGAGCCTAAGGCCTGGGAGAAGGTAGGGCTCTCAATGTACGGTAACCCAAACTCATGCGCGGTAGCCTTTACAATGGCCGAAATGCCGGGATAGTGAATGTGGCAGACCTTGGGGAAGAGGTGGTGCTCAATTTGCTGGTTCAGGCCGCCCAGCAGGAAACCGGCCACTTTACTCCTGGTCGCGAAATTGGCGGTGGTGCGCATTTGGTGGTTTGCCCAGGCTTCTTCCATGTTGCCGTCTTCATTGGGGGCGGGGAAATCAGTCCCTTCCACCACGTGCGCCAACTGAAACACCAGGCCCATCACCAGCCCTTCGGCCAGGTGCATGCCCACAAACCCAATGACAAACTGCCACCAGGTAATGTCTAAGACTACCAGCGGCAGCACCATGAACAGCACGTAGTAGATAGCCTTGTACAGGAAAAGTTTGTAGTACTCTTTCCTGGGGTGGTTGGCCGTGGCCTGTGCCCCAATCTGTTTCTGGAAGAACTTGATGTAGTCTTTCCTGAGCACCCAGGACAGGGAAGAAAGGCTGTAGAGCCCAAAGGCGTAAATGTGCTGAAACCGCTGCGCCTTGGTCACTTTCTCCTCGGGGTTTACCCTAATTAGGCCGGGGGCTACCTCAATGTCTTCGTCATGACCGGGAATGTTGGTGTAGGTGTGGTGCACCACATTGTGGGTCAGGTTCCAGACGTAGGGACTGGCGCCAATCAGGTTGAAAACAAAACTGTAGATCTTGTTGACCCTGCCGCTGGCAGAAAGCGACCCGTGGATGGCGTCATGGCACACATTGAACCCAATAAGGGCACTGAAAACGCCCAGCAGCAGCGCCAGCCCAAACATAGGCCAGACAGAGAACTGGTTAGAGAGAATAAGGCCATACAAGCCGGCGGTTACCGTCAGATAGAAGGCGATCTTGCGCCACATGGCACCGTTGGCATTTCTGGAGCTGCCTTTTTCTTTTAGATAAGCGTCTACCCGTAGGCGGGTGGTGGCATAAAAAGTAGACTTTTCTGTATTGAGGAACTTTAACTTAGAGGACATGCAATGGAATAAGTTGGAGCAGGGATCGCCTCTAAAGCACGGGTGCGGGAGGAATTTGCACGAAAGATAAACATATAATGGCAGACCAAGGGAAGGGCCGCTGCCTTGTTAACGTGTTTGCCTGCAAGAAAGTGTCATGGTAGCCAAAACAGGATGCCGCCTGCGCCAAAGCGGGTGCCCTGCTCTGTTCTGCCGCTCAGAAAAGAGAGGTGCGATTTACGCCCGGTTTTTCAGAAAAGGCCCTAAAACGGCAAAGGCAGAAAATGAAAAAGCCTGCACGAGGCAGGCTTTTCAAGTAGGTTCGGGGAAGCATTAGAATGTATAGCGCACGGTCAGAGCTCCGTCACCATACAGGAAGAGTCCATCGCGGTTGGTTTCGAAAAATGGCTTAAAATCGATACCTACTGACACCGGAATCTCCGTAATCTGATATTCCAAACCTACAATACCGTCTATCCCCACCGTTGTGAGGGTCTTTCTGAAAGAATCGTCATAATGTCTGCTGGAGGGACTGTGGTAGTACCGGCCCTTGAAGAACCCAATGTGGGCCCCCCCGCCGTAAAACCACTGTAGCCCCGCTACGCCAAAGGCCGGTGCGTGCTTCTCAAACAGGCCGGTCACCTGAAAGCCCCTGCGGCCGAACCCCGTTCCCAGGATTCCTTCAAAGGCCCAGTCATCCCGGAAAAAATATTTCCCCGAGATCCCCGCCGCGTAGCCACCCACCCGAAGGCCGATGCCTACCGTTTGCGCCTGGGCGCTTTTTAGGTTGGCAAAGCTAAGCAACAGCAGCCCCAGCCCAAAAATAAGATGTTTGTTCTTCATAGTAAAAAGATTCTTTGCAAAAGATGAAAGCCACGCGTGCGTCTATACAACTGCCCAGAAACCCCTAATATTTTACCTGTGGAGAAAAACAGTCAAAACCGGCCCAAAGGATAACCCCAGAAGGCCAGTGCCGCAAAGTTACGCTTTTTTGTAAGACTGCAGGTACGCGTCTTTCTGGGTGCGCTGGCCCACCAGCCTGAAGAAGCTGATTTTCTGGTGGGTGTCTTTCTTCAGGGCGCGGGCAAACGGGTCTTTTTTCTGGCCGTGTTCCTCAAAATCGCGCACGTACTGCTCCCTGATGATCTGGGCGGCGGGTAGCAGCTCGGCCACGGTAACCTCTACCAGGCCGGTCTTTTCCCAGAGCTTCCGCCACCACGGCACCGAGTGGATGTAGTACCAGTAATTCTGGTAATCTTCGCGCAGAAAGTCGGGCACCTGGTCCAGGGTCTCAATCTCCTCCGTAAAGCACACGTCCACAATGCCAATGTAGCCCTCGGGTTTCAGGAAGCGGCAGATGTAGGGCAGGTACTTGTCGTCAGTGCCGAAGTAGGTGTACGAGTCAATCACCAGCACCACGTCAAAAAACTCCTCGGGGAAAGGCAGGGAACGGGCATCGGCCTGCAGGGGGAAAATGCGGTTGTCCAGCTGGACCTCCAGCACCCGCTCATAGTTGGCCGTGGCCGAGATGGCCTCATCTACCGCCCACACCTGCACGTCAAACTCCTTGGCCAGGAAGATAGAACTGGCCGCCTTGCCGCAGCCAAGGTCCAGCACCCGCATGCCTTTCTTAAACGGAATAAGAGGCGTGATGCTTTCCAGGTTAAAGAGCACGTTCTCGCCCATGGAGTGCTCCCGCACCCACTTGGGGTCATACTGGGTGCTGCGCGGAAAGTGGTGCCTGATCTGAGGTTGGGCAGAGTCCATGGTTTGCGTAAGGTTTGCACACAGTACGCACCAGAAAAGAGGAAGTTGGCCCCAGAAGATTTTTCTGTTCTGGGGCTGTTTTTCAGAAAACAGCCCCAGAACAGAACTGTAGCGTCGTTACCCTGTAACGACGTGGTTCTACGAAGCGCTAACCGTTACTCCTTTCCTGAACCATTTATGCCCTGGATTAAGGCCTGTGTTAGACGGAGCGTTTCTGTTTCGTTGAGGCACCCTGTTACAGGGTAACAACGCTACCTTTCTCCTGTATTTTTGTTGGGGAAATAGGGTTCTCCAACCATTACTCATCAACTGTATTGCAGCATCTGCTCATTGGAGTGCACCAGTACCCCGCCGCCGTCTTGCTTGGCGGCCTCCAGCATGGCCTTGGCCACGGCTTGGGCCTGAATGGCTTTGTACGGGCGCAGCGGACCTTTGAACAGGAAGCCGAACACGTTGGCGAACGCCGAGGCTGCCTTCTCGCCCAGCCTCACCTCTTTGCGGTTGCCCAGGAGCAGCGAGGGCTGAAAGATGTGCACCGCCGTGAACGGAAGCGCCTTAACGGCTTGCTCCATTTCGCCTTTGACCCGGTTGTAGAAAATGCGGGAGCTGGCATCGGCCCCCAGCGCTGACACCACCAGAAACTGACTGGCGAAGTGCGACACCGTGATCTTGGCCAGGTTTACCACATACGTGTAGTCCACCTGCCTGAATTTCTCCTGTGAGCCCGCTTTCTTAATGGTGGTGCCCAGACAGCAGTACACGTCATCGGCGATGAGGCTGTGGCGGTGCTTCTCCAGATGGTTGAAGTCTACCACCTGTTGCTGCAGTTTGGGGTGCTCCAGGGGAATGAGCTTGCGCCCCACCGAGATCACCTTGTGGTAGCGCGGGCTCTGCAGCAGCAACTGCAGGCAGTGGCTGCCTACCAGGCCGCTGGCACCGGCAATAAGCGCAACTTTAGGAGACACCATACAAGGGAAAGGTTAGGTTTTGAGCACTCGCCTGATCTCCTGGTAATCCAGGTAGTATAAGACCTTAACGGAGAAGCTGTTCAATTGTTTGGCCTGAAGGGTGTTGCGCAGGTTCAGGAAATAGTGGGTTCTGGTGGGCAGGGCGCTGTCATAAATGGCGTTTTTCCAGACCACGCTCACCTCACTGCCCGGCGCGAACCGCCAGCTGTACACCAGGTCAATGTTGAAGGCGTTGAAGTTGCGCGGCAGGGCCGAAGGCGAGGCCGGCCGGTACCCCAGGTGGGTGCCGTTGCCGTCTTCCTGCAGCAGAAAATAGCGGTCAAAGGTGGCGTTAGACCAGTAGTGGCGCATGTTCAGGTTCAGGGCCGTGCGGGCGTTGAAGATGTAGGTACCCGTTACCGTGTTGCTCACGGTCTGCACCTCGCGCCGGCCAAAGAAGATGCTGTCCTGGAGGCCGGTGCCGGCAAACCCGAAATCGCGCGGCGCGTGGTTGTAGTCAAGGCGGTAGATCAGCTGCAGGTTGTCATTGACCCGAACGCGGGGGCTCACGCCCACCCATTTGTCAAACTGGTCATACTCCGGGGCCAGGTAAAAGCCAAAGCTAAGGTCAAGGGCAAATTTTTTGCGGTAGTCTGAGGAGATATAGGAGTTTAGCTCCCAGCCGGCAGGTTTGCGCCACTTGCGGTCAGGCACGCCGTCTTTGTAGGAGCGGGGCTCAAAGTAGTCATAGCCGTCCTTGGGGAGCCAGACCAGCGTGTAGCCAAACGAAAGGAAGTTCTTGGTGGTGGCGTTGGTTTCCAGAAAGTAGGCCAGTTGGGTAAACGCGGCCGGTTTGTAGAGCATGCGGTGCTGCACGCCCAGCGCGTTGTACATGTTGTTGAGTTTCCAGAAGGGCTTGTAGATGTTGTAGGCCACGTGCGCCTGGGTTTCGCGGGAGTTGTTGTTGTCCAGGTAGCCCAGGTCGTTGATGTCATAGGTGTGGCTCTCGGCAGTGTGCCGCACGTTAAACTGGAAATTTCCGCTAGTCTTCCCAAAACTGGCCGAGTAGAAATGGCCCAGCTCTACCTTGTCGGTGCCCTCGGGTACCTGGTCTTTGTGGTATTTCTGGCTCAGGTTACCGGCCAGGTTAAGGGTGTAGCTGTTCTTCTTGTTGGAGAGGCGGGTCATGAGCCCGGTCACGTTGGCGTTGTAGAAGCCTTTGCTGCGGGTCACGTTGGTGTTGGTGAGCGTGACGTACGAGGTGTTGGGCAGGGTCTGGTCCAGCACCAGCACGTTGTAATTGGTGGCGGGGTCAGTAAGCACCTTAAACTCCTCCTGCACGCGTTCGCTCCGGAGCGTGGCAAAGGTGTTGCGCGTCACGGCGTTGAAAAAGCCAATGCCCAGGCCTTTGTTGGTGCGCCCCGAAATCTTGGTGGCGTTCAGCAAACTGGTTTTCTCGGGGTTTTCCACTATTTCCACTTCCTCTCCGTCGCGGCCGTAATAATTCCGGTCGTAGGCCAGGTTGCCGTAGTTGAGGGGCTGGGCCCCGATGCGGCGGGAGTAGAACAGCCCCGCTTTGTTGAACAGCTCGGTGCCCTCGGTGAAAAACTGCCTGTTTTCGTTAAAACGGACCTCAAACGGCGAGAGGTTGAGCACCTGCGCGTCTGACTGTGTCTGCCCGAAGTCGGGCACCAGCGTCATGTCCAGGGTAAAGGCGTCGTTGATGCCGTATTTGATGTCCATGCCGCCGTTGAGGGTGGTTTTCAGGTCTTTCTTGCCAGCCTGGTCTTGGGGATAATGGTCGGCGTAGCCAGACAGGTAGGGCATGAGCGAGAGCCTGAGCGGCGCCTCCAGGCCCTGCACGCCGTTCAGGACGCCAAACTGGTTCAGCCAGCCCTGTACCGAGGGGTCTACGTAGTTCCAGAAGGCGCTTTCGCGGTAGCGGCGCGTGGAACGCCAGAAATTCAGGCCCCAGGCCTGCACGTCTTTCTTGGGGAACCGGATGGCCGAGTACGGGATGCGGTACTCCACCGACCAGCCCTGGTCATGGCGCGCCACCACGCTCTCCCACACGGCGTTCCAGGCAAAGTCATCGCCGTTGCTGGTAGACTTGAAATCGGTCTGCACGCCGGCCGCCGACACCTCAAAGCCAAAGGCGTTCTGCTTGTCAAGGTAGGTGTCAAAGTACACGCCAAACATATCGGCGTTTACCTGGCCGCCGTCGCGCTGGCTCAGCTGGGTCAGCACGGAGTCGGGGGCCGGGTCGTAGAGCATGGCACCCACGTAAATGGCGTCATCGTCGTAGAGGATGCGTACCTCGGTGCGTTGCCGCGAGGGCGCGCCGTTGACCGGTTCGTTCTGGGTGAAATTGGTGGCGGCTGGAGCTTGCTGCCATACTTCCTCCGTGGGCAGACCGTCTACCTTGGGCGGCGTGGTGGTTCTCACGGCCGTGAGTTGTTTTTTCTCTTTAGCGGGCGTTTGGGCGTGCAGCACAGGGCAACTGCCCAGCAAAAGAGCTAAGAAGAAAAGGTGTCGCATGTAGGTGGAAGAGCTACCGGTGAGAATGTTGCTCAGGAAGAAGTCAGCTGAATGCCTTCGGGCTGCAACTGCACCGTGCCTTTCTTGTAGAGGGCGCCAATTGCTTTCTTGAAGGTCTTCTTGCTCATACCCAGGGTCTGGTAAATCAGATCAGGCGCGCTTTTGTCGGTGAGCGGAAGGTGGCCCCCGTTTGCCTTGAGTTTCTGCAGAATGGTTTGGGCGGCTTGCTCCACTTCGTCGTAGCCTTGCTTCTGCAGGCTTACGTCTAGCTTGTTGTCTTCTCGTACTTTCTTCACGTACCCGGTGGTGTACGCGCCAGGCTCCAGGGGGCGGAACACCTCGTTGCGGTACAGCATGCCCAGGTAACTGTTGTTCACGATCACCTGGTAGCCCAGGGCTTTCTCGGGGCCAATCAGGAGCTGCACTTCCTCTCCTTCGTCCAGCGTAATGGGTTCGTAGCTGAGGAAAGGGCCTAGTTTGGTGGAGCCCACCAGGCGGTCTGAGTTCTCGTCTAGGTACACGTACACCAGGGTCCACTGGCCGGGGTGCAGGGCGTCGTGCTGGTTTTTGTAGGGCACAAACAGGTCCTTCTCCAGGCCCCAGTCCAGGAAAGCGCCGAAGTTGTTCACGTCGCGCACCTGCAGGCAGGCAAACTGGTCTACTTTGGCCTTGGGCTCCAGAGTGGTGGCAATCAGGCGGTCCTCAGAGTCGCGGTACACAAACACGGAGACCATGTCGCCGGGGCGGCTGCCCTCGGGCACGTACTTGCGGGGCAGCAAGACATCGCCGTCGTCAGAGCCTAAGTAAACGCCGTGTTCCAGCTCGCGCAAGATCTCCAGGTAGTTGTAATCGCCTAAGTGCAGCATACCAAATAAAGGGTTAAAGGTAAAAGCAAAGGTATAGAATCTAGGCGGCACCTATCAACGGCAAAGCAAAGTTTTACCGCAGTTTCTTTTTGGGCCCGTTTTGCCTAAAACGGGCCCAAAACGGAAGGGTATCCGCAGGCGCTCACCTGCCGGAAAAGGGGATATGGGTAGCTTCGGCATCCAGACCGCAAGGCGGACCAGGCTGTTTTGAGGTCCTTTTTAGGAAAACAGCCCCCAAACGCTCTTACCAGTACTGAGAGGGGGAATAGATGGAGCGGCGGTTGCGCAGCATGAGGCCCAGCACCAGCTCATGCGACCCGTAGCTCACCTGGTTCAGGCCCGAGGTGGTAAGGTCATAGGCGTAGCCCAGGTGAAACTTCTGCTTGTACTGAAAGCCCGCCATGAGCACGGCCGCATCCTGGAACCGGTAAGAGCCGCCCACCCAGAACTGGTCGCGCCAGAAGACCTTGGCGTTGAGGTCCACCGCCAGCGGACTGGGACCGGCGTACTTCACCACCACCGAGGGCATGACGCTGATGTGCCGGTTGGCCGCAAACCGGTAGCCGCCGTGCGCGAAGAAGTGCCGTTGCTGCCGGGCGGGCGTAGCCGGGCGGGTGTCGCGGAAACTGAACGGCGTGGGCAGCACCTGCACCACCGAGGCGCCCGCCAGGAACCGGTTGCTGTAGAGCAAGACCCCCACGCCCACGTTGGGCAAGAGCCGGTTGTACTCGTCGGCGTTGATCACCGGGTCACCGGGGCTCCCGAAGGTGAGCCGGTCGCGGTTCAGGCCAAACTGGGTGAGCCCGGCGGCCAGCCCCGCCGCCAGCTTAAGGGTGGGGCTGATGGGCTGGTGGTAGGCGTACAGTACCTGGAACTCGGTGCGCTTCAGGCCGGCGGCCTTGTCGGCCTGCACCAGCAGACCAATGCCGTGGTGCGGCCGGGCTTTCTGGGCGGTGCTGCGGTGCTCGGGCCGCCAGCGGGCCTTGTGCCGGGTCTGGGTAGCCGCCTGCGGGCGGAAAGTGGTGGGCGGCGTGATGTAGTCCAGGCGGGAAAGCGGCATGTGCCCGCTCAGGTAATAGGACGTGGGCGCGCCCTCCAGGCCCACCCACTGGTTGCGGTAACCGGCCCGCACATCCAGGTAGTTGTCGGTGCCGCTCACGGCTGGGTTCATGAGCACCGGGTTGAGCATGTACTGGCTGTAATGCGGGATCTGCTGCCCCCCCACCAGCAGGGGAAGCAAAACCAGGCAAAGCAGAAGCAGGCGTCTTAGGTTCATGGGCTTGGCTGGTTAGCGCAGAATGGTGAGCGGCCCCGAGATCTTGGGCCGGCCGTTGCTGGGGTCTATCAGGTAATAGTACGCGCCAATGGGCAGGTCACTGCCGTTCCGTTTGCCGTCCCAGGGCGAAGGGTACCCGCGGGTGGAGTACACCACCTGCCCCCAGCGGTTGTAGATCTCAATCAGGATGTTAGGGTAATCCTGAATTCCCTCCAAGACCCAGGTATCATTCTGTCCGTCGCCGTTGGGCGAGAAAGCAGTAGGAATCTGCAGCCGCTTGATCACGGTCACTTTCACGCTGTCCTGGTTGGGGCAACCCGCCGCCGAGACCACGTTGAGGTAATAGGTGGTGGTTTCCAGGGGAGTCACCATGGGGGTACCGATGGTGGCATTGCTTACCCCCGTGGCCGGGCTCCAGGAAAGGGCACCCTGGCCGCTGCCCTGCAGGGTCACGCTCTCGCCTTCCACCAGCAGAAGGTCGCGCCCGGCGTCTACCTGCGGCGTGGGCATCAACTTGATTTCCACCTCGTCCACCGCGTTGGCGCAGGGGCTGCTGCTCACGGTCCAGCGCAGCACGTAGGTCTCATTCAGGGTGCCGGTAAAGCCCGATGTGGGACTGGTGGGGTTGGAGAAGGAACCGCCCGCGCCCCGCACCACCGTCCAGAGCCCGGTAGCCGGCGCCGGCGCGTTGGCGGCCAGCGTAGTGAAGGTGCTGCCGCAGATAAGCTGGTCTGGCCCGGCCTGGGCCACCGGAACGGGGGCAATCTGGATGGTTTTGGTCACGGTGTTGGCGCAGCCCAGCTCTGAGGTGGTGGTAAGCCGCACTGTGTACGTGCCCGCCCGGGCGTACTGGTGCGACGGGTTCTGCACCGTAGCGGTAGCCCCGTCGCCAAAGTCCCAGGCCCAGGAGGTAAGCCTGCCGCTGGCCAGGCTGGTCATGTCCTGGAACGTAACGGCGCTGGCCACGCAGCCCACCGTGGGCGAGAAGTCCGTTTTGGGAGTAGGCGTCACGGTCACCGGGGCGGAGAAGGTCTGGGCGCAACCGTTGGCCCCGGTCACCGCCAGGGTGACCTGGTAGGTGCCAGGCGCGGCGTACCGGTGGGCTGGGCTGGCAGCGGTGGAGGTAGTGCCGTCCCCGAAGTCCCAGCGGTACGCGAGGGTGCCGCTGCCCCTGGCATTGGTGGTGTTGGTGAATGGGGTCTCGGTGCCCTGGCAAACCGTGGGGGCCGTAAAGCTGGAGGCCGGGTTAGGGAGCACCGCAATGGTCTTGGTCACGGAGTTGGTGCAGACCAGGCCAGACCACACCTGCAGGGTAACCTGGTAAGTGCCCGGTTGCGTGTATTGGTGCCGGGGAGTAAGCTCCTCAGAAGAGGTGCCATCCCCAAAACTCCAGCGCCGCCGCAGAATCTTGCCAAAAGAGATGGTACTGGCATCTGTAAAGGTGACGCCCTGCTCCTGGCAGAACGAGGAAGCCGTAAAGGCAGCCACCGGCTGGGCCGCGTTAATGGTGAAGGTGTGGGAAACGCTGTCCTGGCAACCTTGGTCTGAGGTCACCACCAGTTTCACGGTATAGTCGCCCTCGCGGGTGAAGCGGTGGCGCGGCGTGCGCTGGGTAGAAAACGTACCGTCGCCAAAGTCCCAGCGGAAGGTCATGTTGCCCGAGGCCAGGGTGGACTGGTTCTGGAAAACGGCCTCGTCCTGCACGCAGAGGTCGGGCAGGGTGAAGGCGGCCACGGGTCTGGGGTTCACCACCACGGTTTGCCGGGTAGAGTCTACGCAGCCCTGGCTGGAGAAGGCCTTCAGCTGCACAGTGTAGGTGCCCGGCTGCGGGAAGAGGTGCCTGGGGTTCTGTGCCGAACTTCGGGAGGAGCCGTCGCCAAAGTCCCACTCCCAGCGCGCCACGGTGCCCTGCGGCACGGTAGTCTGGTCCTGGAACGCCATTTCTTCCTTGTCGCAGACTTTGTTCCAGTTGAAGCGAGCCGCAGGCGGGGCCAGGATGGTCACCTGCCGGGTGGTGTCGCTCACGCAGGAGCCCTGACTGGTGACGGTAAGCCTGACGTTGTACGTGCCGGGGCTCTTAAACTTATGGCTGGGGTTCTGCCTGGTAGAGGTGGTGCCGTCGCCAAAATCCCAGCGCCATTCCTTGAGGCTGCCCGAACCGAGCTGGGTTTTATCTGTGAAGCGGGTGCTGTCATTGGAGCAGGCCACGTCATAGGCAAAGTCTGCCTTGGGGTTGGGGAACACCTCCACCTCTATATAGGTAGAATCCTGCGAGTCGCAGTCGTTGCCGTTGGATTTGGTGGTGACCAGGGAGACCGTGAACTTGCCCGCCCTGGGAAAAGCGTGGGTGGGGTTCTGCTCGTCTGAGGTGGAGCCATCGCCAAAATACCACTTCCAGGACAGGGGCTGGTACACCGCAAAGCCTTTGAACCGAATGCTGCGCCCCTCGCAGAGGCTGTCTGACAGCACCGTGATGTTCTGGTTGAGGTTGGTGACGTTGGCCCCCGCCGAGTAGGCGTATGATTCATAGTTCCCTAACCCGTAGGCCGAAGCGTTGAAGCCGCTGTCGGCGGTGAGGGTGTGGTTGCCGCTGGCCACCCGGTTCTGCGAGTAGGAGTAGGCCGGGTTGGCAGGCACCGGGGAAAACGGCACTGGCCGGCCGTCTAGCCGGAAGGAACCCACGTTGGCCGTTTTCATGGTGATATTGATAAAATGGCTCGAAATCTGAAAATTGGGCGAGGAATACAGGGTGATGCTGTTCAGGGTCTGCTCCACCGGGTTCACCAGCACCATGTCGGGGTCGCTGAGCACGTCATCGCAGGACTGCGACTTGGTGTAATGGGTCACCTGCACCGGCTTGGAGGCCGAGATGTAGTTGGCGGTCTGGTTCTCAAACTCATGGAACTGCCCCCGGTGAATGGTGGAGGAACGGCCGTTGACGGTGACCACGGTGTTGTCCTCGGCAGCCAGTACCCGGTAGATGTCCCCGGCAGACCTGCTCAGGAAAGGCGCGGTGACAAAGTTTTTGCCCCAGGCGCTCACCGGGTAGAGCTGCTGGTACAGGTTGTCGCCGCTGAGCATGTCGGGGCAGGTAAACGGCTCGGGGATGGCGGTGTACGAACTGCCCGAGAAAACCGCGATGCGCTTGCAGGAGCCCAGCCCCGCGTCTACCGATTCTATCTTGGTGCCCGTGAGGTCCTGCCTGGAGCGCACCTGGTACACTTCGCCCTTCCTCAGGGGCCGGGGCGGCGAAAACGTTCTGCCCGCCGGTTGGCCGCCCAGCGTGGGGGCCGTGGGCGTGATCTCAATGGTAGTGTTGTCTTCCAGGGCCACCACCATCAACTGGGAGGCCGCCCGGGAATCTGACAGATCGCTCTGGGTGTAACTGATGGCGTAGTAGGAGCGCCCCAGCGTGTTGGAAGGCAGCACCAGGGTGGCCCCCGATTTATTGAGGTGGTAAATGTGGGCGTAGACCACCACCGCCGCATCAGAGGTGACGTGTATGGCCTTGTTCTCAATGACCTCGCTGGAACCCACGTACGCCACCGATGGGCTGATGGGAATGACCGTGACCGCGTTGGCGGCTACCTGGTGCGAAGAGGCCGGAGCCTGCCCCACCGAGATCCGCACGGTGGTGGCCACGTCTGAGGTGACATACAGGTTCATCTGCGAGATGCCGCCCTGCGGATTGGTCCCGGACTCGTTCTGGATGTGCGCCATGTAGCCCAGCCAGAAATCCCGGCCTTTGTTGGAGGTGCTTTGGGCCGCCGTACCCAAGTGCCCTAGCAGCAGAAGGCACAAGCAGAGGGTCTTGAAAATGTAAGGGGGTAACTTCATTTTCTATGGCGTTCAGCGTTAGACCAGTGGACGAGCCTGTAGGGTGGTAAAGAGGGCGTTAGGCTACAAGGATGACTCTAGGGTGATATTAAGAAAAATGTTGCTTATTTCAATACCATATAGCCGAAACAAGGCATTTTCAGGAAAATAGGCCCAAAACGCTACCTGAATTCAGAGATCAGCGGCTGGGTAAACCTCAGGTCGTTGAAGTCATAGTACTGCCGGGTGGTCTGGAAGATCTTGAAGTCCTGCTGCCCGTTGACTTCGGGCAGGCGCGGATAATAGCCCAGCAGGATCTGGATGGTGTTAAACGTGAAGTACTCGTTCCTGAAACGCAGGCCCAGCCCAAAACCGGTGTACGGCTTTTCCTTGAGAGGCGACTTGTTCTGGGTGCTGGTAAGCCAGGCCGCATCGGCAAAGCCTACCAGGGCCAACCGGAAGCCCAGCAGGCTTAGCGGGGTAAACAGGTTGGTCTCGTAGTTGAGCACAAACTTACGGTAGCCCCGCACCGTGGCCGAGCTAAAGCCCCTGATGCCGTCTTCCTGGTCAATGTCCAGGGCAAACAAATCGGGGCGGCGCATGCCTATGGCGGTGCGGTTCCAGAGGAAGTGCCGCCAGCGCCAGTTGCGCAGCCGGTACAAAGGCGTGAAGTACAGCGCCTCTGAGGTGAGCACCCCCTGCTCCCAGGAGTTGTTGTGCCGGTAGCTGCCATACTCCAGGCCGCCGTAAAGGTAGCCAAAGCTGGGCTGGTACTTGCCAAAGGCGCCTTTCACGCCCAGGTAGAGGCGGTTCTTGAGCGCCCCGTCCTCAAACCCGGCCGTGATGGCCAGCAGGTTGCCCGCCGGAATATCCTCCGTTCTACCAAACCCAAACAGGTACTGGTCTTTGTAATACCTTCTAAAGCTGTACCCAAAGGAAGTAAGGTAAAGCCGGGCGCTTTGCATGGTGGGCAGGCTTCCCTGGGTGTATTTGATGTTCATGAACCGGGCCGCCGTAATGAGCCGGCTCGGGTTTTCCTGGGCCAGGTCATACGACTTCAGCCCGAACGAGCGGCCTATCCAGAAGTCCTGGATGTTGTAGTCCAGGGGCGTGTGCGGAATGGGCTGGTCGGGCTGCTGAGGGTCCTCTTCATAGTAGTTGGGCTGCAGGGTCTGGTACCAGCCCGCCGAGGCTCCGCCAGCATAGCGGGTATTGGTGGCGAAGAAATCACGCCGGAAGCTGATGCTCTGCTGCTTGTAGTAATGGGTGTTCTGGTAGAGCAACTCCGCCGAGATAAACGTGTTGGAGATGTTCTGGATAAAGTAGCTCCCCGAGAACTGCCAGCTTTGCGGCTCTGACAGTCCAAACCGGTAACTGGTCCTGATCTGGTGTCCCACGCCCATGAAGTTGATGTCGCGCAGGGCCAGGCGGGTGCCCGAGGTACTGGCCGAGCCCGACCCGCTGATGCTGAAGACGTCTTTGGTAATGATGACAATGTCCACGCTGTCTCTGGTGGAAGTGGAGTCGTTCACCAGCACGCGGGCGTCCAGGAGGTAGGCCGTCTGACGCAGCAAACGCTCCGATTCAGACAGGGCCAGGGGTTCCAGCAGATCGCCCTCCTTGAACAGGATCTGGTTGCGCAGCAGGCCCTGCTTGGTGCGCATGTGCAGGGCGTTGCCCAGCCGCTCAAAAGCATTGTCGGGCAGGGCCAGCGTGTCATGGATGGAGTAACCAAAAGCGTCCAGCCGCTTGAAGTAAATGCTGCGCACTACCTTGTAGTTGTGCTTCTCGTGGGCCTGGGGCAGCAGTTCGTTCTCTATTGGCCCATCAACTCTTCGGGGCTTCAGGACCACCAGCGCTTTCACGGCCCGGCCAAAGAGCGTCTTCTTCTGGCTAATGCGCTTGAGCGACTGCAGGAAGCTTTTGGGGTTGGTAGTATCGGCAGGGGCCTGGACGGAGTCTGGTTTGGAAACGGGCGGGGTTTCCTGGGCAACGGCTGTAAAGCAAGTGCACCAGCACGCCATTGCCAGCAGCAACAGCAGCCTGGGGTACCTGAAACTTGTACTGGCCGTCTTCATACCTTATACTCCATCTCTTAAAATACGGCAAATTCCGGGAAAAACCACAATGGGGAAAACAATGCTATTGTGGTTAGTTTTATCCACAGGGTGTTGATAAAATGTGGCTAAAATATTTAGTTATTTAACCTGCTTTGTGCTAACTTGCTAACGTAATCAGGGACTTAAACCACATAGCAGATGCAGACTTCGCTTGTAGAAAAACTAAGTATTTTGGCAGATTCTGCAAAATACGACGTTTCCTGTTCTTCCAGCGGCGGTAAACGCAAAAATGAGGGCAAAGGGTTGGGCAATGCCGAAGGAATGGGCATCTGCCACAGCTACACAGAGGATGGGCGTTGCGTGTCTTTGCTAAAAATATTGCTCACCAACTTCTGCATTTTTGACTGTGCTTACTGCGTGTCCCGCAAAAGCAACGACGTAAAACGCGCCGCCTTCACGGTGCAGGAAGTAGTAGACCTTACCATCAACTTCTACCGCCGTAATTACATAGAAGGCCTGTTCCTGAGTTCCGGCATTTTCAAAAACGCTGATTATACTATGGAGCGCCTGGTGCGGGTTGCCAAGAAGCTGCGCAAGGAGCATAATTTCAACGGCTACATCCACCTCAAGACCATACCAGGGGCCAGCGAGGAACTGGTAAAAGAGGCTGGCCTGTACGCCGATAGACTGAGCGTGAACATTGAGTTGCCCACCGAGCAAAGCCTGCAGAGCCTGGCACCGGAGAAGAACTTCACCGAAGTGCTCACGCCCATGGGTCACATCAAAGACCAACTGGTGCTGGTGAAGGAAGAAAAGAAACTGTTCAAATCAACGCCTTCGTTTGCGCCAGCCGGACAAAGCACCCAATTGATTGTAGGGGCCACCGCCGAAAGCGACCGCCAGATCCTGACCCTGGCCGACGGCCTGTACCAGAACTATCAGCTCAAGCGGGTGTACTACTCGGGGTACGTGCCGGTAGTGACCGATAGCCGCCTGCCCATCCTCAGTACGCCACCTATTATAAGAGAGAACCGCTTGTACCAGGCCGATTGGCTGGTACGCCTCTACGGCTTTGGGGTGAATGAGCTGGTAGACGAGCAGAACCCGCAACTGGACCTGCAGATTGATCCTAAACTGGCCTGGGCGCTGCGCAACCGGCACGTGTTTCCGCTGGAGATCAACACGGCAGAATATGAGCTGATTCTGCGGGTGCCGGGCATCGGGATTAAATCAGCTAAGAAAATAGTGGCGGCCCGCCGCTTTGCCCACTTAACCTGGGAGCACCTGCGCCAGATTGGGGTGGTGCTGAAACGGGCCAAGTATTTTATCACCTGCGGAGGGCGCAGTTTGGAAACGAGAGAATGGGACGAAGAAGCAATCCGGAGAAGAATCATTTTCGGGGAGAAGGGGAGCCGAGCCAACCTATGGGGCAGCCAACTGGACCTGTTTCAGCAAGCGGGCTAAGAAACCACCCGCCCGCTGCTCTCCCGCCAACCAAAAGAAAAAGAATTGTATTTGTAAAACCTCATACGTCTATCACTATGCCAGCCATCACCAACCGCCAAACCGTAGCCCCTGTTTCTTTCCGTTGCAAACTGAGCACCCTGGTGCCGTATCTGCGCCAGATCTCAGCCCAACGCCACGAGAACAACGGAACCGGCCGACGCACTTCCATCCGCATCGCTTCCTAACAAAGTAAACACCGCGCCATGCATTTCTATACCTACGACGGTTCCTTTGAAGGCCTCCTGACGGTGGTGTTTGAGGCGTATGAGCGCAAAGCCTGGCCTGACCAGATTGGCCGAGAAGGGGAGGCGCCGCCGGGTATCTTCGCCACGCATCTTTTTGTGCCTACTGATGAGGCTAAAGCCAAACGCGTGTGGGAAGGCCTGGGGAGGAAGCTTTCCAAAGAAGCTTGGGAAAACGTGTACAAAACGTACCTCTGGGAGCAGCCCGGCTTTGAGATGCTGATTTTTCGGTTCGCCCGACTGGTATTCTCTAGCCAGCAGAAAGGGGTGGAAGAGAACTTCGCGGATGCGTGCGTGCAGAAGATCGCGGCCATTGGCAAGCAGATGTTCCGGGAAAAACACCGCATGGAAGCCTTCATCCGGTTTCAACGCACCCAGGATGGCTTGTTTCTGGCGCCCATCAGCCCAGACTTCAACGTGCTGCCGCTCATCATCACCCACTTTGAGAAACGCTACGCCGATCAGCCCTGGCTCATCTATGACGTGCGCCGCCAGTACGGAGCCTATTATGACCTGGAGCAAGTGAGTTTGGTCTCCCTAGAGGAAGCGCCACGCGGGCTACGGCAAGGCCAGCTTTCCCCGGATATCCTCACCGAAGTGGAACCCTTGTACCAGCAACTCTGGCAAACCTACTTTGACCATGTGAACATCCCGGAACGGAAGAACAAAAAGCTGCACCTGCTCCACATGCCCAAACGCTACTGGAAATACCTCACCGAAAAAAAGCCCCGGCAACAAGCGCATCAGCCCATCCAGAACAAACAGGTACCCACGGAGCTTAGGCAGTTGAACCCGTAGGTTGTGGATGGTTTTAGGGCTGTTTTCTAGAAATCAGGCCAAAACGGGATTAAGTTGCTTCTTAGGAATAGGGATGAATTGTGGCTAGCCTCCTTAAGCCTAGTTTCTGCATTGCTTTCTCCCTCGCTCGCCTCTGGCGAGTGTGAGCTATCGGGCGGCCTCTGGCCGCATTGGGGTATTTTGTTTAATGAAGTACAATGTGCCTGGCGGCGAGACGCCGCCCAATAACCCACACTCGCCAGAGGCGAGCGAGGAGCACTTAGCAAAGCAGCGGCGAATTTTCTGTATCAATTGACATAAAGCATTTTAGAACGTTTTTTAGCTATTTTCCTGAAAATACCCCAGAAACACTATCTTTGCTCTTCCATTGACAGCACAGGCAGTTTTGGGTACCTCTTCAGACAAAAAGAACATCGTTATTTTCGCTTCCGGCTCCGGGAGTAATGCCCAGCGCCTGCTGGAGCACTTTGAGCACCACCCGCAGATTCAGGTGGCGGCGCTTTTCTCCAACAACCCAGATGCTTTCGCTTTGCAGCGCGCCCAGAACTTTGGGGTGCCCACGGGGGTATTTGACCGCGCGGCTTTGCGCAGCGGCGAGGTGCTGGAGCAGGTACAGGCCTACAACCCAGATCTGATTGTGTTGGCGGGCTTCCTTTGGCTGCTGCCGTCGGGGTTTGTGCAGGCATTCCCCAACAAGATCATCAACATTCATCCTTCGTTGTTGCCCAAGTTCGGGGGCAAGGGCATGCACGGGCAGCACGTGCACCAGGCCGTGATCAACGCGCAGGAAGCCGAGTCGGGTATTACCATCCACTACGTGAACGAGCACTACGACGAAGGCGCGCCCATTTACCAGGAGCGCTGCCCCGTACAGCCCGATGATACCTGCGAGACCCTGGCCGCCCGGGTCCTGACGCTGGAGCACCGGCATCTGCCCCGCGTAGTAGAGGAATTGCTCACGTCTGGTAAAAACAGCCCTAAAACGCCCACTGCCTAACCTATAACTGTGATGACGCACCTGGCACGCCCCTTTCTCCTGCTCCTGCTGGTTTTGGTGTGTCAACTGCGGACCTACGCGCAAAGTAAAATTCCGCTGGAGGTGTACGCCGGAAACCTCAAAGCCGTGCGGGTAACCATAGAAGGCAAGCCTTACCGCTTCCTGTTTGATACGGGCGGCGGCGAAACCATCATTTCCCCCCAGATAGCCCAAGCATTAGGGAAAACTCCGTACGGCCAGCTTTCGGCGTACCGCATGAGCGGCGAGAAAGTGGTATTCCAGAAAAGCGACAGCGTAACCTTATCTTTGAGCGGACAACTCTTGTTCCAGAACCAAGTGGCCGTTTGGGACCTCATGAGCATCCTGCCCAAAGGCTTGCCGCAACTAGACGGCGTTATTTCCCTCAAAACTTTTTCCGGAAAGATTCTGGGCATCGATCTCAAGAACAATCAACTCACGGTAGAAGACGAGAAGAGCTTCGCCGCCAGGCGTAAGAACCTGACTTTGCTGAACAGCCGGTTTGCCAATGGCTTGGCCGGAAATGAGCTGAGCCTTTTCCTGGAAGTGCAGGGCTCCAATAAAAAGCTATGGTTTCTCTTTGATTCGGGAAATTTGGGCCATATTCTGCTTTCCCCCTCTACGGTGCAGGTGCTGGGCCTCAAGGCTTCGTCGGCCCCGGGAACCGAGCTGCAGAACGTGCCGTTGACCCTGCACCGAAAAGCCCTGCCGGCACCCGCCACGGTAAAAGATATCCTGTACGACGGAGCGCTCAACTTCAGCTTCATCAAAGAGAACACCTATTACCTGGACCTGAAAAAGCTTCAGGTGTGGAGAGATTAACCATTCAACAGAACCTATTTATTCACTAGCTATATGAATTCCGTTAAAATCAAATCAGCCCTGATTTCTGTTTACTACAAAGATGGCCTGGAGCCCTTGGTGCGTGAGCTGCAGAAACAAGGGGTTACCTTTTATTCTACCGGCGGTACGCAGACGTTCCTGGAAGGCCTGGGCGCCGAGGTGGTGGCCGTGGACAGCGTGACCGATTATCCTTCCATCTTTGGAGGGCGCGTGAAAACCCTGCATCCGAAGATTTTCGGGGGAATTTTGCACCGCCGTGATCACGAGCAAGACCAGCAGGAAGTAGAGCAGTTCCAGATTCCGGCTATTGACCTGGTGATTGTGGACCTGTATCCGTTTGAAGAAACCGTGGCTTCCGGCGCTTCAGAGGAAGACGTGATCGAGAAAATCGACATCGGGGGTATTTCCCTTATCCGCGCCGCGGCCAAGAACTTCCAGGATGTGTTGATCGTGTCATCGCGCGAGCAGTACGGCGAAGTGGTGGAATTGCTGCAAGCCAAAGACGGCAGCACAGACATCGCTGACCGTAAGCGTTTTGCCGCCAAAGCCTTTGATGTGTCGTCGCACTATGATACCCACATCTTCCATTACATGAGCCAGGGGCAGGAACTGGCGCCGGCTTTCAAGCAGAGCGAGCGCACCAGCCAGACCCTGCGTTACGGCGAGAACCCGCATCAGAAAGGTTTCTTCTACGGCGATTTAGATGCTCTTTTTGACAAACTGAACGGGAAAGAGCTGTCTTACAACAACCTGGTAGACGTAAACGCCGCCGTGTTGTTGATGGCTGAATTCGCCGATCAGCCTGCCGTGGCTATCCTGAAGCACACCAACGCCTGCGGCGTGGCCGTAGCCGATTCCCTGCAACAAGCCTACGTAAATGCCCTGGCCTGCGACCCGGTCTCTGCCTTCGGGGGGGTGATTATTACCAACAAAACCGTAGACCTGGCTACCGCCGAAGAACTGAACAAACTGTTCTTCGAGGTGCTCATCGCGCCGGAGTTTGATGCCGATGCCCTGGAACTGCTTCGTTCCAAGAAAAACCGCATCCTGCTGCGCCAGAAACCGGTGCAACTGCCAACCAAGCTGTTCAAAACCTTGTTGAACGGCGTAATTGAGCAAGACAAAGACCTGGCCACCGAGACCGCCGCTGATTTCAAAACCGTCACCGACCGCGCTCCGTCAGCAGAAGAAGTGGAAGGTCTGGAGTTTGCCCTGAAAGTTTGCAAGCACACCAAGTCCAATACCATCGTGTTGGCCCGCGGAAACCAGTTGCTGGCGAGCGGCGTGGGGCAGACCTCGCGCGTAGACGCTTTGCGCCAGGCCATTGAGAAAGCCAGAGGCTTCGGGTTTGAGCTGGAAGGTGCCGTGATGGCCTCAGACGCGTTTTTCCCGTTCCCGGACTGCGTAGAGATTGCCGCCGAAGCCGGGATCACCGCCGTAGTACAGCCCGGAGGCTCCATCAAAGACAAAGACTCCATTGACGCCTGCAACGCCCGCAACATGGCCATGGTCATGACCGGCGTACGACACTTTAAACACTAATCTCACCCATACAGATGATAAAAGCCCGGCTTCTCTTTGAGAGGCTGGGCTTTTTGTTTTAGGGCTGATTTCGGGAAAATAGGGCTAAAACCTGCAACTTCGGAAGGTTCATTTATAAACTTGCACCAGATCAGAAATGCGTGCGGACACGAGCTGGAAGCTCGCGCCAGCGAAAGCAAGGCAGTTGCAAACTGCCCGCATGGTAGGTCCAAGTCAAAGACTTGAACCATGGAATGTATAAAGGAAATGGAAGAACCTATGGCACTTCCGTGCCTTTTTACTTTCTGTAGGAGCATGTTAGGTACGGAAGTAACTTCCGCGCCATAGAAAGTAAGATCTATTGCTGAGTACCGTGGCGAAAAGGGGAGACCTCACAGGTTTTCAAAACTTGTGGGGTCTGGCGTTCTGAAGCGCACTGCGTCAATGCGAGATCGCCACTATGCAAGTCCACAGTTGGAAGATCCCGATTCCAGTCTTTGGCTCGAGCGCCTCGCTTGTGGCCCTTGAAGGGCAGAAGCTAAGAGTAAACTGCAAGCATGGGCCGCAAGGGCAGTGCGAGGGGCAAAGACGGGGCCCCGCGGCCATGAGCGCTTATCAGAAAAGATGAAACAACTAAGCCCATAAGTTCATAGACAAACGGCAGTTCATAGACAAACGGCAGTTCATAGACAAGCTGCTGCCATGCCAGCAAAAACACACCACACGCCTGCAGAAAGACCAACACATCATCAAAAACAATAGAACTTTTGCCGGAAGCACCAGGCGATACCCCTTTGGCTAACTGCCAAGCCGCGGCGCAGAAGAAAACAAGAAGCACCTTGCCGCCGTTGGAGAAGGCGGGGCGGGGCAGGGCGCTTTTTGCCCGTTTCCGGGAAAAAAAGCAAAAAGCGGAACTGTCTCAAGCTCAAGCGTAATAATTAGCGGGAAATACGTAATTTTGCGCCATTGTAATACTTCGTAAAGAAATTAGTTTTCATATATAGTGTTCTTCAGAGGGCGCACCACAAACTAAGAATGGGATTATTTAATTTTTTCACTGCCGATATAGCGATTGATTTGGGTACGGCCAATACCCTCATCATTCATAACGATAAAATAGTGGTGGACGAGCCTTCCATTATTGCGCTGGACCGCAGAACCAACAAGGTGTTGGCGGTAGGGCGCGAGGCTCAGCAAATGCACGAGAAAACCCACGAGAACATCAAGACCATCCGCCCCCTGAAAGACGGCGTGATCGCGGACTTTACTGCGGCCGAGATGATGATCCGGGGTTTGATCAAGATGATTGACAAAGGCAAAAAGCGTTTGTTCCAGCCTTCTTACCGCATGGTGGTGTGCATTCCTTCGGGCATCACTGAGGTGGAGAAACGCGCCGTGAAGGACTCCTGCGAGCACGCCGATGCCCGTGAGGTCTGGATGATTCAGGAACCGATGGCCGCCGCCATAGGAATTGGGATTGACGTGGAGCAGCCCATCGGGACCATGGTGGTGGACATAGGGGGCGGAACCACCGAGATTGCCGTGATCGCCCTGTCCGGGATTGTGTGCGACCAGTCCATCCGGGTGGCCGGCGACACGTTCAACAAAGACATCCTGGACCACATGCGCCGGCAGCACAACCTCTTGATTGGCGAGCGTTCTGCCGAGCGGATCAAGATTGAGGTGGGCGCCGTGTTGACCGAACTGGACAACCCGCCGGCCGACTTTGAGATCAGAGGCCGTGACTTGATGACCGGTATCCCGAAGGTGATCAAAGTAACCTACCAGGAGATCGCCATCGCGCTGGATAAATCAGTTTCTAAGATTGAGGAAGCGGTACTGAAGGCCCTGGAGATTGCCCCACCAGAACTCTCTGCCGATATCTACGACAACGGGATTCACCTCATTGGCGGGGGAGCCTTGCTGCGTGGCCTGGACAAGCGCCTGGCGGCCAAGACCAAACTGCCCATCCACATTGCCGAGGACCCATTGAGAGCCGTGGTGCGCGGTACCGGAGCGGCCGTGAAAAACATTGAGGGCTTCCGCAACGTGCTGTTGAGCTAAGCACGCGCGCCCATGCGGAAACTCTTTATTTTCATCTTCCGGATTAGGGCTTTTCTGCTGTTCCTGCTGTTGGAGGGGTTCTCACTGTACCTTCTGTACCGCAGCAACGCGTACCACAATGCCGCGTTCTACCAGTCTTCTAACTACTACGTGGGCAAGGTGCTGGAAATCCAGAGCCAGGTAGCCGATTACTTCCGCCTGACGGAGGTAAACCAAAGCCTGGCGCAGGAGAACGCCCAACTGCGGGCGCAGCTCACCCAACTGCAGGAACACCAGCTCAACGACAGTCTGGGCGCGGTGAAAGACTCTGTTTTTGTGCCCGCAGATACCACCGCCCTTGACTCGCTGGGGCCGGCCGTGTTTGTGTACCGGCCCGCCCGGGTGACCAGTAACTCGGTGCGCGGGCTCAACAACCACCTGGCCCTGAACGTGGGCGCTGATGCCGGCATTAGGCCGGGCATGGGCGTGTTAACGGCCAACGGCGTGGTGGGCCGGGTAAAGGCGGTGTCAAAGCACTATGCCACGGTGACCTCCTTGCTGCACTCCCAGACCCTTATCTCGGTGAAGCTGAAGCGCAACAAGAGCCTGGGCTCCATCCGGTGGGACACCGAAAACCCCGAGACCGCCAGCCTGCACTACATTCCGCTGAGCGAGAAAGTCTACAAAGGCGACTCCGTGATCACCTCGGGGGCCGGAGGCATCTATCCGCCGGGCATCATGGTGGGCCGGGTCATCAGTGTGAGAAAGGAATTGGATAAAAGCTTTTACACCATTGTGGTACGGCTGAGCGTTGACTTTGAAAAGCTGTCGTACGTGTACGTGGTGGAGAACAAACGCAAGCCTGAACTAGACAGCCTCCTGCTCAGGTCAGGCATAACCGAAGCCAATGAATAGTTTTAGGTTCATACACTTGGTCCAGTTTGTGGTGTTAATGAGCCTGCAGGTGCTGCTCATGCGCAACCTGGTGCTGTTTGAGACCGGGTTCTGCTTTGTCTATATTGGGTTTATCCTGTTCCTGCCCATTGAGATAGACAAGGTGCTGCTGCTCTTGCTGGGGTTTATCTGCGGGTTCACCATTGACCTGTTCTATGACACGTCTGGGGTGCATTCTGCCGCTACCGTGCTCCTGGCGTACCTGCGCCCGTCTATGCTGAAACTGATCACGCCGCGCGATGGGTATGAGCCCTCAGACCACGCCAGTCTCACGTCAATGGGGTGGCGCTGGTTCCTGACGTATGGCCTGGCGCTCATCTTTGTGCACCACTTCACCCTATTTTTTCTGGAGCTCAACGGATTTAAATTGATAGGTTTTACGTTAGCCAAGATACTGGCCAGTACCCTGTTCACCGGAACGGTGCTGGTAATTTTCCAAATGTTATTTTTTGAGCGAAGGGCAAGAGGTTTTAGATGAAATACTTAGAAGGCCGCAAATACGTTATCCAGGCAATCTTTTTAGCGATAGGGGCGGTTTATCTCATCAAACTTTTCTACATCCAGGTACTGGACGACAGCTACAAGACGGCCGCCGAAAGTAATGCCTTGCGCAGGGTGGTGCAGTATCCGTTTAGGGGCCTCATCTACGACCGCCACGGGAAGCTACTGGTAGAAAACACGCCGGTGTATGACCTCATGGTGGTGCCCAAGGAAGCCAAAGCCATTGACACCCTCAAATTCTGCCAGTTGGTGGGCATTACCTTGCCCGAGTACCGCGAGAAAATCACGACGGCCAAGCAATACTCCTACGTAAGGCCCTCGCCGTTTCTGCAGCGCCTCACCAACGTGGAGTTTGCCGCCATCCAGGACAATCTGGTAGACTTTCCGGGGTTCTACATCAACGCGCGTACGGTGCGGGGTTACCCGCATAAGAGCCTGGCTCACGGCCTGGGGTACATTGGCGAAATCAGCCCGCGGCAACTGGAAGACACGGCGTACCACGGCTACCGCCAAGGCGATTACCTGGGCATCAGCGGCCTGGAGCGCGAGTACGAGCAGTACCTCATGGGCAAGCGCGGGGTGAAGTACACCATGGTGAACGTGCGCGGCATTGAGAAAGGGTCTTTCAAGAACGGCGCGTATGACACGCTGTCAGAGGCGGGCCAGAACCTGATCACCACCATTGACCTGAAACTGCAGGAGTACGCCGAAAAGCTCATGGAAGGCAAAACCGGCAGTATTGTGGCCATTGAGCCTAAAACCGGCGAAATCCTGTCGCTGGTGTCGGCGCCGTACTATGACCCCTCCTTGCTAACGGGTAAAGAACTGGGCAACAACTACATGCAGCTGCTCCGCGACCCCGTGAAGCCGCTCTTTAACCGGCCGCTCATGGCTACCTATCCGCCGGGCTCTATCTTTAAACTGGCGCAGGCCCTCATTGCCCTGCAAGAGGGCACCATTAGCGCAGATACCGGATTCCCCTGCAATTGGTCTTTGGTGAAATGCTCGCACCGGCACCCGTACCCGGCCAACCTGGGCATTGCCATTGAGCAGTCCTGCAATCCGTACTTCTACCAGGTGTTCCGCTCGGTGGTGAACAGGGGCAGATCCAGCAATGTCTACAAAGACGTGAAACTGGGCCTGGACGATTGGAACCAGCACATCAAGACCTTCGGGTTTGCCACCAAACTGGGCATTGACCTGCCCAACGAGAAGCGGGGCCTGATGCCCAACTCCCAGTTCTATGACAAGATCTATGGCAGCAAGGGCTGGAAGTTTCCTACCATTTACTCGGTCAGCATTGGGCAGGGCGAGACCGGCGTAACACCGCTGCAGATGGCCAACTTTGCCGCCATTCTGGCCAACCGGGGCTACTACTACACGCCGCACATTGTGCGCTCCGTGGGCGAGAACGGCAAGCCTCTGCCAGAATACTCGGTGAAACGCTATACTTCCGTTGACCCCAGGCACTTTCCGCCGGTGGTGGAGGGCATGCAGCGGGTGGTGGAGTCTGGTACGGCCCGCTACGCCAGCTTAAATCATATTGGGGTGGTGATTTGCGGCAAAACGGGCACGGTGCAGAACCCGCACGGCAAAGACCACTCGGTGTTTATTGCCTTCGCGCCCAAAGATGACCCCAAGATTGCCATTGCCGTGTACGTGGAGAATGCCGGTAGCGGGGCCATTGCCGCAGCGCCCATGGCCAGTCTGGTGGTGGAGAAATACCTCACAGATACCATCAAGACCGCCTCTCGCAAGCGATGGGAGCACGACATGATGACCGGAAGCTTCTACAAGTGGGGCGATTAGAACGTAACAAATGCGCACTTCCTATAACATATCGCAGAACATAGATTGGGTCACCATTGGCCTGTACGCCCTCATGGTGATCCTGGGCTGGATGAACATCTACGCCGCCGTCTACAACCCAGAGAACGTGACCAGTATCTTTGACTTTTCGCTGAACTCGGGAAAGCAGCTGGCCTGGATCGGCACGTCGGGGGTGATCATTATCATGCTGTTTGCCATTGACTACAAAGCCTATGACTCGCTGGCCTACGGCATCTACTGGTTTGTGATCCTGGTCCTGCTGGGGACGCTGGTGCTGGCTTCGCCGATCAAAGGCTCGCGCTCCTGGCTGGTAATCACAGAGTCGGTGCGGTTGCAGCCCGCGGAGTTCGCCAAGTTTGCCACGGCGCTGGCGGTGTCTAAGTTCATGAGCAGCATCAACCTGCGGCAACAGAACTGGAAAGACCAGGCCAAACTGGCAGGGCTGGCCCTGTTGCCGCCCAGCATCATCATCCTGCAGAACGAGACCGGCTCGGCCCTGGTGTTCGCGGCCTTTACGCTGGCCTTCTTCCGCGAGGGCATGTCGCCGCTCATCCTGATCATTGGCGCGGTGGCCGTGTTTGTGTTCGTGCTCACGCTGCTGATCCCGCAATGGTACCTGGCTGGCATTGTCACGTTGCTCATGGGCGGATACCTCTGGATGAACTTCCACCGGGTGAAGCGCTACCTGCCTACGTTCGTGGGCATCTGGGTGGCCGTGCTGGCCATGGTCTTCAGCGTGACCTACTTCATTGACAACGTCTTGCAGGAGCACCAGCAGAACCGCATCAAGGTACTGGTAGACCCCGAGATTGACCCTCTGGGCGTGGGCTGGAACGTGACGCAGTCCAAGATTGCCATTGGCTCCGGCGGCTTCTTCGGGAAAGGCTTTTTGGAGGGCACCCAGACCAAGTTTGACTTCGTGCCCGAGCAAAGCACTGACTTTATCTTCTGCACCGTTGGCGAGGAGCACGGCTGGATTGGCAGCCTCATCATCATTGCCCTGTTCATGGCCTTGCTTACTCGTATCATCTTTGTGGCAGAAAGGCAGCGGTCGGTTTTTGGCCGCACGTACGGCTACTGCGTGGCGTCTATTATCTTTTTCCATTTCCTGGTGAACGTGGGCATGACCATCGGGCTGGCCCCGGTGGTGGGCATTCCGCTGCCCTTCTTCAGCTACGGTGGTTCCTCGTTGTGGTCGTTCACCATCCTGCTGTTTATCCTGCTGGCCATTGACGCTCATCGCAAGCTGGACCTGGGAAGATAGAACTCTGTATCAGGTAGCTTGAAGCAAGGCAGTTTCGTAATATTAGGCTGTTTTTTAGAAAATGGTCTAAAAACGGGAATCTAAGGAAGACGCTCGCAGGTCCTGCGAACCCTATGAGGTCAACCAATTAGTCCTGAGTCTTGAGTCCTGAGTGGGGAATGGGTATTTAGGTTTATTTGGGAAAAAGTGGTCTGGAACGTATCTGAACCCACCCCCTGCCCCTCCGAGGAGGGGAGTTTTCGGCTACTGTTAGGTGAAAGTAACACCTAATAAGCTCCCATGGCTAAAAAGATTCTGAAGGCGACGGTTGCAGACGATGGAGCAGATTTCTCGTCATTAAACTGTATTTCTTTACTGTTTTACCCCTGTTTTTGGCAAAGCAAGTCCAAAGCGGAATAGCCCAATTCCCCTCCTGGGAGGGGTAGGGGTGGGTTCCCTCGTTCCCACCTCATTCTCCAAAAAGCCCCCTAAAACACATTCCCACTCAGGACTCAGCACTCAAGACTCAGGACTACCGCTTGGCCTTGCAGTGTCCGCAGGTCCTACGCGTGTCTGCACCAACTCCTCTGCTAGGGGACGGAAACGCCTTTCGTGGTAAACTTTTCAGCATAGAAATTCCCCAAACAAAAACGCCTGGCTCCTCTTCAAAAAGGGGCCGGGCGTTTTGGGGCTGTTTTCCTAGAAAGGGCCGGTTAACGGACTAGGCGAATTTACGGTCAATGAGGCGGGTGAGCTTTTGCACGTGCTCTTCTTTGCGGCTCCAGTTGTAGCGGCTGCCCACTTCTTTGATCAGGTATTGCTTGGCCTGGTCAGGGTTGTTGTACTCATCCAGCTGCTTGATCACGGCGTGGTAAGACATGTTATCGCCGTCAAAGAGCTCGTTGATGAACGAGAACCGCTGGTTGATGGAGATGGCATCGCGCAGGGAGCCTATTTTCTGCTCTTGCTGGCGGTCGGCGAGGGTGCTGGAAGTGGGTTGCTTGAGGCGGTCGTTGAGCGTGGGCTTCTGCTCGGTCTGGAAGCGCTCGTTCAGTTTCGGTTCGGCCGCCAGGGCTGGCCTGAAGGTTGGCTGCGCCGGGGCTACCTGGGTGCTCACCGCCGGGGCCGTGAACGGAGCCGGGGCAAACAGTTCTTCGGCCCGCAGGGGCTGCAGGTCATTGAATTTCGCCACCAGGTCGGTTAGGGTCATGCGCTGGGCATCCCGGTCGGCCAGGAAACGGGTCAGCTGCGAGGTGATCTGCGCGCGGTCCAGGGTGCCCGGGGAGAGCGTCTCCAGGAACTGGCGGTACAGCTCTTTGTCTACGTCCTGGTACTTGAGGGTTTCCTGCAGTTTGGCCACCGTGAGCTCATCCAGGCGCAGAAACTTCTCCTCAAACACGGTAAGGGGCTCCAGCACCGCCCGGAACGTGTCCTGGATGGCTTTCACCAGCAGGGGCTCAAAGTGCGGCCGTTTGATGGAGATCTTGCGCGACAGCACGTTCATGAACTGCACCAGGGCGTCTTTCACCTCGGGGTGTTCAAAATCAAAGTAAGGGCTGCGCAGGTTGGCCATCTCATGGTTCCAGAGCGTGAGCAGCTCCCGGATCATGTAAAGATTTACCTGTTTGATGGGGGTAAAGGATATCAGCTGTTGCGCGGTAACCGCCTCATGTTGAGCAAAATGTTCTTCGGTGAGGCGTTGCGCCAAAGCCTGGCTGTACTGCGCCAGACGTATTTGATTATATTTGTCTTTCATTGGAGGAAGCATACGCTGGTAAATATAGCGAAATATGGCCGAATTAACGGTTCAGAATCTGGGCGGAGTAGTGGTAAACGTAGCGCCGGGGCAGACGGTGCTGAAAGCCCTGCACGTGGCCGGCATTGACTGGATGCACGCCTGCGGGGCCAAAGGGCGCTGTACTTCCTGCCGCATGGTGGTGCTGGAAGGCGCAGAGAACCTCCTGCCCGACACCGCCCCCGAGACCCGCTTCCGCAACAACGGCCGCCTCAAGCCCAACGAGCGCCTCACCTGTCAGGCCCAACTCACCGGTCCCGTGACCTGCCGCGTTCCTAACCAAACGAAGCTCCCGCACCTTTCTTATACTCATTGAGTGATTGAGTGGATGATGGATTTGATGATTTGGAGATGTGGAAATTGGAAGATGTCAGGTGCAGCCAAAAATCATTGTCCACTCAACGCCCCCTTTAAATTCTTAATTGATCCAATTCTCTTCTGTAATTCATTTCTCATGATTTAACATATTGATAAATAGTGAATTGGATAACTGTGTGGAAAAATTGTGCATTAGCAGAGGCGCCTTGGCTAGTACCTTTGTTCAGTGATTGAGTCCCATTCACTCATTCACCCATTCACTCAATCACTCATTAAGTAAAGTATGTTCATAGAGCCCCGGGTGGGAAACCGCCAACAGGCCCAGAAGCGCGGTTGGATAGAAGTGATTTGCGGGTCCATGTTTTCGGGGAAGACCGAGGAGTTAATCCGGCGCCTGAACCGGGCCAAGATCGCAAAGCAACGGGTAGAAATCTTTAAACCGGCCATGGACACCCGCTACCATGAATCTGACGTGGTATCGCACAACGCCACTGCCATCCGGTCTACACCGGTGCAGCTTGCCGCCGATATGCTGCTGCCCGGCAGCGGTTGCGATGTTTTGGGGGTAGATGAGGCCCAGTTCTTTGACGAGGCCATCACCGAGGTTTGCGTACAACTGGCCAACAACGGCGTGCGCGTGATTGTGGCCGGTCTGGACATGGACTACCTGGGCAAACCCTTCGGCCCGATGCCTTCGCTCCTGGCCGTAGCCGAGTACGTGACCAAAGTACACGCCGTCTGCGTGCAATGCGGCGAAATCGCCTCTTACTCGTTCCGCAACGCCGTTTCCCAGGACAAAGTCCTCCTGGGCGAAACAGATTCCTACGAAGCCCGCTGCCGCCACTGCTTTGTGGAAGGCATGAAGGGAAAACTGTAAAGAGAGTCCTGAGTCTATAGTCCTGAGTCTTGAGTCAGGATTTGCAAAGCCGTTTTATGCTTGTTTTGATGAAAACAGGCATAAAACGGCTTTTCGGTTTCATTCAAAAAAACAATTACTTAATACCGCAATGCCGATCTGCTGGAAACGATAAAGCAGATCCGCTGGCGCGAGCTTGCAGCTCGTGTCCGCACGCATTCCTGAGCGTTCTTCTTACATTTGTCATCTTGGAAAGATCTTGTGAGCGAACTAGAAAAGCAATGGAGAAACGCTACTACTGTTCGCTCACAAGATCCTGTCAGGATGACAAAAAAGGGTGATCTGCCATGCGTGC
>NZ_JAFFJV010000020.1 GCF_016924645.1 Rufibacter psychrotolerans | reverse complement strand
AGCCGTCCTCCCCGGGGGGCGTGCCCACCGCGATGAAGGCCGCGTCGCAGCCCTTGATGGCCGCGGAAAGGTCCGTGGAGAAGCCCAGCCGGCCCTTCTCCACGTTGCGGAGCACCATCTCTTCCAGACCAGGCTCGTAGATGGGCAGGACGCCCTGCCTCAGGTCCTCGATCTTCTTGACGTTCACGTCTATGCACGTCACGTCGATGCCCACCTCGGCGAAACAGGTGCCCGTCACCAGGCCCACGTAACCAGTACCTACTACTGCGATTCTCATAAGCTTCTATTTATCTTTCTTAACTATTAAAGACTTATCTAGGCCCGGTTTCTGCAAAGGCCCGTCTAAATTTATATGCTTAATTCAATAAAACAAAACTTTAATACAATTAGTGCCATATATAGGCATATCAAACCTGCTTATGATCCTAAAGAGGGTTGATAAAACTTCAAAAACACCCCTAAAATCATCAAAAATCCGTTATAAAGTTACTTGATTACGCAAATATATTAACAAACTTAAATAAAATAAATATTTATTTGTATATAATAAAGATTTATATAACTTTGCTAAAGATCGCTTACTACCTTATTCCAGTTTACTTAATTATTCACCCATGAGTAGCTTATCAGAGAACACCTATGTAGTGGTTATGGCTGGAGGAGTTGGCAGCAGGTTCTGGCCTTTTAGCAGGAATAATTACCCCAAGCAATTTCATGACGTTCTCGGAATTGGAGAAAGCATGATTCAATCCACTGTTAAGCGTTTCTCCTCGGTTTGCCCTAAAGAGAACATCTATGTGGTGACCAACAGGGAATACAAGTTCCTGGTGCAGGATCATCTCCCCGAACTTGGAGAGGACCAGATCCTGCAGGAACCCGTGGGCAGGAACACCGCTCCCTGTATTGCCTATGCCTGTTACAAGATAGCCCAAAAGAATTCTAAGGCAAACGTTATTGTTGCCCCCGCTGATCATGTGATTTTGAGGGAACAAGCTTTTCTGGAGTGCATTCACCAAGCCCTGGCGGTTACCGCCGAAGAGAGCCTGCTGGTCACCTTAGGCATAAAACCCACTCGCCCAGATACTGGCTACGGGTATATACAGTATGTTCCAGACGGAGGCCAATCTATAAAAAAGGTTAGCACCTTTACTGAGAAGCCGTCGTTGGAAGTGGCCCAAAAGTTTCTGGAGAGCGGTAACTATGTCTGGAACGCCGGCATCTTCGTTTGGAACGTTCAATCCATCCTGGCTGCTTTTCGGGAGCATCTGAAAGACGTTGCCGACCTTTTTGAAGCAGGATTAGCCACCTTTTATACCGCAGAGGAGCGTACTTTTATAGACGGCGTGTACTCCTCTTGCCGCAACGTTTCCATTGATTACGGCATTATGGAAAAAGCAGACAACGTGCATGTTATTTTAGGTGACCTGGGCTGGTCTGATGTGGGCACTTGGAATTCTCTCTATAGCATTGCCAATAAAACACCTGAAGGAAATGTGGTGGATGGAGATACCCTGCTGTACGACACCCAGAACTGCATCATCAAAACACCACAGGACAAACTGGTGGTGATCCAAGGCCTGCAAGACTATATAGTAGCCGAGCACCACAATATTTTGATGATCTGTCCGCGCAACAATGAACAAAAGGTGAAAGACTTTGTATCAGATGTGAAAGCAAGCAAGGGGTTGGAGTATGTTTAGTCTGCTCTAGGAGTTTATAAGCACGTATTACTCAACACTGCTTCTATCCTTTGGTAGTACCATCACCCAAGTAGAATATATAGTAACTTTCTAGTTCATGAAGTGGTTTTTTGTCTTTGAATACACTTAAATACTTAGACTTCTTGTTAACCCATACTATCGAAACACCATAGTTCCTTATGTTTGTTTGTAGGTCAACATTCATAGGAAACAATGGCTTAATGATTCTGTTAAGAATAGGTTGAGCAGAGGGCTCAAACATAGAAATTGATCTCTTAAATCTTGATATATCGTAATTAAACAAATACATTCTATAATCATTACTTCTAGCATAATCAGTAGCGCGGGTAGGATAGTAAAATAGAGCCCATTTCTCAGGCAGCCCTTCATTCTCATCTACAAAAAAGCCTTTGATTGGCTTTCCTTTACTTACTACCCCAAGCTTTTGCTCTAAAGCAAAATCATAGTTGTCATTCTTTTTCGCACCGCCGAATGGATATTTGTAATCGCTTTGCAGCAAAAGAACAACAACACATATAGCGTACATTCTCCTCCTTACCAATTCAAAAAGAACGAATATAAATGCAACAACAGACAGGTTCACCGCAATCTGCTTGAACTGCCATGCATCCAGAGAATAATCAGATGCAATTGCATAAAGCAGATGATACCCTAAAAAGAAACTTAAAATCCAAAGCCCTATGTCAGCTATAATCATTTTTTTCTTAAGAACTTGAAAAGAAACTAAAGCACACAGGGCAATGATAAGCCTGATAGGATAGGTAAGCAACGCTAACAGTATAACGCGGTACACTTCATGCAACTTACTGCCAGATACAATTGAAAACCACACCTTCTCTTCGCCTACATCAAAGTACTTATTAGCAATATCCTCTCTGAAGCAAAAATAAAATAAGACATATAAAACAATAAACATCATGAATTTTATATAATCATCTCTCTTGAATCTGTTATAGAAAAGCACTAACGTCAAAAAGACAACTGGTATAAATAAAATATATTCAATAGAAGCAAAAATTAAAAGCACCAAGGCTGTGCTATACTTTCCATGATATAGTGAATAAAAAGCAAAGACCAACATTGGCAACATTATCATATCTCGCAAATGGTATTTGCTTATTGGGTTAGTAATCCATAGAAATCCTAAAACACTAAAGCACAACAAAATACATAGCACCAGTACAAATACCTTCTTACTACTAACCTCTTCTGAAAAAACAGAGATGATAGTCAGCATTGTGAAAGTTTTAAATAACGGGAAAACGAAATAAAATAGAACAATATCACTTTTTACATTATAAAAGCTTTTAAATAAGCTCCCCAACCAAAACTCTACAAAGTGGTAAACTGAAACTCCGGTAAACCCTGTAATAAAAGATTCAATACTAACAGTCTCTACTCCTTCATAGTGGGCGATACTCATGATGGTACTATAAATATATCGCTCACCAGGATAGGGGTGAATAAAAGACAGATAAGAAAATGGATCACCTAACGCATCAAATTGAAAATCAATTTGCAAGAAGAAAAGAGCCATAAACAACCCCACCACACCCGCAATGAACTTCCAAGTAGAATACCCCTTTCTACCCTCGAATACACGCAGATTTGCTCTAAAAAATAAATATACCAAAGGCACTAAAGAAAGGATTGTCTTACCCCCTGATTTTATTATGGCGTAAACAGAAACAACCATCATAAAGCCAATGAAGAAATTCATGACATGCTGAGCGAAACTACACTTACTCTTTACTGCGTAAAGCAAAAGTAAAGAACCAATAACATAAAATAAGACAATAAAAAAAACACTAAGAAGTAGAACAAAACACATCATATATTATCAATATCATTCTTACGGCCTTAAGTAGACAGAACATTACCTTGCTACTTACAGAATGAACATCACCTATAGTATTCATAACTTACAAGTTAAAATGTAAGGCAGAATATTAATTGCTAGATACACAAGCAAGATTATCAATAACTACACAACTCCACCTTAATCAGGCTCCTAAAAAGAGAGACTTGTAAATTAAGAAGGCTTAATAATCCTTCACAAAAAGAATTAATAATCAAGGAAAGCAAAAGAAGTCCTTTAGAACGTTCTAAATCCTTAATACACCAATCATAAAAGTGAATGCACACTTAACTATCACTTTCTCCAAAACCGCATTTCTAAAGAAACCCTTGTGTCATCATTATTTAAGTTTACTGCTTCCCCATGAATAAGATAGGGAGAAAATACAAGCGCTTCATTATACAAGGGATTAGGTCTAACCAAATCCAACTCATTTATGGCATTTGTCAGACCTGGCACATGGTATTTAGCACCATCCATAATTGCTCCTTTAAGCGTTCGTTCAACCTGTGATTCGGGCCAAAAGTGACTTCCTGGAACTAAAGGCAAAGAGGAAGAGATAGTACTCCCTGCCACAGGAACATATATGTTTACACAACCACGATATATATCTAACCAAACATCTCGATGTAGTGGATTAAAATCAGTACGCCCTGGTCGTACAATGCGCAGGTGAAACACTTGTTCGTTAGTTTGAGGGTTGTGGGGCGTTACGTTCACTCCAACAATCTCTGATACTCTGTTCACTAAGTTCTGAACATTAGTTGGAAACCGCTCAATTTGGATAAGTTTTGTCTGATTAATCACCTCCAAATGCAGCGCTTGGTTATCATTGATTAGTGAATGATATTTTTCAACCTGAAACCCTGAAGGTATAATAATACCCACGGATTTTATGCCCTCTATAAAAATGTTGGTCAAACCTTTCCGAAGTGAGTCAAATTCCGCATGATCTGAGAACAGAGGTGCTACAGTATAGCCCGAAGCCCCCCAGGAAGTATTACTGATTAGATTGTCGTGTTGATGCAACAAAACAACATGCTCACCATAAGCCCGCTCACCAGATATTTTAGGCAATGAGTTAATCCTATTCAAAGAATCCATCTGATACCAGATTAGCTTATTAATACAAAACGAACAAATATTATTAACGATCCACTTTTGTTTAAGATCAGAGAATCACCCTTTAATTGATAGTATATCTAAAACATCATAGTTATAAGACAGACAACTTGATCGGAAAGGAAGTTATGGATAATAGAAGAGTGATGATCAACAAATAAGATAAAGAAAACACCGCCCCCTTCCTGCATATTTTTTCAATAAAGCTACATCCCTCAACAAGACGATACTACAATGCCCTCTCTATAATATACAATGGCCTTTCTCTTGAAGCATCGAACGTGCGCCATACATATTCTCCAACAATTCCTAAACCAATCATTTGAAACGAAGAGGCAAATAATAGCACAACCATTAAAGGTGACCATTCCTCATCTTTACCTCCTCCTTTAATTCCAGCGTAAATCACAAAAGCAGTATACAAAAGTGCTAAGAACCCTAAAACTAGCCCGATTACTGAAATAACTCTTATAGGAAAATAAGAAAAGGATAAAACTGAATCTAGCAGCAGTTTTACATTTTTCAAGAATGTCCAGCGGGAAGCACCTACGGTTCTTTTCTTCCTAACATATGGGATATTAACATATTCAAAGCCCATCCAAACCAATAAGTACATCACATTGCTGTTTTTCTCTTTCATCTTCAGTACTTCGTCTTTAATGCATTTGTCAAAAAGCACATAATCAAATCCTCCTTTAGGCAAGTGCTTGAAAGCCAGTTTTCGCATCAAAGCATGAAAAACACCTGAAAAATACCTTTTTAAAATTGGGTCTTGGTTTTCATTCCTACTTCCGACAACTAGCTTAAATCCCTGCTGCCAATGGGCGTACATTTTAGCCATCAGTTCAGGTGGATCTTGCAAATCTGCTGAAATTATGGTGATACATTCCCCAACTGCAAACTCCATCCCGGCCACTACTGCATTATGAGACCCTACATTGCCTGCTAATTTTACTACTTTAATTTTATCAGGAAAGACTTCCTTTACGTTAACCAATTCTCTAAATGTATCATCCTTAGAGCCATCATCCACAAAAACGTATTCAAAGGAGACATTAGAGGGAAAGTGTACCTCATTATTAATTAACTCCTTTACAGTAATCGGTATATTCTTCTCGTTAAAATAGCAAGGAACGATTACGGAGATAAGAGGCATAAATATCAAGTTACCTATTTTAAGAATATAAAAAACAAAAAGCGCTTACCCTAATAATACTTGAATTCACGATTAGTACAAACTTAAGAACTGAGGGAAAGTAAATGAAAGCATGCTCCAAAGCTGCATCCTAACTTATCAAATGTTCTAATTACCGTTCTATTTGTAGACTGGGTAGTTATCTTGACATAAGAAGCCTTTTGCTCTTTAGCGTAATGCATGAATTCTGTAAGCAGCTTAACATACCAACCCGTATTCTCAGGGGCTACTGCAGCCAACCTAGCATACATCAAACTCAAGTTATGTTTTGGAGATATCTTTTCATATGAATCAAAAGCCAGGAAAGAGGCTATTGGATACCCTGGTACATCAGGAACAAGGACATAATCACAAAAACCATTCACAGCTGCTGCTGCATAGGTGGCAAGGTAATGATCTGCTATCTCTTCAGAAAATGAATAATCTGCGTGCAACCTATCGTACTCGTTTCTACTTTTGGCAGCAACTTCTTTAAGAATTGGTATATCTGCGGTAGTTGCTTTTCTTACTTTGTATCGTTCTGCCTCAAAGTCTTCCGCTTTCCTTCTGAAATAATGGAACCGTGTTTCAACCATTTTGAAACCTGCTATATTTAAACACTGCAGTAGGAAAATGTCTTCAGAAGGGATTTCTGAGAAACAGTAAGTGTTACTAGTAGCAAGAAGCTTGTCTTTGAAAGACTTAGCCGCCTTGACCAATGCGTTTGCATTATGGTGGGAGAATAAGACAGTAAATAGTCTATAGCAATCTCTTCCCATGAAGTTGCTGTCCCAAGGCAGAAACTCATATAAAAAAGCAAATTCTACCCCATCCACTATAATGGAGAAAGTATGATAATGATCATCAACCCCATGCTTCTGTATCCTTTCTTTGATGAAGACCTGGTACTGATCTCTTGGCTTTATTTCTCTGATAAAAGAGTAAGGGCTATAAAAAGGCAAGACACTTTCCCTGATTCTGATAAGCTCTGCTAATCTTTCCTCCATATAGCCTTAAAATCTGAGTAATCTCTTATATAATCCTTTTCGTTAAAGGAAGTGGAAGCCATCACCATCTGTACTGCGCCCTTGGAATACTGTATGGTGTGCCAAACGTTTGGAGGCAGATATACCCCTATATGGGGCTTTTCAAGACTAAAAACTTCAATCTCGCCAGTTGGCAGTTCGGTGGTGACTAAGATGCGGCCGGATACAGCAAGCAGAACCTGTTGGGTTTGGTAATGGGCATGCCGGCCCCTTACAATGTGTTCAGGCGTTTCATACGTCCAAAACACTCTCTTGACCTCAAAGGGTATAGACTGCTTGTAATCAGCAACAGAGATAAACCCGATCTTTGCATCTCCAATCACCGGGAACTCAATTAAGTATGGTCTGTTCAACCTGTTCTACCTTAAAAATGTACTGGGCTTTAGGACATCAATACCTTGTTTACGCCCCTTACCTAAAACGAACTAGTTTCCCCGCAAGATAACAAAAAGCCCGCTGCCTGTTATTGCCAAATTTGCCTCACCGCTGAATGCCCCACTTTGATCTTGCGGGCTCATGAATTTTAGAATTTATCTTTCTTGAACCTGCGTCTTTTTGCCTGGCGCTCCGTCATCGGGACATAAACAAACAAAGAGCCATGAAAAGACTACATGTTAACCTCAGCGTACGCAACCTACAGGAATCGGTGGACTTTTACACTGCCCTCTTCGCGGCAGAACCAACAGTGCTGAAATCTGATTATGCCAAATGGATGCTGGAAGACCCTCGAGTGAACTTTGCCATTTCCACGCACGGACCAGTTACTGGCCTTGAACACCTGGGGATACAAGCCGAAACACCTGAGGAACTGCAGGAAGTCTATGCCCGGCTGGTGAAAGCAAAAGGCACCATTCGCCAGGAAGGCAACACCACCTGTTGCTACGCCCAGTCTGAAAAGTCCTGGATCAAGGACCCGCAGGGCATAGAGTGGGAAACGTTTTATACCTTTGGCGCATCTACCACGTACGGCGGGGAGGCAGAGCAACCAACCTGCGGCAGCCCTGCTTGCTGCAGCCCGGCCCCTGTGGCCTCTGCTTCGGTCGAAATCCCCTTTCAGCCAGCAACCTCCAGGGAAACACGTAGGTAAATCATTCTGGAGGCGCTGCAAGCCAGCCTATACCCCAGGGGAAAAGACATCTATGAACGGGAGATTGCGAGTAAAATCGCCACCCTGGAAACCATGGCCCTCTTGAGGAAAGTGGGACACGGAACATCTTGTACACAACAGACTGGTTGTCCGTACCCTAGCGGGGCAGGTGGAAGGATGGGCGGCCCTAAGTTCCGTTTCCTGCCAGTGCGTGTACGGCGGGGTGGCAGAGGGAAGCATCTTTCTGAACGAAACCTTCCGGGGGAAAGGGATGGGCAGGTGTTGCTGCAGCAGTTCATTGACTCCTCAGAAGAAAATGGCATCTGGACCCTCCAGGCCAGTATCCTGAAGGAAAACGGGACGAGTGTGGCCTTGCATCAAAAGTGCGGTTTCAGGAGGGTGGGCCTCCGGGAAAACTGGGTAAATTAAACGGGCGTTGGCGAGACATTTACCTGATGTAGCGCCGAAGCCTGCTGGCAGGAATTTAGTAAACATCTGACCTCCTGTTTTAGGGCTCCTTTGCAGAAAACAGCCCTTAAACGGGAAGCCATTGCTTTTTGTGTTATGCAATCCAAGACCTCTCCGTGCGCGCATCCTTCCGGAGTCTGCACCACTCTCCAAGCGGACGATCCCTGTGCAGCCGTTGGCCCGGTGTTCCTTACCTACCAGGAGGCTTTGCAGGGCTTCATCAGGAAACGGGTATCCAACCAGGCCGATGCGGAGGATCTTTCTCAACAGGTGCTCCTGAAAGTACATCGGCACTGCGAAACGTTACCGCAAGTCAGGAATGTGCGGGCCTGGCTGTATGAAATCACCCGGCATGTGGTGCATGATTTTTACCGGGCACGCCAGCGCGAAACCTCTTTGCCTGAAGAAATTGAGCTAGTCGCCCCAAGCTTGGGTGAAGACCCAATCCATGAACTGGCCCATTGTGTGGGGCCGCTGCTGAACCTATTGCCTGAGGCGTACGCAGAACCGCTTCGGTTAAGCGACCTGGAAGGCATTCCCCAACAGGAGATAGCCAAGCGGTTGGGTCTGTCGCTTTCCGGGGCAAAATCGCGCATCCAACGCGGCCGGGAAAAGCTGAAAGCTGCTTTTCTGGAATGCTGCCACCTGGAACTTGACCGGCAGGGCCGCCTCATCAGCGCTGAGATCAGGTCCGGCTGCCAGGCTTTGCAGCAGTGCCAACGCTAAGTGCCGTTTAGGAGCTGTTTTCCCAAAATCAGCCCCTAAACGGCTTTTCTGCACCCAAAGGCCTTCGGCTTGTTTAGCAATTATGACATAGGTACAGCCAGAGGTGCCCCAAAACACTGCCATTCTTCCCTCAATCTGTCGGGAAAGTCATCCTGGGCAAGGGCCCGTTAGCATTAGGCTCTTTTCAATTTTATTCCTACCTTACCTTTCCCTTGTTACTGAGGGAACCTGTTGTCTACATGCTTACCCCCTTTTCCCATGACAGACACCCAGTTTTCAACCACAGACATCCTCCAGATGGAGCAGTCGTACCGGGCAAACTTCATCACGTCGCTCTCTGGCTTTAAGAGCATTTGCCTGGTAGGCACCATAGACCCCAAAGGCCGCACCAACCTAGGCTTGTACTCGCAGGTGTTTCACGTAGGGGCCAATCCGCCGCTGATTGGCATCTTGGTGCGGCCAGACAATGTGGTGCGCGACACCCTCAACAACATCATCAAAACCGGGCATTTCACGCTCAATCACGTCCGGCCCGAGTTCTACCCGGCGGCGCACCACGCCAGTGCGCACCACACCCAGTCAGAGTTTGAGATCTGCGGATTCACCCCTCAGTTCTCAGAACTACACCCGGCCCCGTATGTGCAGGAGGCGTCCATCAAGCTGGGACTGCGGCTGGTGCAACGCACGTACATCAAACTGAACGGGACCATTCTGGTGATTGGCGAGGTGGTGGAGGCGCTGGTGCCCGAGGATTGCTTGAAGCAGGACGGGTACGTAGACCTTGAGAAAGCCCAAAGCATGGCGTTGTCTGGGTTAGACAGCTACCACCTCACCCAGAGGCTCACGCGTTTACCCAGTCCCCAACCAGATACTCCTTACATCACTTCGTCTGAGGCAATGCTTTCTTAAGCCCTCCGGCATTTGTACTTGAATCTCAGATAGCCTTCGGAGAACCGTTTTCTCCTGTTATCTTTGAAGAGTTTACTCGTTTAGGTATGTCTTCTCCTTCTACCGCCCTCATTGTTGGGGCTGGTCCGGCTGGGCTCACGGCCGCTTATGAATTGCTGCAACAGACGCAGATTCATCCCTACGTGGTGGAAGCCACGGACCGGATAGGCGGCATCTCGGCCACCATCAACTACAAGGGCAACCGGATGGACATTGGCGGACACCGGTTCTTCTCCAAGTCTGACCGGGTGATGGATTGGTGGCTGTCCATTCTTCCGCTCCAGCTGGAACCCGGACAAACCATTGGCGAGTTAACCTACCAGGGGAAAAGCCGCTCCATCCCCACCATCTCGGCGGCAGACCCGTCGGCGGGCGACAATGTCATGCTGTTACGGCAGCGTAAATCGCGCATCTTCTTCCGCCGGAAATTCTTTGACTACCCGTTGTCCTTCTCCCCCACCACCTTGAAACAACTGGGCGTGGGCTGGTCTACCAAGGCCGTGTTCAGTTACCTGAAACAGGTGGCCCATCCTATCAGGGAGGAGAAGAACCTGGAGGAGTTCTTTATCAATCGGTTCGGCAAGCACCTGTATCATACCTTTTTTAAGTCGTACACCGAGAAAGTGTGGGGCGTGCCCTGCCAGCAGATTAGTGCCGAGTGGGGTGCCCAGCGGATCAAGGCCCTATCCATTACCCAGGCGGTGAAGCATTTTGTGCGGCAGCAGTTTTCGGCTCCTTCTTCCGATTTTACCCAAAAAAAGACCCAAACCTCCCTTATTGAGCAGTTTCTGTATCCGAAGCTGGGGCCCGGGCATTTGTGGGAAGTGGTCACCGATCAGGTAAAAGCCAAGGGCGGCGAGGTGCATATGCTACAAAAAGTAGTGGGCCTGGAGCTGAAAAACAATCGCATCACCTCGGCCACCGTGCAGGATCTGGCCAATGGCACCACTTACCAGGTTCAGCCTGAATACGTCATTTCCACTATGCCCATCCGAAGCCTGGTAAGGACTTTGGGCAGCGTTGTCCCCCCAGACATACGCAAGATTGCCGAAGAGCTGCCCTACCGTAATTTTATCTCGGTGGGGTTGCTGCTGCACCAATTGGCCATCAAATCTGATACGGAACAACTAATCCAAGACAACTGGATTTACATCCAGGAGCCGGACGTGCTGGCCGGTCGCATTCAGCTGTTCAACAACTGGAGCCCGTACCTGGTTACCCAGCCCAGCAAGGTTTGGCTGGGCGTGGAGTACTTCTGTCAGGAAGAAGACGAACTCTGGCGCATGTCTGAAGCGGACCTGCAACAATTGGCCATCACTGAACTGCAGAAACTGGGCATCATCTCCGCCGATCAGGTGATAGACGGCACAGTGGTGAAAATGCCCAAAGCCTACCCCGCATATTTTGGTTCTTACAATGAGTTTCCAAAAGTGCAGGCTTTCCTGGACAGCATTGAGAACCTTTTCCTGGTAGGCCGCAACGGCATGCACAAGTACAACAACCAGGACCATTCTATGCTGACGGCCATGCTGGCAGTAGAGAACATTGCCCAGGGCCGCATAGATAAAGCCAACATCTGGGAAGTGAATACCGAGCAGGAATACCATGAGCAGTCAAAAACCCAAGAGTAAGTTCATGGCACTTTTTACCCGGGATAGTTCATTCGCCTTAACCTTCACCTTCTTTTATGCCTTGATTCTTGCCTGGGCAATGGGGTTTCATGAACTCTGGTTTGACGAGACCGAGCCATGGCTGCTGGCTCTTTACAGTGATTCCTATTCCGAGCTACTATACAACAAACGCTTTGAGGGACATCCTAACCTGTGGTACAGCATCTTGTTTGCTGTCACTTCCTTCACCCATGATCTTAGGGCACTCCAAATCACCCAGACGGTTTTTGCCATTGGGTTCGTGTACTTGTTTTTACGGTACGCTCCTTTCCCTAAGCTTCTAAAGGGCATGATCTGCTTTGGATACTATGGCCTTTTTGAGTACGGCATCATTAGCCGGCTGTATGCCCTGGAAATGTTCTTCCTATTTCTGGTTTGTACATTCTATTCCAAGCGTTTCTCTCACTGGTACCTGTACATCGCGTTGTTAGCCATACTGGCCCAGACCAATCTTTTTGGTTTTTTCATGACTGGGGTACTTGGGTTGTTGCTCTTTTCTGAGACCTTTAACGTCTGGAAAGAAACTCCCAAACTACCCGTATCACCTGCTCGTAAATTTATAGGAATTGCCATATGGGCTACAGGCTGCCTCTTTTCATTCTGGAGCATGATGCGCCCAAATGAAATAGAGGCTTCGTTGCTCACTTTCCTCCACCCTTACTACTTCTACCAGACTATAGCCCGCATCTGGCAGTCGTTTGCTCCTGTACCAGACCTTACCACCTCGTTCTGGAATACTTCCTTTCTCAAAACCAGCGTTGAAATTGTGCTTTCGGCACTACTGCTCGCACTTCTCTGCGCGGCATTTTACCGGACCAAGCGACTGCTACTTCCCTTGCTTCTTTTATTCGGTGCGTTATTTTTTCTCTTCTTTCTCAAGTTTGAAGGAAGCATGAGGCACCATGGCCATTATTTTGTTTATACCATTGCCTTGCTCTGGCTAAGGACCTACTATGTCCAGAGCCTTATACCGCACCATCCTTTCAAATGGGCCGATAAAATCCTTCTTCCCTGTTTATACCTATTCGGCTTTTTACAGGTGATTGCCGGTGCGTACGCTTTGGCTACGGATTGGAAGCATCCTTTCTTTATGGGGAAGGAGGTTGCCCAGTACCTGAAAGCCCTACCCACTGGGTACATCCTCGCGACGGATGAGCGCGTTGCCACCTCTAACATCACGGCTTACCTGGGGCACCCGGTTTATAACCTTCCCACCGGAAACCTGGCAAGCTTTTACACGCTTGATCCCCAGGAAGCAAACGATTTGCGCCCCATTGTTCTGCTGGACTGGGCGCAGGCATTAGCACAGCAAAAGAACACGCCGGTAATACTCGTCTGCCGCAGTGAGTTGCCTTATCAATGGTCGTCTTTCCCCATTGAGTTTCTGGCTACCTTTAGGGGTAATTCAATCAACAGATTCGCCTTCTACATCTACAAAGTCAACCCGCTTCCCTTTCCAAAGAAGTATATGATGGCAGAGTTTTCGGCCCAATGAAACTAGCTGATCTCTCCTCTACCAATCAAATGAAGCTAGGTGAACCAAGGGTACTCTGCTCTACCCCCTTCCTTGCGAGTTTCTTCACCCTCATCTACGCGCTGCTCTTAGCCAGGCTGATGCCCTACCATGAACTGTGGTTTGACGAAACGGAGCCGTGGCTGTTGGCGCTCTATAGCAATTCTTACGCAGAGCTGTTGCAAAACAAGGTATATGAAGGCCATCCCAACCTGTGGTACAGTTTGCTCTTTGTTATCACCCGGTTCACCCAAGATTTAAAAGCCTTGCAGGTGGGGCAGTTTGCATTTGCGGTTGGCTTTGTCTTTGTCTTCCTGCGGTGGGCACCGTTCAACTGGTTACTAAAACTCCTGTTCTGCTTTGGCTACTATGGTTTGTTTGAGTACGGCCTCATTAGCAGGCTGTACGCCATGGAGCTGTTGACCACCTTCCTGGTCTGCGCGATGTACCCAAAGCGGTTTTCCCGTTGGTACTTGTATATCTTCGTGCTGCTGCTCAATGCCCACACGCATCTCTTTGGCCTTTTCTTCTCCGGACTGATGGGGCTCTTGCTCTTTGCAGAAGCGCGGGGCGGGTGGAAAGACACGCCCCCGCAATCACAAGTTGGCCGAACAAAACTGTACCTGGGAACTGCGATTTGGGCTTTGGGCTGCCTGCTTGCACTGTGGAGCATTGCCCGCCCGGCAGAAGCGGGGCAACTGATGCTGAACCTAAGGGCCGCCACCCGACCATGGCAGGCTTTTTTCCCAATCCCACACTTTTTTATTAATTTCTGGAATTCGTACATCTTAACGCCTACCCTGCTGGGCTACGCCATGGAAGCCCTTCTGTCTGGCGCCATTATCCTGTTTGTTCTTGCTTGCTTTAGGGTAGAGCGGCGTTTGTTTCTGCCGTTTCTGGCTTTACTCATGCTGCTTTCGCTGTTTTTTGCCTTTAAGTACATGGGCAGTCTCCGGCACTTTGGGCATTACTTCCTCTTTACCGTTGCGTTTACTTGGCTCCTGTCCTACTACAGAGACTCATCTGGGGAGAATGTCAGGGCATTTCAGCGGCTTCAGGCGTTGCTGCTGGCGGCTACGGTGGTTCAGTTTGGGGTGGGTGTGTATGCCATAGGCATGGACCTGAAGTATCCATTCCATCAGGCGAAGGAAACGGCGGCATTTCTGAAGGAACGGGTACCGGCCTCCAACCTGATTGCGTTGGAAGACGATATCCTGCTGTCGGCGATAGTGGCGTATTATGGCCAGCCCCTGCTCTACGTGCCCGAATTAAAGCCCAGCTCCTTCTTCCAGCCCGGCAGCCCGGAGGAGAATGAGTTGACGCTCTACCAAATTCTGGACTGGACAAGGGCCCTGGCCCAAAAAGAAAACAGGCGCGTCATTCTGGTTTCCTCGCAGGAGGCAGACCTTGGTTGGTACCCGTACCCCGTGAAACTGTACGCCCGGTTCGACCAGCCCAGCATCACGGCGCATACTTTTTACTTGTACCAGGTTGACCCCACCCCCCTCCCGAAGTTGGAATTTGTGGCGGGCACCCCGCAGGAAGCGGTCTACAGTACCAAACCTGAGTAGTTTTAGGCCTGTTTTCGTTTCTAGCCTGTTTTCCAGAAAACAAGCTAGAAATGGTATCGCACCTGCGCCCGAACCTCGGAACGCGCCGGCCCCTGGATCTGCTCCAGCCCTGAACCAACGGTGCTTTGCCCGCGGTAGTGCGTGTGGCTTAGCTTGAACCAAAAATCAAGGTAGCGCGTGAGAGCCTGCTGCACCAGCAGGTACACGTGCGTGCCCCGGCCCGCAAAGACCGGCAGCGAGAAGGCGTACAAGACATCCTGCTCAGGCACGTACAGGCGGGTATCGTAGTCGTCGGTATCAAAAAGGGCATAGCGGCCACTTAACCGGGTCTGGTGGCGCTCCCAGATAAGGTCCTGGGCCGTGAAATACCCCGTACGGCTTGGGCCAGTCTGCCGGAACCGGCTAGCCTGCACCCTCGACCGGAGCCTCAATCCGGCCAGTGGGCTTACATCCAGCAAGACCAGAAAACGGTGGCTGTGCGTGTCTGTGACGTGCCGCAGGGCGCTCTCCTCCACGGTCTGGTTGCGCGCTTTGCGCTCATACTGGTACTGGCCGTACAGCAGCCGGGTCTTGGAAGGCACAAACTGCAGCCGCAGCAGGTACTCCTCGCCGGTAGAGGGAGCGTCTACCCGGTACCGGAGCCAGGGAAACGAAAAACGGTCATAGTACCCGGTCAGTTGCCAGCGGTTGCTCAGCTTCAGTTTGAGGCCCGTGTACAGCCCGCTTTCGTTTTGGTTGCGGCTGCCCTCCCCGAAAGCCGCGCCGTACAAGGTCTGAAAATCGCGGGTGTAGTACCGGTACAGCAAGGCTACTTCTACCTTCTCTGACAAACTCGCCAGCACCCCGTTCACGGTCCCAAGGCCTCCGTTGCCCGAGCGGGCCGCTTCCCCGAAGAAGTTCAGGTTCTGCCACAGGTAACTGTAGTGGAGCCCCACGGCCAAATTCTGCCGCCCCCTGAAACTGAAAAGGTTGTACGGCTCCAGCCGGGGCTGAAGCGCCAGGTTGTAGCTTGTATGCAGGGCTGTGAGCCCCAGCCCGAAAGTTTGTGCCGGGTTTCGGAAGGTGATGTTGCCGCCCAGAACCTGTTCCCGGGCCCGCTGCCGGTTGGCTAGCTCGGTGGGAGTGCGGTGCAGGCCCGAGGTTTGCAGTGCGCCCAGGGTCAGCAAAGTGGTGTCCTCGGGCAAAGCGTCGCCGCCCGATGCGTCTACCCTGCGGTTAGAGTAGAAGAGCGTGGTTTCCAGCCTCTGCCAGCGGTGAGTAGCCGCCAGGCCCCTGAAAAAGTTAGTCTCCAAGGCCGACGTATGCGGCCTGATGCCCAACTGGCTGCGGCGCACGGTGGAAATGGTCTCGCCGCCTTTGCCCACGCTCAGGCCGCTGGAAAGCAGCAACCCTTGCCCAAACTGCAGCTGGTAATCGCCCAGGGCGAGGGTCTTGAAGGCCCCGCGGTCATAGAGTTGGGCGTGGGCAGAGAGGAAGTCGAAGCCGTAGCGCCGCTGACTGGGGTTCCACGTGAAGGACTCCCCGGCGTCTTTTTCGGCGGTGATGCCAAAGCTGAAATCACGCGGATGGCTGAAGCGATACCGGAGCAGGTATTTGTCTGGCGAACCCAAGTAGCGGGTGGTGGAACGACCTTCGGGCGGGGTGTAGCCGCGGCGCTCCTGCAGGGTACGGTCATACCTGAGCAGCAGGGTATGCGTATCAGCGTTTTTGAGGCGTTCTTTCCAGGTACGCTGCTCGGCCTGGCCCAGGGCCTGTACCCGCACAAAAGGCAACAGCCGCCGGATGCTGATCAGGTCAAAGCCCGGAATGGCCTGCAACTCATATAAACTGAACAGCCGCCCGTTGTCCTGGATGTGCTGGAGCAGGGCCGAAATCTGGCTTTCTGACAGCAGCCACAGGCTCCGGAGCTCGTTCCGGGTGGCGCGGTTGAGGTCTAACGGCTGCCGGTAGTATTGGAGCAGCGTTTCATAGAGGTCTTCGTAAGCAATGGGGTTCTCGTCATCTTGCTGCGAAAAAAGCTCCTGCACCAGCAGCTCCACATCCACGGCGGGGCGGGGCACTTCCTGCGCAGCCGCCCCGTATTTCAGGGCTAAAATCAGAAAAAGGAGCCCGAAACAGATTTTCATGGCTGCGGCTCCTTCTTTAACTGGTACCCAACGGACAGATAGTTGCTCAGGCCCAGTTGGTGCTGCGCCCCCAGGGCATACGCCACCTGAAACTGTTTGAATTTCACGTCCACGCCCGCCGTACCCGCCTGGGTGCCGGTGTTAAACCCCGTCCGCAGGCCCAAGGCAGGTAACAACCGGTACTCAATGCCGCCTTTTACCGCCACCGGATACTCCAGTTCCTTCTCGGCTTCTAGAACCAGCAACACCTTGGTGGCCGCCTGAAAACTCAGCCCCATTTTCATGACGGTAGGCACGCGTTCATCCTCAAACTCGGCTAATTTGGCTTGGTTCAGGTTGTAGATGTGTGCCCCGAAGGAAAGCTTGGGCAACAGGTCTGATTGCAGGCCCACGCTCAGGGCCACGGCTTTGCGGCTGCCCCACTCCTGCACGCGCACCTGCAGCACATCGGCCTTGAGGCCTAGCCTGACCACGCCCAACTGACGCGCAAACCCAATTCCCAGGCGCTGCTCATTGTACAGTTCCCCGCCAAACCGCTGCAGGTCTACGCCCACACTGCCAAACTTAGCGGACGGGTACACCGCCAGCAAGCCAACGGTAGTGAGCTCTTTCAGGGAAAAACGGTTGTGGGCATAGGCACCTAACTGCAGGCTTTCTAAACCAGCAATACCAGCGGGGTTGTTGCTCAAGGCCCAGGTGTCCGTCAACGTCACCTCCGCACCGCCCAAACTCACTGCCCTGGCCCCCACGGCAGCATTGTTCATCTGCGCCCTGGCAGGAAAGGTGGTGAACAATAAAATCAGAAACAGGCAAAACCGTAGAACATGCTGCATAGGCTGGAGGGTTGGCCAATGGGTTTTCTACAGTACGCCTAGTACAAAGTCATAGTTATACTTGGAATAATTTCATTACTCTCAAGGGTTGGTTCAGATACTCGCGGGTTTAATGCTGGCTGTGTCTGAAAAATGGCGGGGCAGTACCGTTTTGGGGCTGCTTTTGGGAAAGTAGCCCCAAAACGCCGGCCTACCATAGGCAATGGCGGCAGAGATCAGCCGAGGGAAACCGGATGAAAAAGCTCCGGGAGCATTTTTCAGACACAGCCTAAAGTCCTTGGACATAGAAGTGCTAAAAATAACTTCTAAAGCTCCGCATCTCACTTGCTCAAAAGACCTCGGAGTGTCTTCCAGACCTGCGAGTGTCTGTGCCAATAGCCGTTCAACCATGGAAACGCTACTAGGTGCATCGCTTATCCGGCAAGGGCTTAAGAAGCTGTTTATTGCTATGCGCACAGATATAGTGCATTCTTGAAGGCACGGAAGTAACTTCCGCGCCATAGATTAACTTCCGCGCCATAAATTGCCATTGATTTTCAGCAATGCGGGATGCCGCGACAAGGAAGTGAGGGCGTTTGGCTGAAGAAGGCTACCCTCAACTGCAGAAACGAGTCTGAAACTTGCGCCAACTGTACATCAGGGCTTTTGTCCATCATGCATGTTCCTGCTCCTAACTCAATCCTGAAAATTGACCTAATCCAGAAAATCCTGCTCAATGAAAAAAACGCCCAGAGAACCTCCGGGCGTTTTGGGTTTGTTTCTTAGAAAAGGGGCCTGAAACAGGTTAGCGCTTCTGTTTCTTAGTCTCTTTCTTGATCTTGGTCTCGTTGCGCTTCTTCTTGATTTTGATCTCGGAGTCGGCGGTCTCAATCTCCATCTTGCCGTCCATCTTCACATCGTTCAGAGACGGGTTGAAGGTGGTGTTGGGGTTGCCGTTGTCTACCAGGGTCATCTCGTTGACCAGGTGGCCGGCACCGGCAAATTTGTCCATGATGAAGAGCACGTACTTGATGTCTACGTTGATGCAGCGCTTGTACTCGGGGTCAAACACCAGGTCGCCGGTCATGGCTTCCCAGTTGCCGTCAAAGGCAAGGCCAATCAACTCGCCGCGGCCGTTGATCACCGGCGAGCCGGAGTTACCGCCCGTGATGTCATTGTTGGTGATGAAGCCCACGCGCAGTTCGCCGTTCTGGCCGTAGCGGCCGTAGTCTTTCTGGCGGTACAGTTCCATGAGTTTAGCGGGCACAATGAACTCTGGGTTGGTAGGGTCTTCCTTCTCGGCCAGGCCATCCATGGTCGTGTAGTATTTGTACTCTACGCCGTCGCGGGGCTCGTAGCCCTTCACGGTACCGTAGGTGAGGCGCAGGGTGGAGTTGGCATCTGGGTAGAACACCTTGTTAGGCTGCATTTCGCGCAGACCGGCCACGTACAGGCGGTTGGCCCTACCCAAGGCGGCGTTGTACTCGTTCAGCTTGGGCAGGATGTTGTCCTGGTAGTTGGTTTGTACGGCGCGCATGAACTTGAACGCCGGGTCTGTTTCCAGGGCCTTAAGCGTAGGATTGGCCAAAAACGCGTTGGCCTTAACTTCAGAAGCCAGCAGTGATTTGCTGTACACATCGGCGGCCCACTTCTTAAAGTCACCTTTGTAGGTAGTCGTCAGGTCTTTGAAGATGTCGGCGTGCTGCGCCTTGGGTACATCTTGGTAGTACATCTGCATCAGCTCGGCGAAGATCTTCTGGTCGGCCGACGGCACGTAGCTGGCGTAGAACTCTTTGTTCATGTCTTTGTAAGCCGTTACCATTTCCTGCAGCCTGGCTTTGTCGGCGTTGCCGGCTTTGAGCAGGCTGTACAGCGGCGAGTACTGGTACGCGTGCGCGATGAGCTGGGGCGCCAGGGCGGCCTCGGTGCGGTAAATGGCCGACAGGTTGTAGGTGCGCTGCCCGGCGTAAGAGGCGTTGATGTCCGCTAAGGCAGAGCCGTAAAGGGCTTTGCGGTCGGCGTTGGCATCGGCCCAGGCCTGGAAGGCTTTCTCCTCGGCGGCTTTCTTGTCCAGGGTTTTCATGCGCTTAATGCCCGCATTCTGCCCGATGAAGTATTTGTAGTAGTTGCTGATGCTGGCGTAGTTAGAGGCCAGTTTCAGGCGGTCGGCGGCGGAGGCATCCATGGCTTCTTTCATGAGGGCCAGGCGGCGCTCGCGCAGCTTGATACGCACGGGGTTAGACTGCTCCACAGCCATGCTCAGGCCAGAACCGGCCATAAAACGCGTGGTACGGCCCGGGAACCCGAACACCATGGAGAAATCGCCCTCTTTCACGGGGCTCATGGAAATGGGCAGGTGGTGCTTAGGACGGTAGGGTACGTTCTTCTCAGAGTAAGCGGCCGGTTTGCCGTCTGGGCTCATGTACACCCGGAACATGGAGAAGTCGCCGGTCTGGCGCGGCCACATCCAGTTGTCAGTATCGCCCCCGAATTTACCAACGCTCTCGGGCGGGGTGCCCACCAGGCGCACATCAGAGAAACGCTCGTACACAAACAGGTAATACTCGTTGCCGTTGAAAAAATCGCGCACGTAGCTCACGTACTGGCCGTTGTTCTTGGCCGCATCGGCCAGGGTTTTGGTGCGCTCGGCCACCAGTTTGCTGCGCTCCTGCTCGGGGGTCTGCGGCGTAATGCCCTGCAACACCTGGCCGGTCACGTCTTCCATGCGCACCAGGATGTCTACGAACAGGCCTTCGTTTTTCTTTTCCTGCTCGCGGGTCATGGCCCACCAGCCGTTCTTCAGGATGTCGTCCTGCGGGGTGGAGTTGTTGGCGATGGCGTCATAACCACAGTGGTGGTTGGTGAGCAGCAAGCCTTCTTTGGAGATGAACTCACCGGTACAGAAGCCGCCAAACTGCACGATGGCGTCTTTGAGGCTGGCGTTGTTCACGTTGTAAATTTCCTCGGCGGTTAATTGCAGGCCTTGTTTCTGCATGTCCACGTGGTTCAGCCGCTTGATGAGCAGCGGAAGCCACATGCCCTCATCGGCGCGGACGTTCAGAGACACGCCCAAACACCCCAGAAGGAGTAAACTATAAACTTTTTTAAGCATAACTTGTGTTAGTTAGAAACCGCAAAGGTAAGGATTTGTAGCCTTTTTTCCCGAACTAGCGCTAAAATGCAGGCAATCAACTGGCTTTTCAGGTTTCTTTTTCTGGGCATGGTGTGGGTGTACCGCTACATGATCTCGCCGCTCACGCCCGGCAACTGCCGCTACACGCCCACCTGCTCGGCCTACGCGCACCAGGCTATTGTGAAGTACGGTCCGTTCAAAGGCGGTTGGCTGGCCCTGAAACGCATTGGCCGCTGCCACCCCTGGGGCGGGCACGGATACGACCCGGTACCGTAATCCTCACCCCTCCTCTTGCTGGAGCACGGAGGAAACTTCTGGCGTTTTAAGGCTAATTTCTGTAAACTAGCCCCTAAACGGACGGACCAGGACAAACCAGCGCCGGCCTGCCGAGTGTTTGCCTGGCTGCCCCTGTTTTACCGGCCCCGTATCAATTTGCGCTGCCCCGCCGTTAAGAGGACTTAAGCCTTCGCCTCCATGCCGTTCACGTTCTCCCATCCGGCCATTGTGCTGCCCTTCATTCCCCTGCCCCACCGCTGGCGTTCGGCCACCGGCCTCATTGTGGGCAGCATGGCCCCCGATTTTGAGAAGTTCCTCCGCATGAGCCTGCATGACCCGTACAGCCACACCTGGCCGGGCATTTTCTATTTTAACCTGCCCATGGGCCTGCTGCTCTGTTTTGTTTTCCACCTGGTGGTGCGCGACACGCTCATTGACCACTTGCCGCGCTTTCTGCGGCAGCGGTTTAACCGGTACAAGCGGTTCAACTGGAAGCTCCACTTCAAGCGGCAGTACGGGGTGGTGCTGCTGTCTTTGCTGGTGGGCATTGTCTCGCACCTGGCCTGGGATTCGTTCACGCACAGTGATGGCCTTGGCGTGCGGCTGTTCCCGTTCCTGCTGAACGAGGTGCTGCCCGAGCCGTTTACCAGACCTTTGTACTCCCTGCTGCAACAGGTCTTGTCTGCCCTGGGTGGGTACATCATGGTGCTCTTTATCTTCATGTTGCCCAAGGAAAAGCAGGAGGCCCCCCCTAGGAGCATTTTGGGATATTGGGTGCTTTGGACGGTGCTGGTAGTGATAGTGGTGGCGCTGTGGTTTGTGGCCGGCGGCAAACAGAACCGCTACTACATTTTTGTGGCGGCCATCTCGGCGGGGTTGCTTAGCTTGATTATTCTTCCGTATTTGTTCAGGATCAAAAACACCCTTAGACTGAGAGCATGAATGAATTTTTGCAAGCTGCGCTGGAAGAAGCCCGCAGGGGCTATGAAGAAGGAGGCATTCCCATTGGGTCTGTGCTGGTACACAACGGCAAGATCATAGGCCGGGGCCACAACAAACGGGTGCAGGAAGGCAGCGCCATTCTGCACGGCGAGATGGATGCGCTGGAGAACGCCGGCCGGCAACCCGCCCAGGTGTACCGCGAGTGCACCATGTACACCACCCTGTCGCCTTGTTCCATGTGCTCGGGCACCATTTTGCTGTACGGCATCCCCCGGGTGGTGATAGGCGAGAACAAATCGTTCATGGGCGAGGAAGAGCTGCTGCGCTCTCGTGGCGTGGACGTGACCGTGGAAGATAACCCCGAGTGCTACGCGCTCATGCAGAAGTTCATGGCCGAGCAACCCACCGTCTGGAATGAAGATATTGGGGTATAGGTTTTAAGCCTGTTTTTCAAAATTCGGCCCAAAAAAAGCAAGTGGCAGTCTGTACGTGTGCAGGCTGCCACTTGCTTTTTGGGCCTGGTCTAGGTCCTCTATCAATGACCTCTGCCCGCCCTTATGCCTTCGTGGCTTATGCCCTTTGCAAAAAATTCCCCCGGCGCCAGAAATAGCACCAAGTCTCTGCGGGGCCTTGCACCGAAAGAACTCAGGCTGGGTGGTGAGAATCCGGGCTAGGATGGTTGGTATGGGTAGGAGATTGTTATGACAGCCCAACCTTCTTGAGGAAAGGGATTTTAAAGCAAAAAGCCCTGCCAATACTACTTGGCAGGGCTTTCTGGATGCAATCACTGGTTGCAGAAGCAGGTTAGTTGCAGGTGGTTCTGCCTGTCATTTGCTTTAAAACCTGGCGGTTGGCATCTGCCCTTTTCTGCCATTCTGCTCTGTTGGCCGGGCTACAGTTACGGGCCATACAGTCATAGTAGGCAATCATGGCGCAGACAGAATTTACCTGCGCATCTTCGCCGTTGACGGTCATTGTCTTGTATTTATTGGCCACGGGGTCATTGGAACAACCGCAGTCATTGGCCTCGCCGGCGGCACCGGGGCTGCTGCTTTTTGCAGCGGCTGAATTTCCTCCCAACGGATTAGACAGGTTGCCGTTGGCCGCGTTCATGGTGGTGAGGGTAGAGTGCAGGGCACCGGCTTCGCCATCGGTGAGCACGTCGGCTACCAGGGCGGCGCCCAGGCCGGTGGCATCCTCGGCGCTCATGCCCAGGTCTACGGCTTTGGTGAGGGCCAAAGCCCCACCGGCCAGCGCCAGAGTTTTGCCCAGGATTTTGCCCGAGTTCTGACGTTTTTCGGCTTTGGCCAGTTCCTCTTCCTTCAGGCGTTGGGCGGCCAGGGCCTGGGCCTGCTGTTTTTCCTGGGCCAGTTTTTCCTGCTCGGCTTTTACTTTGGCCAGGTACGCGGCATCGTTGCGCTCACCGTCTGTAAACTCCGCGGCTTCCTTTTTCCCAGCCTGGAGTAAGAAGCCTTTGCCGTGGGGTTTGCCGTCTTTGAAGGAGCCTTCGTAGCCATTGCCTTCCTTGCTCAGGTATTTGCCCAAGCCTTTGGGGGTTCCGTTCACCACTTCTCCCTCATAGGTGCTGCCGTCTGTGTACACCCATTTGCCTTTGCCCTGGGGCTTGTTGCCCACAAACTTGCCGCTAAACACATCGCCGCCGGCGTAGGTCATTTTCCCGGTTCCGCTGATGGTGCCGTTGCTGAAGGCGCCGGAGTAAGTCCAGCCGTCAGACACGTTGGTGAGCGTACCAGATACCAGGGTACCGTTTACAAATGTACCATTAGACACCTCGTAGAGGTAGTCCTTGCTCAGGGCCTTCCCTTTGCCTTCGGCCAGGCCGGCCTTTATGCCGCCCCAGTAATACCAGCTGCCTGCGCCATACGCTTTCACTTTCACCTTTTGCTGGGCGGCTTTTTCCAGGTTGCTGATCCAGGAAGAGAGCTGAGCCTTTGACATTTTAAGGGTGGCATTCTCACAGTCGGCCACGGGCTTCAGGGTTTCTTTGGCCTTGCCCAGTTCATTGTTGAGGGCCTGCATGTAGGCAAAGGTGATCTGGTTGCTGCAGTCTTCAGACAGAATGGCGGCACGGTTGGCCCAGAGTTTGGCCTGTTCCAGAATGGCCGGATCATACAGTTTGTTCAGGATGACCAGGTTGGCTTGCTGCTGGTACACCTGCCATTTGGTAGACTCGGGCGCATTCTCCACGGCGTCTTTGAAAATGGCCAGGGCCTCTTCTTCCTTGCCCAGGCGGTACTTGCACACGGCCAGCATAGACTGGTACTTGGCCTTGGCTACCGGGTCAGCTTCCAGCCCGATGGCTTTCTCCAAAGATCCCACGGCCTCTTCATACCCGCGCTCATAGATGGCCAATTGCGCCTGAAACACCAGCGCCTCGGCATTCTTGGGGTCTACTTCCACGGCTTTGGCCACCAACAGTTCGGCTTTGTCCTGGTTGCCGCCGCGGTCTAACTCAGACAGATGGCGGGACCACTGCTCATAGGCTTTGCTCTTGAGCGGCACATGGGCGGCGGTGGCCAGCAGTTGCAGGTCTTTGATGGCGGTAGGTAAATCTTTCTGGGCTTCACGGGCTTTGGCGCGGTACAAGAGGGCCGTGAGCACGGCCTCGGGCGTTTTGGGCGGAAGCGCCTCTTTGCTGTTCACCTTTGACACGGCGTAGCTTAGCTGTTCCACCGCCTGGGGCATACGGCCCAGCTGGTACTCGCAGATTCCCTTCAGCGAGAAAATCTCAAGGTCATCTTTGCCTTTGCTCACGTCAAGGGCGGTGTTGAGGTGTTTCAGCGCCTCCTCGTACTGGTTCTTTTCCATGAGCTCCTGGGCGGCGTTCACCTCCCGGGAAGCTTTGGTCAATAAGAGTTTTTGGCCGTTGAATACTTTCTGGCCCAGCACCGGCTGAAAAGCCAGGCTCAGTAATAAAATGAATAAGAAACTCAGCTCCCTGCCTCTTAGTTCTTGCCTGCGTTGGTCCGTAGGCATTCCATCTGCACACATACTGCTTGTAAAAAGTAATGAAAGGTTTATATTAAAAAAGATTGAACATTCGTTTCTTGGGTAGCATCTGCCTGTTAATTATCCCGTTTAGCAGAAAGCCACAGCGCTCAAAAATTCAGAAAGTTAAGGAGATTATTCGCCCGGCACAACACTTGCCGGCAGGTATGGCCGCTGTCGCCTGGTTTTGGGCAAGGCAGCTTACACCCGGTTGCCCAAAGCGCGGAAAACCTTTCAAAGGCCTGGTTTGTTGAGAGAATACCACCTAAGGGCAAATTGCCCGTTCAAAGACATGCGAGTTTTTCTATACCTGCTCATTCTGGCGCTCCCCTTCTTCAGCTGCCAACGCGCAACCGATACCTCCGGAAATCCGGCCAGCCCTCCGGCGGAGGCTTTTACCCAAGTAGCCGCCCTGCCGCAGCAGGCCTCCGCGCAGAACACCAGGCACCCCTACTACTCCCGCGCTGATACCACCAAACTCAACGTCTCAGACGCGGAATGGAAAAAGGTTTTGTCTCCTGCCCTGTACCACGTGGCGCGCGAGAAAGGCACCGAGCGCGCTTTCACCGGCAAACTCTGGAACTACACAGGCCTGGGCACCTACTATTGCGCCGCCTGCGGCAATGCCCTGTTTAAATCAGACGCCAAGTTTGAGACCGACTGCGGCTGGCCCAGTTTCTTTGAAACCATGCGCAAAACGGCAGTGAAATATGAAGAAGACCACTCGCACGGCATGGACCGCATAGAAGTGCTCTGCGGCCGCTGTGACGCGCACCTGGGCCACTTGTTCGATGATGGCCCCGCCCCCACTTACCAGCGCTACTGCATGAACTCCGTCTCGCTGGACTTTGTGCCCAACGCCGGCTTACAGGTGAACTAAGCCACGCTGCTCTGCACCATCAACAAAAGGCCTTGCCCGCTGTACCGGGCAAGGCCTTTCTTGTTTTTCACCCGTTTTGGCAAAAAGCGTTCTAAAACAGACACCCCGTTTTTCCTAGCCAAACGGGTAAACCTGGGCAAGGCGGCTCCGTTATACTTAAGCTTGTAAGGCCCGGGTGGCTTTGTTTCACGTTATTATCCCCCATTTTAGAATGAAGCAGTCAAGCGTTTTCAAAACCTGTTATCTCCTTTTACCAATCCTTATTCTGTTCAGCAGCTTTCAGCCGGTGTACGCGCCGGCGGGCAACCTATCGCGCCTGGCCAAACTGCCCAGGGCGGTGGTGGAGAGTTCGGGTCTGGAACTGGCCGATGCCCCCCACACTTACTGGACGCACAATGACGCGGGCAATGCCCCGGTCCTGTACCAGATCAATGAACAGGGCAAATTATTGAAAGAGGTGACCGTGCCCAACGCCTCCAACACCGATTGGGAAGACCTCACCAAAGACAACGCAGGTTACCTGTACATTGGCGACATGGGCAACAACAGCAACAAGCGCAAAGACCTCAAGATCTACAAGGTAGCCCTGAAGGGCGGCGTAAAGACCCAGGAGATCAAATTCACCTATGAAGACCTGCCCGCTGGCAAAATAGCCAAGGAAGACCGCAACTTTGACTGCGAAGCGTTCTTTTGGCACGGCGGCAAACTGTACCTGATCTCCAAAGACCGGGGTGCCTCGCGCTACGCCAAGCTCTACGCGCTCCCCGATGATGCCGGCACCCACACCGCCCGGCTGGTGACCAAAAAAGAGCTGCCCGGCATGGTCACCTCAGCCGACCTCAGCCCGGATGGGCGCCGGCTGGCGGTACTTACCTACGGAAAGCTTTACCTGTTTCCCGTATCCAAGGGTTCTACCCAATTCCTGGCGCAGCAGCCCCAGGTGCTGGATTTACCCCAAAGCGGACAGGTAGAGGCCGTGCTTTTCAAAGACAACCGCCACCTGCTCATCACCAATGAGGAAGGTACCCTGTTCAAATACACGTTGTAAGAACTTCCTGCCGGAATTCAGTTGCGCAAAAAGCGGAGAGGGCCAGCAGGTATGTCTGCTGGCCCTCTCCGTTTTAAGGCTATTTTCTGGAAAAGGGGCGTAAAACCGCTACCCGCTCACCGGCCGGCTGGGTTGTTTGGGTTGTTTCATGGCGTAGAACAGTACGGCAATGCCCACCAGCACCAGCGGAATGCTCAGCCATTGGCCCATGTTCAGCGGAAGGGCATTCTCAAACTCCTCCTGGTTTTCCTTCAGGAACTCCACCAGGAAACGGAACGAGAACAGCAAGGTCACAAACAGCCCGAACAGCAGCCCGCGGACTTGCCCGGCCCCGCGCTTCCAGAGGAAGTACAGCAGCACAAACAGGAAGATGCAGAAAAGGCTTTCGTAGAGCTGCGTGGGGTGGCGTGGGTCTGCGTAAGCCGGCACTCCGTTGAACAGCTCGCCGTTGCGCACGAACTTAAACGCCCAGGGCACATCGGTGGGCCGGCCAATAATTTCAGAGTTCATCAGGTTCCCTAGCCGGATACATGCTCCCCCCAGGGCGGTCACAATCACAATGCGGTCCAGCACCCAGAGGTAATCAAACTTGTGTTTGCGGCAGAACAGGTAGAGGGCCACCAGAATACCAATGGTACCACCGTGGCTGGCCAAGCCACCTTCCCAGATCTTGAAAATCTCCAGCGGATTAGATAGGTAATACACCGGGTCATAGAACAGGCAGTGGCCCAGGCGTGCGCCAATCACGGTGCCAATGATCATATACATGGTGAGCACGTCCACGTCTTCGTCTTTGCGGCCGTCTTTGCGGTAGATGTATTTCTCAATGGGTTGGGTAAGCACAAAGGCCAGGGCAAACAGTAGACCGTACCAGCGCACGGTCACCGGCCCCAGCGAAAAAATATCGGGCGAAACATCCCAGGTAATGAAGTTCAGCATGCAATCAATGGTTAGTGGGGCTAAAATTACAATTTAATCTATGAGCGGCAAGAATCAGTTCTGCTTCTGAGGAAACACTTTAGCCGAAAATGATGTTACTTTGTGGGCGCAAACCTGAAAGTAAACCGTTTGTGCTAGACTTTACGGCAGCCAAGGGAGACGCCCGCACCTGCCTGTTTGAACTACTATACCTTATATGTCAACTGTAACTACTGATATCTGTATCATCGGCGCCGGTCCGGTGGGGCTATTCGCGGTGTTTGAGGCGGGCCTTCTGAAGATGAAGTGCCACGTGGTAGACGCCCTGCCCCAGGTGGGCGGCCAGCTTTCTGAGATTTACCCCAAAAAACCCATCTACGACATCCCCGGGTTTCCTTCCATCCTGGCGGGCGACCTGATCAAAAACCAGATGGAGCAGATTGCCCCCTTCCACCCAACTTTCACCCTGGGTGAGCGCGTGGAGGACCTGGAGAAGCTGGAAGACGGTTCTTTCCGCCTGGTGACCTCAGAGGGCACCGAGATCTACTGCAGGGTGGTGGTGATTGCCGGCGGCTTGGGTTCGTTTGAGCCCCGCAAACCCGCCATTGACAACCTGGCCAACTTTGAAGGCGGCAAAGGCGTGAACTACATGATCCTGGACCCAGAGCACTTCCGCGACAAGCGCGTGGTCCTGGCCGGCGGCGGAGACTCTGCCCTGGACTGGGCCATTTACCTGGCCGATGTGGCAAAGGAACTGACCCTGGTGCACCGCGGCACCACCTTTAGAGGCGCGCCGGAATCGGCGGCCAAGGTGTCTAGCCTGGCTGAAGAGGGTCACATGCGCCTGCTCCTGAAGTCTAACGTGACCGAGGTACACGGCAACGGCAAACTGGATGCGGTGACCGTCATGCCAGACGGCGCTGACGCGTACCAGATAGAGACAGATTACTTCATTCCGCTTTTCGGGTTGGTGCCTAAGCTGGGCCCGCTGGAGAACTGGGGACTGGAGTTGGAGAAATCGGCCATTGTGGTGAACACTGTAGATTACAGCACCAACATACCGGGCGTGTACGCCATTGGCGACATTAACACTTACCCGGGTAAACTGAAGCTGATCTTGTGCGGCTACCATGAGGCGGCCCTGATGGCGCAGAGCGCGTACTCCGTCATCAACCCAGACAAGAAATTCGTTCTGAAATACACTACCGTAAACGGAGTGCCAACCCTGTAACCCATGCAAGAAGACATCACCGTTTACGTGGAAACCCCCGCTGGCGAGCGCATCTCGGTTCCGGCCCCTACAGACATGGGCCTGAGCCTGATGGAGGTTTTGAAGGCCAGTGAGTTTAACGTACAGGCCACCTGCGGCGGCATGGCGCTTTGTGCCACTTGCCACATTCAACTGGTGGAAGCCCCGGAGCTGCCCGAGCCCTCTGATGACGAGCTCTACACCCTGGAGAACTTACCCAACCCCACCAGCACCAGCCGTCTTTCTTGCCAGATCAAGGTCACCCCAGAACTAGACGGCACCGTTCTACGCGTGATGGCCGACTTTGAGTAAGCTTCTTGCTCTAGCATAGCACTAAATCCCGGTAGTTACTTCTTCTAGTAGCTGCCGGGATTTTTGTTTTAGGTCTGTTTTCAGGAAAACAAGCCTAAAACCTCCTGCTTCGGTATTAGCTTTTCTTCCCACCTATCCTTGCTTGCTGGTAACGGTGCCTCTTTGGTTTAGCCCGCCAGCATAATCAATTCTCTCGCGCATAGAGGCCAATGGCCGGCGCTTTAGTTAAGGTTATGTTAAAAGCGGCCTTTTTCTGCGGCGGCCTGTAATATTCCCCCTCCCCCGCATACTAATGCCACAACTGTGAAGCACCAGAAAGGGCGCGCGGGGTTCAGCCGGCATTGTTCCGCAGCCTCTTCTGCTTACCGGTTTTAACAAGCACTTTTTCTACCTATAACACCTTTATGAAAAAACTTCTGCTCTTAACCATGTTAAGCTGCGCCACTTCTGCCCCCCTGTGGGCGCAGAACCCAGTAAATGCCCCTCGTCCACAGGCCGCTCCCGCCGGGGCTGCCCCTGCCGTACAGGCGCCACAGGGCGCCGGCAGAATTACCGGCACGGTGGTAGACGCTGAAAGCTCTAAGCCGGTAGAGTACGCTACCATTGCCCTCATCAACGCGGCCAACGGCAAAACCGTTGACGGCACCGTGACCGATGACAAAGGCCGTTTCACCCTGGCCCGGGTGGCCAACGGCACCTACACCCTCCACATCAGCTTTATCGGTTACGAAACCAGGGAGCTAAAGCAGATCACCATCTCGGCGGCCGACCAGACTGCGAACCTGAACCGTGTCACGCTCACCCCGGCCCACACCAAACTGCAGGAGGTAACCGTGGTAGGTGAAAAGCCCCTCATCGAGGACAAAGTAGACCGCCTGGTGTACAACGCCGAAAAAGACATCACCAACACCGGCGGTACCGCCGCCGATGTAATGCAGAAAGTACCATCGGTGGCCCTGGACCAGGACGGCAACATTCAGCTGCGCGGTTCTTCTAACGTGCGCGTGCTCATCAACGGAAAACCATCCACCGTGATGGCCGGCAGCGTGGCCGATGCCCTGAAGCAAATCCCCGCCGATGTGATCAAAAACGTGGAGGTGATCACCAGTCCCTCGGCCAAGTATGACGCCGAAGGCACGGCGGGTATCGTGAACATCGTGACCAAGAAAAATGCCCTGCAGGGCGTGACCGGCTCCACTACCTTAACGGCCGGTACCCGTGCCAGCAACGGGAACGCCAACCTGAGCATGAAGCAAGGCAAGTTTGGAGTTAGCCTGAACGCGGGCGTAAACCGGTTCTACAGCAAAGGTGCCATGAACCTCACGCAGGTCAACCAAAACCAGGATGACGAGACCAAGGAGATCTTCCAGAACACGCTGTACCAGTTGGGTACCAGCGCGGTGGATGGTATGTTCGGGTTTGGGCAACTGAGTTTGGACTACGATATCAATGAGAAAAACACCGTGTCGGCGGGTATTAGGGTGAACAGCGGCAGCTTCAAGATGCGGTCCCACCAGAATGCCACGTTTTATGAGGCGGCGCAGAACGAGGCGCAGACCGGTTTTGTGGAGCCTTCGCTCCTGGACGAGTACAAACTGTCTATGAAGAACGATAACCAGCGCCTGAGCATGGACCTGAACCTGGACTACACGCACCAGTTCAAGAAGCCCCAGCAGGAGCTTACCTTATTGGCCCTGTACAGCCAGACCGAGCAGGACAATACCGTGAACCAAAGCCGCTTTGAGTTGGAGGGGCCGCTGAGATCCCTCACCCTCAACGAGAACGAAGGGCTTAACAAAGAACTCACCTTCCAGGCCGATTACGCTCACCCCATGCCCAAGAACACCTTGCTGGAGGTAGGCGCCAAAGGCATCCTGCGCGACGTGTCCAGTGCCTCTTTGTACAACGGCCTTGACCTGAACGGCGATTTCTCCTATGACCAGAACGTGCTGGCCTCTTACCTGTCATACGGCTTTAACCTGAACAAGAAAACGGCCCTGAAGTTTGGCGGGCGCTACGAGTACACCGATGTGGCCGGTGACTTCGCCAACCCTGCCCAGGATTTCACCACCAACTATGACAACTTCATCCCCAACATCACGCTGGCGTACGACCTGAAACCCAACGTAAAACTGAGAACCACCTTCACGCAGCGCATTCAGCGGCCGCAGTTGTTCTTCCTGAACCCATACCGGCAGCAGCAAGGGCCTAACTTAGTAGTTTATGGTAACCCACGCCTGGATGCCGAGCTGACCGATGCCTATGAGCTGAACTACAGCACCTTCTTCAAGACTACCTCGCTCAACGTGTCGGCGTACATGCGCATCACGGATAACGCCATTGAGTCTGTTTCTGACGTGATCAATGACACCACCTTTGTGACTTTCAACAACATTGCCAAGAACAAAACCTACGGCATGAGCTTCTCGGGCTCTACCAAGCCCATTCCGGCCTGGAACGTGAACGGGAACGTGAACGTGTACTTCGTGGACTTGAACTCGCCCACCGCCTCCAACTCCGGCTGGATGTACAACATCAACCTGAGCTCAGGCTACACCTTCGGGAAAGGCTACAGCGCCCAGTTCTCCGGCGGGTTCAATTCGCCCAGGGTAACGCTGCAAGGCAAGTTCTCTTCCTTCTCTTACCACAACCTGGCCATCAGAAAAGAGCTGTTTGAGAAAAAAGGCGCCCTGAGCCTGGGCATGGACAACCCGTTCAGGCAGGCGCTTAAGTTTGACAACCGCCTGGAAGGCAAAAACCAGGCCGCCCCGTACCTGCCGTTCAGCACCAGAACGCTGGTGACGCAGTATAACCGCGGCTTTAGGTTAACGTTTGAATACCGCTTCGGGAAGATGCAGCAGCAGGGCCCGCCCCGCCGCAAGAAATCCATCCGCAACGATGACGCCAAGCAAGGCGAAAGCAACGGGGTTCAATAACCCATTTCATTGAGCCTGAAGAGCGATGGCACCTGTGCCATCGCTCTTTTTTTCCATTTCGGGCCTTCTTTTCTAGAAATAGGGCAAAATGGGGTTGCTGCTCCTTGTCTCAGTCAAATAATATTATTTAGCTATATATAATAATCCTATATCTAGTCCGTTCATACTACAAAAGCTGCTATCAGGCGGTGCCGTTTGGGTGAAGGGGTGAGTTTTCTCTTGTTCAGCGCTTTCAGGTATGGTTTATCGCTCACTCCTCATCCGGTTGCTCACTCTCTGCGCTGGTTGAGCACTTCCCCCATTTCATGAAACAGCTTATTCCCTCGCTCCTACTGGCGAGCGCCCTGGCAGGTCCGTCTCTTCCGGCGTATTCCGGGACTATCATCCACCGGAGCCAACAACAAGTCCAAACCGCTGCTATCACCGGAATTGTCCTGGAAAGCAGCACCCAGAAGCCCATTGCCTACGCCAGCGTGGGCGTGCTGGATGAATCTACCGGAACCATCTCCAACGAAGAAGGTGCTTTCTCCCTGAGTATACCCGCTGCTCATAGAAGCAAGAAAATCAGGATTTCGGCCATTGGGTATGAACCCCAGAACCTGGAGATAGAGCAACTATTGGTCACAGTTGCCGAAAGGAAAAAGCTGGAGATTTCCCTTGTTTCCAAGCCAGTGCAACTGGCCGAGGTGAAAGTGGATGGCAAACACTGGAAAAAGAAGGAATTAGGAGGCAACGCTGGGCCCTTTACCCTCTTGCATAATACCTTCACCATTATGCCTAAACCCATTCAGGAAAATCTAGGCCGTGAACACGGCATCCTCATCCCAAATGGTCCGAAGCAGTCTTTTCTAAGTAAACTGAATTTCTGCCTCTCCTCCAATCAGTTTGAGGAAGTGAAATTCAGGGTGAACATATATACTTTGCACGATGGCAAGCCTTCCCAGAACATAGCCTCCCAAGACATTATTATCTCTGTGAAAGACAAGAAAAGAGGTTGGATTCAGGCAGATTTGGAGCCTTATAACCTCTACATGAAACAGGATTTCGTCCTCTCCTTGGAATGGATTGCAGGTAGCCCTTTGGACTCATCAAAGTCCTTGACTTTAGCAGCGGCTTTGCCAGGTTTTCACACCATTTATCATAAAGACGCCAGCCAAGCCAAGTGGGATAAAATGTCTGCGGCCGGCATGGGCATGAACGTGGTTCTGCAACAAGAAAATTGAACAAAGTACCAGACCATCCAAATAGCGGTGTGCTGATTTGTGCTTACTTTTATAGAAATAAGCCTAAAACAGGAATCATCATATACTAATACTAATCATAGTGTCGCTTCTTGTCCTGTAAAGCATAGCACAGCCAGATTTTGTATTCCTTCAGATTTTATAAAAACAAAAAGGAAACAGGCTTGCGGCCATTTTGATCAGCCAGCTAGTTCAACTATAACTATCTACCAACAAACCACTTACAGCTTACCAATATTACTTATAGCAAAATCAAGAACTTACCTATTTATACCTTATAACTATTCCTAAAACAACCTTCTAAACTCTCTTCATGCGTCATCTTTTATGGCTTGCCCTTTTAGGGCTGGCAACTGTCCCCCCCGCTTGGGCGCAGACGCCCGCACCTGTGCCTACTCCGTCCCAAACCACTGCTTCGGGCGGAGGTCTCAAATTCGCCACGGGTAAAATAAGCGGTGTGGTCACAGATTCAACTACTTCCAAACCCGTGGAATTTGCCACCGTCTCTTTGGTGAGCATTGCCACCGGCAAACCCGTAGACGGCACCGTGACCGATGCCCGGGGTCGCTTCACCCTTTCCCGCGTGGCCTACGGCAGCTACTCGGTTACCGTGAGTTTCATTGGGTACGAACCGTACACCCGGCCGGCTTTTACGGTTTCTGAGAAAGACCCGGAAGTGGAACTGGGCCGAATTGTGCTCAAACCCATCCAGAACAAGCTCAAAGAAGTGACCGTGGTGGGCGAAAAGCCCCTCATTGAAGACAAGGTGGACCGCATGGTGTACAACGCCGAGCAAGACATCACCAACATTGGAGGCAACGCCTCCGATGTGCTCAAGAAAGTACCCTCACTCTCGGTGGACCTGGACGGGAACGTGCAGTTGCGGGGTTCCGCCAACGTGCGGGTGCTCATCAACAACAAGCCCTCCAGCATCATGGCCAACAGCGTGGCCGAGGCCCTGCGCCAGATTCCCTCAGACATGATCAAAAGTGTGGAAGTAATTACCAGCCCCTCGGCCAAGTACGATGCCGAAGGTACCGCCGGGATCATCAACATCATCACCAAGAAAAACACGCTGTACGGCGTGAACGGAAGCGTGGGCGGCTCCCTGGGCAGCCGCAGCGCCAACGGAAACGGGAACGTGAACATCCGCCGGGGCAAAGTAGGCTTCAACGCCAGTCTGGGTACGCACCAGCAGTACAACAACAAGAGCGAGAACGAACTGGAACGATTCATCACAGAGATTCCGGGGGCCGAGGCCTATTCCAGTACGCTGAACCAGAACGGCGATTTCAGTCGCCGGGGAGGCGGGGTTTTCGGGCAGTTGGGCTTTGATGCCGACTTGGATTCCAGCAACACCATTTCAGTGGGGATGAACCTGTACCGGGGCACCTTCCGGAACCGGGGAAATCAGTTTTCCCGCACCGTAACTAAGGACGGCACCCAGATCATTGATACAGACCTGAGCAGCCAGAACAAGAACAATTCGCTGGATCTGAACCTGGGCTACACGCACATCTTCAAGCCGCAGCAGGAGTTATCGGTGTTGGGGCAATGGACCAACGGCAAGATGAACAGCCTCTCTAACCAGGATAATTACTTGGACCAGAATGAATTTATTGACAACCTGCTGCGCAACACCAACGAGGGGTTTAACCGCGAGATGACGTTTCAGGTAGACTACACGCATCCGTTTAAAAACAAAACTTCGCTGGAAGTGGGCAGCAAGGCCATTCTGCGCCACGCGGAGAGTGATGCGATGTACCGCCGGGAGTTTCTTTCTACCGGTGTCCAGACCGAAACGCCCAACGCCTTCACCTATGACCAGGATGTGTACTCTGCCTACGCGTCTTACGGCTTCAAACTGCTCAAGAACTACAACGTGAAAAGCGGCGCCCGCTTTGAGTACACAGATCTGCAGGGAAATTACATTGCCCCGGCCCGGCCCGCTTTCACCGACAACTACAGCAATTTCATCCCCAATATCCTGGTCTCGCGCAATTTCAAAAGCCAGACCGTGCGGGCCGGTTATACCCAGCGCATTCAGCGGCCGCAGATCTGGTACCTGAACCCGTATGTGAATGAGCAGGACCCTAAAAACGTATCCTTCGGGAATCCGGAGTTAGAGCCGGAGTTGACGCACTCCTACGAACTGGGCTACAGCAATTATTTCAAGACCAGCTCCATCAACCTCTCGGTGTACTGGCGGCAGACGAATAATGCCATTGAATCGGTGCGGCGGATTGTGGGCCAGGGAGACGGTTTGCCCATTGACGAGACCACCTGGCAGAAAGAAAACGTGGCCTACACCACGTATTATAACATCGGGAAGAACGCGACCTACGGGCTGAGCCTCTCGGGCAACACCAAACCCATGCCCAAGTGGAACATCGGCGGTAGCCTGAACCTGAACTACATTAACCTGAGAAGCGTCTTGCAGAACAACGCCGCCTGGCAGTACAACGTGAACGTGAACTCGGGCTATGATTTCGGGAAAGGGCTGGCGGCCCAGTTCTTTGGCTCCTACAGCTCGCCCCGGCCTACCATCCAGGGGAAATTCTCGGGTTTCTACTACTCCAGTTTCAGTGTGCGCAAGGAGCTGTGGCAGAAAAAAGGCAGCCTGAGCCTTGGGGTAGACAATCCGTTTGCCAAGGCCATCCGGTTCAAGTCTGAGCTTTCCAACGAGACCTTTGTGCAGAACAGTTTAAGCCAGAATTACAACCGGGGCGTGCGGGTGAGTTTCTCGTACCGTTTCGGGAAAATGGAGATGAACCAACAGCCGCGGCGCAAAAAAACCATCCGGAACGATGACGCCAAAGCCGGAGAAAGCAACTAGGCTCCCCACCACTACATCAACTGAAGCACCCCCAACCGGGTGCTTCTTTTTTTGCCCTACTTTCTGGAAATCTTCCTAAAACCATGTGGCCGTAAAACCTCTCCCCTTGTTGCCGCTCCCACTTTAAGAGGCGTTCTGGAAGAACCTGCCGAAAACCACATCCAGCCTTCGCCCTTGTTGAAGTTCTCACAATTTGGAAACGACTTTTCCTCCTCCAAGACAGTTCTTGATCCAACCTTCACCCTTTCACCCTTGTTGGTGTTCTCACCAACAAGCCAGCCGCAGCCGCCCCCTGGCATACCGGTAAAAACAAGCCCCAATTAGCCGTTTCAAGCCTTTTTTCAGGAAAGTAGCACAAAAACAAAAAAAGTTTGCATGGGGGAGGCAACCTGTCTGCCCTGTCTCACATCTACTAGATAGTTGCGCGACAAACCGTTCTCACCGCTTACCAATGCCCTTGCCCCTTCCTGTGCCATTAGACCATGGTGCCGGTTTTTTCAGCGGCATGCCTAACCCTATGAACTTACTAAACCACCGTAATCCTCATTAGAAATCCTATGCGGCTCTCTACCTTATTCGCGCTACTTTCCTTTTGTCTTTTCTCTTTCACTGCCTTAGAGGCTCAGGCGCAAACCGGAAAGATCACCGGTGCCGTGGCTGACTCCGCCACCACCAAACCTGTGGAATTTGCCACGGTAACTCTTACCAATACCGCCACCGGCAAACCCGTAGACGGCACCATCACCGATGACAAAGGCCAGTTCACCTTCTCCAAAGTGCCGTACGGCTCCTACGCCGTTAGCGTGAGCTACTTAGGCTACGTAACCAGCACGCTGCCCGCCTTTACCCTGTCTGCCGCCAAGCAGGAAATCTCATTCCCTAAGATCGGCCTGCGGAGCAGCGCCACCAAACTGCAGGAAGTAACCGTGGTGGGGCAGAAACCCTTGATTGAAGACAAAGGTGACCGGTTGGTGTACAACGCCGAGCAGGATATCAGCAACATAGGAACCACCGCCTCAGACGTGCTCCGGAAAGTGCCTTCCATCACCGTAGACGCCGACGGCAATGTACAACTGCGCGGCAGCGGCAACTTTAAGGTACTCATGGACGGCAAAGCCTCTGGTATCATGGCCAACAACCTGGCCGATGCCCTCAAACAGATACCTGCCGATGTGATCAAGAGCGTGGAAGTGATCACCAGCCCCTCGGCGAAGTACGATGCCGAGGGTACCGCCGGGATCATCAACATCATCACCAAAAAGAACAGCATGCAAGGCGTGAGCGGCAAACTAGGGGCTACGTTGGGTAACCGCAATCGCAACCTGAACGCCAGCCTGAATGCCCGCAAAGGGAAATTCGGGTTCAACTCCCGGGTGAGCGGCTATGACAACAACAACCGCCGGATTTCTTCGGTGACCCGCACCGTAGAGGGGCAAAGTATCTTCTCCCAGGAAATGTCCCACCTGGGGCTGAACCACGGCTTCTACGGCCAGGCCGAAGTAACCTTTGACCCTGATACTCTAAATGCCTTCAACCTAAGCATCGCCGGTCGGCAAAACAACTTCACCGGCCGCGGCGACCAGTTTACCCGTGATGCCAACGGCCTCCAGTACTCAGACCTGGAGAACGTCTGGAAAGGCGCAGGCGTTGACATGAACTTTGGGTACACCCACACCTTCAAACCGCAGCACGAGCTTTCTGTATTGGCCCAGTGGAACCACAACGAGTCTGATGACGTGTATGACAACAAGCTGTTCAACTCAGAGAATGCCCTGCTCCAAAGCCAGGTGAACAACAACGATGCCCCCAGCGATGAGAAGACGTTTCAGGTAGATTACAGCCGAGGGTTCAAGAACGAGGGCAAACTGGAACTGGGCGCCAAAACCATCCTGCGCGATGCCACCAGCAACACCTCCTATAACTTCTCTTTCCCGGCCAAGGCAGATTCTGTGGTGATCAACAACTTTGATTATGACCAGGATGTGGTGGCCGCCTATTTCACCTACGCTTTCCAGCTCAAGAAGAAATACAGCTTCCACCTGGGTACCCGCTATGAGCACACCGCCACCAAAGGCGTTTTCCATAACACCAACAAAGGCACTTTGGAACGCAGCACCTTCGCCAACGACTATGACAACGTGATTCCCAGCTTGTCAGTCTCCCGCACTCTGGACTCCATCCACACCGTGCGCGTGAGCTATACCCAGCGCATCCAGCGTCCGCAGATCTGGTCACTGAACCCGTTCCTGCAGCTAGAGGACTTCAACAACGGGTTCAGAGGAAACCCTACGCTGGACGCCGAACTCACCCACTCGTATGAGATCAGCTATAACACGTTCTTCAAAACCACTTCCATCAACGCCTCTGTGTTCATGCGCCAAACCGATAACGCCATCCAGCACGTGGTAAAATCTGAGCCCATGATCCTTGACGGCACCACCCGAGACGTTTTAATGATCACGTTTGATAATCTGGCTAAAAACCGGGCCTATGGTTTAAGCTTGTCTGGCTCTACCAAACCCATGCCTGCCTTGAGCATCAGCCCCAGCTTCACCCTGAATTACCTGGACATCAGAAGCAACGATCTCACCAATAAAGGCCTGCAATACACGTTCAGCCTGAACTCCAGTTATGAGATCACCAAGACCCTCACCGCCCAGGTGTCTGGTGCCTATTACTCGGGGGGCAAAATTCTGCAGGGCGAGTGGGGCTCCAGCTACTACACCAGCTTCTCGGTGCGCAAGAAGATCCTGAGTGACAAAGGCAGCATCAGCTTCGGGGTGAACAATCCATTTGCCAAGACCATTGATTACAACCACAGGGTGAACACGCCCGCCTACACCCAAGAAGTCCATAATTATACCCACAACCGGACCCTGCGCCTTAGCTTTGACTGGAACTTCGGGAAGATGCAGACCAGCAACCGCCAGAAGAAAACCATCCAGAACGATGACGCGGCCAGCGGCGGCAAATAAGCGCTAGGGAAGTACTTAAAAAACCCGTTTCGGGGCTGGTTTTCTGAAACCAGCCCCGAAACGGGTTTACTGTCTGGCACCCGCCAATGGCGCATACCTTAGCCAGCCGGACGGTTAGAGAGTTCCTCCGGGCCGGGTACATCCTGTTCTTGCGGACTAGTTCTGGCCCTCCTGTCTTCCTCCAGCTTGAACACCGCCGTTTGCACCTCATAACAGGCCAGCAGGTACAATTTGAAGGGCTCGGCCTGCCTCAGCACCTCCAGGGTAGCCACTATCTCAGGAATGTACACCTTTGCAAAGCTGATGTCGTGCTGAATGATGTCGCGGGTATTGTCAATGATGTCGGCCAGTTTGATGGTCTGCGCGCGGGGCGAGGTCTGGGCAATGCGCTGGCGCTCCATCTCTTTGCGGCGTTTGCGGTTGTAGCCGGGCGCCTGTTCTTTGGTGAACTGATCGGTGAGGTCCAGCACCAGCTGCAGCACCTCGGCAGGCTTTACAATGGTGTTCTGGCAGGCTTCCTCCAGAAACGTGCGCAGCTCGGCCTCGGTCACGGGGGTATCTTCCAGCACATCGTGCAAGAGGGCCGCCATGACCATGCCCGTGGTGCCGCCGTAGGCCATCACCGTGTGGGCCACCCGCTCCAGGTGCCGCACGTACGGCTCCTGGTTGTACTTGCGGCGCTGCTCCCCGTGGGCCTGCACCGCAAACTGCCACGCCTTGCGTTCCGGTTCATTAAAGCCCGAGGGGCATTCCAGGTCATCCATAAGGTTGATTTGTCTTTTGCGCCGCTGCGCAGCCATCTGTTTTCGACTTCATTTACGGAATTGAGCCCAAACCCAGCCAACAGCAACAAGGTCGGGATTCTTTCTTATCACCGCCGTAGCGTCGTTCCGCGGAACGACGTTGTTCTACGCAGCAAAACCGCCGCAAATTTTAAGACCCTTGTGTCGCAGCTTTGCCCTGGCTTCAGGCCTTTTTTTATCTGAGGCGTTTCAGTTTCAGGGAGACACGTCGTTCCGCGGAACGACGCTACGGCGCTGGAATCCGTTTTCGGGCTCTATTCCAGAAATGAGCCTGAAAACGGGAAATTTACATCATTCTAAAATTAGCACATCAGCACATTACCCCAGCTCCCTCAACTCCTGCCGGAAACCGCCGCTCAGGATGGGGAAGCGGAGCCAGCTGCGCGGGTCCACGTTGTAATCGTCCAGGTGGAAGGCCGGGGCGTAGCGTTCGCGCTTCCATTGGTTGCGGCTCCAGAGCGAATAGAACCGCTGGATGAATTGGCGCAGTTGGTCGTCTGGGTAGGTGCCCTTCAGTTCCTGAAACACCTGCTGCGGCGAAAGGCGGTTGTAGAAAGCCAGCCGCTCAAACTGGTTCAGGAGCGGATACGGCATGAGGTCCTCTTCATCGGTCTGGGTTTTCTCCAGGGGCCGCAACTCCGCCGAAGGTTGCAGGTTGTTCACGTACTGCAGGCCCTCGTACCCCAACTGCAACTGCGCCCACACCAGCCACTGCCGGATGAACGCTTTGTCTACCCCGGCAATGGGTGAGATACTACCGGCGGTGTCTCCGTCCATGGTGGCGTACCCTACCGAGGCTTCTGAGCGGTTAGAGGTAGCCAAGAGCAGCGAGTTTCTGAGGTTGGCCAGCATCCAGATGCCGGGCGCGCGCACCCGGGCCTGAATGTTCTGTAGGGTCAAATCATCTTGCTCCCAGGTGAGTTCACGCCCAATGGCGTGCTCTATCTTGTCCCGGTAACTTCTCACTTCCTCGTCAATGGTCCAGTTGTAGAAGACGGCCCCGATGGATTTGGCCAGTTCTTCTGCGGAGCGGTAAGTATCATCTGAGGAGTTGACGGTGCCCTGGTACGCGGTTACCAGCAGTTTGCCCACCAAGGCGTTTCTAAGCGCATCTCCCGAAAACTGCCCAAAAATAGGAAGCTCCTCGGGCGTGAGGCAGTTGGTTTTCTGCACGAATTCTTCCAATCCAATCTCGGCCACGGCCCGGCGCACCATTTCGGCTACGGCCACGGCGCATAAAGAAGAATCGGCCCCGCCGCTGAGCGACAGCACAAAGCCCCGGCTGCGGCTTTTGCGCAGGTAGTCAAACAAAGCCAGCGAAATGGCCGAGATAAATTCAATGTTCTCGTCTACGGGCGGCAACGGCTGCACCGCCGTGAGAGGCAAAGGATTCTCAAAGGAGACCTCGGCGCATTCAAAGTCCACGCTCTTAAACGAAAGCAGTTGATTGCGTAGCACCACGTTGCCGTTCTGGGCGATGATAATTTCGCCATCGTAGATCATTTTACCGGCCTCATTGCCCAGAAGGTTCACGTACAGGTAGGTGCATTCAAACTCCCGGGAGGCATCTACCACCAGGTGGTAACGCACATCGGTCTTGCTCATGGCAAAGTGGCTGGCGCTGGGGTTGATGATGAGCTGCACGCCTTTGGGCTTGTGTCGGTAGGCCGGCCGGTTGGCGTTGCGCCAGGCATCCTCGCAGATCTCAAACGCGAACTTCACGCCCTGGTGTTCATAGATAAGGTCGCCGATCTGGTAGGTCTGGCCCAGCATCTCAAACTGCTCCACCGTATTGGGCACCCAGGAACTGAACCAGCGCGGCTCGTAATGAACGCCGTCATTGGCCAGGAACTGCTTGGCGGTAAAGCCTAAGATCTGCCTGTCTTTGATGACGCAGGCGGTGTTGTACGTGGTGTTGTTCAACCGAATGGGAAGCCCCACGCACACAATCACGCCGTCGCACCACTCCTTTATCTCCAGCAGCCGCTCAAAGCACTCCAACGCTACCCATTCGCTCAGGAAAAGGTCTTCGCAGCCGTAGCCGGGAATGCTCATCTCGGGGAGGCAGAGAAGGTCTACGTTCTGTTCTTTGGCCTGCTCAATGGCCGATTTGATGTTACGGAGGTTGTTGTCCCAATCCAGGGGAGTCTGGTTGAGGGCCGCGCCTGCAAGTTTCATAGTTTGGTCGTGTTTAAGGCTTTTCTAACGCAAGAACCCGCCTGCATGTTAGAAACTGGAGTTTGGCCCGCGTAAATGCGCCGGCCTGAACACTACAAAACTAAGACTATACGCCGCAGAAGCAAGAATACCTTAGGAAAGGTCTACTGAACGCACCTGTGAATAGTGCATTTTAGGGCTGTTTTCAGAAAAAGTGCGGGAAATAGAACTATGGCAGGATGGCACCCTTGGCCTTGAGGGCCTCCATGCTTTTCTCAGCGGCGGCTTGCTCGGCTTTTTTCTTGGAGAGGCCGCTGCCGCTGGCAATAATCTCGTTGTCTACCACTACCGCCGCAGTGAACTCCGTGGTGCTGCCACTTTGCTTCTGGCCCACAATCTCAAACCTAATGCTGCGGTTCTGCCCCTGGGCCCACTCAATCAGCTTGCTCTTGAAGTTGCTGGTGGTGGTGGTGAGCTGGTGCAAGTCAAAATGGGGTTTTACCAACTTGCGCAGGATAAAGCTCTTGGTGTCAATGTAGCCTTTGTCCAGGTACACGGCGCCTACCAAAGCCTCCAGGGCGTTTCCGTTGATGAACTTGTGGCGGGTAGCCCCCGAGATATTGTCTACCTTGATAAGGGAATGGAGCCCTACCTTCACGGCCAGGCTATTCAGAGACTCGCGGTTCACCATGCGCGACCGGATCTCGGTGAGGAAACCTTCGTCTTTGTAGGGATACTTTTTGAACAGGTACTCTGCAATGACCGCGCCCAGGATGGCGTCCCCCAAAAACTCCAGACGCTCATTGGTTTCCTGGTTGCCTTTCAGGTTCTGGCGCACGTACGAGGTGTGCGTGAACGCCAGTTGGTACAGGTGCAGGTTGTCTGGTGCCATGCCCGTGATGTGGGTAATGGCATTTACAAAAGCCTTGTCTTTGTAAAAGAATTTGTTGATCGCGCGAAAGACCGGTCTGATCGGGCTGAACACTACTCAGTAACCTTTTTGAAAATTACGGAGGTATTGTGTCCGCCAAACCCAAAGGTGTTGCTCATGGCTACCTTTACATCCCGCTGCTGCGCTTGGTTAAACGTGAAGTTCAGCTTAGGATTGAACTGGTCATCATCTGTGGTGTGGTTGATAGTAGGCGGCACCACTCCGTGCTGGATAGACAGAATAGACGCAACCGCCTCTATGGCTCCGGCGGCGCCCAACAGGTGCCCGGTCATGGATTTGGTAGAGCTGATGTTGAGGTTGTAGGCGTGGTCGCCAAACACATACTCAATGGCTTTGGCTTCGCTCACATCGCCCAGCGGCGTGGAAGTGCCGTGCACGTTGATGTAGTCTACCTCTTCTGGTCTGATGCCGGAGTCTTTGAGGGCGTTGGCCATCACGTTGCGGGCGCCCAATCCCTCTGGGTGCGGGGCGGTGATGTGGTACGCATCGGCAGACATACCGCCGCCAATCAACTCGGCGTAAATTTTGGCCCCGCGGGCTTTGGCGTGCTCGTATTCCTCCAGCACAATGGCAGCCGCGCCTTCGCCCAGCACAAACCCGTCGCGCTCTTTGTCAAACGGACGGGAAGCGGTTGCCGGAGAGTCATTGCGCTCAGAAAGGGCTTTCAGAGCATTGAACCCACCAATACCGGCCTCTGTCACGGCGGCTTCAGAGCCACCGCTCACCACCACGTCCACCATTCCCAAACGGATGTAGTTGAACGAGTCAATTAAAGCGTTGGTAGCCGAGGCACAGGCTGAAACGGTCACAAAGTTTGGACCTCTGAACCCGTATTTGATGGAGATATGACCGGCGCTGATGTCGGCGATCATTTTAGGAATAAAGAAAGGATTGAACCGCGGTGTTCCGTCACCGTTGGCAAAGTTCACGCACTCTTCCTGGAAGGTACGCAGACCGCCAATGCCAGAGCCCCAGATAACCCCAATGCGCTCTTTGTTGAGAGACTCATCATCCAGGCGGGCGTCTTTCACGGCTTCATCGGCCACAATTACCGCAAATTGCGTAAAGAGGTCCATTTTACGGGCCTCTTTACGGTCAAAGTATTGCTCAGGATCATACCCTTTTACTTCACAGGCAAATTGGGTCTTAAACTTTGAGGCATCAAAGCGAGTGATGGGCGCTGCCCCACTCACCCCGTTCACGAGGCCGTTCCAGTATTCAGAGACGGTATTCCCCAGAGGGGTAAGCGCACCAAGGCCAGTTACTACAACTCTCTTAAGCTCCATACGCTGCTAGTAGAGGGAAAGAACCTGTATGATAAGGTAAAAAATTGGATCGATAGAGGGAAAAAAGAAGGAAGGGATTACTTAGCGTGCTCTTCCAGGTAGCTGATCGCTTGGCCTACCGTTGCAATGTTCTCTGCCTGATCGTCTGGAATAGACACATTGAATTCTTTCTCAAATTCCATGATCAATTCTACGGTATCAAGAGAGTCGGCACCCAGGTCGTTTGTAAAGCTAGCCTCAGGCGTTACCTCAGATTCCTCAACGCCTAATTTATCAATGATAATAGCTCTTACTTTTTCTGCGATTTCTGACATTTTTTTAGAAGTTTTTTAAAACACAGTGCAAAGAAATAGATTTGGCAACACAATGTCAAACAAATTGCGCGCAATAGTTTTATTCGTGCACTTTTGCGCCAAGGGTTGCGGTGTTTCCAATTACCTTCTTTAAATTGCCTCCCCAAGCCTAAATTACCCACTAGTGCCGCACAACTCATGAAATCTTTTCGTCTAGAGGTAGAACATGATTTTGATTTCGACTTATTTGGAGTTGTCTCTTCCAGTAAGGAGCATACGCTGGCGTGGGCGCTGAATAAATACTTCCGCATTAGGCTGGTGAAACAGGCAGACCTGTGCATAGATTTCCTGAACAAAGGGCGGTTAGTTATCTCTAATTACCTGCACCGGGCAGAACACGGCTCTTTGCGTTTGTTCCGCAACCGGTCTGTGGGAACCAGCACCCTGGCCTCTCCGTTTCTAGTACCTGACATCAAAGAGTATGACTATGTCATACAAGTGTCTGGCGGGCTCACCCACCTGCAGCAAGAGCTTTTGCAGACCCTTAACGCCGTGCCGCTGGTGCAGTACGTGCGTTCCTTTGATCCACATTGTTTACGTTACAAAGAAAACCTGCTTTTCTAGCGCATGGCTATACATTTCAACAAAACCAAGATTATTGCAACCGTTGGCCCCGCCAGCAACACTCCGGAGCGCCTGCGTGCCCTCATTCAGGAAGGAGTAGATGTTTTTCGTCTGAACTTCTCGCACGGCGCCCACCAGGAACATTTAAAGGTTATCCAGGCCGTACGGGCCATTAACGCCGAGGAAGGCTTTAATATTTGCTTGCTCCAGGACTTGCAGGGCCCCAAGATCCGCCTGAACGAGATTGAGAACGGGGCCGTGGAGATTGTGCGCGGCCAGCGCCTCACCATTGTCTGCGACAAATCGGTGGGTACCGCGCAGCGCCTGTCTACCAGCTATACCCGCCTGGCCCACGACGTGCGCCCCGGCGACGCCATCCTGATTGACGACGGCAAGCTGGAGGTAACCGTGATCAGCACCGACGGCGACAAGGAGGTGGAAACCGAGGTGGTGTACGGCGGCGTGGTGAAACCCCGCAAAGGCATTAACCTGCCCGACACGGTGGTAACCGCCCCTTCCCTCACGGAAAAGGATATTCAGGACCTGCACTTTGGGTTAGACAATGACGTGGAGTGGGTAGCCCTTTCGTTCGTGCGGAAGGTAGAGGATATCCACGAGATCAAGCGCATCATCGCTGAGCGGGGCAAAGACACCAAGGTGGTGGCTAAGATTGAGAAGCCAGAGGCTATCCGCAACATTGACTCCATCATTGAGGCCACTGACGCCGTGATGGTGGCCCGGGGCGACCTTGGGGTGGAAGTAGGCATGGAAGAAGTGCCTATGCTCCAGAAAATGATTGTGGAGAAATGCCAGGCAGTGGGCAAACCCGTGATTATTGCCACCCAGATGATGGAAAGCATGATCACCAATCCCCGCCCAACCCGCGCAGAGACCAACGACGTGGCCAACGCGGTCATGGACGGCGCCGACACCCTCATGCTAAGCGCTGAGACTGCGGCCGGGGCTTATCCTATTGAGACCATCGGCAGCATGACCCGCACCATCCAATCGGTGGAGTCACAGGCACCGGTGTTCCACCGCAATTTTTCCTTTAACACCCAGTCCCCAACCTTCTACAACGACACCGTGGTAGCCAGCGCCGTGACCCTGGCCCGCGACACCGATGCCCGCGCGCTCATCTGCCTTACCAAGTCTGGTTACACGGCCCTGCAACTGGCCAAGCACCGCCCTAAGGCAGACATCTTCGTCTTCACCGACAATCGCGTGCTCCTGCACACCCTGAACCTGGTGTGGGGCATCAGAGGCTACTACTATGACCGCTTTGTGTCTACCGACGAGACCATCTCTGACCTGAAAGAGATCCTGGTGAAAGAGGGGCACCTGCAAACCGGCGATGTCTTTATCAACATTGGCTCTATGCCGGTCATGGAGAAGAAACGCGCCAATATGATCAAATTGAGCATTGTGCATTAATCTTCTCTAACCCAACATTTTACCAAAACAAAGGGCGGCTTTCTGAAAAGAAAGCCGCCCTTTGTTTTAGCCTTTTGCAGACCTTAATCCCTTAAAACCCACTTGAGAATTTCGGCCTCACTCCCTGAAATAACCCGCGGCTTTACAGGTAAATTACCACGGTATTTCAATCTTTAATAACACAGGAATAAACCCGTTTAAACGTGTTACAATCAAGGCATAAAGAATACTGAAACAAGCCCTATATTTTCCAGCAAGAAATGCCGCTTAGATGGTAAAACAGGCACAAACACAAAAAGCCTTGCTGAGAGCAAGGCTTTTATAATAACCCAAGAAATGTAAATACTGCTGTAAAACTAGGCAGCTAAGGTATTCACGAAACGAGCCAATTTAGATTTGTTGTTGGCCGCTTTGTTTTTGTGAATCACGTTCTTCTTCGCCAATTTGTCAAGCATACCAGATACCGTCTTGAACAGTTCTTGCGCCTCGGCTTTGTCGGTTGTCAATCTCAAACGCTTTACAAAGGTACGGGTAGTTTTCGCCTGGTAGCGGTTCAGCAAGCGTTTCGCGTTGTTGGATCTGATTCTCTTTAATGCTGACTTATGGTTAGCCATGGTTGTGATTATAGATAAATGCTTTTGACTCTGATTCTAAATGAGTTTGCAAAACTACAAGGTAGCAGATTAATTTCCAAGAATTCTTCCTCAAAAATAATTCACCCCGCTGCTTTTCTGCCTCTCTTACAGACAAATACAAGCCAGAAGAGTTCCCTGCGTTTCTGTTTTGCTCTGCAAAGGTAACATTTACCGCCATCTTATGACACCTTTCCCGAAGATTTCCGCGGGGTTTCTCATCAAGCAAGGCAGAGAGACCAGGCTTTTGGGCATAATTCCCGTTCTTAGCCTCTGTTTTGGGCCCTCTTTCCTGAAAACAGCCCTGAAACAGGCGAATACGGAAAACAATCTCTTCGCCGTTATCCTTAAAATCAAATACGACCTCATGCGTATTGACCATAAGCTATTTCTCTGGGGCTGCGTGGCCATTACCTCCTTCCTGGGAAGCTGCAGCGAGGCTTCTCCCGGGGAAGAGGTACCTGCTCCCCTTCCCGCCCCTACTCCCTACCAACTGGATCTTCCTCAGCGCTTCGGGGGCATTCAGGCGATTCCCGCCGATAATCCGCTTACCCAGGAGGGCGTGGCTTTGGGCCGAACCCTATTCTATGAAAAAGCTCTTTCTGCCAACAACACCATGTCTTGCGGGAGCTGTCACCAACAGCAATTCGCCTTTACCGACGGGCAGGCCGTAAGCAAAGGAGTTGACGGTATTGCCGGCACCCGCAGCGCCATGTCATTGGCCAATCTGCTGTGGGTTTCCCAGTTAAACTGGGACGGCGGACCCAAGTCACTGGAAGAACAGGCGAAGATTCCGCTGGAGAGCCCTATTGAGCTGCACCAGAACCTGGATGTTGCCGTAGCCAAATTGCAGGCCACAGAGAAATACCCAGCGCTATTTGAAAAGGCTTTTGGCAGAGGCCCCATCACCAAAGAGAACCTGCTCAAAGCCCTGGCCCAGTTTACCCGCACGCTCATCTCCTCCAACTCCAGGTTTGACCGCTACCAGGAGGGCAAGGAAAACCTGACCGTTGATGAGCTATTGGGCATGCGCCTCTTCCTCACCCATCCAGACCCCAACATCAGCCTGCGCGGCGGCAACTGCGGCGATTGCCACGGCGGCACCCTGCAAACCTTTAACACATTCCATAACAACGGGCTGGATGCGGAACCCAAAGACGCGGGCCGCTGGCTGATTACGGGCAAGGAAAGTGACCGAGGTAAGTTCAGGGCACCTTCGCTCCGCAACATTGCGCTTACAGCACCCTACATGCACGATGGTCGGTTTAAGACCCTGGAAGACGTGTTAAACCACTACAATGAGCACGTAAACATGCAGGACCCTAACCTGGACCCACTCATTGAGGAAGCCCGTAATGATTTCGGGGGCGCCACGCTGGGACTAACGGGCGAGGAGAAGCGGCAAATCATTGCCTTTCTGCACACCCTCACAGATGAAACCTTCATCAAAGACCCTCGCTTCTCTGACCCTAATAAGTAAGCCAAGAAACACGTTTTCGCCCTGTTTTCTCTAAACTACACCTGAAACGGCAAACAGCCTACGTTCGCACCAGACAGAATCCCCCACTTTCTATCTTACAACTATGAAGCCACGTTTTACTTTTGGTAAAAACCTTTCCGCTGCTTTCCTCCTGGTGCTTGCCCTCTTTTCCTGGAGCTGCTCAGATGATGACGATTCTACTGTCGCCGGGCCTAGCCAGGTCACGCTGGCTTTTCAGCACACCTTTAACACGCAGCCTTTCGCGCTGGAACAGGAGTACACCAATGCACACGGGCACCGGGTAAAGTTCAACGCCTTCCGGTACTACATCAGCAATGTGAAGCTTACCCGCCCAGACGGCACCACCTACGAGGAACCCAACAGCTACCATCTCATTGAACGCACCGCTGATCACACCCAGGAGAGTTTCACATTACCAGATGTGCCTGCGGGAACGTATACCACGCTTACCTTCAGCGTAGGCGTAGACCCTGCCCGCAACCACTCCACCGACCAGGTAGGCGATCTGGACCCCAACCAGAACATGGCCTGGGACTGGGATACCGGCTACAAATTCCTGGTAGCCGAAGGGCAGTATTTCAACACTTCTGAGGGTGCTTTCAAGAACTTCCTGTACCACATTGGCCACGATGCGAATTACCGCACCATAACCCTTGCGCTGCCTTCTAACTGGGGCCTTACCGGGGAGAACCGCACCTTGGACCTGCTCACCAATACCAGGACCTTGTTCGGTGGTCCTAACGTGATTGACCTGAGCGCTACGGGGTTCTCCAGCGTGATGGGCGGAGCCAATGCGGCCCTGGTGGCTGACAACATCCGGCAAATGTTCCAACTGAAATAAACCCATGCTGCTGGGCTTGTTTTCCTCCTGGGCGTTCCGCCGATGGCCTGCTTTACTTGGCTGCCTTGTAGGGTTGCTGGGCTGCTGGATCATGGGCTGCTCATCAGGGGTTGAAACCGATCATCCAGAGCCCAATCGCTACGCAGTGGCTGCACCCGCGAACCTGGGAATCTCTGTCCCGTTTCCGGAGCGGAATCCGTTTACCAAAGAGGGTGTGCTGCTGGGAAAGAAATTGTTCTTTGACCCGATTCTCTCCGGCAATAACCAGATCAGTTGCGCCACTTGCCACCAACCCGAAAAGGCTTTCTCAGACGGGCTGGCACTCACCACAGTGGGAGCTTCCGGGCAACCTTTGCGGAGGCACGTACCGGCCTTGCAGAACCTGGCCTGGAGCCAGGGCTGGTTCTGGGACGGCGGTGCCAAAGACCTGGAATCCCTGGCGGCAGGGCCACTCACCCACGCCGACGAAATGGCGCAGGACCTCAGAGAACTGACCCGGGAACTGCAAAACCATTCCTCCTACGCCCCTCAGTTCAAAGCCGCCTTCGGGACCGATTCTATAACATCATCTTCAATCATGCGGGCCCTGGCGCAATTCCAGCGGACGCTCATCAGCGGCAATTCTTTGTATGACCACTACGCACGCCAGGAACCCAACGCCATGCTGACCTCGGCGGAACTGAGAGGATTAGCCTTGGTTCGGCAACACTGCGCCCCCTGCCACGCCACCGATTTCTTCACTGACCAAAGTTACCGCAACAACGGATTAGACGCTGTTTTCCCAGAGGACCACGAGCAAATGGCCTGGGGAAAAGGCCGCATCACGAAACACCCGGAGGATGTAGGCAAATACAAGGTACCCACGCTACGGAACGTGGCCGTCACCGCTCCTTACATGCACGATGGTCGTTTCCAAACGCTAGCACAGGTGTTGGACCATTACACCCACGGCATGGTTTCCTCGGCCACGTTAGACCTTATCTTTAAGCGCCCAGACGGCTCCTTAGGCCTCCCCCTCTCCGCCGCAGAAAAGACGGACATCATTTCCTTTCTCCATACGTTGACTGACAGAGACTTTCTCCGGAACTGGGCCTATTCACCCGGTAAGTAATATCAGAAAGAAGTTCGGCTAGAAGCCTTCTCTGGTTAAAGTCTTGGCCCCAAACCTTCATAATCAGAAGAAAACAGCTCTTGAGGAGTCTTTTACAGTTTCCGGGAAGAGAATTGCTATCCTTTCGGAAACCAGAAAAGGGCCCGCTGTGTTTTAAGGTTGATTTCGTAATTTTACCTCAGAAACAGAATTCACCTAAATTCATCCATACCCATGGCAATGTACCCTGAATATATGGTTGCCCCTATCCGCGAAGACCTTACTTCTGCCGGTTTTGAGCAACTAATGACGCCTGAAGAAGTTGAGGCAGTATTAAATCAGAAAGAAGGCACCGTATTGGTAGCCGTTAACTCTGTATGTGGTTGCGCCGCTGCCAAAGCCCGTCCGGCCCTGAAAATGGCCGTTGCCAGCAGCGAGCAAAGACCTTCTAAACTGGTAACCGTGTTTGCCGGAATGGAAACCGAAGCCGTAGCCAAAGCGCGTGAATACATGCTGCCTTACCCTCCGTCTTCTCCCTCTATCGCCTTGTTCAAAGACGGTGAGCTGGTGCACATGATTGAGCGCCACCACATCGAGGGCAATGACTTAACCCGCATTGTAGACAACCTGCAAGGCGCATTTGAAGATTACTGCTAATCAGCCTCGTTTTCATAAAACAGAACGGCCTGGCTTCTCTAAGTCAGGCCGTTCTGTTTTTAGGGTGTTTTTCAGGGAACAGGCTATAAACGGTAAAAACCTGTGAGGTTTTCAAAACCTCACAGGTTTGATCGCTTGCATTACAGCACGCACCGTGGCATTGAAAACAATCAGCAATTAACAACCAGCAATTAAAGTACCTTGAACCGCTCAAACGCCAAACGCTCCAGTTCCTCCTGGTGCGAGGGGTGCGCAATCCTGATCAGTTCCTTGGCGCGCTGCCGCAGGTTTTTGCCGTACAAATCAGCGATGCCGTATTCTGTCACAATGTAGCGAACGTGGGCGCGAGTAGTAGTCACACTGGCCCCGGGTTTCAGGATGTTCACAATCTTGGATTCGCCTTTGTTGGTGATAGACGGCAGCGCGATGATGGGCTTCCCTCCTTCTGACAAGGCCGCGCCGCGCATAAAGTCCATCTGGCCGCCTACACCCGAGAACTGGTACGTCCCGATGCTATCGGCACAGACCTGGCCAGTGAGGTCTACCTCAATAGCGCTGTTGATGGCCGTGGTTTTGGGGTTCTGCCGGATGATGGAGGTGTCATTGGTGAAAACAGTCTCCTTCATCACCACGCCCGGATTATCGTGCAGGAAATCGAACACTTTCTGCGAGCCGTTCACAAAGCAGGAGACAATCTTGTTTTTCAACACCTTCTTGCGGGCTCCGGTAATCACGCCTTTCTCCACCAGCGGAATGATACCGTCTGAGAACATCTCGGTATGGATGCCCAGGTCTTTGTGGTTGCCCAGTTGCTGCAGCACCGCATCGGGAATACCGCCAATGCCCATCTGCAGGGTGGCGCCGTCTTCCACCAAAGAAGCCACCAGTTCCCCAATCTTGCTTTCCACCAGACCGCAGGCTTTCGCGGCGTGAGCCGGCAACGGCTCGTCTACCCAAACCTTGGCGTGGAACTTACTTACGTGCACAATGCCGTCACCGTGCGTGCGCGGCACCCGTGGGTTTACCTCGGCAATCAAGATCTTGGCAGTCTCCACCGCCGACAAGGCCACATCCACCGAGGCGCCCAACGTACAGTACCCGTGGGCATCGGGCGGCGACACCTGTACCATGGCCACATCCAACGGAAGAATGTTCCGGCGGAAAAGCAGGGAAATCTCGCTCAGGAAGATTGGAATGTAATCGGCGGTGCCTTCGTTGAGCGCCTGCCGGATGTTGCCGCCCACAAAGCAGGCGTTGGTCTTGAAACTGCCGGCGTGTTCTGGGTAGGTGTAGGGCGCAGGCCCCTCGGTGTGCATGTGGATGAACTCCACGTCTTGCAACTCCGGGCCACGGGCAGCTACGGCATTGATCAGGCGCAATGGCGTCATGGCTGCCCCGTGCACAAACACGCGGTCTCCGGACTTAATGAGTTTTACGGCTTCTTCGGCGGTGGTATAGTCAGGTTGTTGAGACATTGATTTATGACTTGATGATGTTGGTTCTACGAAAAATCGGCGCAAAGATTACCTTCTGCCTCCCGGCTGAAAATGACAAAGGCCAGCATCTCTGCCGGCCTTTGTCATTTTTGCCCTATTTTTCTGAAAACGGCGGGAAAACACCTTTTCAAGATTTTGGCTTATTTTCTAGAAATCACCTTAAAAACGCTCTGCCAGATATTGCTTCAGGTCAAAGCCGATGTCCTGGCGGAAATATCTTCCCTGCCATTTGATCTGCGCCGCTCCGGCGTTTGCCTTGCTCAGAGCCTCTTCCATGTCCTGGCCCAGTCCGGTGATGGCAATGACGCGTCCGCCGTCTGTCACAATGGTTCCCTCGTGGGTTTTCTTGGTACCGGCATGGAAACAAAGTACGTTCTCAGGCAAGGCCTTGTCTAAGCCCTGGATTTCCTTGCCTTTCTCGTAGTCCTCGGGGTATCCGCCCGAAACCAGGAAGATGGTAGTGGCCGAGCGGGAATCAATCTCCAGTTGGAACTTGCCCAATTCATGGTCATGCAGCGCCTTGAACAGCTCAAACAAATCTGATTTGATGCGCGGCAGAATAGCCTCGGTCTCGGGGTCTCCCAGGCGCACGTTGTATTCAATCACGTACGGGTCGCCGCTGCAGTTCATCAGCCCGATGAACAGGAAACCGGTGTACGGAATGCCTTCCTGCTGCAATCCAACCAGGGTCGGTTCAATTACCCGCTGCCGCACTTTGGTCATAAAGGCCTCATCGGCGAACGGAACCGGGGAAACGGCACCCATCCCACCGGTATTCAAGCCCACATCGCCCACGCCAATGCGCTTGTAGTCCTTGGCTTCGGGGAGCAGCACGTATTCCTTGCCATCGGTCAGGATGAACGCCGAGAGCTCAATGCCCTGCAGGAACTCCTCAACCACTACTTTGTCTCCGGCGGTGCCGAATTTATTGTGCTTGAGCATCCCGGCCAGGGTGAAGCTGGCCTCCTCGTAATTCTGGGCAATCACCACGCCTTTGCCGGCGGCCAAACCATCGGCTTTCAGCACTACCGGGTACGGGTGGTTCTGCAGATACGCCAGAGCCTGGTCATAGGTATCGGCGGTGAACGTCTGGTAACGGGCCGTAGGAATGCCGTACTTCAACAGGAACTGCTTGGAAAAGTCTTTGCTGCCCTCTAACTGAGCGCCCGCCTTGCGCGGTCCCACCACCAGAATGTGTTGCAGGTACTCTTTCTCCGCGAAGTAGTCGGCAATACCTTCTACCAGGGCGGCCTCCTGGCCTACCACCAGCATCATGATGTTGAAATCAGTGGCAAACTTGGCAAGCTCCTCAAAATTGGTGATGGAGATGTCTACATTGGTGGCAATCTGGGCCGTACCGGCATTGCCGGGCGCCACATAGATTTTGTCGCAGTAAGGGCTTTGGCTAATCTTCCAGGCCAGGGCGTGCTCGCGGCCGCCCGCTCCTATTATCAGTACGTTCATACAGGCGTGAGTTGTGCCTGAGCGGGGCTCAGGCGGGTCATTAAAGGCTCTTTGGGTGTTTTGGGGCTTGATTTCAGAAATCAGGCCAAAAACAAAGCGTATACAAAGGAAACAAAAAAAGCAGGTGCATGACCACCTGCTTTTAATTTTTTAATCATGGGTACGCATTTCTAGTTGGCGTACTTAGAAAGGAACTTGATACGCATCAAACGCAGGTCTTCTTCGGTATAATCCTCGGTGCCCAACTCCTTGATGGCCACGGCCATGTTGTCGGTGGTGGCGTTCATGAAGTAGTCCATCACCTCTTCCTGGCGCTCCTGGTCCAGCACTCCGTTGATGTAGTAGTCCAGGTTGAGCTTGGTACCGGAGTAGCAGATGTGCTCTATCTCCTCAATCAGCTCGGGCATGGTAAGGCCTTTGGAAGAGGCAATCTCCTCCAGGTCCATCTTTTTGTCAATCTGCTGAATGATGTAGATTTTGAGTTTAGACTTGTTCACCGTGGTTTTCACCACCACATCGGCGGCGGTGACAATGTCGTTCTCCTCCACATACTTGGAGATAAGCTCCAGGAACGGTTTCCCGAACTTCTGCACCTTGCCCATGCCCACCCCGGCAATGTGCGCCAGGTCTTCTTTGGTGGTAGGGTAGGTAGTAGCCATTTCCTTGATGGAGGGATCCTGGAACAGCACGTACGGCGGCAGGTTCATCTCCTTGGCCAGTTTCTTGCGCAGGGCCTTGAGCAGGTCAAACAGCACGGCATCATGCCCGGCCGCGGCCTGGGTTTCCTCTTTTTCTTCCTCCTGCTGTACTTCCTCGTCAAAGTTGTGGTCCTTGGCGAACTTGATGGCGTGCGGGCTCTGGATGAACTTCTCGCCCTTCTGGGTGATCTTCAGCGTCCCGAAGTTCTCGATGTCTTTCTCCAGGTAATCAAACAGCAGCGCCTGGCGGATCACCGAGCTCCAGAACTGGGGCTCCTGCTCCTTGCCCACGCCAAACACCTCCAACTGGTGGTGGCCGTAGCTTTCCACGTGCTGCTCTTTGTGCCCTATGAGCACGTTGACCAGGTGGTCAATGCCGAAGCGCTGGTTGGTCTGCACCACCGCCTTCAGGGCGTATGTGAGCTCCTGCTCGGCCTCAAATTTCTCTTTGGGGTGCACGCAGTTGTCGCAGAAGCCGCAGTCTTTGTCAAAGTGCTCGCCAAAGTAGTGCAGCAGCTGCCGGCGGCGGCACACCGCTGAATCGGCGTACGCCGACATTTCCTGCAACAGCAGCTTGGAGTTGTCGCGCTCCGTCACGGGCTTGTCTTTGCTGAATTTCTCCAGCTTGATGATGTCATCATAGCTGTAGAACATGAGGCAGTTGCCTTCCAGTCCGTCGCGGCCGCCGCGGCCGGTTTCCTGGTAGTAGCCTTCAATGGATTTTGGCGTGTCATAGTGTACCACAAAGCGCACATCGGGCTTGTCAATTCCCATCCCAAACGCAATGGTGGCCACAATCACGTCCACGTCCTCGTTCAGGAACGCGTCCTGGTTGGCCATGCGCACGTTGGCGTCCAGGCCGGCGTGGTACGGCAGGGCCTTGATGTCGTTCACCTGCAGCAGCTCGGCAATCTCCTCTACCTTCTTGCGGCTCAGGCAGTACACAATCCCGCTTTTCCCCTTGTGTTTCTTCACGTACTGGATGAGCTGCTTCTTGGTCTTGTGCTTGGGCCGAACCTCATAGTACAGGTTGGTGCGGTTAAACGAGGACTTGAACACTGAGGCATCGTCCATCTGCAGGTTCTTCTGGATGTCCAGTTGCACCTTGGGCGTGGCGGTGGCGGTAAGGGCAATGATGGGCAGGTTGCCTATGTTGTCAATAATGCCCCTGATCTTGCGGTACTCCGGCCTGAAGTCATGGCCCCACTCAGAGATACAGTGCGCCTCGTCAATGGCCACAAAGGAGATCTTGGCTTGCTTGAGAAAATCAAGGGTATCTTCCTTGGTCAGTGATTCCGGGGCTACGTACAGGAGTTTTACCTCGCCGCTCACGGTTTCCTTCTTCACTTTGTTCATTTCGGCTTTGGACAAAGTGGAGTTCAGGAACTGGGCGTTCACCCCAAACGCGTTCAGTTGATCTACCTGGTTCTTCATCAGGGCGATCAGGGGTGAAATAACAATGGCCGTCCCCTCCATTACCAGGGCCGGCAACTGGTAACATAGGGATTTTCCGGCACCGGTGGGCATGATCACAAAGGTGTTCTTGCCCGCCATGATGTTCTCTATAATCGCTTCCTGGTTGCCCCTAAATTGACTATAGCCGAAAACTTCCTTTAATTTGTTCTTTAAAGATTCTTGTTTTACTAACATGTAATATGCTTGTTGTGAGAAACAAGGGTTTGTACTTTCTGTTGTTGTCTTGTCTAATACAAATCTAACTTGAATATCACGAAAAATATCAAAAGCATCGCAAAAAAAGTGTTGCAGGAAGAAGCAACCGCGGTCCTGAAACTGGCCGATTATATTAACGCCGATTTTGAGGCCTGCGTGGAGGCTATTCTGGCCATCAAAGGGCGGGTAGTGGTCACCGGCATTGGCAAGAGCGCCAACATCGCGTCTAAGATGGTGGCCACCCTCAACTCTACCGGAACGCCGGCGCTCTTCATGCACGCCGCCGATGCCATTCACGGCGACCTGGGCATGATCCAGGCCGAGGATTTCGTGATTTGCCTCTCTAAAAGCGGCAACACCCCCGAAATAAAGGTGCTGGTGCCGCTGCTCAAGCGCAAAGGCACGCAACTGGCCGCGCTGGTTTCCAACGTAGACTCTTACCTGGCCCAGCAGGCCGATTTTGTGCTGAACGCCACCATCGAGCGCGAGGCCTGCCCCAACAACCTGGCGCCCACCACCAGTACCACCGCGCACCTCGCCTTAGGCGATGCGCTGGCCGTCTGCCTCTTGGAGTCACGCAACTTCAGCAGCGAAGACTTTGGGGCGCTGCACCCCGGGGGCTCCCTGGGCAAACGCCTGTACCTGAAAGTGGCCGACATTTACGCGCTCAACGCCGCGCCGCAGGTAACCACCCAGGCCAACCTGAAAGAAATAATCATTGAAATCTCTTCCAAAAGACTAGGCGCTACTGCGGTTCTGGATAATTCTGGTAACTTAACCGGCATCATCACCGACGGGGACCTGCGCCGCATGCTCTCCAACTTTGATAACCTTTCTGGCATTACCGCGTCTGACATCATGACCCCTGCCCCGCTCACCATTGATTGCAATGAGTACGCGGTAGAGGCCCTGGCCATGATGCAGAAGAAGAACATTACCCAGTTAATCGTTACCAAGGCAGGTGCCTTTGCAGGCTTTGTACACCTGCATGATCTTTTGAAAGAAGGACTTGTTTAACATGAATCAAAACACCTTTGTAGTGATCATGGCGGGGGGCATTGGAAGCCGCTTCTGGCCAATCAGCCGTGTGAACCATCCCAAGCAGTTTCATGACGTGTTAGGAACCGGCGAAAGCATGATCCAGACCACCGTGAAGCGTTTCAGGGGCGTGTGCCCACCTGAGAATATCTACGTGGTCACCCACCGTGACTACGCCAACCTGGTGCAGGAGCACCTGCCCGATCTGCACAAGAACCAGATCTTGCAGGAGCCCATTGGCCGTAATACCGCGCCCTGCATTGCGTACGCCTGCTATAAAATAGCCAAGAAGAACCCCAACGCCAACATTGTGGTGGCCCCGGCCGACCACGTGATCCTGCGCGAGGAGTCGTTCATCAACTGCGTGAAAGAGGGCCTGGAGGCCACCGCCAAAAGCGACATTCTGGTCACCTTGGGCATCAAACCCACCCGCCCCGACACCGGTTACGGCTACATCCAGTTCATTGACGATGACCAGAGCACGCTCAAAAAGGTAAAAACCTTCACCGAGAAGCCCTCGCTGGAGATTGCCCAAATGTTCATTGACAGCGGCGAGTTTGTCTGGAACGCGGGTATCTTCATCTGGAACGCCCAAACCATTCTGAAGGCTTTCAGGGAGTACCTCAGCGACATGGCCGAGACCTTCGAGGAAGGCATTCCGGTGCTGTACACCGATCAGGAAGACGCCTTCATCAACCGGGCCTACTCGCACTGCCGCAACATCTCCATTGACTACGGCCTCATGGAGAAAGCCAACAACGTGTACGTGATCCTCGGCGACTTTGGCTGGTCAGACGTGGGCACCTGGAGTTCTCTGTACAGCCTCTCGGAGAAAACCCCCGAAGGCAACGTGGTAGACGGCAACGTGCTGTTGTATGACGTGAACAACTGCATCATCAAAACCCCCGAAAACCAACTGGTAGTGGTACAGGGTCTGCAAGACTACATTGTGGCCTCGCATGACAACGTGTTCATGGTGTGCCGCCGGGAAGATGAGCAGAAAGTGAAAGACTTTGTGGCGGATGCCAAGGCCATGAAAGGGCAGAACTTTATATAATTTTGATTTTTCTCTTCTTGGAAGGCGTGGGTCACGGTTTTGTGGCTCACGCCTTTTTTTGTTTACATGGATTGGGGTTGGGGATGTTTGCAGATTATTTTAATCTGGAAAGCGGCCTGAAGTCTCTTTGTTCTTCCGAGACTCTCTGCGCGCATTTGGCTGTTGCTGGCGTAGCGGCAGTTTGTCTATGGATTTATGGGCTGGGTTGTTTCATAGTTTCTGATAAGCGCTCACGGCCGCGGGGCCCCGTCTTTGCCCCTCGCACTGCCCTTGCGGCCCAACTTTGCAGTCTGTGCTTAGTTCATGTTATCCAAGGGCCACAAGCGAGGCGCTCGAGCCAAAGACTGGAATCGGTCTGCTTAGTAAGTGCAGTCTGCACTTTTACACTGCCACCTTTTTGAACCTTCTTCAAGTTTGAACCTTCTTCAAGCTTGTTAACCGTACTTTTTAGTTGAAGAAAAGGTATTACGGCTAACTTCTTGCTAGTCCGCTACCTGCCAACCGGGCTGGCAAACCCGGCTGGCGCGAGTTTCTAACTCGTGCCTATGGATAGTGGGGAGTCTCCAGACTCCCTTGCTGCACCGCAGCGAAAACGGCTTCCTAAACTTAAGTTCATCTATCATAGCCAACGCGCTACATCTTCTGTAGCCGGTGCCACATTATGCGCCTGTTCAATCACAAGCCACTTCCCCAGTTTTCCTATTTTCATCCCTTTTTCAGAAAACAGGCCTAAAAACAGAAAGCCGAAGCAGGTGTACTTGCTTCGGCTTCCTGCCAGATTACTGTCTTCTAAAAAGCGTTAGGCTTGCTGGCGTTGTCTGAGGGCCTCGTACAGGATGATACCGCTGGCCACCGATACGTTTAGCGATTGTACTTGCCCCAGCATCGGGATTTTCACGCGCACGTCGGCTCTTTTCAGGTACTCGGGCGAGATGCCGTCTTCCTCGCTGCCCATGAGCACCGCAATGGGGCCGGTCAGGTCAACGGCGGCATCGGTGAGGTTGTCCTCGGCTTTCTCGGTACAGGCCACCACCCGTATGCCCGACTGCTTCAGGAAGTGCAGCGTGTCTTTGAGGTTGGCCTCGCGGCACACCGGAATCAGGTTCAGGGCACCGGCCGAGGTTTTCAGGGCATCGGCGTTGATCTGGGCGGCTCCGCGGCTGGGAATCACAATGGCGTCTACGCCCATGCACTCGGCGTTCCGTGCGATGGCCCCAAAGTTCCGCACGTCAGTGATGCGGTCCAGCACCAGCAGCAGAGGATCTTTGCCTTTCTCAAACAGGGAAGCCACAATCTCATCCAGCGGAGAATAGGAAATAGCCGATAAGTAGGCCACGGCGCCTTGGTGGTTCTTGCGGGTAAGCTGGTCCAGCTTCTCGTTGGGCACCAGGGAGATGGGGATCTGGGCTTCGCGGGCCATCTCGGTGATCTCCTGGCTAATGCTGTGCTTGGTGCCTTTGAGCAGGTAGATCTTCTCCATGGTTTTGCCCGCGTGCAAGGCCTCCAGGATGGGGCGCAGCCCGAAGATCATCTCCATTTTATCGGCCTTGGGTTGGCTAAAGTACCTGGGCTTGCCGCCTCCGGCTCTATCTCTATTATTTCTGTTCTCCATGGATGTTAAAAATTGCTGGGCAGTTTGCCCCTGCCCTTCTGAATTGGCTGCAAAGGTAGCCGTATTTCTGCAGAAAATTACCAGTTGCGTTTCCTGCCCCTTTCTCCTTAAACGAGACCAAACCCCAGAAAGTAGAATCCACCCATCTCTAAGCCTTTTTTGGGGAAACTGACCCAAACGCATTTTGCGTATATCTTCACTTCTGAACCGCTTAGCCTCTCGCGGGGGCGGTCTTTCAGTGTGCAATCTGGCGGTCTGGTTGGCGGGCGACACAACCAATGGCCAATTCCTTGCTCAAAACCGACGTCCCATTGCTGGGAGAAGGCGTTCCTCTCTTAGGAAATACAAGCGCCCGACAGCGGCAACTTTCCTTATAGAGCCAGGTAGCGCCTGACCTGTTTTGGGCCTGTTTCCTGTGAAACGGGCTCAAAACAGGAGCCAAAAAAGAAAGGCTGGTCATGTGGCCAGCCTTTCTCCTACTCAATTCTAAGGAAGTTTGCTACCCTCCCATTTGCCCGTAGTACTGCATGAAGCGCTGCTCAATCTCGGCGGCTTTCTGGGTCAGGCCCACCTGGCGGGCGGCCTGAATCAACTGCTGCATGATGTACAGGTTTATGCGGATTTCGGTCTCAAACATGGAGTTCTGGGTGAAGTAGTATTGCAGGGCCTTGTCTGCGCGGGCCGACATCACGTTCACAATCTCCTGGGCCAGTTTCTGCTCGCCCACCTCGTACAGTGGCACAATGAATGGCGGCACGTAATAGTCGTACGGGATAGACTTATCCGGCAGCTGTGTGAAGCAGTGGTTCATGACCTTACGGGCCGTGGCTTTGTCGCCGGCTTTCAGGTACTCAATGGCCAGCTGGTAGTACTTGTCACGGGCGTTAGCCGGGAAACGCAGGTAGTTCTCGTCGTAGAAGATGTCGGTGCGGTCAAGGTTGCGCCAGGTAAGCTTGTTCATCATGTTGTCATACATGATGTTTTTGGCGATGTAGCCCACCTGGTCCTGGTCTTTGCTCTGCACTGGCACCACGCGGTACGCCAGGCCCTCTAGCTGCAGGTAATTCTCCAGCCCTAAGAAGTCAGAGTTATCGGCGGTGGTAGAGAAATAGACGGGGCGCTTCCAGTTGTTGTTGGCAATCAGGTCCAGAATGGCCAGGTGCTTCTTCTCCAGACCACCTTTGTCAATGGTCCAGCGCATCTGGCTCACAATAGAATCCTGGTACTCGGCAGGCACCGCGTTGGCGTCTACCACGGCCTGCTTGTCCACGTTCAGGAAGAAGTTCTTGGTGGGGAAAGACAGGTACGTCCGACCAGCCCGGTCCCCGATCTGCAGGGCCTGGTGGTTCTGCTTCACCAGTTGGATGTACTGCTTCAGGTCAATGCCGCTGGCCACCTCTGGGCGCTCCACGTAGGGCAGGTAGTCGTTGATGCCCTGGCGGTAGTTCTCGTTCTCCAGAATCATCGGGAACGGCTCAGACTCGTAGGCCTGGCGCTTCATCTGGTCAATATACCAGTCGGTGTTCATGTAACTGAGTACGGCCACGCGCACGTCGGTTCTAAAGCCTTCCACCTCCTGGGCGTACCAGAGCGGGAACGTGTCATTGTCGCCGTTGGTGAACAGGATGGCGTTAGGGGCCACGGAGCTCAGCAGGTTTTTGGCCGAGTCAACGGAATGGTAACGGTCTGAGCGGTCGTGGTCGTCCCAGCCCTGGGCCGCCATTACGCCCGGAATCAGCAAGCCTACCACAGTGGCCACTACTCCGGCCAACACGTCAGACTTAAGGGTTCTGCGCAGGAAATCGGCGAGGGCCAGCACGCCCAGGCCAATCCAGATGGAGTACGCGTAGAAGGCACCGGCAAAGGTGTAATCGCGCTCGCGCGGCTCAATGGGTGGCTGGTTCAGGTAAATTACAATGGCCAGACCGGTGAAGAAGAAGAGCAGGGCCACCACAAAGGCATCGCGCTGTTTTCTCCTGAACTGGAAAATAAGGCCAATAATCCCCAGCGCCAGGGGCAGCATGTAGAAGTTGTTGCGGGCTTTGCTTTCGGCCACGCGCTCGGGCAGCCCTTCAGAGCTTTCCCACGGCCAGAGCACACCCGACTGCTGGATGTCGCCCTCACGACCCACAAAGTTCCACCCGAAGTACCGCCAGAACATGTGGCCCATCTGGTAGCTGAACAGGAAGCTCATGTTCTGCCCGAATGATGGTTTTTGCCCCTCCTGAATGTCTACCCATTTTTTATACTGGGCAATATGCGCCGGTTGGTTGCTGTACAGGCGCGGCAACAGGGTCTTGTCTTTGGAATCGTACACCGGCTCCACCTTGCGGCCCACCTCAATGTATTTGTCCTGGCCTTTGATGTATTGGGCAGCGCCTTCTTCCTGGTCAATGGGCTCAGCGTTGAACTGCGGCCCGAACAGCAACGGACGGTCGCCGTACTGCTCCCGCTTCAGGTAAGACACAAAGCTCACAATGTTCTCAGGGTCGTTCTCGTCAATGGTAGGGTCGTAGCCCGACCGGATGGGAATGATCAGGTAAGAAGAATACCCGATGAGCACGAAGATAAGGCTCACCAGAGCCGTGTGCAGCGCCCGGTTCCCGGTACGGATGGCGTACCGTACGGCCCACACGATCACGCCAATGAACAAGGCCACGAAGAAGATCACGCCGGCACCAAACGGCAGCCCGAAGCTGTTCACAAACAGCACCTCAAAGTTACCCGCAATGGACGGCAACCCGGGGATAATGCCTACCAGCACCACGCCCAGAATCAGGGCGCTTACCACCAGGGTAATGATGGCGCCTTTGTTGGAGTACTTTCTAAGCTTGAAGAAGAAGATAAAGGCCAGGGCCGGAATGGCCACCAGGTTGAGCAAGTGCACACCAATGGACAAGCCCACCATGTAGGCGATGAGAATGAGCCATTTGTCAGACATGGCGTCATGCGCCCGGCTTTCCCATCTGAGCATGGCCCACACCACAAAGGCGGTGAAGAACGAAGACAGCGCGTACACCTCGGCCTCTACCGCCGAGAACCAGAACGAGTCTGAGAACGTGAACGCCAGGGCACCCACGGCACCGGCTCCCATGATGGCAATGGTTTGGCCCAGGGTGGGGATGATGGTTTCCTCGGCTACCGGAGCGGCAGCGGTGGCCATGGCTCCAATGGTGTTAGCCTTGCGCGCCGGCACCAGCAACTTGCGGGCCAGGATGGTGATGGTCCAGAACAGGAACAGTACCGTAAACGAGCTGGAGAGGGCAGACAACAGGTTCACCCACCAGGCCACCTGCGAGGGATCACTCGCAAACAGGGAGAACATACGGCCTAACAGCAAATAGAAGGGGGCTCCCGGGGGATGGGGTACCAGCAGTTTGTAAGAGCAGGCAATGAATTCTCCGCTGTCCCAGAAACTGGCCGTTGGTTCCAGGGTAAGCACGTAGGCCACAGTAGCCACCGCAAATACCAGCCAACCCACCAGATTGTTGATCCGATTGTATTGCAACATGATGTGTTAAGATTGAACCCTCGAAATTAGCAATTTTCTAGACGTGTCGCCTCTGCCAAGGGCAATAAATAAAAAAAGAGCCGGCTTTCACCGACTCTTTTCTAACTCAAAACAAGTCTTTCTTATTGCTGCTGCAAGATAAGCCGCTTGGTCTCCACCATCTTTTCATTCACCAGCAGGCTGTAGAAGTACACCCCAGCCGGCAGCGGCGAGAGGTCTACCACAATGGTTTCAGTGGCCGAGGGCTGCATCAGGGGAATCTCTTTGTATACCTTCCCAATCACGTTGGAGATCCTGATCTTGTATTTGTCATCGCCCAGCGCACTCAGAGAAATCCTGGTCACCCCTCTGGAGGGATTGGGATACGCATTGAGCGATGGGATAAGCTTTGTCTCCTTGGCTCCTTGGTTCACGGCAATGGTGCGGCTGTTGCTGGCGTAAGAGGCCGAGGCGTTTCTGACGCTAGGTTTAGTGCCGGTACCCCCCGCGTTTCTTGTCAGGAAAAGGAAGGGGCTGTTTTTCTTGGTGCTCAGGCTGCTCACGTTGGGGTTGTGGAGGGGAAAATTCAACCCAGGCAATATCCCAAAGACTGATACCGTTTCACCAACGGGCTTACGCCAGTTCAGGAACAAGGTATCAGAATTGGAGGTGTTTACCAAACGGGTATTGGCCGGCAGGCCCGCAGGAATCCCTCCCAACGTAGAAGCCTTGCTGCCAAAAACTAAGCCCAGGGCCAGAACCCCCAGGAAAACGCGTGTAAAGATTTTCATGCCATATAGTACAAAAAGCGTTTAAGTCTATTTTTTCAGATGCGGTCAAATATAAGCACCAACGGCCAAAGGTCAAACTAATTTATAGTTTTTCTACCATATTCAACCCTAAAAAAAACAATACCGCCTCAGGTATGTACAAGTTGTTTTAAGCCTCCCTTTCAAAAATTAAGCCAGAAACGCTCAATCCTCTATCACAAACTTAATTTGCTGGAACTGGAAGAACTCCAATTTCTGTTCTATCAGTACTGCCAAACGTCCGGCAGGGTCTATCCCGGTTATTTGCCCGCTCACCACTCGCCCGTCTACTTCAAAAAGATGCCATTCCTGGTACCGGTACAGGTGCCGCAGGTATTCGGCTTTCTGCGCGGCGGCGGCCCCGCTGCGCAGGGCAAGGTACCGGCGCTCCAGGTTCTCCAGCAGCGCGTTTACCAGCTTAGGCAAGGGGAACTGCTCGCCGGTGCGCAGCGCCAGCGAGGTGGCCCGGGGGTGGGCAAACGTGACCTGGTTTACGTTCAGGCCAATGCCAATGACGCTGTGCTGCAGAAACCGCCCGCTCACGGAGTTCTCAATCAAGATGCCGCCCATTTTCTGGTTGTGGCAATACAGGTCGTTGGGCCATTTGAGGGAGGCGCCGACGGGCAGATAGGCGCGCAGCAGGTTCAGCACCGCCAGCGACACGGCAATATTGAGTGAAAACTGGTGCTGGGCCTCCAGAAAAGTTGGCTTTAAAATGACAGATAACGTAATGTTTTTGTCAGGTTCCACGTCCCAGGTATTGCCACGTTGGCCGCGTCCGCCGGTTTGGGCGCCCGCCACTATGACACAACCGTCCGTGGCCCCATTTTTGTGAAGAAGCTCATGTGCCTCTGTGTTGGTAGAAGCGCATTCTGGCATAAAAACCAACTGTTGCCCTATAAAGAGGGTCTCAGGAGAAAATTTTTGCAAAGACTTTAGTATTTTTGAAGATCAAATTTATATTTCCCAGATGAAACAAAACACGATTCAGGACAATTCCGACATATTGGCAGAACTGGTGGTAAAAGGCATGCAGGAAAAGAAAGCGGCCGATATTGTCGTTCTTAACCTGAAATCACTGAAAAATGCCGTCTCTGACTACTTCATCATTAGCTCAGCCAGCTCAGACACCCAGCTAGACGCCATTGCCTCCTCTATTGAAGAAGAAGTTTTTAAATTGACAAAAGAGCATCCTTGGCAAAGCGAGGGCCGTACCAACCGTGAGTGGGTGGTATTGGACTACGTTGACGTGGTAGCCCATATCTTTCTCAAGGAAAAGCGTGGTTTCTACGCTCTGGAAGAACTCTGGGGCGATGCTGAGATTACGCACGTAGAATCTACCCAGGATTCTACGCCGGCCGTAGCCTAAATAAAGCTCCGGTCCGGAGGTTTACTTTAATTGAAGAGAAACAATCCATGACAGACAAACCAGAGAATAAGCGAAAAAGGAAAATAATCCCCACCACTCCGCCCCGGCCCACTATGCAAATCTGGGTGCTGGCGGCGCTCGTGATTTTCATTTTCGGCTTGACGTACTATAACAACCTGAACGCCACCGTAGAGATCCGCCAACCCCGGTTTGAGGAGATGCTGCTGGCCCAGGATGTGAAGAAAGTGGCCGTGGTGAACAACAACATGGTAGAGGTGACCTTGAAAGAGGAAGCCCTGCGCAACGACAAATACCGGGCTGAACTGGAGAACCGGGGCGGCCTTTCAATGAGCACGCAAGGCGCGCACTACCACTTCCCCATCATTACGGCCGAGAGCTTCAAGCAGGACCTGGACAAACTGCAGGCCGAAATGCCGCGCGAGCAGCGCGTACCGCTGGAGATTGAGAAACGCACCGGCTTGCTGGAGATTCTCATGGGCTGGCCGTTCTTCATCCTACTCATGGTAGGCTTCTGGTTCCTGATGCGCCGCATGGCCACCGGAGGAGCTGGCGGACAGATCTTTAACATTGGCAAATCACGCGCCGCCCTGTTTGACGCCGAGAACAAGGTGAAAATCACGTTCAAAGACGTAGCCGGGCTGGAAGAAGCCAAGGAAGAGATCCAGGAGATTGTAGAGTTCCTGAAGAACCCCACCAAATTCACCATTCTGGGAGGTAAAATCCCGAAAGGTGCGTTGCTGGTAGGCCCTCCGGGTACTGGTAAGACGTTGTTAGCCAAAGCCGTTGCCGGCGAGGCCGATGTACCGTTCTTCTCGCTGTCAGGTTCTGACTTCGTGGAGATGTTCGTAGGGGTGGGTGCTGCCCGTGTGCGTGACTTGTTCAAGCAGGCCAAAGCCAAAGCGCCGTGTATCATCTTCATTGACGAGATTGACGCCATTGGTCGTTCGCGGAGCCGTGGGCAGATGCCCGGCGGTAACGATGAGCGTGAGAACACCCTGAACTCCCTGCTGGTAGAGATGGACGGTTTCGCCACTGACTCCGGCGTTATCATCCTGGCTGCTACCAACCGTCCAGACATCCTGGACTCTGCCTTGCTGCGCCCCGGCCGTTTCGACCGCCAGATCAGCATTGACAAACCAGACATCAACGGCCGTACCCAGATCTTTGGCGTACACTTAGGCCCATTGTCACTGGCAGAAGGCATTGACGCCCGTAAACTGGCCGCTCAGACGCCTGGTTTTGCCGGAGCTGAGATTGCCAACGTGTGTAACGAAGCGGCCCTGATTGCGGCCCGCCGCAACAAGAAGGCCATTGACATGCAGGACTTCAACGACGCTATTGACCGCGTAATTGGTGGTCTGGAGAAGAAAAACAAGATCATCTCGCCGGAAGAGAAGAAAATTGTGGCCTACCACGAGGCGGGTCACGCCATTGCCGGCTGGTTCCTGGAGCACTGTGATCCGTTGGTGAAAGTGAGCATCGTGCCGCGTGGGGTGGCCGCGTTGGGCTATGCGCAGTACCTGCCAAAAGAGCAGTTCCTGTATACCACCGAGCAGCTGATTGATGAGATGTGCATGGCCCTGGGGGGCCGCGCCGCCGAGCAACTGGTGTTTGGCAAGATCTCTACCGGTGCCCTGAGCGACCTGGAGCGCATCACCAAAATGGCCTACAGCATTGTGACCATGTACGGCATGAACCCCCGCATCGGGAACCTGTCTTTCTACGACTCTAAGCAGCCAGACAATACGTTCACCAAGCCGTACTCAGAAACTACCGCTGAGACCATTGATAATGAGGTGCGGCTATTGGTAGGGCAAGCCTACGAGCGCACCCTGCAGTTATTGACCGAGAAGCGCCATGAGCTGGAACTGGTAGCCCAGGAATTGCTGCAGAAGGAGATCATCTTCCAGAACGACCTGGAGCGCTTGGTGGGCAAGCGTCCGTTTGACGGCCTTACCACGTACCAGGCCCACACGGCCGGTACAGACCGCAGCAAGACCCAGAGCGAGCTGGCCGGCGAAAGCCATATTACTACGCCTACGGGATCGCAGCAAAACCAGGAAGACACGCCTACCGCCGCCGAACCAAGCGGCCACCAAAGCTCAGGCGTGGGCGAAGGCACCACCTTCAGTTCCTAGGCTATTTTCTGAAAAGTAGGCTTAAAACCGAAACACAACATGTACGAAGCCAAATCCAAAGAGATTGTGCTCCGCAAGGTAAGAGAGGCGCTGGCTAAGTCAGCGCCTTTTCTGCCTCCTACCCCAGACTTCTCCACCTCGGTCTACGGCCCGCTGCTGGAAGACCTCTCCGTGCTCTTCGCCGAGACGTTCATCCGCAACAGCGGCACCTTTGTGTACTGCGAGAACGAGGAAGACTTCTTTGACCAGCTGTTTGCCTTCAAGAAAGAGCGCGGCCTGGACAACCTGTACGTGTGGGAGCCCACCCTCAAGAAGATTCTGCACGCGGGCGGCATTCATTTCAACGGTACCGAGGACGACTTCATAGAGAATGCCCAGGCGGCCCTTACTACCTGTGAAGCCCTGGTGGCGCGCACCGGCAGTATTCTGGTTTCCTCGGCCAACGCCAGCGGCCGAAGGCTCTCGGTGTACCCGGCCATGCACTTGGTGGTGGCCAAATTGTCACAGCTGGTGCCTGATATAAAGCAGGCGCTGCAGTTTGTGCAGGAAAAATACGGCAAGCGGCTGCCGTCTATGCTGTCGTTGGTAAGTGGCCCCAGCCGCACCGCCGACATTGAGAAAACCTTAGTGATGGGCGCCCACGGCCCCAAAGAACTCATTCTTTTCGTCATTGATGATCACACCGATTGACCACTTGCCCCCCGGCAAGAAAGTGTACTTTGCCTCAGATTTCCATTTAGGGGTACCTACCCCCCAAGCAAGCCTGGCACGGGAGAAAAAGATTGTACGGTGGTTAGATCAGGTGAAGCAAGACGCCCACGCCATTTTCCTGCTGGGCGATATCTTTGACTTTTGGTTTGAGTACCGGCACGCCATTCCGCGTGGTTTTATCCGGTTACAGGGAAAACTGGCCGAAATCGCCGACAGCGGCATTCCCATCTACCTTTTCACGGGAAACCATGACATGTGGATGTTCGACTACTTCCCCAAGGAACTCAACATCCCCGTTATCCGGAAACCTGTTTCCACCCAGATCGGCAACCATACGTTCTACATTGGCCACGGCGATGGCCTGGGTCCGAAGGATTACACCTATAAAGTTCTGAAGAAGGTGTTCGCCAACCCGGTGAGCCAGTGGTTCTTCGCCCGCATCCACCCCAACGTGGGCATTGGCCTGGCCAGCTTCTGGTCGCGCCGGAGCCGCATCCAGAACACCAAGGTAGACGAGGTGTTCAAGGGCGACGACGAGTGGCTGGTGCACTACTGCCACCGCGTGGAAAGCCGGCAGCACCATGATTTCTACGTGTTCGGGCACCGGCATTTGCCCCTGGACCTGCCCATTGGCGACCGCAGCCGCTACCTGAACCTGGGAGAATGGGTCAATTTTTGCTCTTACGCAGTCTATGATGGCCAGGAACTTACCCTCACCTACTTTGAAAACCAGCCTGCTTAGCCTGTTTTTGCTGTGTTTTAGCATTTTCGCGCCGAAAACGGGAATGGGCCAGGCACCCGCGCCAGCCTGGTCGCTGGCGTTTCAGCTGCCGGCCAAAGGAAATGCCTTGCTGTCCATTGACCGGTTCGACCGCGTGTACCTGTCAGATACGCGCCAGAACATTATTCAGCTAGATACGCTGGGCAAGGTGGTAAACACGTTTTCGCCGCCGGTGCAGGGCAGGGTGGCCATGCTGGAAGCCTGGAGCCCGGCCAAAATCTTGGTCTTCTACGATGACCGCCAGCGCGTTCAACTGCTGGACCGCTTCCTGACCCCACTGGGCATGGCCGATCTGCGCGAGTTTACCGATGGCACCATCCGGGCCGCCACCTTGGCCGCCGATGACCGGCTGTGGCTCTTTGACGAAACTACTTTTAGACTGCTCAAGATTGACACCCGCGTGAACCGGGCCGTGTTTGAGAACCCTTTGGAGCTGCTGCTGGACCGCCGCCAGCACGACATCACGTTCCTGCGCGAGTACCAAAGCAAGCTGTACATGGTAGACCGGCTCTCAGGCATTTACGTGTTTGACAACATGGGCAACTACCAGAAGAAATTGCCCTACCCTAATCTCACGTACGTGGGCTTCGTGGGCGATGAACTGTATTACCTGTCCAACAACCAACTCCAGTTTCAGCACCTCTACACGTTCCAGACCCGCACCCTGCCACTGCCAGAGCAAACCCAGCCTTACCGCCAGGTTTTGGTAGGTGATAAGTTTATTTACCTGCTCACCTCTGATTCTCTTTTTGCCTACCGCAGAAAGTAGGTTCTCCTTCTTGCCGGCAAGCCATTTCTGAGGTTTTCGCCACACGGCAGTTGCAAACTGCCTTCATGATAGGTCTACCTCACAAACTTGAACCATGGAAGAAGTAAAAGTCACGATAGGTAGACCCTCACAGGTCTGGAAGACACTGCGAGGTCTTTGGCGAGGGCCTCTAACTATGGCGCGGATTTACTTCCGTGACTTTTGAACGTAAGTCACGGAAGTAAATCCGCGCCATAGTTAGAAAAGTTCTTGCACAATGATTAGCGATATCGCTGCTATGCAAGTCCACAGCCGGAAGATCCCGATTCCAGTCTTTGGCTCGAGCGCCTCGCTTGTGGCCCCTGAAGAGCAGAAGCAAAGAGCAGACTGCAAGCGTGGGCCGCAAGGGCAGTGCGAAGGGCAAAGACGGGGCCCCGCGGCCGTGAGCGCTTTTCATCAGCTATGGAAAAAGTAGCCCATAAACCCATAGGCAAGCGGCACTACGCCAGCAAAAAGCCAACTTGTATACTGCAGTTTGGAATATCATCAAACGCCACCCCGTCAGAAAACACAATCACACTGTAGAGAATAAATTCTTACTCCTTCGCTAAAAACTTCAACCCCAACACCCCGGCAATAATCAACCCGATGCACACCAGCCTGATCACGTCTTTGGGCTCATTGAACAAGACCATGCCCAGGATAGCGGTACCCACGGCGCCAATGCCGGTCCAGGAGGCGTAGGCGGTGCCAACCGGCAAGGTTTTCATGGCCTGGGCCAGCAGCACGAAGCTCAGGATCATCACCACCACGGTAATCACGGTAGGCCAGAGCCGGGTAAAGCCCTCGGTGTACTTTAACCCAATGGCCCAGCCTATTTCACAGATGCCGGCCACAATCAAATAGATCCACGCTGAATTCATAGTTTTCATCATAAAGTAACAGGTGCACAGATACTTAGGCGGCAACTAACCCGGGTTCAGTCTGTTAATTTCCGGCTTGGTCAGGATTTGGTTGTACCCTTGACGGCAAAACAACTACTTGCAAACTTAGCCGGGAAAGGTGCCAACTGCTCTGTACTGTACGCAAACTTAGGAAAAAGCTGCCAGCCGTTTCTGTTTTGCACGCCAGGGCTGCAGGATGCCAACTGCTAGATTTGCCTGTTTCGGGGCCTTTTTTCTGGAAAAAGAAAAGTTCTGAAACCCCTGGAAAGCAGCCTTGGTGCCCCTGGCATTTCCAAAGGAATGCACAGGAAAGCGCTGAGCGCCCGGCCAGGCCGTTTTTGGGCTGTTTTAAAAAAGTAAGCTATCATCGTGAGCAGAAGCCTCTTTTCAGTACCTGGTGCTGAAACTGGTTGTCAATTGTATATTGAACTATGATTCTCTCTACCGAGTTTTTGGACAGGCTGTTTGTGCAGTCTCCCTTTATGAAGAAAAAGTTTCAATTCAAGCATAAAAACCTGCTGCGCTACCTGGCCAACACGGGTATCGCGTTCCTTATTTTCTGGACCTTCTTTTTTATTCACCGTACCGGGCTGAGTGACTTTGAGGCGGCAGATGTGTTCCGGCTGTTCCACAACGCGCTCATGGTCAACGTGGTGCTGGAGGGCACCCGCCTGATTGCCAAACGCCTGAGCCGCAAGTATGACTGGCGCGAGTACGGCCTGCGCCGCTTTATCTATGAGTGGATTTCGGTGCAGGTGTACATCCTGCTGGTGATGGTGCTGTTTGAGATTGTGCCGCGCCTGTTCTTGGGCCAGCTGGCGTTTGACTTCCAGGACCCCGAAGCCCGCCGCAACGTGAAGGAGGTGTTCGTGTTCGGCAGCATCATCCTGCTCTTCGTGCACTTTATCCGGTCGGGCATTTACTTTTACAACCAGTGGCACCGTTACCTCATGCAGTCTGAGAAGCTCAAGAAGGAGACCATCAAAGTGCAGTTTGAGTCTTTGAAGCAGCAGGTGAACCCGCACTTTCTGTTCAACAGCCTCAACGCCCTCTCCTCGCTCATCTACAAAGACCAGGACATGGCCGCCAAGTTTGTGGAGCAGCTGTCTAAAGTGTACCGCTACGTGCTGGAGAACAAAGACAAAGAGCTGGTGACACTGCACACCGAGCTGGACTTTATCTATTCCTACCTGTTCCTGCTCAAGATCAGGTTTAGGGAGAACCTGCAGGTAAACATGAACGTGCCCGACCACCTGCACAACCACCAGGTAGCCCCGCTTACCATGCAGCTGCTCATGGAAAACGCCATCAAGCACAACATTGTGAGCCGCGACGAGCCCCTTTTCATTGACGTGTTTGTGGAGGGCGACTACATCATCATCAAGAACAACCTGCAACTGCGCGAGAGCAGCGAGGAGTCTACCGGCGTGGGCCTCAAAAACATCATCAACCGCTACAAATTCATCACCGATAAAAAAGTAGACGTGCAAGTGACCGCTGATAATTTCATTGCTAAATTACCGCTCCTTAACAAAGCCGCCTGATGAACATCCTCCTCATTGAAGACGAATATCTGGCCTCTGAAAAGCTGGAGGCCCAGCTGCACCGCTATGACCCCAGCATCCAGGTGGTGAGCACCATTGACTCTATCCGGAATGCCGTGCGCTGGTTTGAGACCAACCCGGCCCCGGACCTGGCCTTCCTGGACATTCACCTGTCTGACGGCAACAGCTTTGAGATTTTCCAGAAGGTAGAGGTAAAATGCCCCATCATCTTCACCACGGCTTATGACGAGTATGCCGTGAAGGCCTTCAAGGTGAACAGCATTGACTACCTGCTCAAGCCCATCAGCAATGAGGACCTGGCTGCCGCCATGGACAAGTTCAAGGCCCTGCGTCAGACGCAGCCCCAGACTCCGGCCCTGGACATGCACCAGATCATGGCCCTGCTGAACCGAAATGCCTCCCCGGTAGCCGAAACGCCGCACTACAAAAATCGTTTCCTAGTGAAGAGCGGCCAGAAGATCCGGTCGGTGTCTACCGATGAGATTGCCTATTTCTACGCCGAGGACAAGATCGTTTTCCTGATCACCACCAACGGCCAGCGCTTTATCACCGACTATACCCTGGACACCCTGCAGGAACTCCTGGACCCCGAGCAGTTCAGCCGCCTGAACCGCCAGTTCATTGCCCACATCCACTCCATTGACGAGATCCACCCCTACCTGAAGGGCCGCCTGAAAGTCTACGTGAAGCCCACCACGGACAAGGAGATCATCATCAGCAACGAGCGCGCTGCGGCGTTCAAAGAATGGCTGGGAAAATAAAAGAAAAGCTGAATCGGGCCTGTTTTTCAGAAAACAGGCCCGATTCAGCTTTTGGGCTGGCGCATCTTCGGGCTTAGCCGGCTCGTTGCTGTAACAGGTGCAGCAACTGGCGGGCCGCTTCCTCAGACGAGGCCGGGTTCTGTCCGGTAATCAGCAGGCCGTCCTGCACCACGTGCACGCCCCAGTCGGTGGTTTTGGAGTAGTTGCCGCCTTGCTTCTTCAGTTCATCCTCCAAAAGGTACGGCACCACCTTGGTCAGGCCCACGGCTTCTTCCTCTGAGTTGGCAAAGCCGGTCACTTTCTTTCCTTTGACCAGGGGCTCGCCGTTTTCATCTTTGACGTTGAGCAGCACGGCCGGGGCATGGCAAACGGCCGCCACCGGTTTCTTACTTTTCCAGAAGGCCTCAATCAGCTTAGCCGATTCGGGCGACTCATACAAGTCCCACAGCGGACCGTGGCCGCCGGGGTAGAACACCGCGTCAAACGCCTCCGCCGACACTTCGGCGACCCTGGTGGTGCGGGCTAGTAATTGCTGCAGCTCCTGGTCTTGTTTGTAGCGCTTGGTGGCCTCGGTCTGGTTTTCGGGGGCATCGCTCTTGGGGTCAATGGGCGGCAGGCCGCCTTTGGGCGAGGCCAGGGTTATCTGGGCTCCCGCGTCTTTGAACACGTAGTAAGGGGCCGCGAACTCTTCTATCCAGAAACCGGTCTTCTCGCCGGTGTCGCCTAACTCGCTGTGCGAGGTTAATACCATCAATACTTTCATAGTCTTAGGTTTTGGGTGGGGTACTTAGTCGCATACGCCGTCTGGGGTGCAGAACCCGGCTCCTTCGCCCCCAAGCACCTGGGGCTTCTCCTCTTCCCACACTTTGGCCAGTACCTCCTGAAACAGCTCGGTGGGCTGTGCGCCCGAAACGGCGTATTTGTTGTTGAAGACAAAGAACGGCACGCCGCGTACTCCCACCTGCTGGGCGTGGTACAGGTCCAGCTGCACGTCTTTCCGGAAGGCATCGCTCTGCAGGGCTTCTCTTGCCTCTGTGGGGTCCAGTCCCACTTCCTCGGCCAGTTGCACCAGGGTGTCCAGGTCGCCTATGTTCTTGCCCTGGGTGAAATAAGCGGCCAGCAGCCTTTCCTTCATGGCGTCTTGCTTGTGGTGCTGGTGCGCCAGGTGGATGAGGCGGTGGGCATCAAGGGTGTTGGTGATGATGGCATGGTCCAGGTCGTAGTCCAGCCCTACTTCTTTGGCTACCGCGGCCATGTGGTCGTTCATCTGCTTTCCTTCGGCTGCCGTGCCGCCTTTCCTCTTGCCCAGGTACTCGTGCAACGACTGCCCGGGCACGTACTTCAGGTCGGGGTCCAGCTGAAAACTCTTCCAGACCACCTCCACCTTGTCTTTGGCCGCAAAACCTTCCAGGGCTTTCTCAAACCGCCGCTTGCCTATGTAACAGAAGGGGCAAACCACATCAGACCATATCTCAACTTTCATGTTATTCTGTTTTGGGGTGTAACAGGGCTGCGCGCAAAAGATGCTTCACTGCTCCGCAGGAAGCTTGGCGCCGCCGCTCTAAAATTTATACTAAGATAGCCCCAGAAGGTTCATCTAGATGCTACCCCGCGGCAAATACTGAGGCTCACTTCCCCGGGCTCAAAGGGGAAAGGTCCGCTGCCGCCACCCTGCCGCTGGCCGCCTATTGTAACTTTAATCAGGCAGATAAGTAATCAGATAATGTTGCGGTTGGCGCAACGCTGCCCCTTAACCGGGCAGGTGAAACCAATGTCCCACTTTAACCTCTAGGAAAAATACGTATGCTAGCCATGAATTACCGGGGCCCTTTGAGGGTCCGCATAGATCAGAAACCCATGCCCCAGATCCAGCACCCCCAGGATGCCATTGTACGCGTAACCCGCGCCTGTATCTGCGGCTCAGACTTGCACCTGTACAACGGATCAGTGCCCGATACGCGGGTGGGCATGACCTTCGGGCATGAATTTACAGGCATAGTGGAAGAGGTGGGGTCAGAGGTGACCAAGGTAAAGGTGGGCGACCATATTCTGGTGCCCTTTAACATTGCCTGCGGGCAGTGCGCCTTCTGTAAGCAGGGCTTGTTTGGCAACTGCCACGAATCTAACCCGCAGGCCTCTGCGGTGGGCGGTATCTTCGGTTACTCCCATACGGCTGGCGGGTATGATGGCGGCCAGGCCGAGTACGTGCGGGTACCCTACGCCAACGTAGGCCCTACCGTGATTCCTGAGGGGATGGACCCCGACGATGCCGTGATGCTCACCGACGTGGTGCCCACCGGCTACCAGGCCGCTGAGATGGGCGGCATCCAGCCCGGCGATACCGTGGTGGTGTTTGGGGCTGGCCCGGTGGGGATCATGGCCGCGCGTTGCAGCTGGCTGTTCGGTGCGGGCCGCGTCATCATCATTGACAAAGTAGACTACCGTCTGGAGTTTGCCAAGAACTACGCGCACTGCGAGGCCTACAACTACAACGAGATTGGAGACCCGGCGGTGTTTGTGAAGAAAACCACCGACTGGATGGGAGCCGATGTCTGCATTGACGCCGTGGGCGCCGAGGCCACCGGCAACGCCCTGCAAACCATTACCGGTAGAAAACTCCTGATCCAGGCTGGTTCTGCCACGGCCCTGCACTGGGCCATCAACTGCGTGAAAAAAGGCGGCATTGTCTCCATTGTGGGGGTATACGGCCCAACCGACAACCTGGTACCCATTGGCAACGTGGTGAACAAAGGCATCACCATCCGGGCCAACCAGGCCTCGGTGCCCAGATTGCTGCCCAGGCTCATAGAACACGTGCAGAACGGTATCCTGAACCCCAAAGCGCTCATTACGCACCGCATTCCGCTGGAGGAAGTGTCTGATGCCTACCGCATGTTCTCTGAGAAGCTAGACAACTGCATAAAACCGGTTCTTATTCCACCATCAGCCAGAATCTAAACGCGAAACACCATGGAAAATACAGCAAGAGACTATTCACATATACCAGGTTGGGGAATTGACGCAGACCCCAAGAATGACCCCACGTACCCCATGAAGCACCGCACCGATGAAGAGCAGCGGGGCTACACCTGGCAGCGGCCCACCCAGCAACCCGTTACCGTAGAGGTGTTCCACTCCATTGAGCGCCCCGGCGTGAGTGCCGTGTTCGGGACTTCGGTTCCGCCCAGCGGCCTCAGCGGCAAGATCCGGCGCCTGGCCTTCAAGAAAAGCGAGAACGACTACGGCCACTGGCTTCCGCTGATTTTGGCAGACCGCATCAACGTGGTGGAAGGCATCATTGACGACATCAAAAACGGCAAATTCCCCAACATCTGGGCCGAGAAAGGCATGCCCGCCGAGTGGAAGCACAACCGCTCTGGTCTTATGCAGACCGCTGCCATTGGCGTGTTCCTGGTGGCGGCGGTAGCCGCCTGGAAGCTGGGCCAACGAAGCGGCTCCAACGGGTAAACCCTGGCATTTCCCATTGCTCAGGAACAAAACAGAGCCCCGGTAGTTTTAGCGCTGCCGGGGTTTCTGTTTTGCTCCTGTTTTTATGTATCTTTAGAGAGCCCAGGTCAGGTAAAATAGCTTGGGGCGCTACTTCACACCCTAACAGATACACCCTTGAAAAAGTACCTCCTTTTATTGGTCGGCTTGTACAGCTTTTCTCTTGCCGCGCAGGATTGGAACAAAAAGAAATGCGCCGTGGTGCTCACCTATGACGATGCCCTGAACGTGCACCTGGACAAAGTGGTGCCGGCCCTGGACTCGTTCAAACTGAAAGGCACCTTTTACCTGACCGCCGCGGCCGCCCCCTTCTCCAAACGCCTGCCCGAGTGGAAAAAGGTGGCCGCCAACAAACACGAACTAGCCAACCACACGCTCTTTCACCCCTGCGACGGCAGCAAACCCGGCCGCAGCTTTGTCACGGCAGACTATAACCTGGCCACGTACTCGGTGCGCCGCATTCAGGACGAGGTGAAGATGACGAACGCCGCCCTGGAGGCCCTTGACGGCAAAAAGGAACGCACCTTTGCCTACCCCTGCGGCGATACCCACGTGGGTGGCGTAGCGTACCTGGACGGCATCAAAGGGGAATTCGTGTCGGCGCGCGGGGTACAGGGCGTGCTGATTCCGCACCAGCCCACCAACCTGTACAACGTGGGCAGTTTCATGATCAACGGCCAGACTGGCGAGGAACTGATTGCCCTGGTGAAAAAGGCCATGGCGTCTAACAGCATGGTGGTGTTCCTGTTCCACGGGGTGGGCGGCGAGCACTCCCTGAACGTATCGCTGGAGGCACACCGCCAACTGCTGCAGTTCCTGAAGCAACACGAAAAAGACATCTGGACCACCACGTTCCTGGAGGCCACCAAGTACATGAAAGCCGCCAACCTGGCCCAAAAAACCTCCAACTAAAAACCTTTCCGCTTACAAAGGGAACGGGGCAGAAGCGCTTTTACAAGTTGCTTCTGCCCCGTTCCCTTTTTGGCCTGTTTTCTGAAAAAAGCCCCCGAAACGCTACACAGGCCTGATCATCTCGTACTGGCCCATGATCTCGGTCATCTTCCGGTTCTGCAGAAATTGCAGGGTGCTGTTGCTCTGCTCGTCTACGTTGATCACAGAAATGGCCGGGGCGGTAGCCAGTTCTGCCAGGCGTTGGAGCAGGGCCTGGCCTACTCCGTTCCGGCGCCAGGCCGGGCTCACCGCCAGTTGGGCCACGGCCCCGGTCAGGGGGTACACCATGCCGTAGCCCACGCACCGGCCCAAGTGGTGCGCCTCCACAATTTTCACATGCGCGAGGCTGCGGTCAACGGCGGCCGTATGGTATTGCCAACTGGGCTCTACCTCCCAGAACGTCTGGTACAGGGCCCAATCCGGGTGGGCGACTTCCCGCAGCTCTATTTCCTTTGCCGCGTGCCCGTGCCACTGCAGGTGGGTCTTCGTGTCCCGGAAACACCTGAAATGCCGCACCACCTCAAACCCCAGGCGCTGGTAGACCAGAAAAGCGCGGGTGTTTTCCTTGATCACCTCCAGCAGACACTGCTCCACTCCCTCCTGCTGCAACACCGGAAGGCAGAACTGGTACATCCGCTCCGCAAGGGCTTGCCCCCGGGCCTCGGGCACCACGCCGGTGCCGCCGTTGTAGGCGGTTTTCCGGCCCTGCCAGTCGCCCAATGCGTTCAGAATAAAGCCCACGGCCGCATGGTGGTCCAGGGCCAGCGGCGACACGCCCAACTGGGTACCGTCGCGGGTTAGCTTCAGTTCCAGGATGGGCTCCGTGAGCACCATGGGCTGCACGTAGTCAGAGAAGGCGGTGTTGAACAGGGTGCACAGCTCGGTGACAGAGAGCGCATCGGCAAAGGCAAACTGCATAGAATATTAAGTAGGGTTTAGGGCCGCTAAGTACGCAATTGGCCTGCAGAACCAAAACAGGAAAATAATTTGGATTGGCAGCAGGGGAACGCGGCTCACCCGGTTTTTTGTTGGTGGAGGCAAGCGTTTTGGGGCCGTTTTCCCCAAATATCCCCTAAACGGGATGTTGATAACCCGGGCAAACGTGCCCACCTATTCAGATTAAGTTATTATATTTGTTAATTAGGGTCTGCGAAATAGCGGTAAAAAAGCACCCAAAAGGCCCCTGCTCCTATCCTATTTCCCCTGTATTTCTTTCAAAATCAGGCAAATAGACTTTCTTACCTTTAGGGGCGGTGCCTTGCTTGTAGAGTAGTTTGGACCTTACTTTTTTGAAAACAAGAATTATCTATATAAAAGGAATTTACCTGTGGGATGTAGTTCATGTTCTAGTGGCGGCTGCGGCTCCAAGGCTATCTCGGTCGATGGCGAGGTGGCAGTGGCTGGCTGCAAAAGCAACGGCGGTTGCAGCACGGGAGGCTGTAACCGTTTAAATGTGTTTGATTGGCTCTCAGACATGGAGATACCCGTGTCTTTTAAGGAGTTTGATATAGTGGAGATCCGCTTTAAGGGCGGCCGCAAAGAATTTTTCCGGAACGTAAACCGGCTTCAGCTCACCACCGGCGACGCCGTGGTGGTGGACGTGCCCAACGGGCACCACATTGGCCACGTGTCTCTCAAAGGCGAACTGGTGCGTCTGCAGATGAACAAGAAGAAAGTTCAGAACAATGACGAGATCCGGAGCATCTACCGCATCGCCACGGAGAAGGACATGGAGAAGTTCAACGCCGCGCGCGAGCAGGAGTCTACCACCATGTACCGCGCCCGCGCCATTGTGCAGGACCTCAAGCTCAAGATGAAGCTCTCAGACGTGGAGTACCAGGCCGACAGAACCAAGGCCACCTTCTTCTACTCCGCCGATGACCGCGTGGATTTCAGGGAACTGATCAAGAAACTGGCCGAGGAGTTCAAGGTACGCATTGAGATGCGCCAGATCAGCCTTCGGCACGAGGCCGGCCGTTTGGGCGGCATTGGCTCCTGCGGCCGCGAACTGTGCTGCTCTACCTGGCTTACCGACTTTAAAAGCGTGTCTACCACTGCGGCGCGGTACCAGAACCTGTCGCTCAACCCCAGCAAGCTCTCGGGCCAGTGCGGGCGTTTGAAGTGCTGCCTCAACTATGAGCTGGAAACCTACATGGATGCCCTCAAGGACATCCCCAACGTGAACCGTCCGCTGCAGACCAAGGCCGGCGAGGCTTTCCTGCAGAAGACCGATATTTTCCGGCGCATCATGTGGTTCGGTTACCGCGGCGACAGCAACTGGTTTCCGGTACCCGTGGAGCGCGTGCAGGAGGTGCTCAAGATGAACGCCGCCGGCGAGATGCCCGAGAACCTGGCCGAAGAGGTGAAAAAGCAGCAGCAGGCCGAGGTAGTGGACTTTGTGGAGTCGCTGGAAGGCAACCTGGACCGCCTGGACGAGCAGTTCAGCAAGGGCAAGAAAAAGCGCAAGAAAAAGAAAAGCGGCGGCAACGCGGCCGAGAAACTGGCCCAGTCCACGCCTACCCCGGAGGTCCGGAGAGACCGCCCCGATGGCATCGCCAAGTCTTCTGACTCGCCCAAAGGCCGGTCAGAGCGCAATGGCAGAAAAGCCGAGGCAGAAGAGAACGGGGCCCCAAGGCCAGAACGCGCGCCCAGGGCAGAAAACGGCGAAGCCAGAAACCAGCAGGAGCGTGGCAGCCAGCGGCAGAACCAGGGCGGTGAGCCCAGGCCCCGGCCAGAGCGCCCGCAGGGCAAAGGACAGCCGCAGCAACAGGGCCAGGGCAAACCAAAGCCCGAACGCGACCCTAACCGGGCCCCCAAGGAAAACCGCCCGCCCCGGGCAGAACGGCCCCAGGGCCCTAGACAGCCGCAGCAGAACCGGCCGCAACCCGCTGTGGAGATGGTCCCTACTGAAGGAGCCGTTACCGCCGACCGGCCACCCCGCGCCGAAGGGGAGCAGCGGTCCAGAAGGAGCCGCAACCGCAACCACCGCAACCGCCGGCCGGGTGCCCCAGAAAACGCAACCCCCACGCCTAACCCAGAAGGTTAATGAGTAAGCACCTGTCTTTTTTTATGGCTTTGCTGTGCCTGGGTTTCTTGCTGGGCAGCTGTGATGCCAACCGCGTCTTTGAGGAAAACCAGGATATTCCCAACAACGAGTGGCCGGTAAAGCTGGCCCCCGTTTTTACGTTTGAGGTGACAGATACCACGCAGCAGTACAACGTGTTCTTCAACGTGCGCAACGCGCTGCACTACCCGTTCTACAACCTGTATCTGCGGCACTACCTGGTGGGCCCAGACGGCAGGCAGATCAACTCCATGCTGCACGAGATGTTCCTCATGGACCCCAAGACCGGCGAGCCCAAGGGCAACGGCGCCGGCGACATCTTTGACCACCAGTTCAGGGCGTTGAAAAACGTGCGGTTTGGGCAACCCGGCAAGTACACCCTCAAGCTTAACCAGTACATGCGCCAAGACCCCCTGCCCGGCATTATGGCCGTGGGGGTACGCGTAGAAAAGGTGGCGCCGTAACGCCCGTCTGCTTATAACTTCTTGGATGCCGTCTCTGGCCTGGTTTTCTGAAACCGGACCAGAAACGGCATCTTTTTTGGTTGGTATCTATTCAGCTGGCCCCGGTGAAAACTTAGGCAACCCTGCGGCTTAAATTGAGTATGTGAACGGACTAGAACCATCAACCTATGAGAATCGCCCTTGAGCTACTTGGCTGCTTTGTCATATTAGCTTCTTTGTTAACCCTGGTAAAGAGCACTTACTGGTGGATTCGTGTCCTTGATTTTCCCAGGGTGCAGGTAGCCCTGCTGGGGCTCCTGGTGCTGGGGCTGTATGGCTGGTTCATTGGCTTTGAGCTGCTCACGCAGAAGATTTTTGCGGGGTTGTTGGTGCTGGCCATCCTCAACGAGGCGGTGCACGTGTACAAGTTCACGCCCCTGGTACGGCCGCAGGCGCTCAGGTCAAAAATAAAGGCCCCCAAGAACTCCTTCGGGATCATGATCTCCAACGTGCGCATGTCTAACACCCGCTATGACCGGTTCCTGAAGGTAGTGCGGGAAAATGACCCCGACCTGCTGCTCATCAACGAACCTAACCACCGCTGGGCCCAGGCCCTTTCTGAGCTGGATGAACGCTACCCCTACTGCATTAAAGAGCCCCTGGAGAACACCTACGGCATGATGTTCTTCAGCAAGTTCAAGCTTTCCCACACAGAGGTAAGGTACCTGGTAGAAGAGGGCATTCCTTCCTTTTACATGGTGGTGGAACTGCCCACCGGCAAGCGGTTTGACCTGTTTACCGTGCACCCGCAACCGCCTCACCTGCACAAGGACACTGACACCCGCGAGGCCGAATTGCTCACGGTGGCCAAAATGGCCAAAGACTCACCGTACGCCAGCATTGTGATTGGCGATTTGAACGATGTGGCCTGGTCGTACACCACCAACCTGTTCCGGAAAATCAGCGGCCTGCTGGACCCGCGCATCGGGCGGGGCTTTTACAATACCTACAACGCCTTTGTGCCGTTCTTCCGCTACTCCCTGGACCATATCTTCTATGACCCCGCCTTCCGGCTGATCAGGATCAGGCGGTTGCCGTTCTTTGGGTCAGACCACTTCCCTATTTTTGTGCGCCTCAACTATGAACCGCTGGAGGCCGATGAGCACCACGTGCCCGAACCCGATGAACAGGAGCAGGAAGACGCCGAGGAACTCATCAACAACCTGGACGTTGACGCCACCCCCTCTCCTTCCCCCGGCAGCACTCCTCAACCCACCAACGGAGAAAAACTTTCCTAACCCCTCCCTTGCGCCGTGGCACAGACCGGACCGATGAAGGGTTTTAATCAGGTCTACCATCACAAACCGTTTTAGGCCTTTTTCCTGGAAAAGGCCCAGAAAACCCATGCCAGCCGCTGACCGGGCGTAAGCACCCCAACGGGTCTGGGATTGTCTGGGTGCCCTCCCGCTGGCTGCTGGCCTGGGTGAGAGTACACCCACTCCAGATTCTTGAAAAATCATTTTGGCAAAAAGGTTTGGCTTCAGGCCCGGCTTCTTTCAACAAATCTCCAAGTTTATCTTCTATTATTTACAAAATGGTAATAGAAGGCGCTAACCATGCGAACACCCGTTCGTATAGTATTAATACTTGCCCGGAAGCGGGAAAACTAATTCCGGCTTCCGGGCAAGTGCATCAGCGTATCCAACTAACCATTCCAAAACCATTAACAAAGGAGATTTAACCATGAAAGACAATCAAAAAGAGCAGCAAGACAAAAACCAAGGCTCCTCTACTGGTGCTGGCAGCACAGGGGCAACTGCTTCTTCCTCTTCCTCTGACAACATGGGCCAAAGCTCTACCGGAGGGTCAACCACCGGGTCTACCGGGGCACAAGGCAGCAGCGGCTCCTCTTCCGGTGGATCGGGCGGCTCTGGTTCTGTTCTTAGCTCAGGGGTAGGCAGCACCGGCATCTCTGGGTTAACCGGCTCGGGCGCCAGTTCAGGCACAAGCTCCGGCGGGTCTACTTCTTCTAAGAAAAGCTCCTCCTCTACTTCTGATAAAAAGAACGGCAGCAGCAAAACCTCGGCCTCCACAACGTCCAGCACGCCTAAGGCCAGCTCTAAATCCGGCTCGTCCACCACGTCAAAAGCAAGTAGTGGCAAGTCGGGCTCGGGCAAATCAGGCAGCTCTTCGGGGTCTGACTCAGATAACAACATGACCGCTGGCTCTTCCGCCTCTGTGGGCAGCGGCATGGGCTACGGCGGCTCACAGGGCGGCGACGCCGGCAACCAAAGCAGCTCTTCCATGAGCGGCGTGAGCGGCGGCGGCAACTTCAATGGCGAGCGCGGCGGCTACGGCACCCAGCATGGCGAAAGCTACAGCGGAGGCAACTACGGCGGTGGCGGTGGCGGCAACTATGGCGGCTCACAGGGTGGCTACGGCGGCTCTCAAGGGGGCTACGGTGGTTCGCAGGGCGGCTATGGCGGCTCTATGGGCAACAGCGGCAGCTTTGGGGGCGGCAACTACAGCAACCAGGATGACCAAAGCAACCGCGGCAGCGGCATGTACGGCAGCTCCAATGACATGGGCTCCAGAGGCGGCTACGGCTCACAAGGTGGCTCAGGCTACGGACAGGGCGGCTACGGTTCCGGTTCTATGGGCAACCAGGGAGGCTCCAGCTACGGCCAAGGCGGATACGGCTCAATGGGCAACCAGGGCGGTTCTAACTATGGCCAGGGTGGCTACGGCTCAATGGGCAGCGGCTCGCAGGGCGGCTACGGCGGTTCCGGTGACATGGGCTCGCGCGGCGGCTACGGCTCTGGTTCTATGGGCAGCAACCCGTACGGCATGAGTTCCCAAGGGGGTTACGCCGGAAACTCCAGCCGCTCAGAGTCTGACCGCGGCGGCTACTCTAACTACGGTGGCTCTGGCTACTACGGCAACCAGATGGGCTACGGCACTGAGAGCGGGTACGGCATGCACGGCAATGACCACGGCCGCAGCCACGGCGGGTACAGCCAGGGTTACAGCAACCAAAACAGCAGCTCTTACGGCGCCATGGGTTCCAGAGGCGGCTCTTACGGCGAAGAATATGGTTCACGCGGCGGGTCACGGGGTGGCTATGACGGCAACTCAGATTTTGACGGCGGCTACAGCCAGGGCGGAAACAGCTACAGCGGTCCGTATGGCAGTGACTCTGGCCGGGGTGGCAGCAACTACGGTTCCCATGACATGGGTTCCCGTGGCGGCTACGGCTCTGACATGGGCTCCCGCGGTGGATACGGCGGAGGCTCCGGCTCCATGGGTTCATCGGGCATGGGCTCCCGCGGCGGCTATGGTTCCTCACAAGGGGGCAACCAGGAGTGGCAAGGCAGCTCGCGCGGCGGGTACCAGGGCGGTGACAGCAGCGGCTACGGCTCTATGAGCGGTGGTGGCAGACAATCGGGCGGTGGCCACGGCGGCTACAGCACCCACAACGCCCAAGGCGGCGACTTTGGCTCCCGCTCTTCGCAAGGCGGCTCAGGCTCGCAGGGTGGTAACTACGGCGGATCTTCCTACGGCTCGGGCTCAGGCTCACAGGGCGGTAACTACGGTGGTTACGGCGGAGGCAACTTTGGTGGCTCTAATTACGGCAACATGGGCAATGACATGGGCTCCCGTGGCGGCTACCAGTCTTCCGGCACTGGCGGCAGTAACCGCGGACAAGGCGGCGCTTCTACCGGCGGCGGCTACGGCGACCAGAGCCGTGATTACGGCATGGGTGGCTACGGTCAGGGCGGAAGCAGCCACGGTTCTTCCAGCGGCTATGGCTCCTCATCCAACGACATGGGCTCGCGCGGCGGCTACGGCAGCCAGGGCGGACAGTCCAGCTACGGCGGAGGCGGATCTGGCTACGAGAACCGTTCGCAGTATGGCCGCTCCGGCGACTACAGCGAAGATGACTTCTCTGGCGGCAGCAACCGGGGCGGGCGTTCATCGCGCGGCGGTTCCTCTTCCAGAGATGACCGTGACTAACCCATCAGATAGCTTTCCTTTCTAACGCAAAAGCCCCGTTGTAACCAACGGGGCTTTTTGTTTCTCCACAAGCCAATTAAGAACAGAATAGTTGCGGGTCTCCGGCGCTTTGGTCGACGCTTGAAGCTGTGCCCGGTGCAAAATGGTGAGCGTAGGGCCGATTTATGCCGCTATTTTGGGGCTACTTTCGTGAAATCGGGCTTAAAACACCCATAGAACGGCAAACCCGCTACTGCTTTCGCCTGCGCCAAAGTTCTGCCAATGCGGGGGCCGGTTTTGGCCTTTTTCTGGGAAAACAGCACGGATTCCTGAAGGATTCTGCCCACGGAACTTCTGTTTAGGGGCTTTTTTCCGGAATCTAACTCAGAAACACTCTTTGTAGGCCAGCGCGAAATCCTGGAACGAGTACGGCGCCCGCCCGATGATCTGCTGCACGTCACTGGTGACCCCAGAGGCATAGCCCGTGCGCGAGATGGCGTTGAGCTCCAGGAGGCTTTCGGTCATCCAGTCGGGCAGGCCGCCTTGCTGCATAGAGGCGCGGGCGGCTTCCTCAGGCACGTCAATGTAGGAAATAGTGCGGCCGGTGGCAGTAGACAGCACCTGCGCCACCTCGTAACCCGACAGCGCCTGCGGCCCGGTGAGCGTATAGGCTTTGGCGTCGTGCCCCTCGGGGCGCTGCAGGATCTCGGCAGCCACATCGCCAATGTCGCGGACGTCAATGTAGGCGACGCGGCCGTTGCCCATAGGCAGGTAGAAGCTGTTTTCCTGCACAATGCTGGGGGCGTGCTGGTGCACGAAGTTCTGCATGAAAGTACCCGGCCGCAGAATGGTGTAGTTGAGCTCGGTGGCTTTCAGGTACTCTTCGGCCATGCGGTGCCATTGGCCCAGCTGGATGCCGGGCTCCACCTCGGCCCCGCTCGCCGACAGGCGCACCACGTGGCGCAAACCGGCCGCCTGGGCAGCATCTACCAGTTTCCGGGCCATTTCCACCTGGTCGGCGGCAAACGGCGTGATGAGCAGGGCGGTGCTCACCCCGGTAAACGCCACGGCCAGGGTTTCGGGGCGGGCAAAGTCCAGCTCCACCACCTCTACCCCGGGCAGGCGTTTCAGGTTTTCTCCTTTGATGGTAGACCGCACTCCGGCCCTCACCCTGGCCCCCACCGCCGACAGGGCTTTCACCGTGGCCGAACCTACCGTGCCGGTGGCGCCCGTTACTAAGATTGTATCACTCATGCGCTTTCGTTGTAATGGATGGTTTGTGTGTTCCCCGCCGCCTGCCTGTATCCCTAAAACGAAAAAACCGCGGGCGCGTTTTCAGGATGGTTTCAGGAAAAGAAGCCCAAAGCGAGGAAGGTCTATTTTCAGTTTACCAAGGCCAAGAGGCTTGCCTGCGTTTTATGCCTGAATCTGGATAAACAGCCCTGAAACAGGCATCTGTGTAACCCGCATGACCGCGTTTCGTGACTTGTGCCTAAAGGTGATGCGAACAGTTTTTGTGGCGGTGCAGGCTTTCTGCTATCCTTCTCAAAACAAAAGGTTATGCCCCCGGAAACGTCCTTTCGCTGCGGGGCAGCGAGGGTAGTCTGGAGACTACCCGCCATCCGTAGGCACGAGTCTAAGACTCGCGCCAGCATTTTTTTGCTTTGACTTTAATGTGAGATGGAGATGCCCGTTTGTGGAAAAACAGGTGAACGTCAATTACGGTTATCTCTTCAAACTTCTTACTTCTTCAAGCTCAGCATGAACAGGGTGCCTTTCTCGTTGGAGATCATCATGTCGGTGTCGTTCACGAAGACCAGTCCTTCGGCCTGACCGGCTTTGCCCAGCGGAATCTGTTCTTTCTTGCCTTTGAAAGCCGCGTCTGGGCTGTCGGCTTCCAGCAGGTAAACCCAGCCTTCGCCCAACAGGGCGATGTGGCGGCCGTTGGGCGAGATATCGGCGGCGGTGATTTTGGTGGAAATCTGCACGCTGTCCAGGGGCTGCACGGTTTGCGGCTGGCCCGGCTGGTTGGCCACCTTGTAGAGTTTTACCCAATCGCCTTTGCCGCGGTTCTTGGTGAACAGGTAAAAGTTGTTGCCCTGCATCAGGAAGCCTTCCACGTCATAGTTTTGGTCTTGCTTTGATGGCGGAAACTGGGTCTGGTCTGCGTACTTGAACGGAATGGTGGCCACCACCTTTTTGGCTTTCTCGTCTACCTTCAGAATCTGCAGGTCCTGGCGGGTGTTCTCGTTGTTGCCCATGTCCCCAATGTAGAGGAAGCCGTCCTCGCCGCGGGCCACATCTTCCCAGTCGTTGTTTTTGGCGCCCTGCACCTGCATGGTTTCCAGCAGCTCGCCAGACTGGTTAATCTTGTACAAAACCGCGTCGTTGCCCGCGTCGGGGTGGGTCCAGAAGTTACCATCACTGGAGGTTTCCAGGCCCGAGCTCTCGGGCACCGTTTTCTTGCCCATTTTGCTCACCTCCTGCAGGTCATAGTTGTTGTTCACGGTAAAGCCCTCGGTGGCCGGGTTCTTGTCTTTCTTCTTCTTGCCCTCTTTCTCAGATTTGGTTTCGGCGGTGCCCTCCTCGGCTTTGGCCGAGCCGGTGTCACAGGCCACCGCCAACAGCAGGCAAAAGCCCACGGAGAGCTCCAGTAATTTGCTTTTCATAGTGTTAGGTCAGTTCGGTTAGTCTCTGCCAGACTTGCTGGGGCTGGCTCCAGAACTGCCGACTGTACACCGCCCCAAATTTCCAGCCCCGGGCCTGCAGGCGCAGGGGCACATCGGCGTGCGATGCCTTGGCAGACGGGCGACGGAAGTACAGATCGTCGTCGGTTAACACTACGGCCTGGTAGCGGTTGCCGTTGCGCAAAGTGAGGTCGGCGAAGGGAAGTTCCAACGCAATTTTCAGATTTGTACTATTCTGCGCGAACGTCTCCAGCAGCCGTGGGTACAGCAGCAAGGCAGACGGCACCTGCGCGGGCGCCTGGGGCTTGGGCGTGAACCCGCGCTCGCTCACTTCCCGCGCAAACGCCAGGTAGTCGCGCAGCAGCCGGGGGCCGGGGTGCTTCACCTGCTCCACGGGGAACTGCTCGGGCCACAGGCTGGTGACCACGTACACCCGCTTAATGGCCCGCGTGATGGCCACGTTCAGGCGGTTTTCGCCCTTGGCCGCGTTCAGGCTGCCGAACATGGCGCGCACCACGCCGCTGGCGTCTGGCGCGTACCCGATGGAGAAGATGATGTACTGCCGCTCATCGCCCTGGATGTTCTCAATGTTCTTCACGATGAGTTCCTGGGGCAGGGGCACGTTCTGCACCTGGGCCTGTTCTTCCAGCAGGTCCTGCACCAGTTGCTGCTGCGGAAAGTTGAAGGTGATCACGCCAATGTTGGTCTGGCCCTGCCCCAGGAGCTCAAACACCAGGTCGCGCACGCGCTCGGCCTCTACCCGGTTGGTCTGGTTGTCCCACACGCCGTCTACCTTGAGGTACTGCAGGGCCGGTTCGGCCGCGTTCATGGCCTCCAACCGGGGAATGAGCTGTAGTTTCTCGCGGTAGAAGTTCTGGTTGGAGAACTGAATCAGCTCGGGGTACTGGCTGCGGTAATGCTCAGAGAGCAGGGTCTGCGGCAGGTGCAGCGCACTCAGCTGCAGCAAAGACTCCACCAGCAGTTCCTCGGTTTCCTCCTCGTCCGTCCCGAACCGCACGCGGTACAGGTCTGAAGGGCCCAGCTGCTGCTCATCACCGGCAATCACGGCTTGCTTGGCGCGCACCATGGCCGGCACGCCCACCTCGGCGAAGCACTGCGAGGCCTCGTCAAAGATGACCAAATCAAAGATCCGCTCCAACGGAAACAAGGCCGACACGGTCTCGGGCGAAGCCAGCCAGCAGGGCAACAATTGCCGGATCTCGTCGCCGAACTCGGCGTTGAGTTTGCGCAGCGGATACAGCATGCGTTTTTTGCTCACCTGCGTGAGCAGGCGGCGGTACGTGACGGGGTTGCCCAGCCGGTTGTACTCCATGTTCTGGTAGGTCTGCTCGCGCAGGTTGAGCAGGATGATCTGGCGGCTCAAATCGGCTTTCTGCCTGATTTTTTCCTGCAGCTCGGTCTCCAAGCGCTCCAGTTCGCCGGTACTCACGATGGTGAGCACGGGGCTTCGGCCTTCCAGCTGTTGCAGCCACGCTAAAAGAACGCTGTTCTCCATGGCCCCTAGCTGCGCCTCTACGCTCTGGGGCACCGCCAAGCGCACCTCTTCCAGCCAGGCCCGCAACTCCGGCGACAAGGTCTGCACCAGCGCATCAAAGGCCACCATGCGGTCAAAGTGCTCGTGGAGGCTCTGGGTCATTTGCTGGGCAGCCCCAGGGCTGGTGATCATTGCTTCCAGCTGCGAAGGCGTAAACCACTGGAGCCAAACCTGCCGCTGCTCCTGCAGAGCCTGGAGTTTTGGCAGCGTTTCCTGGAAAACAGCCGAGAAACGCGCCGGGGCCACCTGCAGCAGCCCATCGGGCAGCACGTCATAGGCCAGCAGCCTCTGCACCGTCTGGCGCAGCTCCCAGGCCTGCCGCAGGTAGCCCAGCTCCCGCGCGGCCTCCTGGCTGAAAATGTTGTGCGGAATTTCCAGGGTGGGCTCCAGTTCGCGCAGGCTTTTCCACTGGGCCTGCAGCGGCTCAAGCTGCTTCAGGGCCGCGCGTAAAGGCTCCACGGCCGCGTCTGGTTGGGCGATTCCCTTGCCCTGGGCGAACGCCGACAACCGCTTTTTAGCCGAGGAAAAGCCCCAGCCTATCTTGCTGAAGAAGCCGCTTTGCGCCTGGTCGTGCGCCGCTAGTAACTGAGTTACCTCAGCTGCCTCCTCGGGCGTGAGTTTGATGGGCGCCGCCGCTGTTTCTTCCTGCAGTTGGGCGAGCAGGGCCTCGCGGGGCTGCTGGTCTTTGTTTTGGGCCAGATTCCCGAAAAACAGCCTTGAAACCGCCTTGTCCTGCAAGGTGGTCTGGATTACTTGTAAAGTGGGCAGCTCCTGCAGCAGGGCTTGCAGGGCATCCCACGGCTCGGCCTGCGGGGGCATCAGTTCCTTCACCTGTTCGGCCATGGCGGTCACCGAGCCCGGAACAAAGGCCAGCAGCTGGGCTAGTTTCTGGCGCTCGGCCCAGGTGTGGAGATGGAAGGAGCGGCGCTCGTTCCACGGGAAATCTGGGTGCAGCAGCAGGCCCGCGTCTTGCAGGTAATGCAACAGGCGCGGCCGCCACTCGGGCCAGGTCTGGGCGGTGAACTGCTGGTAAATGCCCTCGGCGGGCAGGTGCGGCGCGCGCGGGTTGCTGCGCAGATACAGCTCCTTGGGCGACCAGCCGCAAAGGGAAGCATCAAACAGGGCCTCCTTCAGACCATTCAGCCGCTCCGAGATCTGGTTGATGCGCCGGCTGGTTTCCAGGAACTGCCGCTCGGCCTGGATGTTGCCCAGGGCCACGTTCTGCCGCTTGTACTCCTCTACCTGCTCAATCTGCTGCCTGATTTTGCTGAACACCGCGGGGCGGTCCAGGTTAAGGTCGTGCACCAGGGCGCTGAACTGGTCCAGGCCGGTGGTGGAAAGGCGTTGGTACACCACGTCCAGCGCGGCCCGCTTCTGGCAGACCACCAGCACGCTCTTGCCCCGCGCCAGGTAGTCAGACACCAGGTTGCAGATGAGCTGCGATTTGCCGGTGCCCGGCGGCCCCTGCACCACCACGCTTTGGCCCGCCTTCACCTGCCGCAGGGCCGCCTCCTGCGAGGAATCGGCGTCAAAGGCGGTGAACAGCTGCTGCTCCAGTTGGGCTTGGGTGGAGTTCACCTCGGTTTGTGGCAGGAGCAATTCTTCCAGTGACTCGGCGGGCGGGTTCTCCAGCAGATCGTCGTAGTCGGTGAGCTGGTAGGAGCCGGCCTGCGGGAAGACGCCCAGTACCGCCTCGGGCTGCAGTTTCAGTTGACCGGGCTTCCAGGTTTTTTCCAGATCGCCGCGTTTGTAGGTCTTGAAGGGTTGCAGCGCGTCTTTGAGCAGTTCCTGGTTGAAATGGACATCCAGGGTACTGTCGCGCAGGAGTTCGTAGAGCTTGGTGCGGAACGGCAGGTCATCTGGGGGGAATTCGTCAAAATCCTCTTCCAGGAGGGCCTCATCGGGCTTGAGGTTGAGGTAGTGCGCGTAGGCCAGCAGAAAGCTTTTGTTGAAGAAGGCCGGGGCGTTCTGGGGCCGGGTGAGTTGCCATTGGCGTTTTTCGTTCACCCTCAGCTCCACGGGGAAGAACAACAGGGGGCAGCGCACCAGGGTGCCTTCCGGGAAAGCGCCTTCCACGAAGGGCCAGCCCACAAACAACTCCTTGGCGCCGCGCTCCTCCCAAATCATGTGCGCCCGCCGCTGAATGGTTTTGAATTGCTTGGTGAGCGGGGCCAAGGCGGCATCGCGGGCATCGGCCACGGGGCAGAGCGTGATGTTCGGCCTCCCGACCAGCAGGTCTTTGAGGTAGTCAAACGAAGGGCCTTTGTGGGCGTGGTCCAGGGCGTGCAGGTCCAGGTGCAGGCTGGAGGATGGCTTTAGCAGCACCAACGAGCGGTTAGAGCCGCTGAGGTTGAGCAGGCGGCGCTGGTATTGCTTGAGCAGTTCTGGGAGCGAAGCAGTGGCAGTAGGCATCGTACAAGGTCAGAAATTGAAGGCAGCAAACAAAGCAGGTGCAAGTTAGCCCGTATGCGGTAAACTGCTTTGCGGTAGAAACGGTTACTTTCTGCCGTTGGTGTGTGCCGTGTGTGCCGTGGCCTTAGACTGTGAAGCAAGTGGGCCACTCCCCTCCCCTTTTCGCTGAGCCCAGCCTGAAGGCGAAAGTTGCCCCTGAGGTGCGGAGCTTGGGCCGCTGGCGCTGCGGCGGCTATGCGGAGGGGGAATTTGAGGCGTTTTCAGGAAAACGGCCCCAAAACCGGTTAGGCCCTAGGGGCGCGTACGGCAGCCGCACACGGAAAGGTCACGCTAAAGGTGCTTCCTTCCGCTGGCGCGCTAGTGGCCGTGATGGTGCCGCCGTGCTTTTCCACAAACTCCTTGCTCAGGATCAGGCCCAGGCCTGTGCCGGCTTCGCGGCGGGTGCCTGGGGTGGTTACCCGGTTGCCCACCTTGAACAACTGACTGACTTTCTCCTGGCTCATGCCAATGCCGGTGTCTTGCACGGTGAGCCTGATGGCCTGGGCGTTCCCATCTGGGGCTCCTACCTGCTCGGCCGCAATGCAGACCCGGCCTTTGTCATGGGTGAACTTCAGGGCGTTGGAGACCAGGTTGCGGATGACCGTACAGACCATTTCCTTGTCAGCTTTGATGGTCAGGTGGGCGGGGATGGCGTAGTGCAGGGAAATGCTTTTCTCGGTGGCCATGGCCTGCAGCAGCTCAGTAGTCTCCAGCACTACCTGCCGCACATTCAGCTGAACCGGCTTGAAAGGCATGGAATCGGTCTGGGCCCTGGCCCAGGTCAGCAGGTTGTCCAGCAGCTTAGAGGTCTTGCCCAGGCTGGCGTACAGCAACTGCAGCATGTGGTCTTTCTTCTCCTGCGGAAGATAGTCCCTGCCGTTGGCCAGCAGTTCTGACAGCTGCACCGTGGAGTTGAGAGGCCCTCTCAGGTCATGGGAGATGATGGAGAAGAACTTCTGGTTGGCGGCGTAGGCCTCCTGCAGCTTCTCGTAACTAGCCTCAAGCTCTTCCCGGTGGGCCTCAATCTCCTGCTTCTGCAGAATGATCTGCCGGTGTTGCCGAAACTTGATGAGGTTGGCGCGCCACAGCAGCAAAGAAAGGGTGTACCCCGCCGTGGTGGCGGCCAGGCCGTTGGCCCGGTTAGACAGGAGAATCTCAGCGCTGGGCTGGTAGCTGGGCAGCAGCCAGTAGAACACCGCATAGCCCACCACAAAGCACAGGAAAGTACGTTTGGGCGGCGAAAGAATCACCAGCGATGGAATGACGCAGAAAATGAAGTAGGCGTTGATGGAGGGCGTAACGCGCTGGTCAAAGCAAGCGATGACGGCGCCTATGATTGGCAAACACAGCGGGATGCCGTAAGAAAGCAGGTCAATGGCCCATTGGCGGCTGTTTTGGCGGGCCCGGCAATAAAAAGCAACCATGCCGCTGGTGGCAAAGATCGCCAGCAGGCAGTACAGCATAGACAGGACTGCTTTTCGCCAGGCGTACTCCACGCCGGTGGAGGTGAGCAGATCCTGGTAGAAAAATCCTATGACCACCAGCATAATAGGAAGGGCCACCACCGCCAGCAAAAAAATAGCCGCCTGGTTGCGGGCCCTTATTTCTTCCTGCATCATGGGCCAGTCTGCCTTAGAAGACTTCCAGCTTCCACGTACGTATGCCAAGGGTTTCATCCTATTCTACTCCATTCACCCTTAAATCTACGTACATAATTGCATTATTTCATACTCAACCCCGCAAAACTGTCCAATATACCTAGAAGTAGGTAGCACCCGCAACTTTCCTGGCCGGCAAAGGCTTCAATCGGCGTTGCCGCTAGCAGCCAGCGCCCTTACGCCTGAAGTACCTGAACAGGGATAGCACCTGGAGCGTACGAAGGCCTTTTGCGCGGATTGGCCCGCCAGAGAAGCTGCTTTTAGGCTCTTTCTAAGAAAACAGGCCTAAAACAGGCCCCTCGCCTACTTGTCCTTGGGCAAAGGCAAATGGATACTGACGGTAGTGCCCTGCCCCGGGGCCGAGTCAATTTCTATGGTGCCGTTGAGCAGCTTCACCCGGTCATGGATAGATTTCAGGCCCATGCCCTTCCCGAAGTTCTGCTCTGGCACAAAGCCCTGGCCGTTGTCTTCCGCCTCCAGCACCAGGGCGCCCCTTTGCTCGCGCAGCAGCAGCCCGGCTTTGGTGGCCTTGGCGTGCTTCACAATGTTGTTGGCCAGCTCCTGGGCAATGCGGTACACGGCCAGCTCCAGGTGTTTCTCCAGAGGCGTATGCAGGTTGAACACCCAGCAGTCAAGCTTCAGGTGCGGGTTGGTGAGGGTGGCGCAGATGTCTTTGAGGGCCGCCTCCAGCCCCAGGTCTGACAAGGGCGTGGGAATGAGCTCGTGCGAAACCGAGCGGGTCTGCTGAATGGCCTCGGCCAGGATCAGGTCAACGCGGGTGATGCTTTCCCTCAGCTGCGGGTTCTCGTCAATCTGCTCCTCCAGGGCTACCTGGCTCAGGTTCAGTTTGGCGGCGTACAGCAGCTGCGCAATACCGTTGTGCAGGGCTTCGGCAATGCGCCGCCTCTCTTCTTCCTGCGTGTTGAGGATGGTAAGCACCAGTTCCTTCTGCTGGTTCAGCCTGATGGCGAGGTTCTCTTTCTCCAGCCGGTGAATTTCGGTGATGTCCCAGTCCACGCCCAGGACCTTGGCGGGGCTTCCCGCTGCGTTGGGCACCACGGTACTTTTCACCTTCAGCACCCGCACGTTTTCGCCCAGCTTGATCCTGAACGTTTCCTCAAACGGCTGCGGGTTTACCCTGAGGCGGTCTACTATGCGCTGGACCACGGGCAGGTCTTCTTCCAGCACGTACTCCAGGTGCATGCCCAGGGCAACGGGGAGGCCCGGCTCCTTCTGGAACAGGCGGTACAGCCCCTCAGACCACGTGAGGGTGTCTGAGGCGATGTCGTACTCCCAACTGCCCATGCCCGCCAGGGTCTCCGCCTCCCGCAGGATGTTGTGGTGCTTGCGATTCTCCTCCTCCGTCTGCTTGATCTTGGTAACGTCCTGGGCAATGGCGAGCACGGTTTCCACGGTACCTTCCTGCGACAGCTCCGGCACCAGCCGGGCCAGCAGGTGCAGACTGCCCCCAGGGGTTTGCAGGTCACAGGTGTGGTCTTTGGGCTGTCCGGTGGCGAAGACTTCCTCCAGGCTGGCGGTGAACGGCAGGGCCACCTCGGGCGGAATGCCCATCTCCAGGTTGGTTTTCCCCAGCCCCGCCCCCGGCTCCAGGCCCAACTTGGCTTCAAACCTGGAGTTGCAGTAGACCAGCCGGGCCCCGGCTTTCCAGCGGGAGATTAAATCTGGCATGTTTTCTACCAGGGCCTGGAACTGCAGCTGTTGCCTGCGCAGCTGCTCGCGCGACTTTACCCTATCAGTGACGTCAAAGTACAGGACAATGAGCCCCGTGGGGCCAGGCATGGCATTGCAGAGAAACCATTGGTCCTGGGCCTTGTGGTACACCTTCTGCAGGACCTGCTGGCGGGTTTGGGCCGCCTGCCGGATGGCCTGGGCGAAGCCCGAGTCCTGGTGGTCTGGGAATATCTCAAAGTAAGGCTTGCCCAACACTTCCTCGGCGGCCTTCTTCCAGGTGTCATAGGCCTTACGGTTGGCGTATTTGAGCCTGAGCTGGTCATCCAGCTCAAAGCACACCTCATTGATGGTGTCCAGGATCAGGTCGGTGCGCACCTGTTGGGTGATGTCCTGCACGGTGCCCAGGAACTTCACGGGCTGGCCTTCCTCATCTACCACAATGCGGCCCTTGCCCTCCAGGTAGCGCATCTCGCCGGTGGGCCAGTAAATGCGTCGTAGGTAGTGGTACGGCTGCCTTTCGGCGAGAGCCTGCGCCAGTTGCTGCCTGATCTTGGGTCCGTCGTCGGGGTGCGAGATGGAGTCTACAAACTCCAGGGTAGGCGTAAAGGAGTGAGGCTCGTAGCCCAGAATGCGGAACATCTCATCTGAGAAACGGAAGGTCAAGGTGGTTGGGTCTGCCTCGTAGCTGCCAATCTTGCCCACGGCCTCAGCCTGCCGGAGCAGGGCCTCACTGGCCTCCAGCCGCTCCTGGGCCAGCCTCTGCTCGGTGATGTCCTGCACGGTGCCGTACACGCGCAACTGGTTGGTCTGCGGGTCTGGCACTACCTCGGCCCGGGTATGCACAATGCGGGTCTGGCCATCTTGCCGGTTTATTCTGTAGACCAGGTCAAACTTGTCTGGCCCGGTCTGGAAGCGTTGCAGGGCCTCGTCAAAGCGGGCCCGGTCTTCTGGGTGCACAAAGGAGGCGAACTTTTGCACGGTTACCGGCTCGCTCTGCGGCTCCAGCCCGAAGATGCGGAACAGCTCATCTGACCAGGTCAGGTCATCCTGGGGCAACACCGACCCAAAACTGCCGAAGCGCCCGATCACCTGCGCCTCGTTGAGCCGGCGCTGCTGTTCCCGCAGTTCCCGCTCCGTTTCCCGCGCCTGGGCCATCTCTTGCCTGAGCTGCTGCAACTCGCGGAACAAGGCCTCCTGGCTTGCGGGAGACTCATCCTGGTTTTTGTCGCCAACGCCGGCAGTAGGAATGGCCATGGTACGAGTGTTTACAGGCGCGGGAACGCCCCTAGGTTAGGTACTGGGCAAGGGCTCTTCTTAGCATCTACGAATCTGCTCAAAAATAAGTAAATTATTCCTTTACAAAGTGCAGAAGATAGCCCCAAGGCGCCTGATCAGGCTGTCGCCGATGGTTTTGGAGGGCGGCAGGTTAGGTTCGTTTGTTTTAGGGCGATTTTCCTGAAAACCGCCCGAAAACACCGGTACTGACGGCGTGGCCCTGGGCTGGCGTTCAAACTCCTAAGCCGCTTGTGGGGTGGGATTTTCCCTACTGCACCGTGAGGTACGGGGCAATCTTCTGGAACCGCGTTTCATCCAGCACCTTCAGTTTGCGCAGCTCCTCCACCGCTGGGTAGGGCCCGTGTTGGGTGCGGTAGTTCACGATGGCGCGCGCCAGGTTGTACCCAATGTAGGGGTGCTGGCGCAGTTCATCAAACGTGGCGGCATTCAGGTTCAGCTTTCTGGGCTGATACGCCCTGGCCACAAAGCCGTATTTGCGCACGCTGTCCACCACCTCGGGGGCCAGGCCGTACACCTCCGCCACCTGCTCCACCGAATGGAAACCGCCCACCTTGTTCCTGAAATTCACAATCCGGGCCGACAGCTTGCTACCAATTCCCCTGATCTGCTTCAGCTCGGTGGTATCGGCGGTGTTCAGGTCAAAGGGCTGCAGCTCCCAGCGCTTGCGGGGATACTCGGTTTTAGGCCTGTTTTCAGGAAATCTGTCGTTAAACGTCCGCCCAGTTCGGTCTGATGATCGGGCGTAGCCGGGGTTTTCCTCGGGCAGGTCGATGTACGGGTGCCACAGCTGGAACAGGGAATCGGGCAGGCCATAAATGCGCTGGAGCTGGGCCTTGCTTTTGAAACCGCCGGCTTTGGCCTTGTAGTTGAGGAGACGCTGCGCGACGTACTTGTTCAGGCCCAGTTCCTGCCACTGCTCCAGGGTAAGGTCATTGGGGTTGAAGCGGTACAGCTTGAGGGGTTTGCGCCGGTACGTCAGGGCCCTCTGCTCCTCGGCCTCCTTTGCCTGCCCTTCCAGTTGCACTACCAGACTGTCCAGGGTCTGGCGGTCGGTAGTGGGGTCATACGGAGCATCTTCCTGGAAAAATAGAAAGGGGGCTACTCCTATCGCCACCATCAATAAGATGAGAATGAAAAACTGGTTGAGCTCCCGTTGGGAGAAAGAGAAGAAGTCCTGTATGGCGCGGAGCAGGCGGTTCAACATAGATTCGTACTACGCTAAACCTATATATTTATGTTTCTTAATTTACTTTCTTGCTTTTGATTGTAATCTGCTCCACAAAGTCCCCTCTGAAGGGGTAAGGGGATGTTTACACCTGCAACTTTCTCTTTCTTCCATGGTTCAAGTCTGTGACCTGGACCTAAAATGACCTGAAGTTTGCAAATCAGTGAGGCGCTAGCCTAAAAAACTCTTTGGAGCTCTTCTATGGCGCGGAAGTTACTTCCGTGCCTTTCTTTTTTTATTGCTGCTTCGCTCGCCGTTGTTGGTGTTCTCACCAACAACCCAATCTGCTCCTCAGGCCACTACTTCCTACTTCCTTGCTTCTAACTTTCGGGGTGCAACTGCGCTCTGCGGGCGTTTGTCACTTTTCTCCTTGATGAGAAAAGTAACCAAAAGAATCAAGAAGCCCCGAACTCGCTGACGCTCAAACAGGCGGGGCTTCATTTCGGTACCACCGGGCACCGTCCTTTGTTCCATAGGGAGCGTGGGCGACTGCCAATTGAAAAGCCGCTACTTGCCCCCAAGCCCCTTTTGGGTTACGCATGCGCCCAACAGGGGCTTGGGGGCAAGTAGCGGCTTTTTGCTTTTGGTGCCGTTGCAATGCCTTCATCGTCCTGCGGACGGACTTTCATATAACTAAAAAGAGCCCTCATGCTTCTGCATGAGGGCTCTTTTCTTTAAGCGATCTGCTCAGCCACAATGGCGATGCTCTCTTTGAACGTGTGCGGCTGATAGCCCAATTGCGTTTTGGCTTTGGTGATGTCAAAGCCGGTGCGGGGTGGGCGTTTGGCGGGTTGAGTGAAGATGGAGCCGTCTACTTCTTCAATCAGGTTTTTGTCCAGGTTGAAGTAGTCTGCTACTTGGACCGCCATTTGGTAGGGAGTCAGGAGTTCTTCGCCGGAGATGTTGAAGATACCCTGGGCATCGTGTTTGGTGGCGAGCCAGCAGCCTTGGGCCAGGTCCTCCGCCAGCGTTGGGGTGCGGAGCTGGTCGTTTACTACTTTGATTTGCTTGCCTTGCTCCAGGCTGCCTTTCACCCACAGCACAATGTTGGAGCGGCCGTAGTCATGCACAATGCCAAACACCAGTACGGTACGCAGAATGGCCCATTTGCAGGCGGCGTTCTTCACCAGTTCCTCGGCGGCCAGTTTGCTTTGGCCGTAGAAGTTCACCGGATTACCCTCGGCATCTTCTGAATATGGGCCGTTTTCGCCATCGAAGATGAAATCCGTGGAGACGTGAATCAAATGCACGCCGTGGCGCTCGCTGGCTTTCACCAGGTTTTCCACGGCGTCCACGTTCTGCTTCCAGCATTCTTCGCGCTGGCTTTCGCAGTCGTCTACGTTGGTCATGGCGGCGGTGTGGATGATGTGCGTAGGTTGCGTCTCTGTAATCACCTGCTCCACCTGCTCGGCGTTAGCCACGTCCATCGGCACGAAGACCACTTGGGGGAAAAGCTCGGCCAGTTTGTTGCTGCCCCTAGAGGAGGCGATGAGTTTGATGTTGGGTTCCTGGTGTAGTAAGCCAATCAGTTTCTGCCCCAGCAAGCCGTTGGAGCCGGTAATGAGGATGGTCTTCATAGAGGTGCGATTAGTCTTCGTAACGGTAACCGTATAATTCGGTGATTTTCTTTTTCTTCATCTTTTTGGCCGTTACCGTCATCTTCACATCGGTGGTAGGCCGGTCACGGTAATCTTTGGGCTGCTCCGCAATCTTGTCTATCACCGCCAATCCATCAATCACCTGTCCGTACACGGTATACTCTCCGTCCAGAAACGGAACGCCTTCGTGGTTCTCTACCAGGTAAAACTGCGAGCCGCTGGATTCCTTTTCAGGATTCATGGGGCCACCCAAACGGGCCGCGGCCAAAGCTCCGTAAATGTGCTTGTGGTTAGGCAGAATCTCCGCCGGAATGGTGTAACTAGGACCACCCGCCCCATCATTGGTGGGGTCGTTGTCTTTGGAGTTGGGATCGCCGCCCTGGATCATGAAATCATCAATGACCCGGTGAAAGGTGGTTCCGTCGTAAAACTTGTCTTCCACCAGTTTCAGGAAGTTCTGGCGGTGCTTGGGCGTGTCTTCAAACAGCACCAACCGTATGGTTCCCTGGTCTGTAGCGATGGTGATTAAGTAGTCTTTCTTGCTTTTCTTTTGCGCCATACCGGCCGTGCTAAACAGCACCAACAACGCGAACAGGAACAGGCTTCTTTTCATGTAGTTTCTATAAAACAGGCCCAAAATGGGCATTACACTCTTTCTTCTCTGATGGATTTTAAAATGCGGTCGCCGCCTTTGCTCAGCACCGTTTGGGCCAGTTGCTCGCCCATGGCTTCGGCCTGATCAGAAGGAGCAGTCATTTCCTCCACAATCAGGTCTTCGCCGTCTAAGCTGATAATACCGGCTCTTAAGGTAAGGTTATCGCCGTCGATAGTCGCCAGCGCGAAGGACGGAATGCTGCAACCGCCTTCCATGGTGCGCAGGTAGGCGCGCTCGGCCAGGAGGCAAAGGTGCGTGGGTTTGTGGTCCAGGGCAAGTTTCAGGTTGAGCTTGCGTTCCAGCGGCAGGCTTTTGGCGCACTCAATGGCCACGCTGCCCTGCCCGGCGGCCGGCACGAAGTGATCCAGCGGCAGGTGCTGCGCAATCATGTGGTCGTACTGCATGCGGGCCACGCCGGCGTAGGCGAGCAGAATGGCATCGTACTGCCCGTCTTTGAGTTTCTGGATGCGGGTTTGCAGGTTTCCTCGGCACTCAGACGTGATCAAGTTGGGGTAAAACCGCTTCAGCAACGACCGACGACGCGTGGAAGACGTACCAATCACTTGTTGTCCTTCGCCCAGTTTGAACAGCGGATCAAAGGAGATGACCACGTCATGCACTTTCTCGCGCTCCATGAAGGCCAGCAGTTCCAGATCATCGGGGATGGTGGACTGCACGTCTTTGGCGCTGTGCACGGCAATGTCAATGGCGCCGTTTCTGAGGCTTTCTTCCAATTCTTCGGTGAAAACGCCCTTGGCCCCAATTTTATCTAAAGATCTGTCTAAGACGAGGTCGCCTTTGGTAGTAATGGTGATGATCTCCACTTCCATGCCGTTGGCCCGCAGCGTATCGGCTACGTGGTGGGCTTGCCACAGCGCCAGGCGGCTGCCGCGGGTGCCTATGCGGATGGGAGACGTAGTATCTGTTGTTTCCATTTTCTCTAAAGTTAAGCAACCGGCCGGATTAGCTGCGCAATCTGGATGGAGGTATTCAGGAACGTGATTTTGGGGTGCGCGTTCCGTTCAATATGGTAATGCGCCTCGTTCAGTTCCTGCGCCAGCTGCGCCCCGTTCCCCTGGTGGATCAGCTTGGCGAACTTCTGCACAAAATCCAGCTCCGGCGCCGGTAAAAACGTGATTAATTCCTGGTCTACCCCGTACAGCAATACCTTGCGCAGCAACCCCAGGGCAAACTGCAGGAAGTTCTTCTGGTTCTCGCGGCCCAGTTTCTGGAAGTCTTCGCTCTGCTCCAGCACCCCATCAAACTTATGGTTATAGCACAGGCGCATCCAGCTCAGGAAGAACGTGAAATAGTCTGAGGTCATTTCCTGGCTCAGGACACGGGCCAGTTGCAAGTTTCCTTCGGCTAGCTGCGCCACCTGGTACGCCCGCTCCTCATCTACCTGGAACTGCTCCCGCAGGTACTGGATTACCTCGGCCTCGGTGAAGGCGCGTACTTTCACCAACTGCGTTCGCGACAGAATGGTAGGCATGATCTTGTCTGAGGCGTTGCTCACCAACAGAAACACCGTGGCGGCAGGCGGCTCCTCCAGCAATTTGAGGAGGGCGTTGGCGGCGCTGGCGTTCATGAGTTCGGGCAACCAGATCACGATCACCTTGTACTTGGCCTCGAAGGCTTTGAGCGACGTCATGCGCACCAGCTCGCGGCTCTCGCCTACCGGAATGGTGCCTTGCTTGTTCTCGGCGCCAATGAACTGCATCCAGTCGTTGAGGCTCTGGTATGGGCTGTCCGCGAGGAAAGCGCGCCACTGGGCCACGAAGTTCTTGCTCAGGGCATCCTGGTCTTTCACTTTGGTGACGGGCATCACAAAGTTGAGATCTGGGTGGATGCGCTTGCTGATCTTGTTGCAACTGGAGCAAACCCCGCAGGAATCCTGGGGCTGCGGGTCTTCGCAATTCAAATATTGGGCATAGGCCAAGGCCAGCGCCAGGTTAGCGCTTCCCTCTGAGCCTAAAAATAATTGAGCGTGGGCCACGTGCTGCGACTTCACTGAGTTCAGCAGCAGTTGCTTGGTTTCCTGATGTCCGTAAATCTGGGAAAACTGCACGGGTAAAGGTAAAAGATTCGGGATTAGAAGGCTTGGCAGGGTTTTCCGGCCAATTCCTCTGTAAAGATAACGGCGGCTCCCCGTTTTTGCTCTATTTTCTGAAAAATAGCCGCAAAACAGCAAGCCGCCGCCTATAGTGGTTGATTCTATTAACTGAGAGCCGTCTCCGCCGGGGTTTCCCACGCGCGGTTTCGCTGCGTCTCCGCAAAGACATGGTTGTAGATCTGGCGCTCCACCTCGGTCACGGTCAAGCCCCGGCGGCTGTACACCGCTTCGGCCACCTCGTAGAACTTGTTCAGCTTAAAGGTTTCCTGCGCGTTCACGCCGCCCCAGGTAAAGGACGGAATAAAGTTAGGCGGATAGCCTCCCCCGAACACGTTGGCCCCCACGCCCACCACCGTGCCGGTGTTGAACATGGTGTTGATGCCGCTCTTGGCGTGGTCGGCCATGATGAGGCCGCAGAATTGCAGCCCGGTGTCCACCATTTTCTCCTGGGCGTGGCTCCAGAGTTTCACGTTGGCGTAGTTGTTCTTGAGGTTGGAGGTATTGGTATCGGCCCCGAAGTTGCACCACTCTCCCACCACCGAGTTGCCCATGAACCCGTCATGCCCTTTGTTGGAGTACCCGAAGAACACGCAGTTACTGATCTCGCCGCCCACTTTGCAGAACGGGCCAATGGTCACGTCGCCGCGCATTTTGCCGCCCATGTTGATGATGCTTTCCTCGCAGAGCGCAAACGGTCCCCGGATCACGGTTCCTTCCTGCACCTGGGTGTTCTTCCCGATGTAGATGGGTCCGTTCTCGGCGTTCAGAATAGCGGCTTTGAACGAGGCTCCTTCCTCAATGAAAACATCTTGCGCGTTGTACACCACCGTGTGCGGGTCTGAGACCGGCTGGCTCACGCGCCCCTGGGTGATGAGCTTAAAATCAGCGCGGATCTGCGGACCGTTTTGCCTGAAAATATCCCACAACTGCCGGACTACGGTGTGCGCGGGCACTTCTACCCGGGCTTTCTTGGAGGTATTGTGCTGGTACAGCTCGGCCACGGTCCTGAACTCCAGGCTATCGGCGTTGAGGGCTACCAGCAGGCTGTCGTAGTACAGGGGCTCGCCCACGGGCAGTTGCCGGATGGCCTCCAGCAGCTCGGGCGTGGGGCAGATGGCCCCGTTGATGTACAGGTTACGCCCGCCGTCAAGGTGCTGCCCGAACTTTTCCTGCAGATACCCTTCCGCCAGGAAAGAAACCAATTCCCCGGACAAGAACCGCCATTTCTCGGCAATGGTCATGATCCCAATCCTAATCTCGGCCACCGGCCGGGTAAAGGTAAGCGGCAACAGGTTGGCCCGCAGGGCGGGGTCGTCAAAGAGGATGATGTTCATAGAGCGAAATAATGAAAAAAGTCTTCCTGAAAACTCAGGAAGACTTCTATACGGCTAACCGTGAAATTAGCTTATTTCTTGTAACGCTGCTTGAACTTGTCAATACGTCCGGCAGTATCCACGTAGATGTTTTTGCCGGTGTAGAAGGGGTGCGAAGCAGAAGAAACCTCCACCTTGATTACTGGATACGTCTTGCCGTCTTCCATGGTGATGGTCTCACTAGAGTTCATGGTAGAACGCGTGATGAATTTGAAATCTGAGGAAGTGTCCTGGAAAACTACTTCTCTGTATTCAGGATGGATGTCCTTTTTCATTATTCTATATTTTAACTACGGATTTCTGGAATAGGACTGCAAAAGTAAGGCATTTGCTTCAGAATTAAAACCTTTGGCCTGAAAATATTTTACCGGCCCGTACTCCCAGGCCGGGGCCTAGCGGGTTTGCTGATTATTTTGGTAAATTGGCCCGGAAACCGCAACACCCATGGTCTTAACAACCGAGAACCGCATCCTGGACCACCACCAGATTCTTCAGAAGATCAAGCGCATGGCGTTTGAGATCTACGAGCAAAACTTTGAGGAAAAGCAGCTGGTGCTGGCCGGCATCCACGAGAACGGGTATTACCTGGCCCAGGCCCTGGCGCAGCAACTGCGGGACATCTCCCCACTTGACGTTCAATTGGTGGGCGTTTCCCTGCACAAGACCCAGCCCCTGGCGCACGCCATTCAGATTGAGCCGGCGCTATCCTCTTTGGTTAACACGCCGGTGGTACTGGTAGATGACGTGCTGAACACCGGCAAGACGCTGGCCTACACCCTGCGCGAGTTCCTGGACAAAGACTGCAAGAAGCTGGAGATTGCCACGCTCATTAACCGCCACCATACGCTGTATCCCATCTCCGCCACGTACACCGGCTACTCGCTGGCTACTACCCTGCGGGAGCACATCAGGGTTTCCTGGGTGGGGGATGAATGGAATGCCTATCTGATTTAGGGCTGTTTTTGGGAAAACGGCTTTCAAATAGCTTTTCGTTTTTATGCTGAGGGGGGCTTTTGCCGGTTGGCTTATTGCTGGTGTGGTGCCGCTTTCCTATGGGTTAATGGATTTCTTTGCTATCGCTGGCGAAGAGCCGCTTACCTAAGGGCTTATGGATTTGTTGGCTATTGCTGGCGTAGCTTCCGCTTGTCTATGGATTTGTGGGCGGCTCATTGCATAGTTGGCCTCCGTGCGCTCACGGCCGCGGGGCCCCGTCTTCCGCCTTCGCGCTGTGCTCTCTCGCCTGGCCCTCAGGCCTGCCGCATGCGCGGCACCGGGTCGAGCGCTAGGCGCTCAGCCGAAAGACTGGAATAAGGTTAAGTGACGGTGCTGGTGGAGCCGCAGAGACAAGGCATTGCCTTGTCTCTGATAAGCATTGCAATTCCTTCAGCAAGGCGGATTCCCCTCCTGGGAGGGGCAGGGGTGGGTTTACATTCCTCATGGTTCAAGTCTGTGAGGTGGACCTACCATTAGCGGCAGTTTGTAACTGCCGTGAGCCGCTGATTTAGATTTGCTTCCTACTAACTGTAAAGCTGCTGAGCACAAACCCTCAGTTTTACTTAGAATTACCAAAAAGAGCTCCAAAACAAATCGCCTCAGGCAGATTGGTCTGCCTGAGGCGATTTGTTTTGGGGCTGCTTACTTTACTCCGCCGAATTGGCTGTGTCTGCTGGCGTTTTAGGGGTGGTTGCTTTGGTGGCCGGGGCGTTTTTCTGGTTCTGCTTTTCCTCCAGTTTGCGGAGGCGTTCCTGTTTTTGTTGCTCGCGTTCTTTTTGCTTGGCTTCGCGCTTGGCTTTGCGGCGGAAAAACCCGTTGAGCAGGATGCTGTGCTGCAGGCTTTCCATGTTGGCGTCCAGCTTGTCGGTGCCGGCTTCCAGGTTCTGCATGGTCAGTTGCAGGTCCAGGGCAAACTCGGGGTCGTTGAGCAGCACGCCCAGGGCGTTGTCGTTGCGGTTGAGCTTGTCGGTGGTGTTGTTGAGCTTGCTGGTCATCTCTGAGGTGGTGGCCATCACCTGCTCCAGCTGGGTCATGGTGGCTTGCAGCTTGTTAAACGTCACGGTGTCGGTGAGCAGGTCATCGGCCAGGCCGCCCTGGGTGTTGAGTTTGTTGGAGAACTGCGCCAGGGCCTGGCTCACCCGCATGCTGGTGGCCGAGGTTTTCTGCAGGTTGGCCAGAATGGCCTGAAAGTTCTGGGCCAGCTGGTCGTCGGTGAGCAGGGCCCCGGCCAGGCCTTCGCCTCTGGCCAGCCCTGAGCTCAGCTTCTTGAAATCGGTGGTGATGGCCACCAGGTTCTTGTTGTTTTCCTGGAAGGTCGCCATCATCTCCTCGGTGCTCAGCTGCGCCTCGGTGCCCAGGCGGTCGCCGGCCTGCACCACGGGCAACTGCGGGCTGCCGCCGTACAGCACAATGGCCTTGTTCCCGATGAAGCTCTCAGAGCCGATGCGGGCTTTGGCGTCCTTGCGGATGTATTTCTGCGACTCCTCCGTAATGTCCATGGCCACGGCCACCTGCGAGGGACCCTCAAACGTGATGCCTTTCACCACGCCCACCCGCACGCCCGAGAAGAGCACCTGGTTGCCCGTTTTGAGGCCGGTTACGTCATCAAACACGGCGGTGATCTGGATGGTCTTGGTGAACCGCTTCTGCTGGCCGCCCAGTACGAAGACGCCCACCACCAGGATCACCAGCGCCAGGAACACGAAGATGCCCACCACTACGGCTCGTTTGTTTTCTGCTGCACTCATTTAGTCTATGAAATTGTAATCATGAAATAATTTTACCCGCTCATCATCTGTGCGGAACACCTCCTCAAAGGTGCCCTGGCGCTGGAACTGGCCGTCCAGCAGCATCACCACGCGGTCGCCCACGGTTTTGGCACAGGTAAGGTCATGGGTAATGATAATGGAGGACGTATGGAAACGGGCCTGCACCTCATTGATCAGGTTGTTGATGTCAATGCAGGTAATGGGGTCCAGCCCGGCGGTAGGCTCATCGTACAGCATGATCTCGGGCTGCAGAATGAGCGTACGGGCAATGCCGATGCGCTTGCGCTGCCCACCCGACAGCTCAGACGGCATCTGGTTAATGGTCTGGGAAAGGCCTACGGCGTCCAGCACAATCTCCACCATGCGGTCCACCTCGGCCCGGGTCATGTCGCGGCGGTTGCGCACCAGCGGAAACTCCAGGTTCTTCCGGATGGTCATGCTGTCGTAGAGGGCGCTGTTCTGGAAGGAGAAGCCAATCTTGAGCCGCAGCTGGTCCAGCGTGCGGCCTTTCAGCTTGGGCACCTCCTGCCCCAGCACGTTCACGGTGCCGGCGTCGGGCTTCAGTAAACCCGAGATGATCTTAATCAGCACCGATTTCCCGGTACCCGACTTGCCCAGCACCACCAGGTTTTCGCCTTTATACAAATCCAAGTCCACGCCGCGCAACACGTCCAGGTCGCCGAAGGATTTCTCCAGGCCTCTGATGTTGATGACGCAGTTGCTTCTGTCTATAACCGGTTGGGTTTCCTTCATGGCTTAAGTTGTTAAAGGGCCCTTAGCGCCGTAATCACCTGCAATGAGAGCAGCTCTTCAATGAACACCAGGAACATGGCCGTTACTACCGAGGAATTGGCTGCCTTGCCCACGCCCTCAGTTCCCTTAGAAGAATGATAGCCCTTGTAACAGCCCACCACGCCAATGGTAAACCCAAACAAGGCCGACTTGGTCACCGAGGAGAAAATGTCCAGGAACGTGATGGCGTCAAATACCTGGGTAAAGTACGTGGTGAACGAGGTGCCCTCGTTGGCGTTCACGTTCAGGAAGGCCCCCAGGAGCGCCAGCAGCGAGGTGTACATCATGAGCGCCGGAATCATGAACGTGGTGGCCAGAATGCGACTCACCACCAGAAACTTGAACGGGTTGGTGGCCGACACTTCCATGGCCTCAATCTGCTCAGTTACCTTCATAGAGCCCAGCTCCGCGCCAATCATGGAGCCAATACGCCCCGCGCCAATCAGCGCCGTTACCAGTGGGGCCAGGGCCCGCACAATGGCAATGGACACCAGCGACGGCAGCCAGGACGTGGCCCCAAACTCGGCCAGCGAAGGCCGGGACTGGTTCATGAACACAATCCCGATGATAAATCCGGTGAGGGAAATAAGCGGAAGCGATTTTACGCCAATCTCAAAGCACTGCCTGATAATCTCCTTGAACTCATAGGGCGGCAGGAACACCTCCCTGAAAAAACGACCTACAAACGAGGCAATATTGGCCAGCTCCATGAAGATGCGGTCAAATCGTTTAGAGATCACCTGCGCACGGGGCCTTCTTACCGGCGGTTCGTCACCATTGTGAAATTTCATCTACTGTCTTGTTTTCTTCATGGGCGCTCAAACGCTTATTGTTCAAGTTGCCTACCCCAGCGTAGCCTAAACCCCTACTACGCTGCACTTCCTGCTCAGGATACAAAAGGAGCCCCTGCGGAAGAACGCCTCAGGCGCCGGTCTATTTTAGCCGACGGACCCTGAGGCCGATGTTGCCCGCCTTTCTGCTGTTCTGGGCCGGTTTTTCTGAAAACAGGCCCAAAACCGTAAAAACAGGGCAAACCAGCCTGGTCCCTGCGCGGGCAAGGACCAGGCTGGCCGTAAAAGCTGGGCAAAATTACATCAAAAAGCCTGACCACCTATTAAAAAACGCAGCAGAGTTCCGCCCGGGTCTTTGCCCTGGCGGCCTTTTCGCTTGGGCCACAAGGCGGCCACCGGTCTATTTATGTTGTTTTAGGTGTGTTTTTCAGCAAAGGGCGCTTTGAACTGCCGCCGGACCGTAGTATCATTGCCGCACCCAACTTTCTTACCAGATACCATGAAAATCTGCTTTGCCTCTAACAACGCGCACAAACTACAGGAAATACAGCAGCTCCTTGGCCCCCCGTTTGAGGTGGTGAGCCTGGAAGCCCTGGGCTGCACCGATGAACTGGCCGAAGACCAGGACACCCTGGAAGGCAATGCCCTGCAGAAGGCCACTTACGTGTGGGAGAAGTACCGGGTCATGTGCTTCGCCGATGATACCGGCCTAGAAGTAGAAGCCCTGAACAACGAACCCGGGGTTTTTTCGGCCCGGTACGCCGGCCCGCAGCGCGACAACCAGGCCAACCTGCAGAAAGTCCTGGAGAACCTGCAAGGCCAGTCCAACCGCAAGGCCCGCTTCAGAACGTCCATCGCCCTTATGCTGGAAGAAGGCGAACAGCACCTTTTTGACGGCATTGTGGAAGGCCACATCATAGACGCCCCGCGCGGCCAGAAAGGCTTTGGCTACGATCCCATCTTCGTGCCCGAGGGCCAGGACCGCACCTTCGCCGAGATGGACAGCCAGGAGAAGAACCAGATCAGCCACCGCGGCCGGGCCGTGCAGCAACTGGTTTCTTTTTTGCGGCACCGCTACGTGCAAACCGGTACCTGAGCAAATTCTTTTAAACATGCGTTAGGCATAGAGCGTAGAATTGGCTAATTTTGCACCCCGTAAACCATACGCATTTATGCATCAAAAGCCATTTATTGTAGGAATTACGGGAGGGAGCGCCTCAGGAAAAACCACTTTTCTGAGCAGACTACTGGCTTCGTATGCACCTGAGGAAATCTGCCTTATCTCTCAGGACAACTACTACCATGACCGCGACAAACAGCTCAAGGACGAGAACGGCATCCTGAACTTTGACCTGCCTTCTTCCATTGACAGCGCGGCCTACGCCCATGACATCTATCAACTGAGCAAGGGCGAAACCGTGTACCGCAAAGAGTACACCTTCAACAACCCCAACGTGATCCCGCGCCAGCTGGAGTTCAAGCCGGCCCCTATTGTGGTAGTGGAGGGCATCTTTGTCTTTTACTATGAGGAAGTGGCCAAACTGCTGGACCTGAAAGTGTACATAGACGCCAAGGAATACATCAAACTGCAGCGCCGCATCATCAGGGACAAAGTGGAGCGCGGCTATGACCTGGACGATGTGCTGTACCGCTACACCAACCACGTGGCGCCTACTTATGAGAAGTACATCAAGCCCTTTAAGAACGACGCGGATGTCATCATCCCCAACAACCGGCACTTTGACCGGGGGCTGGAGGTGCTGGTGACCTACCTTAACTCCAAGATCAAAAAATAACCTTTTTACCCAGAGAGGGCACTTATCAAAAGCCTCTGCTGTTCAGCACACAGCAGAGGCTTTTGTTTTATTTCAAGAATCTTCTACCTTTGCTTACAGAGATGAAACCCGGGCACTACATACAACGTAATTGGCGGCTGCTATGCACAAGCATTGCCTTGCTGTTGGTGCTTACTGTGAACCACAGGGCCTTGCCGGCCTATGCCCACGTCGCAGTCTCCCCGGCTGAACAAACGGCGGTAAGCAAGCAGGGCCGCGATACAAATTCGTCGGTGGTGAAGCAGAAAGTCTCCTTTGAGGCCACCACTTCCTTTGTTGCCCTGCAGTTGGCTGAACCGGCCACGTTCCTGCGCCTCACGTTTGCGGCGCCGGTGCAACAGGTGGTAAAAGCCTCTCTGGACACCCCTTACTGGGCTTTCCTGCTGCAGCAGGTGGCCACCCTGCCCATCTCCCCTAACGCCCCTTAGGGCCTTTCTCCAGTAAAAACCGCGTTTTCGGCCTGTTTTCTGGAAAACTCCTGCATTTCATTCTGTTGACCTTGGTTCCTGGTCGGCCTTTTTGGTTGGGCCGGGGAGGCTATAGGTTCGCGTTTATTTCTAGTATCATCCACTTTCATTTTTATTCATCTATTTATCACCAATGCGTAACAAAGGTTTTATCCTAGTATTGACGATAGTAGTATCAGCGCTGTGCTTGTACTATCTGTCGTTCTCGCTGGTCTCCAGAGGCGTTGAGAAAGACGCCACGGCCTTCGCCACCGACGCCAAGGGCACCGTAGACCACTACAAAAAACAGTCTTACCTTGACTCGGTCTGGAAAGCGCCGGTGTTCAACTTCCTGGGCGCTGAGTATACCTACCAGGAAGTAAAAGAAAGCGAACTGGGCCTGGGTCTTGACCTGAAAGGCGGGATGCACGTAACCCTGGAGGTTTCTCCGGTGGAAATTATCCGGGCCATGGCCGGCAGCCGCAGAGATGCGGCCTTTGAGCAAGCCCTGGCCCGTGCCCAAAAACTGCAGGCCACCAGCCAGCAGAACTTTGTAGACCTGTTCTACCGCTCTTACCGTGAGCTGAACCCCAACGCCAAGCTGGCCTCTATCTTCGCCAACAGCACTACCCGCAACCTGAGCTACAACTCAACCGACCAGGAAGTGCTGGACGTGATCAACAAAGAGGTGGACGACGCGGTAGCCCGTTCCTTCAACATCCTGCGCACCCGTATTGACAAGTTTGGGGTAAACCAGCCCAACATCCAGCACCTGAAAGGCACTAACCGGATCCAGATTGAGCTGCCCGGCGTGGATAACCCAGAGCGCGTGCGCAAACTGTTACAGGGTACCGCTAACCTGGAGTTCTGGGAAGTATGGAACATTCAGGAATACGGCACTTATTTCACGCAGCTGAATGACTACCTGGTAAAACAGGAAGCCGCCAACAAACTGAAAGGCAATGCCGCCGGTGCTTCGGCCCTTACGGCCGCTACTGACACTTCTAAAGCGTTGGCTACGGCTGCCGGTGCTGATACTTCTGCCCTGGCTGCCCAGTTGAGCAAACCCGCCGACAGCGCTGCCGCCAAGAATGACTCCATCAACCCCAACCAAAGCTCTTTACTGGCCCGGTTGTTCACCACCCTGCCTAACGGCTTAGGAACCAACGTGCGTGATACCGCCAAAGTAAACGCCCTGTTTGCCAGACCAGAAGTAAAAGCCATCTTCCCGCAGAACCTTAAGTTCCTGTGGGGCGTGAAGCCCATTGTAGCCAACGACGGCGCTGAGTTCCTGGAACTGTACGCTGTGAAAAAAGGCCGTGAAGGAAAGGCTCCTCTAACCGGTGAGTACATTGCCGATGCCCGCCAGGATTACGACCAGTCTGGCCGTCCGGAGATTACCATGAGCATGAACGCGGCCGGTTCTAAGAAATGGCAGCGTTTGACCGGCGACAACATTGGTCGTCAGGTAGCCATTGTGCTGGATGACTATGTGTACTCTGCCCCAGTGGTACAAAGCGAAATTGCCGGCGGTAACTCTTCTATCTCTGGTTCTTTCACCATTGAGGAAGCCCAGGACTTAGCCAACATCCTGAAAGCCGGTAAAATGCCTGCTCCTACCCGCATTGTGGAAGAGGCCATTGTAGGTCCGTCTCTGGGTCAGGAAGCCATCAACCAAGGCTTGCTTTCTTCTCTGGCTGGTATGGGTCTGGTGGTATTGTTCATGTTAGCGTACTACAACAAAGGCGGCCTGATCGCAAACATCGCTCTGTTCTTCAACATCTTCTTCATCATTGGTATTCTGGCGCAGTTTGGCACCGCCCTTACCCTGCCAGGTATTGCCGGTATGGTACTGACCATGGGTATGTCTGTGGATGCGAACGTACTGATCTTTGAGCGTATCAAGGAAGAGCTACACGGCGGCATGAGCATGGGCGAGGCCATCAAGAAAGGCTATAGCAAGGCATTCAGCTCTATCTTTGACTCCAACGTGACTACCTTGCTGGCCGGTACTATCCTGTACTTCTTCGGGTCTGGTCCGGTGAAAGGTTTTGCCATCACCCTGATGATTGGTATTGCCACTTCCTTCTTCACTGCGGTGTACGTGTCTCGTTTGCTGATTGAGTGGATGACCAAAGGCAAAGACACCAACAAAATCTCTATGGAGACTGCGCTTTCCAGAAACTGGTTCAAGAACATTAAGTTTGACATTCTGGGCAACCGCAAGAAAGCGTACCTGTTCTCTATTGCGTTCATTCTGTTTGGTATTGTGGCCGTGTTCATCAAAGGCGAACTGCCTCTGGGCGTTGACTTCAAAGGCGGTCGTTCTTACGTGGTAGACTTCAACAGCGCGGTTGCGGCCTCTGAGGTAAGGTCTGCGCTGGACGACGAGTTCAAAGGCGCTGGTACCGAGGTAAAAACCTACGGAGCCAACAACCGCCTGAAAATCACCACCAGCTACATTGCCGAGGACGAGTCTACCCAGGCCGATGAGACGGTAAGAACTGCCCTGGTGCAAGGCTTGCAGGAATACCAGAACCTGAACCCACAGATTGTAAGCTCTTCTAAAGTTGGGGCTACCATGGCCGACGACATTCAGAAGACAGCCCTTATTGCGGTGTTGCTTGCTTTTGCCGGTATCTTCCTGTACCTGGCCGTGCGTTTCAGCCGCTGGCAGTACAGCTTGGGCGGGGTTGTGGCCTTGATTCACGACGTACTGATCGTGTTCTCTGCCTTTACCATCGCTAACCTGTTCGGGATCTCCTTTGAAATGGACCAGGTGTTCATCGCCTCTGTCCTCACCATCATTGGTTACTCCATCAACGACACCGTGGTAGTGTTTGACCGTATCCGGGAATACACCAGAGAAAACCCACGCCTGAAGTTTCAAGACCTGGTGAACCCAGCCTTGAACAGCACGTTCAGCCGTACCATCATCACCAACTTAACGGTATTGCTGGTAGTGATCATCTTGTTCGTGTTTGGTGGCGAAACCCTGAGAGGCTTCTCTTTTGCGATGTTGGTTGGTTCCTTGACCGGTACTTACTCAACTCTGTTCATTGCCGCTCCAATTGTAGTGGACACTACCAACGTAGACAAAGAAAAACCAGTAACTGCCAAACCAGTAGTAGCCGCCAGCTAAGCGCTGCTTCCCATAACACCAAAAAGGCCGGACTTGCGTCCGGCCTTTTTTATTGCCTTTAAGGTAAATGGCTAAACTTCAAACGGAAGACTTTGTGGTCAATGCCCCTATTGAGAAGGGGGCGGCTATTGAGAAATCTTTCCAACACTTTGTAAGTACCCTTACTCTATGCAAATCCGGCGTAACCACGGGCATACTAGCTCCTGAAAAGCCCAATCACTTGTCAAGGAGTAACTTTAGCCCCTATTCACCAGGATCTAAAACCAGGATCTCTGTGGTAGCCTGCTGCCTGAAAGCGGTTTATCAGGCGCTCAGGGCCGTTGCCACCCCTTCCTCCAGTTGCCGGATGCGTCTTGGCTCGCCCACAATCCAGACAATATCGCCTTCCTCAAACATCAGTTCAGAGTCAGGGTTAAGGATTCGGTTGCCTCTTCGCTCAATGCCCACAATCAGGCCCTTGGTTTTCTCCCGCACGCCAGAGTTCCTGATGGATTTGTGCAGTAACACAGAGTCTGATTTAATCTGAAGCTTTTGCAGCCTGATCTCTTCTTTCTCCCCGTTCCGGTCCAGGTCCGGCGTAATGGTAGAATGGATAAACTGCCGGAACGCCTCTATCTGCTCATCGGCCCCGAACACGTACAGCTTGTCTCCCGGAAACAGCAGCTCGTTGCGGGTGGGGGCCATAATGGTGCGGTCGCCCCGCTCAATCACGGCCACGTTCACGCCGTATTTCTCCCTAACCTGTAGTTCCAGCAAGCTCCGGCCCACGACTACTGACTCCGCGGCTACCTCAAAGCTGGTCAGGTGCACGTCCCAGGGCGTGAGCGAATGGTGCATCCTGGCCGCCTCATGCAGCTCCCGCGCGTTGAGGTTTCTGACAAACCGGTTCTCTATCCTGATGTAGAACCGCTGGATGTTCTTGGAGAACACAAACATAAGGCCCGTGATCACCAAGCCCACCACAAACGCCAGTTCGGCAGAGAAGAACTGGTTGAGCAGGAACCCAATAAACAGAATGGCAATCGCCACCCGGCCAAACTCCAGCACAATGATCAGGCTGCGGTAATTTTTATTGGCCCAGATTCGGCCCTGGGCTTCTTTCTGCGGATGGTGCACGGCCAGGGCCCACAGGAACGGCGCCATGAAAATAAAGGTGATGGCCGTGGTCACAATGTCGCCGGCGTTGCCGTCTACCAAGTTTTGGGTGATGAACGGGTTCAGGTACCGGGCCGAAAGCAACACAATGCTGACAATCACCACCGAATAGACGCCCAGGTTAATCAGGTAAGACCGTAGCACCAGTTTCCAGTCGCTGGTGGTGGAAATGGTCTGGGTGCCGGAACTGTACTCGTTCAGGGACTTCAGCCACTTATCGGGCAGCACCCGCTCCATGGACCGGTACAGCGGGTCTGACAGCTTGATCATGTAGGGCGTGGTGAAAGTGGTGATGGCAGAAACGGCCACCGCCACGGGGTACAGGAAATCGCTGGTCACATTCAGGGTTAGCCCCAGGGTGGCAATGATGAAGGAAAACTCCCCAATCTGGGAAACGCTCATGCCTGATTGGATAGAGGTCTTCAGGCCCTGGCCCGAGATGAGCCCGCCGCCGGTAATACTCACCGCTTTCCCCACCAGGGTTACCACCGTGATCAGGGCAATGGGTCCGGCGTACTCCACAATGGTGGCCGGGTCAATCAGAATACCCACCGACACAAAGAAAATAGCCCCAAACAGGTCTTTTACCGACGCGATCAGGTGCTCAATCTTTTCGGCCTTGGTGGTCTCCGCCAGAATGGACCCCATGATGAAGGCCCCCAGCGCCGGGGAGAAACCAGCCTGCGCCGCCAGGATCACCATTAAGAAACAAAGCGCCAGCGAGACAATGAGCAAGGTCTCATTGTTCATGAGTTTACTGGCTTTCCTGAGAAACGTGGGTATGAGGAAAATACCGCCCAGGAACCAGAGCGCCAGGAAAAACGCCAGTTTCAGCACGGCGGCCAGCATCTCGGCACCGGCAAATTGCTGGCTCACGGCCAGGGTAGAAAGCAAGACCAGGAGCAAGATGGCCACCAGGTCTTCCACAATCAGGACCCCAAACACCAGGCCCGCAAACCGCTGCGACTTTACCCCCAGTTCCTCAAAAGCCCTGATGATGATGGTGGTGGAGGAAATAGAGAGAATTCCGCCCAGGAAGATACTGTCCATGGTAGACCAACCCAGGATTTTACCGGCCAGGTAGCCCAACACCAGCATGACCACCACCTCTATCAGGGCCATCACGGAGGAGGCTCCGCCTACCTTCACCAGCTTTTTAAAACTAAACTCCAGCCCCAGGCTGAACAACAGGAAAATAACCCCAATCTCGGCCCAGATGCTGATGTTCTCCGTCTCCATGATGGTGGGGAACAGGGCAACGTGGGGCCCCACCAATAAACCGGCAATGATGTATCCTAACACCAGCGGCTGCTTGAGCTTTTTGAAGAGGAGCGTGGTTATACCGGCCGCTCCTAGAATAAGCCCCAAATCTGTTACCAAATGCGGTAAATGCGTCATATAAATTAATCTGTCATCTTGTGAAAACCCAGTACCGCCGCGCAGGGCGCAAAGCCCGTTTGGCGGTCTTTTGGGAAAAATGAATTGAAAAGGGAACTAGCCACTAATTTGTACGGCTACTCCACCTGTTGTTCTTGTAAATTTTGGGTAATGCTTTGGTTTTCCCGCGTAGCCTGGCGCTGCTCCTGCATAAACGAAGGCGGAACAAGGCCAAGGATAGGACCAACGCACTGTGCGGACCGGCCCGGGCGCGAGGAAAAAGCACCACAAAAGGGCACCCTGCCGGTTACCAGCCATGGCTGCAGAAGCAGGCATGCTTTTGTGGTGGGTGGGCGGCCGAAAAGCCCCCAGGGCCAGGCTGAACCTCCGCACAAGAAAAAGAGAAAGCTAGGGGGCGTTGGGCTGCAGAGCAGGCAAGAGCCTGGAAAGAAAGAGTACCCCAAGGGAAAAGCCCGGGCGCAGGTGCCCCTCTGCCTCACAAACCGGCGGCCGGGGTACCTCTACCGAAGAAAGGTGGAGGGCCGCCGGCAGGTCTAACACCAGCGTAGAAGCGGCCTTGGCGTCAACAAAGGCCTGTATGCCCACTTGCCGCAGCACGGGCTGGTTGGTTGGCTCGCGTTCCGTGGTCTCCTCGGCCGAAGGGCCAAAAAACAGAAACTTGTACACTTCTACTTCCTGCCCGGGCATGGTGAGCGCCCAAAGCAACATCACCCACATGAGCGGAAATTTCAGGTAGTGTTTAACAATTCTATGGAGGGAGCAGGACATTACCTGCAAAATAAAAATTTAATGCTTAAAATGGCAAACCAAGCCCCAGCTTAAAGCAAACCAGCTTTTTTATTTAACTTGTCTGGTAAACGCTTTCAGAAACTCCCCTAAACCCACCATTTTTTTATGTCTTCTGCGGTTACCCCCGCCTTTCAGTGGCGGTCTGAGTCTAAAAACATCACCCTGATCTGCCTTGGAATTCTTTCTGCCAGCATGGGCCTGAAGGGCTTCCTGCTGCCCAGCCACTTTATTGACGGGGGCGTGACGGGTATTTCCATGTTGCTGACCCATATTTTCGGGATTCCGCTGCCGCTGTTGCTGGTGCTCATTAACCTGCCCTTTATTTTTATGGGCTATCGGTACGTGGGACACTTGTTTGCCCTCAAGAGCGCCCTGGCCATTATAGGACTTTCGCTGTCGCTGGTGTTTTTCTCCTTCCCCGAGATTACCTCAGACAAAATGCTCACCGCCATTTTTGGGGGCGTGTTCATTGGCCTGGGCATAGGCCTGGCCATGCGGGGTGGCTCGGTGCTGGATGGCACCGAGATTGCCGCCGTACTGGTGAGCAAGGCCTACCCGGTGCTCAAGGTGAGCGACGTGATCCTGATCCTGAACATCATTATTTTCAGCTCCGCTACCCTCTTCCTGGGCATTGATGTGGCGCTGTACTCCATCCTCACCTATTTCTCGGCCTCCAAGATGATTGACTTCCTCTTGCACGGGATTGAGCAGTACACCGGCGTGACCATTGTCTCCTCCCAAAGCGAGGAAATCAGGGTGGCCATCACTGAGAAGCTGGGCCGGGGAGTCACCATTTACCAGGGCAAGCGGGGCTTTGGCAAACGGGGCCACAACAACCTGGAAATTGACATTGTGTTCACCGTAGTAACCCGGCTGGAGATTCCGGCGCTCCGGAAAGAGGTAAAAATGATTGACCCAGACGCCTTCCTGATCCAGCAGAGCATTGACGACACAGACGGCGGCATGGTGAAAAGAAGATCATTGCATTAATATAAACCACCAGAAGTACATCAAACCAGTGCCCTGTTTCGGGCCTGTTTTCACAGAAACAGGCCCGAAACAGGGTGCCGGCTTTTGAGGGAAGTTTTCTTAGTATTAGCCTGTGCGTTTTCTGTTGCCTCCAAGGCTTTGCCCGCCTGTTACGCCTTTACCGCTTCTTCCTCTTCGGGGGCTTTTACGGGGGTGTTCTTTTTCAGGAACCACCAGTACATGGGTACCCCCGTGAGCATGAGCACCATGCCTATGCCCGCTTCGCGGGGCCGTACTATGATGGTATTGAAGAACAGGGCCACGCAGAAAAGCACCATAATGGCGGGCACCACCGGGTAGCCCCAGGCTTTGTACGGTCGGTGGGCATCGGGCATCTTGCGCCGCAGGATAAAAACGCCCAGCGTGGTGGCCCCATAGTAAATGAACACCGCAAAAATGATCATGTCGGTGAGCTGGTCAAAGGTGCCCGACAGCACCAGCACGCAGGCCCACACGCATTGGAACCGCAACGATTGGCCGGGCACCTGCGCCTGGTTCAGGTCCGCGGCCCTGCGGAAGAAGAGTCCTTCGCGCGCCATGGCAAAGTAGGTGCGGCAGCTGGCCAGGATGGTGGCGTTGGTACAGCCCAGGGTGGTCACCAGGATCAGGACCGAGATGAAGAATCCGCCACCGGCGCCCCAGAAGCTTTTCACGGCCTCAATGGCCGCAATCTGGTTCCCGGCCTGGTAAACGGCTTCCAGGTCCTGGATGGGCAGCAGCGCCAGGTAGGTGGCATTCACCAGCAGGTAAATGGCAATGACCGTGAACACCCCAATGGTAATGCCCTTTGGAATGTTGCGCTTGGCATCTTTGATCTCGCCGCCCACAAACCCCACGGACGCCCAGCCCTGGTAGGCCCAGAACGCCGATAGCATGGCGGCAAAAATGGCGCTGAACGTGACCGGTGTATTGGGGGCGGTTTGCAGGTCAAAGCTCCGGCCCAGGTCTGCCTGACCGCTGCCCAGCCCGAAAACCACAATCAGCCCAATCCCGATGAACACCAGCAGGAGGATCGCACTGCTCAGGCCGGCCCCGGCCCGCATGCCCCGGCTGTTGAGCCAGGTAAGAAAGATAATGAGCAGAATGGCCGTCAGTTTCACGTTAAAATCGGCAAACGGGTAGAAAACGCCCGCCAGGCTCACATCGGCCCAGGCACTGAGCAGCGGCGGCACCTCTGCCAGGCTGTGCAACGACTGAGCGAACACGTACGCCAGCGAGGAGATGGCCGCCGTTTGAATGACGGTGAAAAGCGACCACCCGTAGATAAAGGCAAAGAAGCGGTTGTAGATGCGCTTGTAGTACGCGTACTCGCCCCCGGTATCGGCCAGCAGGCCGGCCACCTCGGCGTTGCTCAGGGCCCCGAACAGGGTAATGATACCGCCCAGGAGCCAGCACACCAACACCCACCCGGGCGAATGCAGCTCGGCAGCCATGGGGGCCACTTTCTTGTACACACCAGACCCAATGATGTTTCCTATCACCATTACCACCACCAGGCGTAGGCCTAGGGAGCGGTGCAGTTGCTTTGTTTCGCCCATTTTGTTCTTATGAAATATGGATTAATCTGGTAAAAATCAGGGAGAATTCCTACTGCTGGTAGCGTAGTTTTCCAGCCGAACTGCCGCCGGCAGGTACCCTTGGCGGCCTGGTCCGTTTTGTATGGTTGGCACCTGGGCCCGGCCGTTCCCTCTCCCGCGCAACCTCAGCAGAGGCTGCTCATCTGGTCTGTTTTGGGGCTGTTTCAGGCAAAACTCCCTAAAAACCGCTTTGCTTTTATGCGGGCAAGCCGGGACATACAGGTGTAAGCGGCGCCCCGCCCTTGGGGTCCGGTTATGGGCTCGTAACTTCCTCGTTCTTAAAGAAACATAAATGCCGGGAGGCTTCTTTGGCGGAAGGAATTATTAGTATTTTTGTAGCATGAAACTCCGCAAAGCCACCAACTCGTCGCTTGCCGCATGGGCCACCATGTTGGCGATGGCGTTGCTGCTGGCTTTTTCGGTTGGTTTCTCCCCTTCCTTGAAGGCTCCCTCGGCCAAACCCCTACACCCGGAGCAGGCTTCGGTAGCGGAGGAAACAGGGGCCATTCCCTTCACGCTCACGGCCAGTGGGCCTCTGGAGAACCCTGCCAGTATTGTGCATGAGGCAGATTTCTCGCTGCTGCCGTTTGTCTTTGCCTGTATGGCCCTGCTGTTGTACCCGCCGGTGCGGGTAAAGTGGCCGCGCCTTGGCTTTTTGCCCTATAAGGTTTTTGACCTTTTCAGGATTATCCCCAACGCTCCCTAGCCTTTCATCCCCCTTCTTCTCTCGTTCCCGGATGGTGCCTGCTCTCGCTTGCGCCGCCCCAGACAAGCTGCTGCGCTTTTGAGCCGTTTTGCCAGAAACAGGCCCAAAACGCTCTTTGCCTGCGCGCCCGCGTGTGTGGCGCCATCTGTGATACACCTCCTTTTTCCTGGTACGGCACTAAACGGTGTGTTCCAGCCCCCCCCGTGCGTTCCCCCGCTTTCTTAAACCGGGCGGCTCATGCTGCCCCAGATCTAGCCATTCTCTTAAAACATTAAGAACCTGTATGTTCCTTTTATCACCCTTAGCCCAGGTACCCGCCACTGAGCCGGTAGCTGCCGGCCTCTCCCTGTTTGACTTATTGCTGAAAGGGGGCTTTGTAATGGCTCCCATCCTGCTGCTCTCGCTGGCGGCCTTCTATTTTTTTGTGGAACGCCTGCTCTACCTCAGAACGGCCGGCAAAACCGACCAGGCCTTTCTGCGGAACATTGAGCACCACGTGCAGCAGGGCCGCGTTCAGGAGGCCATGGCGCTTTGCCAGGTGGCGGGCACGCCCGTGGCGCGCCTGCTGGAAAAAGGCCTGAGCCGCATTGGCTCTTCCACCCGAGACATTGAAAGCGCTATTGAAAACACCGCCCACGTAGAAGTGTACGGCATGGAAAAGAACATGGGCTACCTCTCGGTCATTGCCGCCATTGCCCCCATGATGGGCTTACTGGGCACCGTTACCGGCATGATCAAGGCCTTCTACCACATTTCGCTGGCAGACAACATCAGCATTGGCATTATTGCCGGGGGTATCTACGAGAAGATGATTACCTCTGCCGCCGGTCTGGTGGTGGGCATGCTGGCCTACGTGTTCTATACGCTGCTGCACGCCCAGGTGGAGAAAACCGTGAACAAGCTGGAGGTGGTGTCCATTCATTTCATGGATTTACTCTTTAAAGTACCGCAGTATGAACTTCAGGAAAACTAAGCGCCACGGCGCCGTGGTGGAAGCAGCCTCCCTGTCAGACATCCTGTTCTTCCTGATGCTGTTCTTTCTGATCATCTCCACCCTGGCCAGCCCCACAGCCATTAAACTGCTGCTGCCCCAGGCCCGGCACACCCAGAACATACCCAAGCAGATCCTGAACGTGACCGTGAACGCCCACCTCAACTACTTCATTGAGAAAGAGCCGGTCTCTTTTGAGGGGCTGGAGCGCCACCTGGCCCGGGTGGGCAGCGAGGTCAACAAGCCATCGGTCGTGCTGCGGATAGACCGCACCATTCAGGTGAACGACCTGGTCAAGGTGGTGGATATTGTCAACAAGAACAAACTCCAGATGGTCATCGCCACAGAGAAAACCAACTAAATCTCTTTCTATACCCTTTATTTCTTTTATGAACCGTTTTACCGGCCTGATTGGCATTGCGCTGATCCTGGGCATTGCTTTCCTGCTTTCCAACAACCGCAAGGCCATTAACCTGCGCCTGGTCTCCGTAGGGCTTCTGCTACAGGTGGGGCTTGCGTTCTTTATCCTGAAAGTGCCCTTTGGCCAGATGATCTTTGAGCGACTGGGTTATTTTATCACCAAAATCCTGAACTTCTCAGACCGGGGCGCCGAGTTTGTATTTGGCGCGCTGGTGAACAAAGAGAAAATGGACCGCGCCTTTGGCGTGGGCAATGACGTGATTTTCTTCTTCAAGATTGTGCCCACCATCATCTTTGTAGCCGTGCTGGTGAGCATTGCCTACCATGTGGGCCTCATGCAGCGCGTTGTGTCGGTGGTGGCCCGGGGCGTGCACAAACTCATGGGCGTGAGCGGTAGTGAGGCGGTGTCAAACGTGGCCAGCGTGTTTGTGGGCCAGGTAGAGGCCCAAATCATGATCAAGCCCTACCTGGGCACCATGACCAACTCAGAGTTGCTGGCCTCCATGGCGGGCAGCATGGCCTGTATTGCCGGGGGCGTGATGGCCGTGTACATTGCCTTGGGCGTGCCCGCCGAGTACCTGATCGCGGCCAGCCTCATGGCGGCCCCAGGGGCTCTGGTGATCTCCAAGATTGTGTTCCCCGAGACCGAGGTGTCTGAAACCAAGGGCAAAGTGGGCATTGAGGTGAAGAAGCAGGACGCCAACCTGGTAGACGCCATCTCACACGGCGCCTCAGACGGACTGCGAGTGGGCCTGAACGTGGTGGCCATGCTGGTAGGCTTTATTGCGCTGGTGGCCCTGGCCGACTATTTCCTGGGCTTTGTGGGCACGTTCCTGGCCGGTTTGGGCCTGTCATTGGACGCCATTGGCATTCCGCTGGAGCACCTGAGCCTGAAAAGCATTCTGGGCAGCGTATTTTCCCTGTTTGCCTGGGCCATGGGCGTACCGGCCAAGGACATCTTCGCGGCGGGCTCGCTCATGGGCACCAAGATGGTGATCAATGAGTTTGTGGCCTACCTGGACCTGACCGCCATGAAAGCCAACCTGCACCCTAAAACCCTGGTAATTACCTCCTTTGCGCTGTGCGGCTTCGCTAATTTCAGCTCTATTGCCATTCAGGTGGGCGGCATTGGCCAGCTGGTCCCCGAGCGCCGGAAAGACCTGGCCGCCCTGGGCGTAAAAGCCCTGATCTGCGGCACTCTGGCCTCTTATTTATCGGCCTCACTGGCGGGTATTCTGCTGTAGCAGGGAATTGGTAAGGACCTGCCCTTTTTCCTTACGTTCTTTCTACCACGGCACCCTTTGGGATGGCCGTAAACTAAATCGCCTCTTTGGTTTCTTTCTTGTCTGTACCAGCAACTGCAGGTCAACAAGGTGAAAACCAAAGAGGCGACTTTGTTTTGGGATACCGGCCCGCTAAGCTGCCGGCTTCTCCATGATGCGGCGTAGCCACTTCAGCATGAGCAACAGCACCAGGGCGGCGGACACGGTTACCGCGAAGTTCACCCAGAAGAAGTAAGACTTGTCATCGTACTTGTCCCACAGGCTGGCCAGGATACCCGATAACTTGTTCCCGATGGAGGTTGCAATGAACCAGCCTCCCATTAGGAGAGCAGTAAGGCGCGGCGGGCTCACTTTTGACACCAGAGACAAGCCCATGGGGCTCAGGCAAAGCTCGCCCAGGGTGACCACAAAATAGGTACCCACCAGCCACATGCTGGAAACCTTGTCCTGGCCGTTACCGCCTGCCCAAACAGCTCCCACCATCACCAGGGTGGAAAGGCCCGTGATAAAGAGCCCCAGGGCCATCTTGCCCGGGGTGCTGGGTTCCTTGCCACGCCGGCGCATAAAGCCCCAGAAGGCCACCACCAAGGGCGTAAGAGTAATCACGAAGAACGGGTTGATGGACTGGAAGAGCTCGGTGGAGATGAGGGAGAGAGAGTCGCCTTCCTGGGGCCACTCTTCGCGGTCCAGGTTGTTCAAGTAGGGCTCTACGCCTTCTTTGGTGATGACTTTGCCCTCGGCATCGGTGCGGGTGCGGAAAGCGGCGTCAAAGTCAGGGACGGTAGTTGGGGTGGCGTCTACCTTCTGCACCATGCCCAGGGATTCGGCCGGTTTTTCCAGCCACTCAGGCAAGCCGCGGTCGGTGTAGTACTCGGCCCAGGTGGTAAGGGCGGTGCCATTCTGCTTGAACACGCCCCAGAACACAATTACCACCGCAAAGATGGAAAGCAGGGCGGCAATGGGCTTCTTGTCCTCGGCCGAGGCCCGGGCCCAAAGGCTTACGTAGAACAGCAGGATGGGAATAGAACCAAAAATAAAGGCATCGGTAGAGTCAGACCCGAACACGTCGCCGGGAATGAGCACCCAGCTCAGGATACCCACCACCACGGCGGGCACAATCACCAGGCCAAACACCCTCCAGAGCGGCATGTCGTGCGGTTGGGCCGGCTTGCGGATGTCATACGCTTTGTGGGTTTTGTTACCGGCCCAGAAGATGATGAGGCCAATGAACATGCCCACGCCCGCCGCCAGGAACGCGAAGCCCCAGCCGTAGGTGTTGCGCAGGTAGGCGGCCACAAAGTTGCAGATAAAGGCCCCCACGTTAATGCCCATGTAGAAGATGTTGTACCCGGCATCTTTCTGCGGAAGGTACTGCGGCTCTGAGTACAGGTTGCCCAGCAGGGTGGAGATGTTGGCCTTGAAGAAACCGTTCCCGATGATGATGAGTGCCATGGACAGGAAGAAGAACGTCTCGCCGGGCACCGCCAGGCCGCAGTAGCCCAGCCCCATCAGCACGCCGCCAATGGTGATGGACAGACGGTAACCCAGTAACCTATCGGCCAACAGGCCCCCAATGAAAGGGGTTAAGAACACAAGGGCAATGAAGGTGCCGTAGATATCAGAGGCTTGGTCTTTGGGCATGGCCAACCCGCCGCTTTGGGTATCAATCATGTACAGAAAGAATATCCCAATCATGAGGTAATAGCCGAAGCGTTCCCACATTTCGGCTAAAAAGAGGTAATACAACCCTTTAGGGTGCTTGGAACCAGATGCTGACATTGTAGAAGATTTAGTCAGCTTTGAAAGTAAGAAAAACTGACGATAAAGTTGAAACAGCTGAAAAGTTTGTAATAAAAGCTTGCCATAGTTCTACAAAGAAGCGAGCCCCGCAACGGGCGCAAATCCTGCCGCTCCGGATGCCGCCAGTTGTCGACAAATCTCTGTTTCAGGCCTGTTTTCAGGAATTTGGGCCAGAAACAGCCCTCATCGCAGAGCAGGTACTGTATGTAGCTGGCCTGGTGCCGCTGGTGCCAACCTGGTCCCGCTCCTTAGAGACAAAAAAGCCCCGGCAAGAGGGCTTGCCGGGGCTTTAAGGTTGCGTATGTTTAAGGGCTTACAGGACTACTCCCTCGGCCACTACTTCTTGTACTTCAGGCACCATGCGCTTGAGCAGGTTCTCAATACCGGCTTTCAGGGTAACGGTGGCAGAGGGGCAGCCGCTGCACGAGCCCTGCAGGTTCACGGTTACCACGCCTTCTTTGTACGAGCGGAAGGTAATGTTTCCGCCGTCTTGCTCTACCGCCGGGCGCACGTAGTTCTCCAGCAGGTCAATCACTTTCTGTGAGATCTCTGAGTCTTCGGCAGAAAGATCAGCGGGAACCTCGGCAGCGGCCGATGCGGCGCTGTTGGTTACCGGATTGCCTATGAAAATAGGCCCACCTGCTTCCACGTACGATTTGATAAAGGTTCTGAGCTCTGGGATAAGGTGCGCCCACTGCACCGGAGAGTTCTTGGTGATGGTCACAAAGTTGCTCGCGATGAACACCCTTGACACATAGTCAAAATTGAACAGTTCCTGGGCGAACGGAGAGTCCACCGCACTTTCCACGGTTGGGTAATCCACACTTCCGCCTTCGCCCAACAGGGTTGAGTTCAGGACAAACTTCATTGACTCCGGGTTAGGGTTGGCCTCGGCGTACACAGATACCGGCTTGGTTGTATTATCAGTCATGGTTCTCTTCTATTTATAGTAAAAACTTACGGTCAGGAGTTTAAGTTTCCAAAATTAGCGAGAAATTCTCATACCTGATAGTTACTTTATTGCTACCGCCTTTCTGCGTTTTGGGCCTGGTTTGCCAAAACCGGCCCTAAAACGCCCCCGCTTTTCAGCAGAAACCGTAACTTTACCCCTCTATCCAGATTGTTCACTTAACCACGCCCCTATGCTCAACGCCACCCTGCTCCTGGCTGCCACCCCGCCAGACGTGCCTGGTTTCCTGATTACTCCTTTTGCCCTGCTCATTGGCTTGATTGCCACCGGACCTATTTTCTTCCCCCACTTCTGGCACAAACACTACAAAACCATTGCCGTGAGTCTGGGGCTGCTGGTGCTGGCCTACTACCTTTTTGTGCTGCATGACCACCACCTGCCCGCCGAGACCCTGGCGGAGTACGCCTCGTTCGCCATTTTGCTGAGCTCGCTCTACATTGCTGCCGGGGGCATCTACATCAACGCCAATGCCAACGCTACGCCCCTTATCAACGTGGGCATTATGCTGTTTGGGGCCGTGATTGCCAACGTGATTGGAACCACCGGGGCCTCGCTCCTACTCATCAGGCCCTTTATCAGGCTGAACAACCACCGCATCAAGCCTTACCAGATTGTCTTCTTTATTTTCATTGTGAGCAATGCCGGCGGTTTGCTGACGCCCTTGGGCGACCCTCCCCTGTTCATCGGGTTCCTGAAGGGAGTGCCGTTCTTCTGGACCCTGCAGCACCTGTTCACCCCTTGGGCGATCGCGGTGAGCCTGCTGTGCCTTATCTTCTACATTCTGGATAGCCGCAACAAACCGAGCTTTACCCCTAAGGCCGAGGTACAAGCCAAGATTGAGGCCAAAACCGAGTTCTTCTTCACCGGCAAGCGCAACCTCCTTTGGCTGGTGGTGATCATTGGCGCCACGTTCCTGAACCCTGCCACCTATGAATGGCTGCCTTATATTCCTATGGAAGGCGGCATTAAGGTGTCATTTGTGCGGGAGTTGGTGCAGTTAACGGCCGCTTTGCTTTGCTTTAAGTTTGCCAGCCGCACGGCCCTCAACGGAAACCACTTTTCGTTTGACCCCATCCTAGAAGTGGTGTTCCTGTTCTTCGGAATTTTCTTCACCATGATGCCTGCCCTGCAACTGTCCGCCGAACTGGCCTCTTCCCCTGAGTTCGCGGCCAAGCTTACCCCCACGGTGTTTTACTGGGTAACCGGCTCCCTCTCGGGTGTGCTGGACAACGCGCCTACCTACGCCAACTTCCTGTCGCTGGGCATGGCCAAATACCACATGAACTACGCCGACACCGCCCAGGTGCAGCAGTTCGCCTACGGCCTGGGCCAATCGCCAGAAACCCTGCTGGTGCTAGAGGCCATCTCCATTGGCGCCGTGCTCTTCGGGGCGATGACCTACATTGGCAACGGCCCTAACTTCATGGTAAAGGCCATTGCCGAGCAGGCCGGCATTAAAATGCCACCGTTCTTCCAGTATGTCTTCAAATACTCCCTGGTGTACCTGCTCCCGGTCTTAGCGCTGGTCTGGGCCCTGGTGATCCTGTAAGGTAATTTTCCAGAGAACGCAGAAGGTGTTTAGGGGCTGTTTTTCAGAAAACGGCTCCTAAACACCTTCTGCGTTTTTGGTGATAGTTCTATGTAAAAGCTCCTAATCCTTTGGTACAGGTTAGCGCTGGTTTCTGCCTCTTCTTGCCAAGGATTTTGACACGGCAGTTACAAACTGCCCACCTAGTAGGTCCAAGTCACATACTTGAACCATAGGAAATATCTTTAATATTACCAATGGCGCGGATTTACTTCCGTGCCTTTCTACTTCCAAGAGGAGCAGGTTAGGCACGGAAGTAAATCCGCGCCATAGAGAATAATGTAGGGGTCAATTACAGATTGATTAGCAACTCAGCTGCTATACAACGCAACAGCTGGAAGATCCCGATTCCAGTCTTTGGCTCGAGCGCCTCGCTTGTGGCCCTAGAAGACCAGAAACAAAGAGCAGACAGCAAGCATGGGCCGCAAGGGCAGTGCGAGGGGCAAAGACGAGGCCCCGCGGCCGTGAGCGCACCAAGCAACCTATGCAACAGCCCAGCCTATAAGCCCATAGACCAGCGGCACCCCGCCAGCAAAAACCCCAAATCAACAACGGCAAACCAGAAGAGAACAGGAAGATTGCCCTAATACATTTCGGGCCTGTTTTCCAGAAAACAGGCCCGAAACACACTTCTAATCTACTCTATTCGTGCGTTGCCGCAACACAAAATCAGCGAGCACCAAGGCCGCCATGGCATCCACAATAGGCACCGCCCTCGGCAGCACGCAGGGATCATGCCGGCCCTTGCCCTGCAGCGTGATTTCCTGGCCGCTTTGGTCAATGCTGGTCTGCGGCTGCAGAATGGTAGCCACTGGTTTAAAGGCTACCTTAAAGTAAATATCCTGCCCGTTGGAAATGCCGCCCTGGATACCGCCAGAGTGGTTGGTGCGGGTTTTCACCTGGCCGGCCTCATCGGTGTAAAAGACATCATTGTGCTGCGAGCCGTACATGCTCACCCCCTCAAAGCCACTGCCGTACTCAAAGCCTTTCACGGCGTTGATGCTCAGCATGGCCTTGCCCAACTCGGCGTGCAGTTTGTCAAAAACCGGCTCGCCTAAGCCGGCGGGCACGCCTTTGATCACGCAGGAAACCACGCCGCCAATGGTATCCAGCTTGTCGCGGGTTTCTTCAATGAGCTGGATCATGGCCTGGGCGGTCTCGGGGTGCGGACAGCGCACAATGGTGTTGTCTACCTGCTCCAGGTCCAGCTGGCTGTAATCGGCTGGTGCATGAATGGGCCCCACCTGCGACACGTAGGCTGTGATTTTGATGCCCTGCAGGGCCAAAAACTTCTGGGCCAAAACGCCGGCCGCCACGCGGGCCAGGGTCTCGCGGGCCGAACTTCTGCCTCCGCCTCTATGGTCGCGGGAGCCGTATTTGGCGGTATAGGTGTAGTCTGCGTGTGAGGGGCGGTAAGCGTTCTCTATGTGTGAGTAGTCATGGCTGGCCTGGTCCTTGTTGAAGACCGCCAAGGCGATGGGCGTGCCCTGTGTGTGGCCGTTAAAGATGCCAGACAGGATCTGCACCTGGTCTTTCTCGTCGCGGGGTGTGGTGATCTTGGATTGGCCGGGGCGGCGGCGGTCCAGGGCGGCCTGAATTTCCTCTACGGTGATGGGCAGTCCGGCGGGGCAGCCGTCAATGATTACGCCAACGGCCGTACCGTGCGATTCCCCAAAGGTGGTGATCCGGAAAATGGATCCGTATGTGTTACTCATTTCCTTCTTAGTATGAAAATAACCAAAGCACCGCCCAGCAGCACGCCCAGCACCACGTTAGTGTAGAGGCGAATCTCCCTGAACTGGTCCAGGCTGATGAGCTCATTGCTTTCTGTTTCGGCAATATTGTAAAATTCGCCCACATCTTGCGCCCTGATGAAACTATTTTGGTCTTCCTGCCCCCGCACGCGCACGGTAAAACGGGGCCGCAGGGTGTCATAGCGGGCGGTCACCGGGTTAAAGTACACCCACTGAAACAGCTCGCCCAGCGGGAACGAACCAACCTGACGGCCCACAATGAAGTACCGGAACGTCTTGCTGCCGGTCATGCGGCCTTCGGTCACCTCCAGCGTCTGCCTGATCTCGGGGGAATAAATCTCCATCTCACTGGATACCCCAAGGTTCTGCGGCGTGGGCAGGGTCCTGATGTTTCCCTCGCCCACAATCCTGAGCAGGTACACCAGGTTCTGGTTCAGGGTAATGCTGCTGCGCGACAACTGCTCCTCCAGCCTGAACTGCCCCACGGCCACCTGGTCGCGCAGGGGGTGCGGCGGCAGACTGCGCACGGTCACCTCCCTGGCTTGGGTGGTGTAGGTCTTGTACTCCGGCAGGCGGTTCTGGGCAACCATAGAGGGATTCTTGGCGATCTTGTATTTGATCATTTTTAGCCCCACTGCCGGAAAGCGGAGCGGCTGCGCGGTGATGGGGAACAACACCGCCGAGTAGAGCTTGTACCGGGTAAAAGCCTTCTCCCCGATCATGATTTTCTCAGGCAGGATCTCTTCTTGCTGCACCACTTCTTCCAGCGTGCTCCGCTGTTTGAGCTGCCGTACAATGGTCACTATCTGGCCGTTGAACTCATAAAAGTCCAGCAGGCCCAGGTCGGTGTCGGCTACGTAGAACCAGAGCGAAACGGGTACGGCCTCGCCGGCATACACCCGGGTTTTAGGCACGTGCAGCGTGAGAAAGGCATTTTCCTTCACCTCCACAAACTCGGGGGCCGCGGGCGGACCGGTGGCCGGCACCGGAACACTATCGGCCGGGGTGGCTTGCCCCGGAGGTGCGGTGGCGCCCACCCGCACTTTCACGCCGGGGCCCTGCACAGGTTTGCCGTCTACAGTGAGCGTGAAGGGCTTTACGGTGATCTCACCTTCGCGCAGGGGCGCGTACTGCTGGGTAAGCGTGTACACCTTAGACACTTTCTTGCCCCGGGTTATGGTGGTGGTAAACGACTTCTGGGTGCTTTTCTGCAGGCCCTCTATCTCCGGAAATCCCTCTACCTTGGCCGGACGAGTGTTGGGCGACTTTAACGAAATAGTGAAATACTGGTCAATAGGGATGGCGGTGGCCCCATACTCTATGGAGTGTTCCTGCGCGTGGCCCAGAACAGCCCAGCCCAGCATCCACAGCAAGAGAACAACCGCTTTTTTCATCTATTTTCTTAAAAAAGGCCCTAAAACCGCCTTTCTGTTTTTCTTCAAAAGTACGAATAACCTGCCAAGCCCCCTACTGCCCCGGCAACCAAAGCCAGATTGGGGCAAAAGAAATACAAATTTCTCTTTTTTTCACCGGCCCGAAATCCAGTCGGCCGGGGGCCGTCGTAGGTCTCGCTGATTCCGCTCCCCCACCGGCTGGCGGAACACGGAGTACCGGGTGCACTGCGCGCCAAAAGAAGCACATGTTTCACCTTTAAACCTAAAACGATGGCCAAACTACCAACTTCAGTCCCTGAGCAAGAGGTACTGCAGGGACTGAAGAATCCCTTGAACCGCCGCTCCTTTCTCCGCTACACCGGCGCAGGCCTGGCCGCCTCGGCTATTCTGCTGGCCGGCTGCGACGATGACGATGACTCTACTGTGGGCAACAACATGACCGAGGGCGTGAACCTGGGGTCCGGCGACGTGGGCATCCTGAACTACGCCTATGCCCTGGAACAGCTGGAAGCCGCCTTTTACACCGCGGTGGTAGCCCTGCCCAATTTTTCTACCCTATTCACCAGTGCCACGGAACGCCAGGTCCTCACCGACATCCGGAACCACGAGGTGGCCCACCGCGAGTTCTTCAAGGCCGCCATCACCGCCGCCGCCCCTACCCAGATCATCCCGGGCTTAACTCCCAACCTGCCCGCCAGCGCCCTGGTCAGCCGGGCCTCTATCCTGGCTACCGCCAAGACCTTTGAGGACTTGGGCGTGGCCGCCTACAACGGGGCCGGCAAACTGCTCACCAGTGCCGCCTTCCTGGGCATTGCCGGCAAAATTGTTTCGGTGGAGGCGCGCCATGCCGCCGAGATCAGGGACATGATTGAGAACGGCACCTTCGCCAGCGGCCCGGCCGGCATTACCGGCGGCAATATAGTAGACGCCAACGGCCTGGATGTTGCCCTCACGCCAACCCAGGTCCTGATGGCGGCCCAGCCCTTTGTCAAAGAAACCCTGAACGGAAGCAACCTGCCCACCACCTAACCCACAACAGCCATGAATATCTTCAACATACTCAAAGAAGTAGAGAAAGTAGACCCCGAAGTGTTTGACCGCCTGGATCCCCGCCGCGAGGTTTTCAAGCATTTTGGGGGCTTCGGCAAAAAACTGGTGGCTGCTGCCATTCCGTTGGCCTTCGGGTCTATGCTGAACAAAGCCTATGGGCAAAATACCACCTCGGTGCGGGAGGTGCTGGAGTTTGCCCTTAAGCTGGAGAACCTGGAGTACTATTTCTACAAACGCGCCGCCGACACCAATATTTTCCCTTCGGCGGCCGGCAAAACGGCTTTTGGCGTGATCAGGGACCATGAGGAAGACCACGTGAACTTCCTGCGCCAAGCCATCACGGGGCTGGGCGGAGCCGCCCCCACCACCTATACCGACGCCAACTTTGACTGGACCGCCAAAGGCTTGCTGGGCAACGCCACCTTTACCAACTACGGCACCATGCTGGCCGTAGCCCAGGCGTTTGAGGATACCGGCGTGCGGGCCTACAAGGGCGCGGCCCCGGCCCTCATCAGCAATGACGCCGTGCTGCAGGCCGCCTTGCAGATCCATTCGGTGGAGGCGCGCCACGCCGCCCACTTACGTCGCATGCGCCGCGACATGGCCAACGGCATGGCTGCCCTGAAACCCTGGATCACTATGAAAGACAGCGGCGGGCTGCCCCCCGAGTTCCAGGGCATCTACGACGGCGAGGAAGTGACCACGCAGGCGGGAGTAAACATCACGGGCACCTTCGGCGGCATCACCATTGACGCCAACGCGGCCTCTGAGGCCTTTGACGAGCCGCTCACCGTGGCGCAGGTCACCTCCATTGTGGCTCCGTTTCTGGCCTAACTTCTTCATCCTGAACCAAAAAGGCAATCTTTAACAGATTGCCTTTTTTTGTGCAATGATATTATAAAATCAGTATAAAAACCCGCATCAAAAAGACGATATTTGCGTATATGTTAATCCTTTTAGTTAATACACTTACCTATATCCTTACACAGCCATGTTAGAGTATGTTAAATTGATTTTAGATAAAGTAAGCTTTGACTCTAACCTATTTGAGAAAGAGTTACGCAAGAGCATGCGCATGTTGGTGAGAAATGAGTTGGAAACCCTTCGGGAGTGGTGCTACAAGCGCTTTTCGGGCTCATACGCCAACATCCTAGACAAGGTCTTCGGAAACGTGATGGTCGCCTAACGCGGGCGTCTCCCGGGCCACGAAGCGCAGGTTGCGGGTAAGCCCCGCAAAGCCGGTGCGTTTCACAGCCGATTTCCTGAAAATATCACTAAACACTTCCTGAGTAAGCTCCACCCAATCACTGGTTGAGAGGTGGAGCAACTCCGGATGTGGATGGAACGCCGGCTCCTGGTGCGGTTTGCTGAACCGGTTCCACGGGCACACATCCTGGCAGATATCACAGCCAAACACCCAGTTCCCAAATTTCCCCTCTACCTCCTGCGGAATCTGGTCTTTCAACTCAATGGTGAAATAAGAGATACACTTGCTGCCGTCTACCACGTACGGCGCTGAGATAGCGTCTGTAGGGCAGGCATCCATGCACTTGGTACAGGTACCGCAGTAGTCTTTAATTGGGCCGTCGGGCTCCAGTTCCAGGTCCAGAATCAGCTCCGCGATGAAAAAGAAACTACCCACGCCAGGCCTGATGAGATTGCTGTTCTTACCTACCCAACCGGCTCCGCTTTTCTTGGCCCACACCTTATCCATGACCGGGGCCGAGTCCACGAACACGCGCCCGCCTACTTCGCCAATCTCCTCCTGAATGTAATTGAACAGCGTTTTGAGCTTGTCTTTGATCACGAAGTGGTAGTCCTGCCCGTACGCGTACTTGGAGATCTGAAACGTGTCGTCCCGCTGCTTTTCCTCGGGGTAATAATTCAGCAGCAGACTCACCACTGATTTAGCTCCGTCTACCAGCAACCGTGGGTCCAGGCGCTTGTCAAAGTGGTTGGCCATGTAATGCATCTGGCCGTGCATGTTCTGGTTGAGCCAACTTTCCAGCCGGGGCGCCTCTTCTTCCAGGAAATCCGCCTTGGACACCCCGCAGTAGAGAAAGCCCAGTTCCTGCGCTTTCTGCTTGATGAGCTGTGTATGTTTGGGGGCCAGGTTGAACATGGGGCGAATGGAGGGTTGTACTTCGGGAACAAAATTGGGGGAAAAGAATTTCAAGTGGCGTATTTTTTCTGTTTTAAGGCTGTTTTTGGGGAAATAAGCTTGAAACAGCATCGTGCTTGAGGGTATTGTTGGTGCACGCTATGTTGCGTAGTTTGCTTGGCGGGGCGGCTTGTCTATGGACTTATGAGCTGTGTTGCTGCATGGTTAACCTAGTGCGCTCACGGCCGCGGGGCCCCGTCTTTGCCCCTCGCACTGCCCTTGCGGCCCACGCTTGTAATCTGTGCTTAGTTTCTGTTCCTCAGGGGCCACAAGCGAGGCGCTCGAGCCAAAGACTGGAATCGGGATCTTCCAGCTGTGGACTTGCATAGCTGCGGTTTAGCAGCAGTGCGGCAACAGACGAAAGACCTCACAGGTTTTCAAAACCTGAGAGGTCTCTCCGCTTTGACTCGCTGCCCCAACCTTAGGCCTTGCCACTCTATGGCGCGGATTTACTTCCGTGCCTTTTAATGTAAGTCACGGAAGTAAATCCGCGCCATAGGGTGGGACTTAGCACAAGCATCCGTTCGTTCCTTCCGCCTTTCAAGATAGGTACACATGGTTCAAGTCTGTGACTTGGACCTACCATGACCGGCAGTTTGCAACTGCCATGATCTACATTGCCGGCCGCTGGCGCGAGCTTGCAGCTCGTGCCTTCAGTAGATGATCTTTTTCAAGTTATCCCACTATGGCGCATGTTTCAATATAGTATGGTTCAAGTCTATGACTTGAACCTATCATGGCTGGCAGTTTGTAACTACCCACCAAGGGCGCTGCTTTAAATTAGTGACTTACAAGAGGGGGATTGATCTGTGCCATTCGGCTACACTCTAACTATTTTACAAGAGCAATGGGGTTGTTGATGCTTTTGCTTGTCTGTTCCTTAAAAAAGCCTTAACCATGAGCAAGACACTTCTTACGCTTCTATTCATTTTATTAGCCATGGGCACGCAGGCGCAGGAAATGGGCACTACTTCTAAGGAGAGTACCCCCAAGATGTTACGCCCCAACCAGGAATGGAACTATGCCCAGGCCTACCGAAGCGGCAATCTTCTGTATATCTCCGGCACGGTAGCTAGCGGCCCCATGGACAAAGCTATTGACCAGGTGTACCGTACGCTGCAGATGACGCTGAAGCAGTACAACCTTGACTTTACCCACGTGGTGAAAGAGAACCTGTACACCACCAACATGGAGGAGACCTCTAAGCACCACCTGGTCCGGAAGAAGTTTTACGGCACGCATACCCCGGCGGCTACGTGGGTACAGGTGGTGCGCCTCCTGGAACCCAACACGGTGCTGGAAGTGGAGTTAATCGCCGAGATCAAGAAAACAGAATAAAAACAGGCCCGAGAAACAAAAAACCTCACAGGTTTTAAAAACCTGTGAGGTTTGAACATACATTTTTAGAACTGTGACCTCGTAGTGTGCGAAGCTCCTACGGGTGTCTTATCCTTATTCTGCCTGATCAAACAAGGTGCCGCTGCGCACATGGTTGGGGGCTATCTTGCCCAAGTGACGGTAAGCAGCCTCAGTAGCCTCGCGCCCCCGGCTGGTACGCTTGATGTATCCTTCCTGGATCAGGAACGGCTCGTACACCTCTTCAATGGTTTCGGCCTCTTCGCCGCAGGCGGTAGCGATGGTAGAGATACCCACCGGACCACCTTTGAACTTGTCAATGATGGTGCTCAGAATACGTTTATCCATCTCGTCCAGGCCGCTTTGGTCAACGTCCAGGGCATTCAGAGCGAATTTGGCAATCTCCACGGTAATGGTTCCGTCTCCTTTGATCTGCGCGAAGTCCCGGGTACGGCGCAACAGGTTATTGGCGATACGCGGCGTCCCGCGGCTCCGCCGGGCAATCTCAAAGGCGGCATCCTCGTGGATGGGCGCGCCCAGAATCTCAGAAGAGCGCTGCACAATGGTGGTCAACAACTTGGAATCATAGTACTCCAGACGGGCATTGATCCCGAAGCGGGCCCGTAGCGGCGAAGTCAGCAGACCCGAGCGCGTAGTAGCCCCAATGAGCGTAAACGGGTTCAACGAGATCTGCACGGAACGGGCATTGGGGCCTGAGTCCAGCATGATATCTATCTTATAATCCTCCATGGCCGAGTACAGGTACTCCTCCACAATAGGGTTCAGGCGGTGAATCTCGTCAATGAACAGCACGTCGTTGCGCTCCAGATTGGTCAACAGACCGGCCAGATCACTGGGTTTGTCCAGCACCGGACCAGACGTAATCTTGATATTGGAACCCAGGGCATTAGCGATGATGTGCGACAGCGTGGTTTTCCCCAGGCCGGGAGGTCCGTGCAGGAGCACGTGGTCCAAGGCCTCGCCCCGCATGATGGCGGCTCCCACAAACACCTTCAGGTTTTCCACCACCTTCTCCTGGCCGGTAAAGTCCCCGAAGTCCAGGGGGCGGAGCGCCTTGTCAAACTCCTTCTCGGCAGGGGTAAGGCTTTCGGCGGAGCCTTTTAAATAATCTTCTCTCATGGTAAATCTCTCAGCGATACGGCAAAGAATTCTCTGTAAAGGTAACACTTCAGGGGCTAAAAACGGTCCCTGGGCGGCACAAAAACTCTACTTTTTGCTAGTATTTTTACCAACATCAGGCACTTCAACCAACCTAATTAGCATAAGTTGTTTTGAGCTTGGTTCCTGAAAAACAGACCCAAAACAGAAAAAGCAGCCACGTCTCCGCAGCTGCCTTTCTTATGATTATTAAGGGGTTGGAATAAAAACTGCAAAGCAGAGCAGACCGGGGGCTAGACCAGGCTTTCCCTTTTGCTCTAATTATTCTGCCTCCCAAGAGGATTTTATTTTTTGAAGTTTCAACAGATACAGAACTAACAAAATAGGTTCTAACCTGAAGTTTAGAACAAACCCCTCTGATCTATCAACAAAAGGGACCACAAACATGGCTAGCACACACGCTACAAGGCCGATTACTGCATCAAAAATCCCTAGCCTCACAGCCCAATCTTTTTCGGTCCACAATCCAAAAGCGGTTACCCCTTTTACCAAAATCAGTACCGATAAAGTGATACCTGTGGCTGATATGGGGGTAGTGGTCTCAAATCCATACAAAGAGATAGAAAAGCTAAACCCCATCAGGCCCATTATCAATCCAATTGGAACTATGGCCCCCATTATTAGGAAAATCCAGATAAAGGCCTTCATCCACCAAGGCAACAATTCACGCCTTCTGGTTTTGTTGTCCTCTAACTCTTCAAATGACAGATAGACGTCGTTTTTACTTTCTTCCATTTACTGTAAATGCCGCTACAAGCAACTATTTGAACGCCTGAATGCCCGTGATGTCTGCGCCGGTGATGAGCAGGTGGATGTCATGGGTACCCTCGTAGGTGATCACGCTTTCCAGGTTCATCATGTGGCGCATGATGGGATACTCGCCGGTGATGCCCATGCCGCCGTGGATTTGACGCGCCTCGCGGGCTACGTTCAAGGCCATCTCCACGCTGTTGCGCTTGGCCATGGAGATCTGCTGGGTGGTGGCTTTGCCTTCGTTCTTGAGCACGCCCAAACGCCACACCATGAGCTGGGCTTTGGTGATTTCGGTCACCATCTCGGCTAATTTCTTCTGCACCAACTGGAAGCTGGCAATGGGTTTATCAAACTGGATGCGCTGCTTGGCATAGTTCAAGGCGCTTTCGTAGCAGTCAATGGCCGCCCCGATGGCTCCCCAGGAAATGCCGTACCGCGCCGAGTCCAAACAGCCTAGCGGACCTTTGAGACCGTCAATGTTGGGCAGCAGGTTCTCTTTGGGCACTTTCACGTTGTCAAACACCAGCTCGCCGGTGGTAGAGGCCCGCAAGCTCCATTTGTTGTGGATCTCAGGAGTGGTGAAGCCTTCCATGCCGCGCTCCACAATGAGGCCTTTGATGCGGCCCTGCTCATTCTTGGCCCACACCACGGCTACCTGACATTCCGGTGAGTTGGAGATCCATAGTTTGGCGCCGTTGAGCAGATAATGATCACCCTGGTCTTTGATGGTAGTCACCATGCCGCCGGGATTGGAACCAAAGTCAGGCTCTGTCAAGCCAAAGCAGCCCAGCCATTCGCCGGAGGCCAGTTTGGGCAGGTATTTCCGGCGCTGTTCCTCCGATCCGTAGGCGTAAATGGGGTACATCACTAAAGACCCCTGAACCGAGGCTGTAGACCGCATGCCAGAGTCGCCGCGCTCTATTTCCTGCATGATGATGCCGTAGCTGATGTAGTCCAGCCCGCCGCCGCCGTACTCGGTTGGAATGGTGGGACCGAACGCGCCAATCTCACCGAACTTGGGCACGATCTCCTTCGGGAAGTGAGCGTCCTGGGCCCATTTCTCAATGTTGGGGGAGATTTCGCGCTTCACAAAGTCGCGCATGGTCTGGCGGATGAGCTTGTGCTCGTCGGTGAGCAGGTCATCTACGTTGAAATAATCTGGAGCGCCGGAGTTGTCTGCAGCCATAGAGGTAAGGTTTTCTTCAATGTCTTCGGCCAAACATAACAAGAAACCCAACACCCGCCAACAGTTGTTAGCAAAACCTTTTACGGGGTTGGTTTGGCTCTACGTTTTAAGGCTCTTTTCAGGAAATCAGGGCAAAAACAAACCCGGCCACCTACTTCTTGGAGTTATAGCTGACTTTCAGCTTTTGGTAGACCTGCCCTAGTTGGGCAATCTCCTGACCGTACTGGTGCAGGTTGGTCTTTCCGGCAAACGCTTGGTAGCATTTCGGGCCCAGGGAAGCAAGGCTAGATTGCCAGGTTTCCCACTCCGGCAAAGTTTGCAGGCGCTGGCCGTAGTATTGATTGAAGGCCTGCACCAGGTAGTGCTGGGTGCGGTCTTCCAGCAGCTCTCCGCCGGGACCCAGCACAAAGATGGCCATGGGCACGATCATGTCATGGCCGGTGGGGTCCAGTAACTGACGTTCCTCAAAAAGGACGCGGCTCTTGAGCCAATCCTGCAGCCCCACAAGGCCCAGCGAGGGATCTACCGGTTGCCACTGTTTGGTGGTGACATCGTAGACCTCCAGCCAGACATGGTCATTGTGCTGCCGACCGAAGACTGACCCTCTGTTTCCTTTTTCCTGCACCAACTGGCGGGCATTCTCCTGCCGTTGCTCACTTTCTTTGTGGAGGTTGATTTCCTGCACCGTACGTTGCTGCACCTGCAGTTCTTTCAGCATGGCTTTGGTGATGGAAGCCAGTTCAGCGCAGTTCCCTCCGCCCCGGGCGATGATCTGTTCCACTGTGCGTTTCTGGTAATCGGTGGCTTTCCACTCAAAATGCTGCACCAGCCAATGCACCACTTTCTGGGTCTTGGCAAAATCGGTGGGTGAATCGGCGGTGAATTCCCGGGCAAACTGCCGGTAGTCTTTCTTGATTAGTTGCAGCCACTCTGCGTCTGTTTTATGCTGGGCTGCAGCCGGAGAAACAACACAGAAGAGTGCCGCCAGGAGAAGTAATTGGTAAACTTTTTTCATAGATGGTTTAGTATTCGGGGTCGGGTATTGGATTTGATAAGAGACCGCTTGTAGGCCATAGACCCGAAAAAAATCGCCGGAGTTGCATCTGCTGAGCAACTCCGGCGATTTTTGTTTTTAGTAAAGGTGAAAACCTAAAGGAACAAGCTGCCTTCCATTTTAGGCCTGTTTCTATGAAAAGGGCTTAGAAACGTAGGCTTATCTGGGCCATGTAGTTGCGAGGCGCTTGCGGGAAGTAGTAGTTGTAATGGTAGCGGGTGTTGTCGCCTACGTAGTACTCAGAGAAGGTAAAGCCGTTGGTCTCGTACTCTTCATTGAACACGTTGTTCACCAGTAAGCCCAGTTCCACTTCCTTCATCCAGTTCACAGGTCTGAAACGGTAAAACACCCGCACGTCTCCTACCTCATACGGCTTCAGGCGGCGCTCCTGGCTGGCAGAATTGTCCAGGAACTGCTCACTCACCGTTTTGAACTGGAATTGGAACCGCAGCCCAGATACCGGTTGCACCTCTATCTGGTGCGAGGTTACCACGCTGGGCGAGTAAGAAATAGTAGTCTCCCCGTAGGTGGTGCGCAGCTCTTCTACCGGGTTGTAGTCCTCGTCAAAGCGATACAGCGTCTCCCCGAAGTTCTTGATGCGGTTGCGGCTCAGGGACAGGTTGGTGGTGAAGCGGGCTAACTCGCCTAGTCCTACCCCGGCGGCCAGTTCTACCCCGGTTCTGTAGCTTTCAGGGATATTGGTTCTGAGCGGGGTACCTACGTTGTTCACCTGGCCGGTAAGCACCAGTTGGTCTTTGTAGTCCATGTAGAAGTAGGTGAGGTCGGCGGTGAGGCGCAACGGCAGGCCGTTCAGTTCGCCTAAAGGCTGATGTAGGCGGTAACCGGCTTCCCAGTCTACCATGCGTTCGGCTTTGGCCTTATCCCCTACCGGACGGTCAGTGAAGTCTGAGCGGGTAGGCTCGCGGTGCCCTACCGCTACGGAAGCGTACAGCTGATGCGCCTCTGAGAGGGTAAAGGTAGCGCCGGCTTTGGGGTTGAAGAACTCGTAGTTGGCGCGGGCGGTTACGTCGCGGTGGTCATCGTCGGTGCCATTGATTTTGTAGTTCACGGTGCGGTACTGCAGATCCCCGAAGAAGCTCAACTGCTCCGTGGCCTGCCAGGTGGCTTTGCCGTACAGGTTGAAATCGGCTTTGCGGGCATTGCCGTCATAGTAGCGGTGACCGGGCCTGATGGTAGGCGCATATTGTGCCCAAATCACTTCCCCGAAGTGATCGCCGGTGTAGCGGTTCCAGCCTCCGCCCACTACCGCCGAAAGCTTGCCGGTGCCGCGGTACTGCAACGCGAACGTGGTGCCGTAGAAGTGATTGTCCAGCCATTTCTGGCGCACCAGATCGGTTTCCTCCACGGCGGTGCCTCCAACTGTTACCGGCGGAATGCTGTAGGCTGCCAAACTTTCCCCCGCCTTGTAGTTCTCATAAAACCCGAAGCCACGGGTGTAATGCAGCGCCGCGTTCAGAGACAGCAGCGAGTTGAACTCGTGGCCATAATGCAGTTGGTAGTGGTACTGCTGGTAATCGTCTACCTCATTCTCATAGGGGGTGTCATCGCCCATCTCCGTTCCAGAGGAGTTGTAGCGACGGTTGGTTTTCAGAGTCTCCTCGTCCACGCCGTTCCAGGCCTGGTAGGTTTTCTCATGGCCCCCAAACACCACCACTTTGAGCAGGTCCTTCGCCCCGTAATACCCACCCGACAGGTAAAACGATTTCAGGTTAGAGCTGGCGCGCTCAATGTAGCCATCTGAGGTAATGCGGGACAAACGGCCGTCTACGGCAAACTTGCCGCCCAGCAGGCCGGTGCCAAACTGCACGTTGTTTTTCCAGGTGTTGTAAGAACCGTAGGCATTGTCGGTGCGGGCGTAGGCTTCGGGGCTGGCGTCCTGCGTTTGCAGGTTCAGGCTGGCACCGAAAGCTCCTGGTCCGTTAGACGAAGTTCCCACCCCGCGCTGAATCTGCACATCCTGCAGGGAAGAAGCGAAATCTGGCATGTTCACGAAGAAAACGCCATGGCTTTCGGCATCATTCACCGGAATTCCGTTCACGGTTACGTTGATGCGGGTGATGTCTGAGCCCCTGATGCGCATGCTGGTGTAGCCCACGCCGGCGCCGGCGTCTGAGTTGGTCACCAGAGAAGGTGTGTTTTCCAGCAGATAGGGCAAATCCTGGCCAAAATTGCGGCTCTCCAGTTCCTGCTTGCTCACATTGGAATAGGTGGTTCCGGTTTTCTCGTTGGCGCGGGTGGCGGTCACCAATACTTCTTTGGTGGCCACGCTGGTGCGGGTAAGTGGAATGTCCTGGCCTCCGGAGGTAGGCACGGTCACGGTTCGGGAGCCTGAGGCGTACCCCAGATACGATACTTGCACGGTGTACTCGCCGGCCGGCAGGTTGGGGAAAGTATAATGCCCGGTGGCATCTGTGAGGGTGGAGCGGTTACCAGGCGTAATAGAAACGGTACTACTGATAAGCGGATTCTGCGTGGCAGCATCAATGACGCGACCAGACAGCGTGTTCTGCGCCATGGCTAACCACGGCAGCAGGAAGCCCCAAAGCAGGGCCAAAACTCTTTTCATTTGAAAGAAATAGATAAAGTAAAACAAACAGAAGCCACCAGGGGCCAGTGCTCCCACATGTTTTGTTTCCCTTGTTTTTCCCTTCGCCGGCACTACCCGGATCAGGTTCAATGGGTATGATCTCAGCCCGTTGTATTAAGGCACCCCTAAAACTGAAGCAAAGCTACGCCCCCTATTTTTAGAAACCAACTCTGTGGCCGGCTTCTGAGATTTTTTTGCCCCAACGGTCAACATAGCACCGCTGCCATACGTTGAACAGGATAGAGACGCCCGCGCGGCAGTGGATGTGATGTGAGACTTTTAATTCATCAACTGTTATGATGATCGTATACTCTTTGGCCATGTTTGCCTTGATAGCCTTTCTTGCGCTGGCCCCGCGTAAAAGATTAAGCGTACCCCCCCAAGACGACAACGACGATGACGGAGGCGAGCCGCTCAATGACGGTTTGCCCGACCTGGACCTTCCCCCAGGCATTTGCCTGCCTATTAACGACTGGGAACCCGATTACAACCAACCCAGGGTAAAGTCATCCCCCATGGTGTAACGGGTGTGTGTTGAAACGCCAGAACCCGGAAGCACAGTCAAGAGGGCTGAGCTTCCGGGTTCTGTTTTTTAGGGCTTTTCAGGAAAACGGTCAGAAAACAGGCCCCCCTGAGGGCCAAGCCGCCCGGGCTAACTGATGTCTGTGATCTGGGTAATCTTGTCACCGGAGAACCTGAAGATGGATTTACCCCGCAAGTGTAGCTCATGGCCGGTTTTGAGACCGTTTGGCAGATCCTGGGCCAAAACGGCATGGTAGGCAATTTCTACCTCGGTCTCCTGCTCCCGGTGCAGAAAGGACTGGATGGTCTGCGTTCTTGCGGAGAACAGGCTTTTGGCCTGCTCCGCCTGCTCCCTGAAGGCCGCCAACCCCTGCAGGCTCAGGTTGGTTACCCCGTTTGTGATGTTCTCAAACCGGATGTTCTCGTCTAAATCCGCGAGCATCCCGTCCACCTGGAACGCGTTGTAGGCGGCTACGTACCGATGGATGATTTCTTCTCTTGCTTTCATAGAAAAAGGCCTTGCTGATGATGGTTCAGGAGTCTGGGGGTAGCTGCTTTGCTCTGCGGGGCTTGACGTACAGCATACCAAACTATTGGTCCCCACGGGCGGCAGGCAATGTAAACTGTCTCACTTGCTTCCGGCGCTCAGGTATTCCACGGCTTTTTGCAGGTACACCCTGTCATTCTCCTCTTTGTCTTTGCTGAGTTTCCCCACCGGAATGTCAGCGGCGATGCCCTCTCCCACTTTGGCGTACTCTTTCTGGGTTCTATCTATGTAGTTGCCCTCGGTTAGAACAAGATAAGCCCCGTCTGAGAGTTTGTGCGCGTCATTGGCCGAGGTCAGGCCGTTGGTGTTGGTGCCGATGAGTCTGGTATTTTTGCGGCCCACAAAGGCCATGGCCACCACTTCGGCGGCGCTGGCTGAGTTCCGGCTTACCAGCACACTCACCGGTTTTTTTCGGCTCTTCACCACGTACGGTTTGGAGGCCAGGTCAAAGACTAGATTGCCGCCCTCGTACACTTTTCCTTTCCTGTACACCCAGAAGGTGGCTTTGCCATCGGCGTTCTTCCACCCGGCGCTTTTCTCGTTTTCTATGAAAGAACCAATGCCCGCCAGCATGGGGTTAGACATGCCGCCATCATTCCTGCGCAAGTCAATGATCCAGCCTTGGGGCTTCTGCGCATCTAGTTGCTGGAGGGCCGCTTGTATGGAAGTGGCGTATTCCCGCTGCTCCTCCAGATGGTTCACGTAGAAAGCCGGCACCGAGATGTACGCATATTTTCCTTCAATCATCCTGGCCTCGGGCTTCGGGAAAGGCATGCCCAGGGCCCGGTAGCCTTTGTTGTAGGCTGCTATCACCTCGGGCGGGAAGAACTTGGAATGTTTGTCCTGAAGCTGGCCCAATGCTTCCTCAATGATGGGGTAAGTGCCCCTGAGGCTTCTGGCAGTATCTGTTTTGGCCAACGCGCTGGCGTAGAGGCTCTCCCAGTCCACCTTTTTCTTGTTCACCGAGCGCTCCTTCATCAGGTTCAGCGCTTCCGTGACGTAGGCTTTCAGGGAGTCTGTTTGGGCGTAACTTTCAGAAAGATGGCTGAAAAACAGGGCGGCAATGACCAGCAAGGGCTTTTTCATGAACGGGTAAGGATAAGGGTTATAGAGAAGGAACGGAGCGGCACTGGCAAGGTCAGGCGCGGACAGGCTACCGGAACCAGGGCGGCAATATGTTTTATCTAAAAGGTCAATTTACAAAAAGAAGACTACCGCAGGTGCTGCCTGATCCAGTTCAGGATCTGGTGACGGGTGCTGAGCGAGATCCAGTGCTCGTTTACGGGCGTGATCAGGGCCTCTTTTTTGGTTTTGAGGGCATTGTACACAATGTAACTGGTGGTAGGCGGACACACATTATCATTATAGCCCCAGGTCATGAACACCGGCACCTTGATCAGCTTCGCGAAGTTGACCACATCATAGTATTCCAGGGTTTTCAGTTTCTGGGGAGTGTCCATGCCGGAGAAGTTGGTGAACAGGTGCGGGTACCCGCCGGCCCGGTTAGCCTTGAAGCCGGCCATGTCGCTGAGGGCCGGGTGACTGGCGGCGCAGGCCGTCACCCGGGAATCCAGCGCGGCGGTAACCAGGGCCAGGGCCCCACCCTGGCTGCCACCCTGCGCGATCACGTTTTTCCCGTCCCACTGGGGCAGTGAGGTGAGGTAATCCACGGCGCGCACGCAGGCCAGGTACACTTTCTTCAGGTAATAGGAGTCGCGGTGGTCCAGGCCATTGACCAGATAGCTGTTGTTCCCCCGGCCGAAGGCCCGGCTGATCTCCTCATACGCGGCCTCGTCCAGGTCGGGCCTGATGCCGTGGATCTCCATGTCGAACCGAATGAAGCCGTTCTCGGCGTAGAACCGGTCTTTCAGGGGATTCATGGGCTTGATGCCCGCGCCGGGCGGTGCTACCACCACGGGGTATTTGCCTTCTTTCTTGGGCACCGTCAGGTAGCCGTACACATAGTTGCCCTTTTTGTAAGCCTGCAGCTTCACCAGATAACAGTCTACCTCACTGGTGGAATACTCGGGCACGAACACCTTGGTCACTTCCTGGGGGCATTGGGCCGCCTCTTCTTTGGCTTTTTGCCAGAAAGAGACAAAATCGGCAGGAAACGGGGTATAGGGCGTTAGCTGCTCCGGCGCAAACCCTACTTTAATGTGGTGCCTGTACTCCTGGCCGTGCAGTGTGACCCTCAACTGGCAGTCTTTAAAGCCGGGCGTAGCCATGGTGCCCAGAGAGATCTCGGCTTTGCCGTTCTTCAGGGTAACGGTTCCGGTTTTTTCGGGGGGCATCAACTCGGGGCCAATGCTGAAGTGGATGTTCACGCCGTTTTGCAGCATGCCGTACTCATAGAGGGCAACGGTGACCCGGGCCTCTTCCTTCAGTTGGTAGAGCCAGTTGGTAGTACTGGGCGTTGTTACCCATAACACATCGCTCTGGTGGGGGTAGTTTTGGGCAGATGCGGTGAAAACAGCCAGAAAACAGAAAACGAGTACTAAAACTTTCTTCATCAGTAACGGGGGAATAAGCAGCTACAAGCAAGGCAAGGGCGTTGGCCAATTCTCTGCTGAAAGCGGGCAGATTGATTTTTATTTCTCAGCGGCGGGCCGGGCAGATGCGCTTCACAAAGCACTTTCAAGTTGCTGGGTGGCGGCGGGCTCGCTACTGGAGGCGCAGGGCCTTTTTCACCGCTGTATACTGCGCATCTACCACTGCCTGGTTGTGCCCGTGGGCGGCGCCCGGCACCAGCACAAACTCTTTGCGGGGGGCTTTCAGTTTGTCAAAGTAGGCCTGGGTCAGCTCTTTGGGGGTTAAAATGTCTTGCTCGCCCTGGATAAAGTACACCGGAACCTTGTAGCGCAGACCGTCTTTCATGAAGTTCACCCCGGCCCCCATAGATTTGATGCCCATAGCTTTGTGGCCGGCAAAGTAGAGGAAAGAATAATCATCGCCGTTCTCTCTGTCCTGTGCGTCTTTTTCATTGTCATAGCCGGGGGCCACCTTCCACCACGTGGCCGGGGCGGGAATGGAGTTCTGCCGCTCATACTTTTTGATGACGCGCATGAGCTGGCCCGCCTTTCGGGCATCTTCATAGGGCGGCGGACCCAGGGTCTGCAGTTTCGCCAGGGATTCCTGGTCCTGGGCCGCCTGCGCCAGCCTGGAAACCGTCTGGAACGCCTGCCGGAATCCTTCCTGCTCATTGACCATCTGCGAGTGACCCACGTAGGCCGCGAAAAGGTCTGGCCGCTTCAAGGCCATGCTGGCGCCCAACACCGAGCCCCAGGAGGTTCCCACCAGGGTGATTTTTTTGGTTGACAAGTGCTTGATCAGATACTCAGCCAGCTCAACCCCGTCGGCGGTCATCCGCACCAGGGTGAGGGGGTTCTCTGTCCAGTACGCTTCGGTGACCGGTTGGGGGGCATTCTTGCCGAAGGTTCTGCCGGCCCCGCGCTGGTCCCAGTACACCAGAACAAAGTCTTTTTTCCAGGGTCCGTAAATGGCGTCATCGTACTGGCTCATGGTACTGCCCGGCCCGCCGTGCAGAAACAAGATTACGGGCTTAGACTTGTCTTCCCCGCTAATGGTCACCCACTGCTCTATCCCGCCCAGGGGAATAAACCGTTCCTCATGAATGGCTTTGGTCTGGGCGGCTAACCGGCCTGTGAGCAATAAAAGAAACAGGAGTAAAAAGTAGCGAGGCTTCATGCGGTGGTACAGACGGGTATAACTAGGTTTAAAATGCGTTACTTAAACGGACTGAACGGGTGAAGGCTTGCCGAGGCTGCCCCCGAAGAAATCTGCCCCACCCCAATAGAGTATTTCCTGAGCACAATACCTTTGCAGACTGCCCAACCGCAGCCCTGGCGGTGAGCCGCTGTGCCAGGCAGCCGACCTTGCCCGCCCGGGACATGAGACGGCACGTCAATCCACTAACTGCCTGAAGGCTGCACCCAAAAGAATGAACCCGTTCCTCCTACAACTCAAGAAGTATGGGCCGCTGAGCGAGGAGGCCGAACATGCGATACTCCGCAGGCTAAGATACTTCCAGAAACGGAAAAACGAACATTTTCTGAAAGAGGGGCAGCTTATTTCCAGCTATTTCATGCTGAGCAAAGGCTTGATTAGGGCCTATTTTTACAGAAACGGCAAAGAAATGAACACCTGGTTTGGGGAAGAGCATCAGATTTTCGGCTCTATTCTACCCATCTACCCCAACCAACCCTCGTTGGAAAACATCCAGTTTCTGGAAGGCTCAGAAGTGTGCACCATCTCCACTGAAGACCTGCACGAGCTGTATCTTACTTATCCGGAGATGAACCTCATTGGCCGAAAGACCGCCGGGGAACTGTGCGTTCTGCGTGAGGAACGGATTTTTTCCCTGCAGACAGAGTCGGCGGCGGAGCGGTACCATTCCCTCCTCAAGGGGCAGCCCCATGTATTGAGTAGAATAAACCTGGGGTACATCGCCCCTTACCCGGGCATTCCCCAGGAGACCTTGGGCCGGAAAAGAAAGCCCTGACCGATTTTGAGGTACCTCAAAATCGGTCAGGGCCAGGGCCTCTACGTTTGTGATGTACTTAAAAAAAACATCACCATGCATTGGATTGCCTTGATTTTGGGCGGCCTGTTTGAGATAGGCTGGCCCCTGGGGTTAAAGATGGCCCAACAACCCGACAGCAATAAAACAGGTTGGGTGTTGCTGGCAATTGTAGCTATGGGCATCAGCGGCGGCTTGCTGTTTTTCGCGCAGAAATCCATCCCCCTTGGCACGGCCTATGCGGTCTGGACAGGATTGGGCGCCGTTGGTACCCTGCAGGTTGGCATCTTCTTTTTCAATGATTCGGCACGCCTTCTCCGGTTGGTATTGGCCAGCCTTATTGTTGCAGGAATCATTGGGTTAAAGGTTTTTTGACACCGGCGCACGGCCCGGGTCCCAAAAGTTGCAAGATTACCGGCACGGTTCCTCTCCCCTACCAGCCATTATAAGTTGGGTGCGGGCGCTTGTGTTAGCACTCACCCTGTTTGTGGTTGCAGCAACCAACAGCCCTGGGCACAGCCAGCATAAGCGCCCCTTTTCAACGGCTGCTTTCTTCTCCCTGGGGCCGTGCCGAGGCTTCCTTCACCACCTCACTGGTCCACTGGGCACCGCTGATGTCAGTTAAGGTGAGCTTGTAGGTTCCGGCGGGCAGCAGGCCCAGGGAAGCGTCAGGCACGGTAAGGGTGGCTTTTGCCCCCAGGGGAATAACCAGGCTGTGGGCTCCGGGCTTCACCTTTGCCACGTAGGCGTTCCTGATCTGGGTGGTGGGGAAATTTGCCAGGTCTTGCCCTGCCAGGTCCAGCACCGCGGCGCCAGCTTCGTTCTCCAGCCGTACCCCAATCAGGAAAGAGCCGTACACATCAGCCCCTTCTACCCTGTACACCTCAAAAGACAGCTGTCCGCCGCTGAGCGTTGTCCCGGCAATCTCTATTTTGGGCTTCACCGATTTGTTGTGCAGATCGCCCCAGACGCCCCCGTGGAAGTACTGGTTGGTGAACAGGGTCATGAACAAGACGCCCAGGGAGCCCACCAGCACTACCCTGGGGAGGCGGTGCGGGGCCACCGGCAACACCCCAGACCCCAGGCCTCTGAACCATTTCCAGTCTGTGAGGCGAGGAGTTCTACGGGCCAGCCAGTGGTCCAGCGAGTAGGGGCCGCTACCGGTGAGATAAATGGTGAAACCGGCGGCAATGCCCAGCACGCCAATCTGCCATTCATCCAGGCAAGTGGTGCCCAGCCATCCTGCGCCCAGCAGAATGCCCATGGCCAGCCCCAAAACCCCCAGGCTCATGAGCCGGGTTAGAAAACCCAGCATAAAAAGGAGGCCTACCACGCCCTCTATGATGGTGAAACTGGCCATGGCCACCCAGAGGCTTTCGGGGGTAGACACCAGGTATTCAATAAGGGGTTTTATGCCCAGGGCGTTCGGGAGGAAATGGTTGAACTTCTCGCCTATATACCCCGCCGTTTCGGGGTCTAGCTTATTCTCCAGGACCAGCCTGCGCCAGAAGGCGGAAAAGTAGGTCCAGCCTACTACTAACCGAAGGGACAGCGTGAACAGACCCGCCTGGGAATAGGCCGGCGCGTCTGCGTGAATTACAGTGTTTTTCATTATTTTATACAAAAAGAGGAAGCCTGTCTGGAACAGGCGGTGAAACGATAAGCCTTAGGGCAAGGGCCCGGTTGCAGTTCTGCAGCTTTCAGGGGCGGTCTCTGCTGGCGCGCCTCCAGGAATGGCACCCTGTTTCAGGCCTGTTTTCCAGGAATTAGCCCAGAAACAGGGGCACAGCAATTGCCTGCGCCAGGTAAAGTGCTTACCCCGCCTAAAAAGCGCCCTTGCCAGGTGTAAAGTTTAGAACTCCGCAAGCCTTAGGCCCAAAGCTTCATCTTTTTGTATAAAATATAGATGGGAACTTTCCCGGTGCCCCGCGGACCCTCCACAATGCGCACGGAGGGCTGCTCTTCTTTTGCTGAAGCCGTCGGGTAAAGGGAAGAAAAGAAAGGTAAAAAGGCGATGGGAAGCTCAAACCCAGTCTTTTTGCTTGCTTCAGTGAGAGCCACCGTGTCTGGAGAGGCACACTGCTGCTCGCCGGTGAGGATTGTTTTAGCAGGAACCAGCAGCCTGGTAACCGGGAGCTCCAGGGAGGCCTGCATGGATTTCCGCACGGAACAGGACGAGAGCACAGCCAGTACGGCCAGTACCACCAACAGGGGCAGATTGCTTTTCTGTCTGTTTTGTCGCTTGCTGTTCATTCCTTCTCCAACGTTTAAGGATGAGGGTTATTGCCCAAAAGGGTGCCCCCTGCCACCGTGATAGCGTCTGTTATTGCTTTTTTAACCAGTGCAGCGCCGCCTGCACTTTTGCATCTGCCTGCAATTGCTCAAAGTTATCTCCCTCTACTATTTCTACGTCTGGCTGCACGTACTCCTCGTACACCGTCCCGTTCCGGTCGGCGATAAAGCTGGAGGAAAGGCCAAGGTAGCTATTGCCCAGCCTGAATTCGCTCACCATGGTACTGTAGCCCGCCGTTTTTTCGCCCATGATCAGCGTCTGATCCCGCCCCTTGAAAGCGACAGCCAGCATTTCACCGGCACTGGCGGTGATCTGGCTGGTGCCCCCTCTGCCCGGCGCCAATACAGTATAGCGCTTTTACTCTATTTTCCAATAAGGACCCTGTATTCGGCGGGGATTTCCACCCCTCTGAAACGGTTGGTCAGGCCGTAGAACATAAAGGCCGTTACCATAACCCCCAGGGCCAGAATGGCCAGGGCCTGGCTTTGGGGCGAGCAGCCCAAGACAGCCCGTTTCATTTTCTTGTTGTGAATGGCTGCCGTATGCCCAAAAAAGGAAACGGTGGCCAACCCGTAGTAGGGAATAAAGAACAGGTTCAGCGGGAAGGTGTTCAGCCCCGCCACGCCGTAATAAAAGTTAGTGTCCAGGTGTAGCACCGTACGCCCCACCAAAACAGCGCCTACGTGAATGACAAAGAACACTGCCAGGTAAAGCCCGGTCCAGAGGTGCAACCGATCAAAGCGGCCGACAGCGGCCTTCCGGTTCTTCTGAAAGAGGTTGATCCCCGACCCTATCTGCACCAGCACGGCCAGGAGTAACACAGCCTCCACAAGCGGGTTGCGGTAAAAAAGCCGAAGGCCTTTCATCACTTCTATGTGCTGAGCTGCCCCTGCAACACTGTAGAGGTGATTGAACAGGTGGAGCCCTACAAAAACCGTTAGCATAAGGCCAGATAGGTAATGAAGTCTTGAAACAGTCACGTTAATGGTGGGCTTGGTGGCTTGAAATAGAACAGGCACGGCTCCCCCGGCGCGGGCTTGCAACCGGGTCTTTGTCTACCGCGCTGAATGTACATAAAAATGCAGACTCCTACTTCTTACCGGTTCAATCATGTGGGCCATTCTCCTTGCGAGAGGCTGCCCTTCATTCGGGTAATTCTTTTATTTGGCTACAGTCAAGCCGAGCCCAACAGCAAGTAGCCCGGTAAGAACACTCAACCCGGTATAGGCCATAACCGTCCAGTAATGGTTATTTTGCCATAGCGCAATATTCTCGGCGGCAAATGCTGAAAATGTTGTATACCCGCCGCAGAACCCTGTGACAAATAAAAGTCTAAGATCTTGGTTGGTTTGCATATTCTGCCCGAGTACTCCAAGCAAAAGCCCGATTAAGAAACAACCCATGACATTCACGCCAAAAGTTGACAGCGGGAAAGCGCCCGCGTAATACTTTGCCGTTAGCGCCGAGGTTAGAAAGCGTAAAATGCTGCCAACTCCACCTCCCAGCCCCACAAGTAATATTTGCTTTATCATTCTTCAGTTTTGGCTTTAGGTTGTTTTGAGGTGGCAGCTACCGGGTTAGGCCAAAAGGCATTTTCACGCCCCTTGGTGTTGTGAGCGGACTTTGCTTTTCTGGTTGCTCTCATTAAAATGGTTCATTCTATCTACGGCTGAAGGCGCTACCCCTTTTTACAACCGCTTTCATGTACCTACCCCTCACCATAAGCTTCAGCAGCCCAGGGGCACCTACCACCTTTCTTATTTGGCTTTTTTTTAACTGGTTGATTTTCTCCAGATGGGTTTTGCTGTTCTTAAGCGTAGCAGTGTCGTTGGCCGCCGAAGCCAATTCAACGGCCCGCTGAAACTGTTGCTCTGCCAGCTTGAGTTTCCCCTGCTTCAGCAAGGCTTCTCCATAACTGTCAAACGCATTAGCCGACTGCGAGTACTGGAGCGTGTTATATTTGAAAGTGAGCAGTGCCAGCCCCATATGGTCTTGATCATTGAGTTGCTGATAGGCAATGGTGTTGATTGTGCGTTCGTCAAGACCAGAGCTCTTCAGCGCATCAAACACCACAGCTTCGGCCTTGGGCTCTTTGCGTTGTTTCAGGTAGGTTGCCGCCTGTAACATTTTCGCTTCCAGGGCTGCTAGTTTCGCTTCGTGTACCTTCCGTTGCTGTTCCTTGGTGGCGGCCTGCACCACCTGGTGGATCGCGTTCACCACTAATTCGGGCTCTTCGCGGTGTATGTTGTGGCCGCTCCGGGCGGTTACAACATGCGCCCCGTTGGTAAACTGACTGAAGAACGCATGGTGCAGGTTTCGCCATACGTCAACGCCCTTCGGTTCCTGCAGAAACAACTCTGGGGTAGCCCGCTTCTGCACCGAGGTCAGTACCACCGTTGGTACCTGGGGCAGCTTCCCAAAATCGGGCAGTTCGGCTTTCTCAAATATCCTGTTGATGGCTTCGTTCTCCTGTTTGAATCTGGCGGGCACACTGCGGTTCTGGAGTTCCATGTCTTTCACCGCTTTGGCAGGGTCTACCTTCTTTAGTTCCTGCAACATTTTCTCATGTGCCGGGTCCACAAACACGAACCCCTTCACGTTATCCGGATGCTTTGCTGCATAGGCGCGGATGAGGAAGGCTCCATATGAGTGCCCCACTAAAATGAAAGGGCCCTTCAGACCGGCCTCTTCCATAAGGGTTTCCAGGTCCTGCACCGCCTGCTCCAAGGTATGCGGATTAGGGTTGGCTTCTGAATTGCCTGTTCCGGCCCTGGAGTAAAGCATGACCTGGTTTGTTTTCATCACTTCAGATGCGACATTCCCCCATACCTTATAACCCGTTCCAAAGCCTGATTCGAAGAGGACGGTGTACTCCCCGGTACCGGCCTGGATCATTTCAAGGGAGTGATCTCCCACCTTCACCATTTGGGCGTGCTGTGCCTGGGCAAGTGCCATAGTCCCGAAGAAAAACAGCAGCAACAAGGTTCTTTTGATCATGACGTATTGGTTCTACAGATTAGATGTAGGCCAACCGGATCTGGAACAGAAGCTACTGCAGCAGGCTTACATCTTACAGATGCTATATATAAGAAATTGGTTGCCTGACAGGGATTTTTATGAAGAGGCGGTGCCAGCTATGCGAAAGGAAGTGCAATAGGATGTGTTATGCTAGTCCCTTAGCAAACGTTTTTCTTTTTTCTTTAGGCTCTTAAACTGCAATAATTAAACCTTTGAATAATTTTCAACCTTTGCACTTATTATATTTCCATAATCATCAGTTCTTCCTCTGTCCAAGATTCCTAATTTTGTAGTAATTCCTCTGTGTTGAACAATAATTTGGTTCTTCCACAACTTACTCTTAACAATGTCAGCTTGAAGGCCATCTAAATAGTCTATTCTTTCTGATTTAAACTTTTCTAAGAGATAATTTATAGGCTTGTTTTTAAGTTCATCAATCGTGTTGTCGAAGATAAATGGGATTTGAAGACTAATGTTATACTTCAAAGAAGTCCAGAAATCTAGGGTGATAACAAATATCGATGATTCTGTTAATGCCAATAATCCGATATTGTTTTTAATTTCGAAAGGCCCAATTACCATTTTAATAATTTAAATGATTGCCAACGGAATAGTATAAGTGGCGGCGAGGCCGTCGGCCGACGCATGATGTTTATACCTTGTGCCTGTTGCACAACTGGCTGAAGATAGCCGTTTAAGGAGGTAGTACCAAATCCTTAACGTGATGCAGGGCAGGAAGCATTTTGAGGACGAGCGGGAGCTGCGTTTCTCGCTCTCGGCGCACGT
>NZ_JAFFJV010000019.1 GCF_016924645.1 Rufibacter psychrotolerans | reverse complement strand
CTCAACGCGGTGAGGAACAAGCTGCTCCACCAGATCGTGGCTGTCGTCAAAAGAGGCACCCCGTATGAGATCAGATTGGATAAAATCTAGCCATAAGCGCTTGTTTTACTCATAGATTTCGTCTAGTATAAACGACGGGCGAGGCCGTCGGCCGAAGGCTGACGTTTATGCATTGTTGGCACTAGTTATTTTTTAACCTCTTTATTTCTTTTTCTAATTGTTCAATTTTTTGGTCTTTCTTGTCAGATTGTAAATCTTTATAAATACCCCAAGCTAGTCCAACTAAAGCTACTGTAACAGAAATTACCTGAACTAACCAATCTCTGCGTGTCTTCTTTTTTGCTTCTTTCTTTTCTAATAAGTTCTGCTCATATAATTTAGCATAGCTATTGACCTTCTTGAAATGTCGGCCTTCTGGAGTAATTGTTAATATTTTTTCAGTTCCTGCTTTTGAAGTAGCATTTAATGAGCTAATTAAATCTGCTTTTGTTAATTCACCTGTTAATGAGAAGACTGTGTCGAATTGAATTCCTGTCATTTCAGAAATTGCACTAACAGTTAAAGAGTTCTTATTAGAAATACATTCTAAAATCTTGTCTTTTGAATCAGCTAAGTCTTTTTCAGTCATTTTATTAATTTGTGCCAACGGACTTGTGTAAACGGCGGCGAGGCCGTCGGCCGAAGCTGGCGTTTACACGTTGTTAGGCGCAGACGTTTTTCTTTTACTGAAAGCTCTTTCTAAGAATTGTTAAGCCTTCTTTCATTATCTCTGCAACTCTGGCAATTTCTTTATCAGTCCACTCTGGAGTATACTCTTGACCTTCTGGCGTAATCGCTGGAATATTGTTGCCGAAGAAAAGCTTGTCGTAGATACGACTTCTTACTTTTTCTTTTTTATTTCCCTCAAACTCAATTCTCAGTGTCGTAACCACGTCTGTAAACAAATTCCATGCATTTAGGAATTCTTTGCAATCGATAAATCCAGTCGGGTTCTTTATCCAAATTTCAATTATGTCGAAGTCGTACTTTGCAGGCTCGTCCTCTTCTATGACTAATCCGTTCTTTTGGGCAAACCCAAGCAGGTCGTCTTTTTCACTGAAAGTCAAAAGTCGCAATTCTTCTGTTGCAGGGTCGGTAACCAAGCCGTCAACTTCATCAAGAACCCAAATAAGGTATTTTATTTGGTTGTCCAGTTGCAACTCAATTATGTAGTACTGCTTTTCCAATTTTTTTTGTTTGCGCCTAACGGTCTCGTGTAAGCGGCGGCGAAGGCCGTCGGCCGAGATGCCGTTTACACAATGTTGGTGGTAGTGCTTTTTCTATTCTATAGCTTTTCTAAAATGGAATTAGCTTCTTCTGCGCTTCTCTGGAAATAAAGAGAATCTTCTTCTATTTCTTTGGAACTCTTTCCAATAATTTCTCTCCTGTTTTCTAGTCGGTTAAGAGCGGAGGTAGTGATGACCAACTTTATTCTGCTTTTCTCTTTTCCTGATAGCTTTCGAATCTCTAAGCTTTTCAGTCGGTAAATTAGGTCCAGTCGGAATTCTTTATCCAGACATTGTTCATTGTCCCTAAGTCGAAATGACGCTGCTAAAGCCTCATCTTCAAATTCTGAATTAAGAGCGATGTCGATTAGTTCGGCTGTGGTCGGTTCAGGGAGCCGTATGAGGTTTGTCTGCCCGCCACCGTGGTAACCAGAATTAATTTGATATTTTAACCATTGCTCCCCGCTTTCATTATCGCGATACTTTGCAGCCCAGCCACCGTCAAGAGTTTCCAAAAGATTTAGTTTCTGAAGAAGGTCATCAATTAGCTTAGAATCGCTGTAAAGTCTTCTCATTTTTTATTTTATGCATTGCCACCAACTATTGTATAAACCGAACCCTATTCGGCTTATTGGCACTATGGGCCGAGGTCCTGTTTGGGTTTGGTCTTGTTGAACAACCTTCGGGTTGAGTATCCGCTTTTTCTATGACCCAAGGTAAATAAAATTTAGAGGTTATCCAGAGGGCTGGTGATTTTGTCCAGGGCATGCGTGGTAATATGGGTGTAAATCTCGGTGGTCTTGCTGCTGCGGTGGCCCAGTAACGTCTGGATGTACCTTAGGTCTGTGCCTTGTTCCAGCAGGTGGGTGGCAAAGGAGTGCCGAAGGGTATGCGGGGTGGCTTTTGTCAGGACACCCGCCTTTTCCATGGCGGCCCTAAACACGTTTCTAACGCTGTCTACTGAGTACTGTCCTCCGTACTGCCCCTCAAACAGCCACTCCTTGGGCCGGTAAGCCTTGTAGTATTCCCGTAAACTCGCCAACAGGCGCTGGCTGAGCAACGTAGTGCGGTCTTTCTTGCCTTTGCCGCCTCGTATCAGCAACAGGTTCCGTTTAGATTGCACATCCGTCAGCCTGAGGTTAATGAGCTCGCCAATGCGCAGGCCCCCGGCGTACAGCAACTGCAGCAGGCACCGGTGCTTTAGGTTCTCGGCCGAGGCCAGCAGTTTGGCCACTTCCTCCTTGCTCAGGACTTTGGGCAGGGTGTGCGCTTTTTCCGGGCGCTCCAGGTCGGCAAAGCGCAGATCGGTCCGTTGCAGCACCCGCTCGTAATAAAACCGGATGGCATTGATGCTCTGGTTTACCAAAGAAAAGGAATACAGCTGGCTTTGCACCATGCCCCGGTGGTAGCCATTCACTTCGTCGGCGGTAAAGTGCTCTATCGCGGCCAGTCCGCGGGCAGCATGCCCGTTCAGGAAACGCAACAGCAGGCTGTGGTACGTTCTAATGGTGGTGGGGCTGTAATTGAGCAGGTACAGTTTCTCAAGGTAGGGCAGGGGGCAGGCAATAAAGCCCTCATTCTTCTGGTACTGCTGCTCCCACAACCTTCGCTGCAGGGGCAGGTCTTTGATGCGCAGCGTTTGGCATACCCAGAGGTGCGCAACCCCGGCCACCGCGTCTGCCAGCCGGTGCAGGCTGGCCGCCGTGTTCTCCAGGGCAAAGCACTTCTCATCCGGCAACCACCTGGCCACGTGCTGCTGCCGCAGGGCCTTATACACGGCGGTATTATATCTGAAACTTACCTGGATCACCTCTTTTCCCTGGTGCAGAAGGGGCTGGAGGCGTACTACCGGCAAATGGGTCTGTTTCTCCAGCGGAGCCGAGGGCTGGAACGTGCCCAGCACCGTGGTGCCCTTGCCGGGCCTGAGCCGCTTTGGCGGGTGCAGGAACCTGCTGCTCACGTACGCAATGCCCTCCAGCTGCTGCTGTAACCGCGCTATGGCCTCCGGCCGCTGGTGCATCACGTAGCAACGGTAGGTTTTGCTGTACTTTACCAGACTGAGCGTTTTCAGTTTTTTGCTGATGCCGGGGTGGGCTTTGTACCACAGCCTGATGTACGATTTGCCCTCATGTTCCAGCGGGTTAAGGTACAGGACAGGCAGTTGATGCTGTGTGCGGGTCATGGCCAGGGGTTTAGGGCCTCAAAGTACAACCTTCCTCTCCCGGAGCCGTTTTTTTATCCGGGTAGATCCGTTTATAAACGGGTCTACCCGGATAAAAAAACGGCTATGCCATGACTCAGGACAGAATGTGCCCCCAGTGCGGCGATGTTTTCAGAGGCCGGGTAGACAAACGGTTCTGCTCAGACCAATGCCGGGCCTGTTACAACAACGCCAGCAAACGCGAAAACACCGGCGAGCAGTTCATCCATCGGGTAAACACCATTCTGCGCCGGAACCGGGCCATCCTGAAAAAGGCCAGCCCGCTGGGCAAAACCACCCTGCGCCGGCAGGTGCTGGAAATGGCAGGGTTTGACTTTAATTATTTCACCTCGGTGTACCGGTCGCAAAAGGGGAGCACCTATACCTTCTGCTATGATTACGGCTACCTGCTCCTGCCCGAGGAGAAAGTGCTGATCGTGAATTTTCAGCCGTACATGCAGGCCAGTCCCTAAACCCAAAAAGCCCCTTCCGGCGCGGGGCTGGAAGGGGCTTGCAACCCTTGCAATAGAGCCGTTACTTCAGCTGCAGGTCTGAGATAATCCGCTGGATTTTCTGGTCCTGTTTCTGGCTCTCCTGCGCCTATTCCTCAGCAAAGGCCGGTGGCTTCTGAACGCAGAAGCAGAAGGTAGGTTTGGTCAGGACCAAATGCCCCGCCTGATACCTTAATGCCGCCTTGGAAGAGCAACTGGTGCGCGTTAGAGCTTGTCCCCCCGGGTGCGGGCCCATCTGCTACTTCTAACCCGTACCCGGTGCCGGATAGCTGCGGGCACGAATAGGTGATCGCCCCTTAAGCTAGGACCTACGCCACCAACCTCTAATGGAATTCCACATTCCCCTGGATGTTTCCTTTCCTTGCTTCGGTCTGGACCATACGGGTTCTCATTTCTTTGGCTTTTTAAAGAAAAGAGCCCCTAAACAGCACTTGTATGCCGAAGGAAAATGTAACAACCCTTTGCATGACGTTAATCCCGGGAGGTATTTCCTTCAAGATTGCCTGAAGGGAGCAAGAGGCTATAGTGTTGTAGTGGGTTCGTTTATTCTATTCTTTGTAATACTTCAAGTATCTGCAAGCCCTTTTTCCCCCCTTCATAGGAGAGCTTGTTGCCCTGTACTTTGTAAGTAAAAACCATGGGTTCCCCCACCAGGGATCTGTCTGATGCCTGTTCAAAGTGCTCTGTGTACTGGTTGCCCTTTGTGCTTGCTTTTCCTTGGCCAGTAATCAGGAGGCTGTTGGTTTTCTTGTCATAGAGGGTAAAGATGATCCTGTTCTGGGTAATGGTTTTGGTGAGGTTATGTGTCGCACTGTCCAATCGGGTTTCCCCTCCATCGGCTAATTTGATGGTAGTAGAAATTAACCGCCATGTACCTTGAATATCTTTATTGGTTTGTGCTGCGGTTGTGGTGGAGAGCCATGCAATCAATAGAAAAGGTAATAAGACGCTTTTCGTTTTCATGTCTTTACTTCTTTAAAATGAGTATTGGCTAAGTAGTCTCATTTCTAAGCCCACAAGTGGTTAGGGCCCGGTGGGGAGCGAAGAAGGGCAACTAGTAGCAGGCTATTTAGATAGGTGCTTCCTGGGAGATGGTTGGGTACTTTTCTGGTGGCAAAGGCAACTTATACTGTTGCACAGTGGAGGCGGAGGGGTGCTTTAGTTTGGGTATGTCCCTCAGACACAGGATATAAGGGGATTTTTATGGAAGGTATAAAGTTTCTAAGATAGAAGCAAGTATTGTTTGGGAGCAGTAAATGGGACAGCCTGCCGGAACCTGCCCAAACAAAAGGCCCTTTCTGAATCTCTCAGAAAGGGCCTTTCAGGTAAGATCTAAGAAGCTTATTTCAGCTGCAGGTCTGAGATAATGTTCTGAATTTTCTGGTCCAGTTTCTGGCTCACCTGCTCATACTCCCCGGCCGAGGCCAGGGGCTCGCGCACGCTGAAGTAGAACTTGATCTTGGGCTCAGTGCCAGATGGCCTGGCCGATACTTTGGTGCCGTCCTGGGTGAGGAACTGGAGCACGTTAGAGCTTTCCAGTCCGGTGGCCGTTTCTTCGCCGGTGCGCAGGTTTCTTCTGAAGCCGGTTTTGTAGTCAATCAGCTCCACTACCTCTGAGCCCGCAATAGACTTGGGCGGATTCTCGCGCAGTTCCTGCATCATCTCCTGAATTTCCTGGGCGCCGCGGTGGCCTTTCTTGGTTAGGGAAATGAGGTCTTCTTTGTAAAACCCAAAGTCAATGTACATCTGGATCATGAGCTCATACAGGCTCTTGCCCTGGTCTTTGGCCGCCGCCGTCATCTCGGCAATCATGGCGCAGGAAGACACCGCGTCTTTGTCGCGCACAAAGTCACCCACCAGGAAGCCGTAGCTCTCCTCGCCGCCGCAGATGTACTGGGCCTGGCCTTCTTTCTCGCGCATGATGGTGGCAATGTACTTGAAGCCGGTGAGGGTCTCATAGCAGTCCACCCCAAAGCCTTCGGCCACGCGGTTGATCAGATCAGTAGTCACAATGGTGTTCACCACGTACTCCTTGCCGGTGAGTTTGCCGGCTTTTTTCCAGGCCTGCAAGATGTAATAGGTGAGCAGGGCGGCGGTCTGGTTTCCGTTGAGCAACACCCACTGGCCGTGCTGGTCTTTCACGGCAATACCCACGCGGTCGGCATCGGGGTCGGTGGCCAGTACCAGGTCGGCGTCCAGTTCCTTGGCTTTCTGCATGGCCAGGTTCATGGCGTCCTTTTCCTCGGGGTTAGGATACACTACCGTGGGGAAGTTGCCGTCTGGGGTAGACTGGGCCTCCAGCACGTGCACGTTGGTAAACCCAAAGCGCTCCAGGGCGCGGGGCACCAGCGTGATACCCGTGCCGTGGATGGGGGTGAAGACAATCTTCAGGTCTTTCTGCCGCTGGATCATGTCGGGGTCTACCGAGAGGGTGGCGACCTTGTCCAGGTAGGCCTGGTCCACTTCCTCCAGAATGTACTCAATGTTGTCCTCGTTGCGGGTAAACTTCACCTGGTCAATGGACTGGATCTTATTCACCTCGGCAATGATGTTTTTGTCGTGGGGGGCGGTTACCTGGCCACCGTCGTTCCAATAGGCTTTGTAGCCGTTGTACTCCTTGGGGTTGTGCGAGGCCGTTAACACCACGCCGCTCTGGCAACCCAGGTGCCGGATAGCGAACGACAGAATAGGCGTGGGGCGCAGTTCCCTGAAGAAGTACACCTTAATGCCGTTGGCGCTGAACACATCGGCCACCACGTTGGCGAAAAAGTTACTGTTGTTGCGGCTGTCGTGCGCAATGGCCACGCTGATGGGCTGGTCTGGGAACGACTTGAGCAGGTAGTTGCTCAGGCCCTGGGTAGCCATGCCCACCGTGTAGCGGTTCATGCGGTTGCTGCCTACGCCCATGATGCCGCGCAGGCCGCCGGTCCCAAACTCCAGGTCTTTGTAGAACGAGTCGGTGAGGGTGTCGGTGTCCTGGCCGTCAAGGAGGCGCTGTAATTCGGTTTTGGTGTCCTGGTCATAGGCACCTTCTAACCAGGCGTTCACTTTGGATAAGACGGCTGGCTCCAGTGATAGATTGTTTTCCATAGTTCTGTTGTAAAAAGACAAAGCGTTTTAAGGGTTGTTCTGGCAAAACAGCCCTAAAACGGCTTACCACGTTATAAGTTGCCCCTAAGGGCCTGTTCGCGTTCAATTGACTCAAAAAGCGCCTTAAAATTGCCCTTCCCGAAGGATTTGGCCCCTTTGCGCTGGATAATCTCATAGAAAACCGTGGGGCGGTCCTCTACGGGTTTGGTGAAGATCTGCAGCAGGTAACCTTCGTTGTCGCGGTCTACCAGAATGTTGAGGTCGCGCAGGGGCTGCAGGTCTTCGTCAATCTTGCCCACGCGCTCCAGCAGGTCTTCATAGTAAGAGCCGGGCACACTCAGGAACTCCACACCCCGCCGGCGCAGCTCGCCCACGGTATGCACAATGTCATCGGTGGCAATGGCAATGTGCTGCACCCCGGGGCCGCGGTAAAAGTCCAGGTACTCCTCAATCTGCGACTTCTTCTTGCCCTCGGCGGGCTCGTTGATGGGGAACTTCACGTAGCCGTTGCCGTTGCTCATCACCTTGCTCATAAGCGCCGAGTACTCCGTGGAGATGTCCTCATCGTCAAAGGTGAGCAGCAACTGGAACCCCATCACCTTGGCGTAAAAGTCTACCCAGGTGTTCATCTCGCCCCAGCCCACGTTGCCCACGCAATGGTCTACGTGTTTCAGGCCCACGGGTGTTACCGGCACCGGGCTTTTGCGCGGTTGGTAGCCGGGCATGAAGGGGCCGGTGTAGTTCTTGCGCTCCACAAAGGTGTGCACCGTTTCGCCGTAGGTGTAAATAGAGGCCACGCGCACCTCGCCATACGCATCGGTAAGGGTCTGGGGCTCGCCGGCGGAGCGGGCACCCCGCTTCACCGTTTCCTCATAAGATTGGTAGGCATCGTCCACCCACAGGGCCATCACTTTCACGCCATCGCCGTGCAGGCGCACGTGCTCAGAGATAGGGGAGTCTGGCAGGAGGGAGGTGGTGAGCACCAGCCTGATCTTGCCCTGCTGCAGGACGTAGGAGGCGCGGTCCCGCACGCCCGTCTCGGGCCCGGCGTACGCCACCAACTCAAACCCGAAGGCGCTCTGGTAGAAATAGGCGCTTTGCTTGGCGTTGCCCACGTAGAATTCAAGGTGGTCTGTGCCGTTGAGCGGAAGAAAATCTGTGGATTCTGCCATAGAAGAGATTAGGGGTAAAACTCTGGTTTATATCACAACTTGTGTAAAAATAGAAGAAATGTGCAGGAAAGAAAATAAGTATTTGGCCCCCCGATTTGCGCCTTCCGCTTGGAAATAGGCTTAGATGTTATAAAATTTGTGAAAAATAAGAAAGAATGAACATCCAGGAATTAAATACCGCGCTTGTAACCCTGATCCGCAAAAAACAGGAATTGGGCCAACTCTCCTACAATGATGCCCGCTATGATGACGTGGAGGAAGAGCTGCACGATTTGGAAGACGAGTTCAACGACAACTTCGGGGAGTACCTGGAAGAAGTGCTGGGCGACGTGCACGAGCGCATCTGCCCCGACACTGATGTGCTGCTGCCTACCGCGTACCTGCCCGAGGCTCTGGATGCCCAAGGCCAGGTAGACCTCACCAACAAACAGGGCGTGTGGGTAGAGGCCGATGCCTACCCTAACAAAGAGGCCCGCCTCCTGCTGGTGCCCAACCCCACCCGCCTGATCCTGAGCGTGGGCAAAAACGTGCGCGAGGAAGTCTGGAAAGCGTAACCCCACCCACCGCCGGCCTCCGGCTTTAGGCCAACAGATATAGACGGCTCCTGGGCAGACCCACTGCGCAGGAGCCTTTTCTGTTTTAGGGGTTTTTCCTGGAAACTGGGCCCGAAACCCCGGAAGCGGTGTTACCCGCCCGGGTTGGGGAGTGCTCCCGCTTGCCCGCTTGGAGCCCAATTTCTGGCGCGCGTTTGCTCCCAATGGGCTTTTTTCCATTACTTAGGGGAGAGGGTTGATACCGGGACAGCTCCCCCTGTTTTCAGGCCATTTTTCAAAATCTTTAGCGAAAACCTTACCCATGAATACCAGAATCGTCATGACCGCCAGTGCCTTTCTGCTGGCCTTGCTGGGCCTGAGCCTGACCTTCTTGCCGCAGGAGGTGGCCGGTGCACTTGCCTTAGGCGGAGGCGCTGCTACCCAGTTGGTGCTGTCTCTCCTGGGTGCGCTGTACCTGGGCTTTGCCATGCTCAACTGGATGGCCAAAGGGAGTCTGATGGGAGGCATCTACAACCGGCCCATTGCCATCGCCAATTTCACGCACTTCTTCATTGGGGCGCTGGCCTTGGTGAAAGCAGAAGGAGACCTGGCGCCCGCCGCGTGGGGGCTCATGGGCGTGTACGCTGTGCTGGCGCTCGCCTTTGGCATTATCCTGTTCCGGCATCCTTTAAAGCCAGAAACCAAGGCCTGAGCAAGACTCCTGACCGCCTACCTCCCGCGCCATGAGAAACATCTGCCTTGCCGCCATTCTTCTATTCTTGTTTTGGGCCTGCAACCAGAAAAAGAGCCTCAAAACAGCGCCTGAGCTCCTTTCTACTCCGGAGCAGGAAAGCCTTAGCCCGGTAGACACCGTCTCAGAGACCCAGTACTTGTATACCGAAACCTACGATCGCCAAAAGGTGCAAGGTGTGTTTAAGGCCGGCAAGGATGTTTTCAAGGCGTTTACCGAAAGTTTCAGCCTGAACGACAGCTCCCTCACCGTCACGTTCCCCGACAGTATTGATGGAAAGCTAACCAGGGTGAAGAAGCTCAAGTGCCACAACCATGTCTACAAGATCAGGTTAACCAGGAACGGCAACCTGGTGTACCAGAGACAGTTCACCAAGCGTGATTTCCTGAAGTTTGGCGACGATGGCTTTATCACCGAAAGCGCGCCCCATGCCCCCACGTTCCGGGGAGTGACCGCCGATGGCCGGGTGCTGTTTGACATGTGGTTCTGCCTGCCCGACAGTGACTTTGGCGGCATCTCCTTTTTCGCCACCAACCTGCAGGGCGACCTGCTCCAGGTAGAATCTTACAGCGGCACCGGCGGCACCGGGTGCGACGGCCAGGTGCATACCAGCCCTAACCGGCGCTATTTCCTTTCCTGCGAAAAGTTGTACGGTCCCAACGGGTACGTCTTTGCGTTCGGCAAGCCCGATATGGTTACCGCCAAATTCCTGACAGACACGTCCTTTGTGGCGCTTTATAACTACGTCACCCGCCAGTACAACAAAGAAGAAGCCACCTGGGAAGAAACCTACGACGACAAAAGCAATAACCTGCTGGTCTACCACGTCAACGGCAAGGTGCTAGCCAAATACCGGTTTAATGGCATTACCCATGAACTGGACTACACTTCTAACCTGGAGGTACTGCCCGGCCTGGGCGCTCTGGTGTTGGTAGACGGGGAAAAGCAGGAAATCCACCAGATTCCTTTTGCCAAACCACAGGAGTCAACGGTGGTGCGCTTAGGCCAACTGCGGCAACTTACTCAAAGAGGGAAAACTCCGCCGGGATGGCAGGAAGTCTCCATGGGCCATTCGCTGGGCGAGGAGCTTTTCCTGTACTTCGCGGCTGATTCGCTTTCAGGCTATTTTTTGAAAAAGGGCTGAAAAACAAGAAAGCCGGGACGTAACTGCCTCGGCTTTCTTGTTTTTACATCTATCTACTAGCGTCCTAATCCTTAGAATCCCAGTTTCTCCCGCACCCGCTTCAATACGGGGCCTCCAATGGCACGGGCTTTGGCCGCCCCCTGGGCCAGTTTGGCGTCCAGTTCGGGCAGGTTGTCCATGTAGTAGTTGTAGCGCTCGCGGGGTTGGGCGTACTTGGTTAAGATCAGCTCAAACAGGGCCTGCTTGGCATGGCCGTAGCCGTAGCCGCCGGCCAGGTAGTTCTGGCGCATGGCCTCGGTCTGTTCCTCAGACGCAATAAGGGCGTACAGCTTGAACGTGATATCGGTGGCCGGGTCTTTGGGTTCCTCCAGGGCTTTGCTGTCGGTGACAATGCTCATGATGCGTTTGCGCAGCTCCTTCTCGGGCAGGAAAATGTCAATGGTGTTGCCGTACGACTTGCTCATCTTCTCGCCGTTCACGCCGGGTACCGTCATCACGTTTTCGTCCACCTTCACCTCGGGCAGCACAAAGGTGTCGCCGTAGAGGTGGTTGAACGAGCTGGCCAGGTCGCGGGTGATTTCCAGGTGCTGCACCTGGTCTTTGCCCACCGGCACAAAGTTGGCATCGTACAGCAAGATGTCGGCGGCCATGAGCACCGGGTAGGTGAACAGGCCCGAGTTCACGTCGGAGAGTTGCCGGCGCGCCGATTTGTCTTTGAACGAGTGCGCGTTGGCCAGCATAGGATACGGCGCGAAACAGCTCAGGTACCAGGTCAGCTCGGTGACCTCGGGCACGTCAGACTGGCGGTAGAAGATGTGCTTGTCAGTATCTAACCCAAACGCCAGCCAGGTGGCGGCCACCGCGTAGGTGTTGAGGCGGCGCTCTTCCGCATCGCGGATGGTGGTGAGGGAATGTAAGTCGGCAATAAAGTAAAGCGATTCATTATCGGCCTTCTGGGAAAGCTCAATCGCCGGGAGGATGGCGCCAAGCAGGTTGCCCAGGTGCGGACGGCCGCTGCTTTGGATGCCGGTAAGGATTCTAGCCATGGTGTTTAAGTGTAAAACCGCTGCAAAGAAAGCAATTGGAGGGCAAACGGGAAAGCCGCCCCCGGTTTTAGGGCCTTTTTCGGGAAAACAGGCCTAAAACCGTCAGTGCAGGTACCGGTTGAGGAGCGCACTCACCTCGGCCGCCCGGCTCATGACCATCAGGTGCTCGCCCCCTTGCACCACGTGTACCCCGGCCTGGTGCGGCACGGGCAGAATTTTGTCCCGGTCCCCGTGAATGATGACCCGGTTGGGAACAGGAGCGGTGTGCCGCCAGCGCAGGATGGCCGTTAGGGCCCAGCGCAGGAAAGCAGGGTCAGTGTCGCGCACAATGGCCGCCAGAATCTTTTTCTCAGCAGGCGTTTGGGCCCCGAACAGCCAGGCGGTCGGCGCCGTCCACCGTTTGGCCAGCTGAAACGGAACTAAATGCTGCAGCCGCAGGAATCCGCCCGCCCGGTAGTACCAGGGCAGGTCACCTGTGTTCGCCAGGCTGGAAAGCAGGATGACCCGCCTGACCGGGATGCGCCTGGCCAGCTCCTGCGCCACCATGCCCCCAAAACTAAGCCCCACCAGCACCGGCGGCTCCGCGATAGGGCCCAACTGGGCCAGCAGGCGCCCGGCATATGCTCCCAGCGACTCGTTGGGGAGAGGCGCTATCCACTGGATCACCACCGGGTTGGGGTGTTGCAGCTGCAGAAACTGAAACAAACGCTCATCGGCGCCCAGGCCACTCAGGAGAAACAGCGGGGGAGGAGTCATACAGGTAGGTTGCCCAACAAGGTAAGAGGTGCTTACTCTTTGGAGATGAAAGTGTCCAGGGGCACTGCTTCGCCGCCCGCCAGGTAGCGGTCAATGAGGGGATGGGCGATGTAGAGCAGGGGCGTGAGCACCACCGCCACGGTAAATTTATACAGGTAATTGATCACCGAGACAGAGAGTACCATTTTGAGGTCCCAGTTGCCGAAGAGGTAAAAGGCGATGAAGAGCACCACCACCGTGTCTACCAGCTGCGAGACCAGGGTAGAGCCCGTGGCCCGAATCCAGATCTGGCGGTTGCCGGTGAGGTGCTTGAGCCAGTGAAACACGTGGGCATCCAGCAACTGCCCCACCAGGAATGCCACCAATGAGCCGATGATGATGCCCAGGCCCTGACTGAACACCCGGTTAAACGCGTAGTCCATGTCAAAGGGGGTGCCGTTGGGTCCCTGGCTGTTCACGTCCTGCCAGAACTGCGCCGGTGGCAGCGCCGTGGCCACCACAATCACCAGAAAGGCATACGCAATGAGGGCGGCCGTGAGGTAGCTGATGCGTTTCACGCCCTCTTTCCCGAAATACTCATTGATGATGTCGGTGGTGATAAAGACCACCGGCCAGATGATCACTCCGGCGGTCAGGTTAAAGTCAAAGCGCGTGCCCAGCACCGGAATCTGCGCGCCCGGCAAGCCAAACACCCCTTCCCCCGAAAAGATCTTCACCCCAATCAGCTCCGCCAGCAGCGCATTGGTCAGAAAAATGCCACTCAGCACCATAAACAACTGCCGTTTCTTGTGACTGAGGCGGATTTGGGGCGGAATGGTCTGCTGCATGCTGCTGGCTTGAAGAATAAAATGAAGGAGGTACTTACTGGCCGTAAAGATGTGAGAAAGTAGCCAATTAAAAAACGACCCACGGGGCAGGACCCGTTTCAAACAATAAACCGTTCTGGGGCTGTTTTCCGGAAAATTGGTCCTAAACAGCAAGCTTGTTCTCAACCTTGTTTTCCACGGCAGTTGCAAACTGCCGCCATAATGGGGCCAAGCCACAGACTTGAACCATGTGAACGTAAATAGAAAAAGCGGAATCCACTACTATGCTGCTAAGTATGGCGCGGAGTTACTTCTGTGCCTTTTGAATGTAAGTCACGGAAGTAAATCCGCGCCATAGAATGAAAGGGTCTAGCACAATGATTAGCAACACCGTTGCTATACAACACACCAGCTGGAAGATCCCGATCTCAGTCTTTGGCTCGAGCGCCTCGCTTGTGGCCCCTGGATAGCTACTACTAAGCGCTGACTGCAGAGGTGGGCCGCAAGGGCAGTGCGAGGGGCAAAGACGGGGCCCCGCGGCCGTGAGCGCACCCAGCAACCTATGCAACAACCTAGCCCATAAGTCTATAGGCAAGCACAGGCTACGCCAGCAACAGCCAACCTGCATCGCCCTTGCAAAATCAAATCAGCAATTGCCTCTTAACCCAACCAACAAGAAAACAAAAGAACAAGCTACCTACTCCAACACACTAATTGTCTTTCCCTCCGTCGCCAAGGCGGTGTTGGGGAAAATAGCCTGTGCTTCCTCCAGCAGCGGGGTAAGGTCTTTGTACCGGGCAGAGAAATGTCCAATCAGCAGGCGTTTTACCTGGGCCTTCTCGGCGAGGGTGGCGGCCTGGGCGGCGGTACTGTGGTGGGTGTGGGCGGCCCGCTGCGCCATGTCGCTCAGGAACGTGGCCTCATGGTAGAGCAGGTCCACCCCGTGCACCAGGGGCAGGATGTCTTCCTTGTACTTGGTGTCTGCGCAGTAGGCGTAGCTGCGGCTCCGCTTGGGGTCGGTGGTCACGTCTTCGTTGCGTACCAGCACGTCGCCCTGATCGTTCTGGATGTCTTCGCCCCATTTCAATCTCACTAGCTGGGGTGGGGTCAGAAACGCGGGGAGTTTGGCCTTGAGCAGGTGCCGGGGCTTGGGTTTTTCGCGGAACAGGTAGCCGCAGCAGGGCACCCGGTGCTGCATGGGCAGCGTGTGGACCGTAATGGCTTTGTCTTCGTAGATTTTCCGGCAGACGGTGGTGTCTACTTCCACAAAGTTAATGGGGTAGGGGAGGTGGGTGTTCCCGTATTTGAACTGAAGGGTAAGGATCTCGGCTAAACCTTTTGGGCCGAATAAGTTGATGGGGCCGGTGCGCTGCTGCAGGTTCATGGTAGACAGCAGGCCCGGCAAGCCAAAGTAATGGTCACCGTGCAGGTGCGAGATGAAGATGTTACAAATGCGCTGATGCTTTACTTTGTAGCGCATCAGCTGCATTTGTGTACCTTCTCCGCAGTCAATCAGGTTGATCTGGTTGCCAACCGTTAAGACCTGTGCGGTATGATGTCGTTCAAACGACGGGGTGGCAGAGGAACTCCCAAGTATTTTCAGCTCAAAATCCAACCCGTGTCTGCTTAGGAACTATTCTTCTTTCTTGGTAAGGTCGCTCTCAATCTCGTGCAGGAACACGCGGTCAATGCCCTCCTCAACGGTAGGCAGAATGTTCAGCACAGACTCAAGCTTGGAGATGGTGATCAGTTTGGTAACGTGCTCTTGCAAGCCGGTTAAGATAAGAACCCCTCCAGATGAGTTGCAAAGACGGTTGGCAATCAGGATAGAGGACAGGCCGGAAGAATCAGTATATTTTACGTTGGTAAGATCCAGGATCAGGTTAGTAATACCTTCTGCATTCAACTTCACAAACTCAGACTTCAAATCGGGCGCGATTGTCGTGTCCAGTTTCTTTTCATCTATGGTGATGATGGTGTAATTTTCTTTTTTATCAATTGTGTACTTCATAAGTAACAGCAAAAAGGTTTAGAGTGCGAATCTACCAATTTTTGGTGGAATATCTGTAACAAACTCACTTAAAAAATGTTGGCGGCAATGCTTTGTTCCAGCTCATTTAGTTGGCCCGCATAGTCCTGCGGTACAAACTTCTTGCCAAGCAGCTGCTCATACAATTCTATGTAGCGCTGCGAGATCTCGGTTATCTTCGCCTCTGTCATCTCGGGCACCTGCTGCCCTTCCTTCCCTTGAAAACCGTTCTCAATCAGCCATTGACGTACAAACTCCTTGGAAAGTTGCCGCTGCGGTTCGCCGGCCTCCTGGCGTTCTTCGTAACCGTCTGAGTAAAAGAACCTTGAGGAGTCGGGCGTGTGAATTTCGTCAATCACGTAAATTTTGCCGTCGGCTTTGCCGAACTCGTATTTGGTATCTACCAGGATCAATCCCCGCTCGGCCGCCAGCTCTGTGCCACGTTTGAAAAGCGCCCGGGTGTAGGCCTCCAATTGGACATAATCCTGTTCAGACACAATGCCCTGCCGCAGGATTTCCTCGCGCGAGATGTCCTCGTCGTGGCCCTCGGCGGCTTTGGTGGTGGGGGTGATGATGGGCTCGGGGAACGGGTCGTTTTCCCGCAGGCCCTCGGGCAGGGCAACCCCGCAAAGCTGGCGCTTGCCGGCACTGTATTCGCGCCAGGCGTGGCCGGCCAGGTAGCCCCTGATCACCATTTCCACTTTGAAGGTTTCGCACTGCCGCCCGATGGTCACGTTAGGCGCCGGGTGGCTCAGGACCCAGTTGGGCACCACCTCGGCGGTGGCGGCCAGGAAGGAGGCGGCAATCTGGTTCAGGACCTGCCCTTTGTAGGGGATGGCCCGGGGCAGCACCACGTCAAACGCCGAGATACGGTCGGTGGCCACCATGGCCAGTTTGTCCTGGAAATAGTACACATCACGGACCTTGCCGCGGTAAAAGCCCGTCTGGTTAGGGAAGTGGAAATTGGTTTCTTTGAGAGCGTGCATAGCAGATGACTAAGGGCAGCAAAGTTAGGAAAGGATGGCAAGGGGGCAAGCAAAATTAACAGGTCTCCGCAGGCTGGCAAGGTTCTTCGCTGGGGTAGGAAGCGACCAACCTTCGCAGAAGCGGGACCTGGTCTTCCAACGGCAAGTCCGTGATTGTGGTAACCACAGACGAGGTCTGTTTTAGGCCCCTTTTTAAGAAAACGGCCCGGAAACTGGTGCAACGCCTGGGACGGATGAGTGCCGGCAAATCCCTTACTGGAACGGGTTCCACACGCTTCAGATTTACTAACAATTGTTCGTATTTTAAAATAATTCAGAAATTTTTTTGAAGTTTATTTGCGGTTAAAGATTTCGTTGATAGATTTGCAGCATCAAGTCAATTATTCCGGTAGTTGATTTATAAAGAAGAGCGGAGAGACAGGCTCAATGAAGCTCTAGCAACCTACCAGCCGTGTAAGGTGCTAATTCCTGATCCCAGGGGACATATTGCCACCTGGGGAATATAAATTGATACGAAGATGGAAAATCAATCTAACGCCACTTCTAGCAATGCAGCGCCGCGCCTGATTCTGCCGGCAACAGGGGGAACCACCACCATTATTTCCTCTATTTCGCGAATGCGCAGCCTGTCCATGACGGGTATTTGTTGCTGTTGCCGCTAATCCCACACCCAACCTTTTTTGTTTTCAGGGCCTGACGCGCAGCGGCAGGGGGAGTTCTGCTATCTGTTAGTTTTTTCTGGCTCTTGATTTTGTTCAATTCTTCAATTGTAACCGGCCATTACCATGTCCATTCCATATCGTTTTGAAACCCTCCAGCTGCACGCTGGACAAGAAATAGATCCTACCACCCGCTCCCGTGCGGTGCCTATTTACCAGACCACTTCCTACGTGTTTGAGAACGCCGAGCACGGGGCCAACCTATTCGCCCTCAAGCAGTTCGGGAACATCTACACCCGCATCATGAACCCCACCACCGATGTGTTTGAGAAGCGCATTGCCGCCCTGGAAGGGGGCGTAGCCGCGGTGGCGGTGGGCTCTGGCCAGGCGGCGCAGTTTATTGCCCTCAATAATATTCTACAGGCGGGTGACAATTTCATCGCCTCCAGCAATTTGTACGGTGGGTCGTACAACCAGTTCAAGGTAGCGTTCAAGCGCCTGGGCATTGAGGTGCGGTTCGCCAAAAATGACGAGCCCGCCACCTACGCAGCCCTCATAGATGAAAATACCAAGGCCATTTACCTGGAAACCATTGGCAATCCGCGCTTTAACATTCCGGATTTTGCATCTATCGCCGCTGTGGCCGCCGGGCACCAGATTCCGCTGGTAGTGGACAACACCTTTGGCGCCGGCGGATACTTGTTCCGCCCGCTGGAGCACGGGGCCAACGTGGTAGTGGCGTCTGCCACCAAGTGGATTGGCGGGCACGGCACCAGCGTGGGCGGCGTGATTGTGGACGGCGGTAACTTTAACTGGGGCAACGGTAAATTCCCGCAGTTCAGTGAGCCGTCTGAAGGATACCATGGCCTTAACTTCTGGGAAGTGTTCGGGGCCAACGGTCCGTTCGGAAATATTGCCTTTGCCATCAGGGCGCGGGTGGAAGGCCTGCGTGATTTTGGCCCGGCCCTGAGCCCGTTCAATTCCTTCCAGTTGCTGCAGGGCCTGGAGACGCTGTCGCTCAGGGTAGACCGCACCGTGCAGAACGCCCAGGCGCTGGCCGAATGGCTGGAGCAGCACCCGCTGGTGGAGAGCGTGAACTATCCGGGCCTGGCTTCCAGCCCTTACCATGCGCTGGCTCAGAAATACCTGAAGCGGGGCTTCGGGGGCGTGTTCAGCTTTAACCTGAAAGGGGGCAAGGAAGAAGCCGAGGTGTTTGTGAACAGCCTGGAGCTGGTAAGCCACCTGGCCAACGTGGGCGACGCCAAGACCCTGATCATTCACCCCGCCTCTACCACCCACCAGCAGCTGAACGAAGAAGAGCAGCTGTCTGCGGGCGTCACCCCCACCTTGCTGCGGGTATCGGTGGGCATTGAGCATGTAGATGACATCAAAGCCGATTTTGAGCAGGCGTTTGCCAAAGTGAAAGTAAGAGAATCGAAGTTGGAGGCCTCTATATCTGAGTAACAACCATGTTGAAAGGACGCGTTTTTAATTATACCGATGAGTTTCATTTGGAGTCCGGGCGATCTTTGCCCGGCTTCCAACTCTTCTACACCACCTGGGGCACCTTGAACGAAGACCGCAGCAATGTGGTGTGGGTGTGCCACGCCTTTACCGGCAACGCTTTTGTGAAAGACTGGTGGGGCGAGCTGTTTGGCGAAGGCAAGACCTTTGACCCGGCCAAGCATTTTATTGTGTGCGCCAACTCCCTGGGCAGCTGCTACGGCTCTACCGGCCCCCTGAGCCTGAACCCCGACACCGGCAAGCCGTACTACCACGCTTTCCCTACGTTGACCATCAGGGATGTGGTGCGTGCGTTTGATGCCTTGCGCGAGCACCTGGGCATTGAGCAGATTGACGTGCTCCTGGGCGGCTCCATTGGCGGGCAGCAGGCGCTGGAGTGGGCCATTGAGTCTCCCCACGTGACCAGGCGCCTGGTGCAGGTGGCGGCCAACGCGCGGCAAACCCCCTGGGCCATTGCCCTGAACGAAAGCCAGCGCATGGCCATTGAGCAGGACGTGACCTGGCAACTGGCCACCGATGACGCCGGCCTGGAGGGCATGAAGACTGCCCGCTCCATCGCCCTGCTGTCTTACCGCACCTATAACTCCTACAACCGGGCCCAGAAGGAAGGCTCTCCTGATCTGAAGAAGATTTACCGGGCGGCCAGTTACCAGCAGTACCAGGGCGAAAAGCTGGCCAAGCGATTCAACGCCTTTTCTTACTGGCAGCTCACCAAAATGATGGACAGCCACCATGTGGCCCGTGAGCGGGGCACCCTGGAGGAAGCCCTCCGGCGCGTACAGGCCGAGACCCTGGTGATTGGGGTCAACTCAGACCAGCTGTTCCCGCTCAATGAGCAGCGGTTTGTGGCCCGGCACATTCCCAATGCCACGTTCCAAGTAATTCAGTCAGAGGCTGGCCATGATGGTTTCCTGTTGGAGGCAGATCAGGTAGCCCACTTCATAGATACTTTTTTACTGAAAAAACAACTGAGAAAATCATGGATTCCCACCGTCTTTTAAAAATTGGCTTGTTTGGGTTTGGCTGCGTTGGCCAGGGCCTGTATGACATACTTTCCAGAGAAGAGTCCCTTCCCTACAAGGTAGAGCGCATCTGCGTGAAAACCCAGGGTAAACTGCGCCCGCTTCCGCCCGAGAGCTTCACCTATGACTGGCAGGAAGTACTGGCAGACCCCACCCTGGACCTGCTGGTGGAAGCCATCAGTGATGCAGAAGAAGCCTACACCATTGTCTCAGAGGCCCTGCGCCGCGGCAAGAACGTGGTGACCGCCAACAAAAAGCTGGTAGCCTACCATTTACCCGAGCTGCTGGCCCTGCAACAAGAGTTTGGCGGAGTGTTGCTGTACGAGGCAGCCGTAGCCGGCGGTATTCCCATCATCAGAACGGTAGAGGAGTATTTCTCCAATGAGCCCCTGGAGCGGGTGCACGGCATCCTGAACGGGTCTTCCAACTACATCCTGAGCCAAATCTTCAAGCTCCAGAAACCGTATGCCGAGGCCCTCAAGGAAGCTCAGGACAAAGGCTTCGCGGAGCTGGACCCTTGGCTGGACGTGGCCGGTGCCGACTCGCGGCACAAACTGTGCATCTTAACCGCGCACGCGTTCGGCAGAACCCTGGCCCCCGAAGAGGTAGCCTTCTTTGGCATTGATTTTCTGGGGGAGCAGGACTGCGCGTACGCCCAGCAAAACGATGCGGTGATCAAGCTGGTGGCCTCAGTGCACCTTACCCAGGATGGTGAGTTGGTGCCGGTGGTGCTGCCCAGCCTGGTGAACGCCGCTGATGATCTGTTTGTGGTAGAGCAGGAGTTCAACGGCGTGGTGGTGCACGGCGGCTACTCGGGTCCCCAGCTGTTCAAAGGCCGGGGAGCGGGCGGTCACCCCACCGGGGCTGCGGTGCTGTCAGACATTGTTTCCATCAGCCACGGCTATGCGTATGGCTACAAGAAGCTGCACAAAACCACCAATGCCCCGGCACTGGCCCTTGACTTCCAGTTTGACGTGTACCTGCGCAGCAGCGAGCCCGAGTTGGTGGTGGCCCTGGGCTTGACCAACCTGCAGAACGTGAACCGCGGCTCAGACTCGTTCAGCGTGATCGGCACCGTTTCCCTGGGCAACCTGATCAAGGCGCAGGAGCAGATCAGAAAGGCCGGCGCGTACGTGATGGCCCTGTCTTCTGATTTCGTCAGCAACCCGGTGGCCAAGGCCAAAGCCGGCGTGGAAGTCTCCTAAACAGTCGGTACCTTTTTTTGATGGAGTTTTTGGGGCAGATTTACTAAAACTTGCCAAAACCGGGCGAAGCTTTGCAGGTTGCCCCCTTTTGTTCAGAGGATTAAGCTCGGGATGTACCCGAGAAAAGTAAAAGGAGTACTGCGGTTGTAATCAGGAAGGAGACTTCGGTCGCAGGTTTACAGCCATGTATTTTAACTGGAGAAAAGCCAACTTCCCAGAAAGATTGCTTGTATAATAGTTCGTTTCGTTACGCAGACGCCCGGCTTTAAAGCTGGGCGTTTTCGTTTTGCGGCCATTTTTAGGAAAACAGACCTAAAACAGTCCAGGGCACGGTGCGCATGGGGAGGTTTCTGGGGCAGATGCCCGATTTGTTTTGACGCTGTTTTCAGGAAAATAGCCCTGAAACTGGAATTGCTATCTGGCAGGAAGCTTTGTCTACTTCCGAGAGAATGCAGCTTGGTATGCCTTCTTTTATGGCTGATCAGCCATAAAAGAAAAGTGGGTTTAGGGGCTGTTTTGGTGAAAACAGCCCCTAAACCCACTTAGAATAAGGGAGGTAAAGCGCTCCTAAGAAAGGTAAATCGCCTGCACCCGGTCCCGAAGGTTGTACTCAGAAACCATCACTTCGCCGTAGGCGCCCGCCGTCCGGATGGCCACCAGGTCGCCGCGTTTGGTCTCGGGCAGCTCGGTGTCCTTGGAGAAGCAGTCCGTGGACTCGCAGATGGGGCCTACCACGTCATAGGTTTTGGCCGGTAAGTCGCTGGTGAGGTTCTCAATTTTGTGGTACGCCTGGTACAGGGCGGGACGCATGAGTTCGGTCATGCCCGCGTCCAGAATCACGAAATTGGTCTTCTGCCCGTGCTTGAGGTACAGCACTTTGGAGATCAGGGTGCCGCTGGGCGCCACCAGGGCCCGGCCCAACTCAAAGTGCACCACCTGACCGGCGCGTTTCTCCAGGAGGCGATCAAAAAGACTGAAGTACGCGGCAAAATCGGCGATGGGGTTTTCCTCCGGGGTGCGGTAGTCCACGCCCAGGCCGCCGCCCACGTTCAGGTGCGGGAAGACCAGACCCCGCTCCTCAAACCAGCGCTGCAGCTCGTTCACGCGCGCGCACAGGTTCTCAAAGGCCCGCAGATCGGTGATCTGCGACCCGATGTGGAAGTGCAGGCCAATCAGTTTCAGGTTAGGCCACGCTGCAAAGCGGGGCACCAGCTCCTCCAGCTCCCACACGTTAATGCCGAACTTGTTTTCCTCCAGTCCGGTAGTAATGTGCTTGTGGGTGTAGGCGTCTACGTTGGGATTGATGCGAAGGGCCACCTGGGCTGTCTTGCCCTTGGCCGCCGCCAGCTCCTGAATCACCTCCAGCTCCTGCACCGACTCCACATTGAAGCAGAAGATGTTGGCGTCTAGGGCAAAGTTGATCTCGGCGTCAGATTTCCCCACGCCGGCAAACACAACCTGCTCGGGCTTAAAACCAGCCTCCAGCGCCCGGCGCACCTCGTTCCCGCTCACGCAGTCCGCCCCGAACCCCCTTTGCAGGATTTCAGCCAGGATGGGTCCGTTGGCGTTCGCCTTCAAGGCATAATGCACGTGGAAGCCGTAGCGCCCGGCCTCGGCCTGGGCCGCATCCAGGGTCTGGCGCAGCAGGGCCAGGTCGTAGGCGTAAAAGGGGGTCTGGTGCTGGGAGAAGGTTTCTACATGTTTTTTAAGCATGTTCTTCCTCCTTCTCCTGGAACACCCCTTCGTTGATAGAAACCAAGGCCTCTACCTTGTGGGCGGTGTTCACTAGTATGCTGATGTTGTTTTTGCTTCCGCCGTACGAGATCATGCGTAGCGGGATGTTGCGCAGGGCTTGCACCACGCGCAGGGCCGCCCCGGGCTTGTCTTCCATGAAATCGCCTACCACGCAGACAATAGTCAGTTCGGTGTCAATTTCCACGGTGCCGAAGCGCTGCAGGGCCTCGGTGATCTCGGGCAGATAGGTGGGGTTGTCAATGGTCAGGGACACGGCCACCTCAGATGTGGTAATCATGTCGATGGGGGTCTTAAACCGCTCAAACACCTCAAAAACGCTCCGCAGGAAACCATAGGCCAGCAGCATGCGGCTAGACTTGATCTTGATGGCAATGATGCCGTCTTTGGCAGCCACCGCTTTGAACTTGTTGCCGCCTTTCTTGGAGGAGATGGTGGTACCCTGAGCTTCTGGCTGCATGGTGTTGAGCAGCCGCACCGGAATGTTGTGCTGCTGCGCCGGCAAGATGCTGGACGGGTGCAGGATCTTCGCCCCGAAGTACGCCAGCTCAGCGGCCTCGTCAAACGACAGCTCCGCAATAGGGTAGGTGTTCTTCACCACGCGGGGGTCGTTGTTGTGCATGCCGTCAATGTCGGTCCAGATCTGGATCTCGGAGGCTTTCACGGCGGCCCCAATGATAGAGGCGGTGTAGTCGCTGCCCCCGCGCTTCAGGTTATCAATCTCGCCCTTGGCGTTGCGGCAGATGTAGCCCTGCGTGATGAACAGCTGGTGGCCGGGGTACTGGGCCAGCTGCTGCTGCAGGTGCTCCCTGATGTAGGCATGGTCCGGCTCCTCGTCGGGCGTGATGCGCATAAACTCCAGGGCCGGCAGCAATACCGAAGTGATGTTGTTTTCTTCCTGGAACAACTGAAACAGCTGCGTAGACAACAGTTCGCCCTGCGCCAGGATTATTTTTTCTGAGGCAGGGGAGAAAGGACGGTCAAAGCAGGCCCTGATGTCGGCGAATACTTGCGCTAATACCTGTTTCGCCTTGTCCTTGGAAGGGTCCTGTTTATATAAATCAGCAATTACCTTGTGGTAGTGTTGCTCTAGTTGACGGGTGAGAGAATCTGCCTGGGCCACATTGCCCTGGGCCAGTTGCTCGCCAATCTGTACCAGGTGGTTGGTAGTGCCCGACATGGCCGACAGCACCACAATCACCGGCTCCTGAGTGGGGAGCAGTTGTGAGACAGCCCCCATGCGCTCCGCAGAGCCCACCGAGGTGCCACCAAATTTCATGATTTTCATAGATCCTAAATAAAACCTGCGAATTTACTAAATAGCCGGCGATTCTTAAAAGAAAACCCCACCCGCAGCTTTTTTTCCTGAGCCGTGGGTGGGGTTTTTACTTGAGGGGTGAAGTTCCTAGTCTTGCTTCACCACCCTAATGGCTTCTGAAAGGCCGGCACCGGTGACTTTCAGCAGGTAAACTCCGTTGGCCAGCGTAGAAAGTTCTTTGGTGAGGCTTACCTTGCCAGCCGCTACTTCCAGGGCTTCTTTGTAGATCAGCTTTTGGTGCAGGTCGTACAGTGCTACCTGTACCTGTCTGGTCTCGGCACTGTTGATGGAGAAAGACAACTGGTGCTGGAACGGATTAGGCGAAACCCCCACCTGCGCAGCTGCTTTACTGCCAGTGGCTTTCACCGAGATGGCTTTGCTGTACTCAGACTTGCCGTCAAAGTCTACCTGTTTCAGGCGGTAGTACACGGTGCCCGCCGGAGCAAACCCATCGGTAAAGTGGTAATGCTGCACCACGTTGGTGGTTCCGTTCCCTTTCACCTGCCCAATGCTGGCGAAGGCTTTTCCGTTAAGGCTGCGCTCCACCAGGAAGTAGTCGTTGTCCTTCTCTGAGGCGGTGGACCAGTTAAGTTGTATTCCTTGGTTAGGGCTTGCCTCGGCCTTAAAGGAAATTAGCGTCACCGGCAGCGTCACGGGCGACCCCAGTCTTGGCGCCGCTGAAGGGTTGCCGATGGGGCTGATGCTGTAGGTTACCGGTATTTTAACGGGCGTGGTGGCACCGGGCTCAAAAGCCAACATGTTGACGGTGCGGGTGCCATGCGTGAGTGAAGTAGGGTCGTTTTCGCTGTAGGCTTTGCTTACATAAATCTCTCCGGTTCTGGTGCTGTACGCCGTGCCGCTCAGGAAGAGGCTGCCTTCCTCCACCGAGAAGCTGGTGTATTTGCCCGCAGGATACACCGGCTTGGCGATGATCTCATAGATCACGTAGCTTCTTACCTCGTAAGCGGGTTCTACGGTATACGTGATGGAAGGGCAGGCACTCACTGTGAAATGGATGGTGTTTGAAGCGGCGCTTGTACAGGTTGCATTAGCTGCTTTCACCGTGTAAGAAGTGGTGGCCGTCACGTTCACGTAGAATTCCACTGAGCCAGCACCGGTGTACGGAATGGTTGCCACAGGCGTAGTGCCATTCTCTTTGTACAAAAGATAAGACTCGCCGTTCACCGGGCTTTGAACCGTGATGGAAGTACTGCCACTGCCACAGAAAGTGGTTGTGTTATTCCACGCGGCAATCACTGGGGTTGTTGGAAGTGCGTTCACTACGGTTACCTCGTTAGAAGTGGCTGGCGTGCAAGATCCGTTGCTGGCTACCACCGTGAACTTAGTAGCTGCACTCGTACTCACCGAAGCGGTAAAAGCGATGGTATTGCTGCCATTGTACGTCTGGGTGCTTCCCTCGGCAATCCCGTTTCTGAATAGTTGGTAGGTTACCCCGTTTACCAGGTTAGAGGTGGCGGTGATCGTTACGCTGCCACTGCCGCAGATGGTAGAGGGAGAGGCTGAAATTACCGCCGATGCTGGAACCGGCGAAACGGTAACCGTTACCTCATTGGAGGAAACCGAAGGGCACGAAGCGCTGGAAGCCACTATGGTGAATTTGGCAGTAGCACTAACCGCTGCCGTGAAAGAGATTGGATTGCTACCGGTGTAGGTCACAGAGTTTCCTTCTGCTACTCCATTTCTATACAACTGATACGTTACGCCTTTCACCAGATTAGAATTTGCGGTGATAGTTGCCGTACCGCTTCCACAAAAGTTAGTCGCCGAGCTGGAGATGGAGGCAGCCACCGGAGTTGGAGATACAGTAACTTCAGAGAAGCCTGTCATGGTCACGTTTCCGCATCCTCCAGAAACAACTGCCTGCACGGTAAGCGTGGCATTAACGGTTAAGACACCAGAAGTTAAGGTGAGCGCTCCACCGGTACTTACTCTGGAGGCACCAGTTGGGGTGCTGCCGTTGTAGAGCTGGTACGTTACGCCGCTTTGTGAATTGGCTAATGTTACCTGGGCTGTACCATTGTAGCAGATTGTCTGACTTGTTGGAGAAACAGCATACGCAACTGGCGGGGTGCTAACGGTAACAGAAGGGGTGCCTGACATGTCTACTGGCGTACACCCTGCCCTGTTGGCAACAACTTTTAAGGTAGAGGTGGCCGTTAGCGGCTCAGTAGTTAATTTAATAGATTCACCAGTGCCTTGTACTGGGTAACCCGTTGCCGTTGTACCTATAAATAGTTGGTAGGTAACCCCCACTTCTGAACTAATCAAGGAAACAGTAGCAGTGCTGCCAGCACATACCGAAGCACTGGAAGATAAGGTGACTGTTTGTGCGGTAGGCAACCCTACTTTCACAGAAAAGGTAGCCGAAGGATACGAAGTACAGCCAGTAGGAGTAGCCAAAATCCGGAAGTTGTGGGTACCTGTAGCTAATGTGGTAGTGGAGGTAAGCACAATATCACCCCCGGTGCCTACTACGGCTGCTCCATTGTTGGTGTAGGTAGAGGTACCAGTTATAATCTGTAGCTGGTAAGACACTCCTCTTTGCGAAGAAAGCACGGTCACAGAGGCAGCGGAGTTTGAGCACACTGTCTGGGAAGCTGGCGTAAAGTTGAGGGTGGTTGCACTCACGGTAACTTCCACGGTATTGGCCATGTCCTTAAAACAACCACCTCTGCTTGCCACCATTTTTAAAGTGGTGCTGGCGGTGAGGGCAGGAGTTGTTAGAGAAACGGTTGCCCCTGCAGTAGTTCCGGTGGTGAAAGACCTTGCCGGGCTAAACTCTTTGTATGTGCGGGAGACTACATCAAAGTATTGCAAAGAATAGGTGGTATTTGCCTCAGAACCTGCCAATGTCACCGTTGCAGTGCCACTACTGCAAATGTTGGTAGTGGTGGAAGACAGCGTATAAGCGGCAATTGTATTAACAGGAACTGTAACTGTCGCACTAGTCAAAAACGCACCGCAGCTGTTAGAAGCCCTAACCGTTAAAGAAGTGCTGTTGGTTAAACTGGCAGAGGTTAAAGTAATAGCATGACCGGTACCTATCACTACAGGTCCACTGGCATAATTTCCATTGAAAATCTGATAAGCAACCCCAAGCAGAGAATTAGTCACACTCACCGTAGCCGTTCCACCATCGCAGAGGGGGGTAGAAGAGGTAAGGGTAATGCTTGGGGTGGTCAACGTTGGGGTCACCGTTACCGTAAAGGTCTGCGTTAAATCTACCGGGCAAGAAGGTAGAGCCGAGGCGGTAGCCACTACTTTAAAAGTGGTAGTGCCCACTGCCGTCAAGGCATCGGTAGTGAGGGTGATATCGCCACCATTGCCGGTTACCGCCACCCCGCTGGGTGTGGTGCCGGTGAAGATTCTGTATGATACGCCGTTCTGAGATCCTTTTACGGTGATGGAGGCAGTAGCACCACTGCAAATTGAACGGGAAGCGGGGGTAATGGCCAGGTTGTTGGCCGGTACAAACACTGTGAAAGCGTTGCCCATATCTACGGTGCAGCCTCCGCCGGTAGCCACTACTTTGAAGGTGCCACCCACTGTTAAGGTAGCTGTAGACAACTGTATGGCTGAACCGTTTCCTTCCACGGCGTTACCTGTGTTGCTGTAGGTGTCGGTGGCTGGGTTATACACCTGAATCTGGTAGGAGGTGTTAGATTCGGAACCTGCCAGCTTAACTGTGGCGGTGCTGCCATTACAGATAGACAAGGAAGCAGGCGAAACCGCAAAAGCCGTTGGACCCGGGTTTACCGTGATGGTGGCTGTTCCATTCAGGGTAACTTGGCAACTTGGGCTTTCGGCTCTATAGGCTCTTACTTTCAGGCTGGTAGTGGAGGTTAAGGGAGCCGACCGCAGGGTAATGGTGGTTAATTTGGCGTCACCAGCCACTGAAGGGCCACTGGCCGTTTCACCATTGTACAACTGATACACTACTCCGTCTTCTGAACCAGAAAGTGTGATCACCGCTACATTGCCCCGGCAGATGGTTTGGGAGGCAGGAGAAAAGGTTGGGTTTTTAGATGGTTCATTGCAAAGAACAGTCACCGGAGCAGTTTGCTGGCTTTCACAGGTTCCGGTGGTTGTAGGCAAAATAGAGGCCGTGACCCGTACTCCAGTAGACAGGTTTAGCTGGTTCTCAGGGGTAACGGCAATAGACCAGGTGGTCGGAGTAGAGCCACTAGCAGTAACACTAGCGGTGCCAGCCATTTTAATACCGTCAATGTATACATACACCGTGCCTGTGGTAGTGGCCGTTCCAGTAATTGTAGTGGCTCTCTCTTTGATGGGATTAACTACCAGGCCATAGCTAGCCGCAGTACCCGGAGTGGCGACCGTGATGGTATTGGAGGCAACACTTGCTGTCTTGCCTGGAGCAGCGGCCACTGCATACAAAATATCCCCTGGATTAGGAGTGAAACCTGACAAGATTGTAGCAGACCAGTTCCCACCAGAAACGGCGGCGGCATTGGTCAAACGCGTATCTGTGGCGGGGTTAGGCGTGGTACCGTCTCTTCTGTAAACGGTAACCAAAGTCCCATCTACTTCACCGGTTATAGTACCAGTTATTACTGTAGGAGTAGGACAAGAAAGTGTCGAGGTGGTGATGACCGGAGCTGTCGTTGGGCAGCTGTTAGTTACTACGAGTTCTGTAGAAGGAGCGGAGAGACCTTCATATCCACTTGGATAGTTAAGGTTATTTCCTGTACCTGTGGTATTGTTGGCCACCACCGCTTTGAAAGAAACTTTGTCGCCGACTACCAAACCATAAGGCGTGATATCAACGGACCAAGCGGCAGAATTGACCGTAGAGGTAGTAGAATTCAGGGGTGAGCCCGCTGCTACCGCGTTCGGAGTATTAAAAGTGATGGTAGGGGTATTTATGTTGGCATTGATTGTACCTATACTACCGTCTGCCAGCTGATTTACCGGCACATTATTGATGTACAAGAATATTAAAGCACCAGGTTCAGCTGTTCCGGAGATAGTGGTAGTAGAATTGCAAACAGACGTAGTAGTAACAACAGGTGCCTGTGTTGTCTGAGGGGTATTATCGGTAACAGGAGTGGAAGTTTCTGAATTTATGTAGAAGCTGTTTGACCTACCAGACTGACAGCCATTGTTAGTCGGAGTAACAGTAGCATTTACCGTTGCATAGTCTCTTGAGGATGACCCATTACCATTTCTAGGGTAAGCAAAATCACGAGAATATTGAGCATTGTCATACGTCCACTCATAAATGGTACCACCGGTAGTGGTAGGGATAGTGCTGGCGGTGGTGGTGGCAAAAAATATTCCATCCTTGAAAATAGTAACGGTAGCTCCCGGGTAAATGGTGGTTCCTATTAGGGCATCTTTGTTGGTTATGCGAGAAATAATAGGCGGCGTGGTGGCACAGGCACCTAAGGAGGTACCAACAGTTACCGGACCGGAAGAAGCCGAAGTCATTTCTGGGCAGCTTTCAGTGGCTGCTCTGGTTACGGTGGTTGTGAGCTTGTCTCCTAAGGCCAAGGAAGTGCCCGCTGGTAAGGCGAACGACCAGTTTCCACCGTTCACTACCACAGGAGCCGTAGCAATAACTTCAACGCCATTTCTATATAGCCTAATGGTTCCCCCATTCTCGGTAGAAGTACCTGTTATGGAAGTGGTATTGGTTCTCACAGGAGGGGTAGCGCTAATAGCAGGGGCGGAAGGAGCCTGCGTGGTGCAAAAGTCTCCTGCCTGAATCTGCAAAGGCGTGGTGGGCGGAAAAGAAGGAATTAGCTCTTTCCACATTCTGATCTTGTCATTACCAAACTTCTTGTCGTCTACTCCACCAATATCTGAAATAGTTCCCTCCAGGCCTGTTTGGGCGCTGGTAACGGTAGAACCACTTATGCGCAGTGGGGTAGTGGGTAAGATACCAGGTCCGCCGTCAGCACTGAAAGCAGACAAGGGCACGTAGAAATCAAAGAAATAGTCAGTGTCTCCGCCCGCCAATGAGGCAGCAACCGATTTCTGGAAGTATTTATTGTAGCCCCCGTTTAATGTACCACGCCAGATAATGTTACTGGTCATAGGATCATTCTGGTCTCCGCTTCCCTTGTGCCGGTAGATGATAACATCAAAGTTGAGGGCAAGTACTACCTCATACTCAAAGCCCAGGTTTGTGACTTTAGAAGGGGTAACATAATCAATCAGGGTGCCGTTGGCCAGCTTTAGTTTGTTAAAGACCTTGTCGGTGTCCAGTAAATAGCTGTACCCTTTTGAAGCGGTAGAACTACCACCCACCCTCATCCTGAAGATCAAGTCAGTCCCATTATAGTATACCCCTAGCGGCACGTTGGCTAAATCTGTATGGCCGCCGTTAGAACCCGTGGTCAAATCTGCCAACGGCTCCGGGCTGTTGGGCGAAGGCAGCTGCGGGAGAAAGCGGAAGGGAATTTCGCTGTTGGTGCCCATATCGGCAGTGCCCACAAACCCTGTGCTAAACTTAGAGACATACCCGTCATTGTTGGGGTCCAGGGTTGTGGGCCCGGGGTTTAGGGCCTTCTGGAAGATCATACCCGGCGTTTGGGCAGCTGCCCCTCCACCCAAGAGGAGCAATAAGAGGAGAAGGAAGGTGGCTGCGTAACCACGGGCCATGGAAAGGGAGGTAGAAGTTTGCATTAGATTTACTGCGTCTTATCCACTAAATAGTACTAGTGTGCGCGGTAAAATTAAGAAGCTTTTTTTAAGTATAAACACGTATTCGATGAGTGGGTTTATTTGATTTATTATATGGATTTATGTGTTCTGTCAAATTTTAGGAATATGTAATTAATAGAAGCGTTTTTTGAAGAAATGGCAAACGATATAGAAAAATTCAATTTTATTATTGGCATGTTACTGTTATTTTGAAGTTTGGTAGTTTAGCCTCCTTTTTAGACGAATAGGCCGTTTTACACGATGAGTCAGTAGGAAGATCCTGAGAATAGGAATTAAGGTATTTTTTTATAGTAACCTGCCCAGCAGGAGACTAGCCGCATTGCCCCCAAAGCCGGCAGCGTTCACCAGAATTCGGGAAGGAGTTTGGGTAGGAGGGAGCGTAAGAAGGGTAGTGGCGGCGCAGGGCTTCCCCAGTAACAAGGCCAGGGCCATTTCCGCGGACAACCCACCGGAGGCACCCAAGGTATGGCCAATCAACGTTTTATTGGTGAAAAGGGCCGGAACAGACGCCTGGCCGAAGCAGTGTTCCAAGGCCCGCATTTCTGCCGCATCGCCCGCTTTGGTGCCGGGGGCGTGCAGGACTACGGCGTCAATGGCCGCTGCGGATAGGTTGGCCTGGGCCAGGGCATCGCGCATGGCGCTCTGAAAGTGAAGTCCCTCCCGGGAGAGCCCGGTTTTGGAAGGACTGCGTTCAAACCCCATTCCCACCGCCTCCACCACCAGCACATGCTCCTGCCCCAGTTGATCCAGTTCTGCCTGGTTCATCTTTTCCAGGGCAAAAACGGCAGCTCCCTCGCCCAGCACGAAGGTGTTGCTTTCCTGGCCCATGGGCCGACAGGGGGAGTCAGGGGCGGCATGCCTGGAATAGATGCCAATGGACCGCATCTGCGCCAGGGTAAAGGGGGTGAGGGGCGCCTCGGTGCCGCCCACCAAGAAACGTTTGGCCATGCCTGCCTTTAACCACGCCACTCCGTTGGCGAAGGCCTGCAGGGCGGTGCTGCACGTCACCGAGTGGCTGATCACGGGCCCGTGGGCCTGCACGTCGTTGGCGACCCAACTGGCCACGTTGCCCAAGGTGGTGCTGGGCGAAACGCCGGGCGAAAGGCGTTTTTCGGGTGTTTTCAGGAAATCGGCGTGAAACTGCTCAAACAGGCCGGTTGCCCCGCGCGAGGAACCCAGGTTTACCCCGGTGGTCCCGGGATCGTCGGGGTGCCACCCGGCCTGGGCCACCGCTTGCCGGGCCGCCAGAATGGCCAGCTGCACGGTGCGGTCCAAGGTAGCGTAGGTGGGGTTGGCCTGCAGTATCTGCTGCAGCAGACGTTCGGCCGAGGGCGCGAGCGGCGCCACGGGAACAGAGGTGCCCAATGCAGGCATGGTGGTGAAAGCAGGCTTGCCGCTGGCGTAGGCAGCCAGGATTTCCTCCGGGGTGCCGCCTAGGCCAGAGACGGAGCCTACGCCCCGTACCACTATCCACTCCTGTTTCCGCATGTGCTTCATCTGTTTAAGGACTGTTTTCCAAAAATTGGGCTGCAAACGGCTTAGGCCACCAGTTGCCGCATCTGTTCCAAAACCTGGTACACCTGCTGCAACTGCTGGTTGGTGATGCAGTAGGGCGGCAGTACGTACACAATGTTCCCCAGCGGACGCAGCAGCACTCCGTTTTCCAGCGCTAGATTATACAACTGATCACGCAGAGAATGGAAATAGGAGGTTTGCCCTACTTCAAACTCCACGGCCAGAATAGTACCGGTTTGGCGACATTCCTTGATGCCGGGCTTACCGGCCAGCGTCTGGGCGAACGCCGAGTGCGCGGCGCTGATCCTTTCCAGATCTTCCAGGAAAGAGGGGGCTTCCACCAGGTCCAGGCTGGCCAGGCCGGCGGCGCAGGCCACAGGGTTAGCGGTGTAGGAATGCCCGTGGAAGAGGGCCTTGGTTTTGTCGTCGCTCAGGAAGGAGGCGTAGATTTCCTGGCTGCAGGTGGTCACGCCCAGCGCCATGGTGCCACCAGTGAGGCCCTTGGAAAAGCACATAATGTCCGGCTGCTGGGTCAGGTAATCATTGGCGAAGCGTTTGCCGGTTCTCCCAAAACCCGTCATGACTTCATCGGCAATGAGGAGCACGCCTTTTTCCCGGCAGAGTTGCATCAAACGGTCTAAGACGACAGGCGAGTACATGACCATCCCGGCGGTGCCCAAGACCAGCGGCTCATAGATAAAGGCGGCGATTTCTTCCCGCACAAGAATGTTTTCCAGGTGGGCAATGGTCTCCTCTTCCTTACCCGGCACCGGAACCGGCAGGAATTCCACGTCAAACAAATACTGCTGAAACGGCCGCGTGAACACCGAACGCTCGCTCACCGACATCGCCCCGAAGGTATCTCCGTGGTAGCTGCCCTCAAACGCGATGATCTTGGTCCTGCTGATGCCTTGATTGTGCCAGAATTGCAAGGCCATTTTCAAGGCCACTTCCACCGCAGTAGAACCGTTATCGGTATAGAATACTTTGGACTGGTTGACGGGCAAAAGCTTCAGGAGCCGCTCAGAGAGTTCCACTGCCGGGGCATGGGTAAAGCCCGCGAAGATAACGTGCTCCAGGGTGCGCAACTGCTGGCTCACCCGCTCCGCGATGTGCGGATGCGCATGCCCGTGAATGTTCACCCACCAGGAAGAAACGGCGTCAATGTATTCTTTTCCGTCCTCGGTAAACAACAGGGCACCTTCGCCTCGCACTACCCCAATGGGGGGCGGAGCGGTCTGCATCTGGGTGTACGGGTGCCAGTTCACCTGTTGGTCGCGGGCAGAGAGGCTATTTTGCATGTTGGGTAAAGTGTTCTTGAAACGTTTGGGCGTATCGCCGGATGGTGGCCTGGTTGAGGGTTTCTTCCTGCACAATTCTGGGCAAAGCCGGTAATTGGGAGTAATTCAGAATAAACTCCTCGGTAGAAGCATTGGGTTCGCCGTTGAAGATGATCCCGGCTACGGGTATGTTCCGGTACTTCAATACTTCCAAAGAAGTGAGTGTATGGTTGATGCTGCCCAGGTAGTTCCTGGACACCAACACTACCTCCAGTTGTAGTTTCTGAATTAAATCAAGTACCAGTTCACGCTCGTTCAAAGGCACCATCAGTCCGCCCGCACCCTCCACAATCAGGTGGTTTTGGGTTTGGGGTAAAGTGATCTGATCCAGTGACAGACGCACGTTCTCGGCGGCGGCAGCGGTGTGGGGAGAAGCCGGCATCTGCAAACGGTAGGCCTCCGGATGGAAAACAGTACGGGGATTGGAAACCAGACTCCGGACGGTGTGCGTGTCAGAATCCTCCAGATTACCGGCCTGCACGGGTTTCCAGTAATCGGCTTGCAGGGCCTCCGTGAGGATGGCGGCGGCTACCGTCTTTCCTACGTCGGTGCCTATGCCAGAAACGAAATATCTTTTGGGGTATGCTGGAAAAGCAGCTTGCATAATTCTTCTACTTGTGCGGGGGTATTGAAGGAGTGCAGCACCAGCCGCAGCCGCTCTTTGCCGGCCGGGACCGTGGGGCTGAACACCGGTCGTACATCAAAACCCGCCGCCTGAATGGTTTGGGCTAAATGCCGAAGTATGGTAGGATCTGCCATCTGCCAGGCCTGAATGGGGCTTCCGTTTTGGGGCTGATTTCTTGAAAACGGCTCAGAAAGGCCTTGGGATCGGATCAGCGACTGGTAAAAGGAGGCCAGTTCCTGTAGGTGTTCCCGTTCCTTGCTGAGCCCGGGCAGCAGGTGATACGCTTGTTTGATTGCCACCAGGGAAGCCAATGGTAGGGCCGTGGTGTAGATAAACGGCCGACTGAAATTGAGCAGAAACTGCTGCAACTCCTTAGGTCCAACAACGGCCGCGCCGTGGCACCCCATGGCTTTCCCGAACGTCATCACCCGGGCAAACACCTGGTTTTCCAGATGTAGGGCAGAAACAAGACCTTCGCCTTTCTCGCCGTACAACCCGTTGGAATGCGCCTCGTCCACCACCAGGTACAAGCCTTGTTCCTGGCACAACTTCACCAGTTCCGGTAGCGGAGCGAAGTCGCCGTCCATGGAGTAGAGCGATTCCACAGCAACGTAGACATCGCCCTGCGCCCGCTTCAGTTTGGTACGGAGGTCCTCCACATCGTTATGGCGGAACGGGAAACTCTGCGCGAAACTCAGCCGGATGCCTTCTTTCATGGAGGCGTGACTGGCCTCGTCATAGAAGATAGTATCTCCGCGCTGCGGAACGGCGGAGAAAAATCCGCAGTTGGCCGCGTACCCGGAGTTGAACAGCAAAGCAGCCTCAGCATGGTGGAAACGCGCGAGTTCTTCTTCCAGGGCTTGGGCGTAAGCGGTGTTGCCGCTCAGCAGCCGGGAGCCGGTGGCCCCGTGGGCCGGTTGATTTCCTAGTTCTTCGGCTATGTTTTGGGCCAGAACCTCTGATGCCGCCAACCCCAGGTAATCATTGGAACTGAAGTCTACCAACCCCGCGGGCGGGGTGAGGAGACTCCGGAGGGTTCCTTTCTGAACTCTGGATTCCAGCTGGCGCAGCAGACGTTCCGGCACCTTCATGGCAATAGGTTATTCGGCCGCTACAACGGCCTCGGCCGGAGCATCTACGGTTCCGCCGCAGGCTGTTTCGGCTTTGAACGATTTACGTGGGGTTAAGCCCAGCAGCTCAAACATGACTTTGTCATCGGCGAAGCCCGGGTTTGGCGTGGTCAGGAGCTTGTCACCCGAGAAGATAGAGTTGGCACCGGCCAAAAAGCACAGGGCCTGTTCGCTCACCGGCATTTCCTGTCTACCCGCTGATAAACGCACCATGGTTTTCGGCATCAGGATGCGGGCGGTGGCAATCATACGCACCATTTCCCACACGCTCACGCGCGGCTGCTCGGCCAATGGCGTACCTTCCACGGGAACCAGTGCGTTCACCGGCACACTTTCTGGATGCTGTGGCAAATTGCTGAGCACGTGCAACATGGCGATACGGTCAGCGTCAGTTTCGCCCAGGCCAATGATTCCGCCGCTGCATACGGAGATACCCGCTTTGCGCACGTTCTCAATGGTATTCAGGCGATCGCCGTAGGTACGGGTGGTGATGATGTTGCTGTAGTTCTCCTCAGAGGTGTCCAGGTTATGGTTGTAGGCGTAGAGACCGGCTTCTTTCAGGCGCTCGGCCTGGTACTCGTTCACCATGCCCAGGGTGCAGCACACCTCCAGGCCCATCTCGTTCACGCCTTCCACCATTTCCAGCACGCGGTCAAAGTCGCGGTTGTCGCGCACTTCGCGCCAGGCGGCGCCCATGCAGAAACGGGTAGAGCCGTTTTCCTTGGCTTGGCGGGCGGCATTCAACACCACCTCGTTGCTCAGCAGTTTGTGGGCTTTTACATCGGTGTGGTAGCGGGCTGCCTGTGGACAGTACGCGCAGTCCTCAGGGCAACCCCCGGTTTTCACGCTCAGCAAGGTGCAAACCTGCACTTCGCCGGTGGCCTGGTATTGTTTGTGTACCTGCGATGCCTCTACTATGAGTTCCAGCACAGGTTTATAGTAGATGGCGCGAATTTCATCCATGGACCAATCGGTGCGGATTGGGGAGGTGTTCAAGGCGTCCGTCATAGTCTGTTAAGTATAGTTTAGACGGCTAAAGTACGGCGGAAAAAGCAATAGGAGAAATTTTTTCGCTGCCGATGATGCGGGAAATTGCGGCTGTTTTAGGCTTGTTTTCTGAAAATCAGCATGAAAACGGAGGTTAGTTGTTAGTTGTTAGGAGGGAAGGATACCAGCCAAAATACTAGCGCGAGTCTCCAGACTCGTGCTGCAAGGTGGGGCGAGTCTCCAGACTCACCGAAAACCACTTGTTCATAAGGCACGGAAGTAACTTCCGCGCCATAGTAAGAGTCTCCAGGCTCGCCGAAAACCTGATAAGGGTTATCTGAAAATCAGACCTAAAACAGAGGTAGCGGCGTTACACCGTAACGCCGTGCTGCTATGCAACGCAACCGTTTTGTCTGGGGGAAGCGGTTCTTTTTGAAGAAGATTTTTATGGTTCCTGTGGTAAAGATGGTTCTACTTATGGCCATCTGTTCTGCTGCGTGGAGCCACGGCGTTACATTGTAACGCCGCTACATCTGTTTTGGGGCTTATTTCCTGAAAGCGGGCCAAAAGCTACAACCAACTGCCAGACTACTTCTTATCTGCCACCACTACCTGACCGTTGCGGTACTCCACTTTCTTGAGAGGTTTGCCGTTCTCGTCAAAGTAGGTCCAGGTGCCGGTTTCGCGGTTGTTGCGGAAGGTGCCGGCCATTTCGGTTTTGCCGTTCTCGTAGAGCTGTTTGAAAGTGCCGTACCGCAGACCGTCTTTGTAGAAGGTCTCTGATTTCACTTTGCCCGAGGGGAAGTAGGTGACCAACGTGCTGATGATCTTGCCGTTCACGTAGTTGGCTTTGGAAGACAATTGGCCGTTGTCATGGTAGGTGAGGCGCTCGCCGTTGATTTTCCCGTTCTTGTAGGGCTCAGTGGTTTTCAGCTGTTTGTTCTCGTAGAATTCCTGCCAGGTGCCCACGGGCTTGTTCTCTTTGAATTCCTGCTGGGCCGCAATAGCACCGGAAGGGTAGTAGCTGGTGATCTTGCGGTCTTTCTCAGAATTGCTGTAACGGATTTCCTGCTGCAGTTTGCCGTTCTCGTCAAAGGTCTGGGCCACGCCCACGCGTAAGCCTTTGCTGTAGGTGAGGGTGGCTTTGCGCTGGCCGTTCTCGTAATATGCCACCGAGGGTCCTTCGGGTTTGCCGGCCAGCACGCTGCCCTCGGTCATCAGTTTGCCCGAGCGATAGTAGGTTTTGAACTTGGCTAGTTTGTTAGGTCCCTGGCTGATGGTCTCGGTTTCCAGCTGTCCGTTGTCGTAGTAAGTCCGGAAATCGCCCTCAATCATGCCGTTGCGGTACGTGGCTTCCGATGCTTTCTCGCCGTTGGGATGGAAGGTGCGGGTAAGGCCGCTCTGCGCTTTTTTGGCGTAGGTGATCTCAGACTTCAATTTGCCATCGGGGAAGTATTCTTTCACCAAACCCTCGGGGAAGCCGTCTGCAAAGCTGGTTTCCTGTTTCAGTTGGCCGTTCTCATAGTACGTTTTGAAGGAACCCGTCTGCAGATCATTGGCGTACTGGCCTTCCTGCATTTTCTTGCCGTTGGGGTACACGGCCGTAAAAGGCCCGTTCTTTTTTCCGTCTTTGTAGGGAACCGTCAGCTTGGGTTTCCCATCGGGAAAGAATTCGGTGTAGAGGCTGTCGCGTTTGCCTTCCACCACTTTCACCAGGGCCTGCAGCTCGCCGGTAGGGTAGTACTTGCGGTAGTACCCGTGGATCACCGTGTCTGGATTGGCCTTGATGAAGTAGACTTCCTTTATAGCCGATTGCAGCGAATCATAGTAGGTGACCACGCGCGTCTGAGCCTGGGTTTCCTGCTGGAAAAGCAGAACGCCAAACAAAACCGCAATAGAAGACAGAATCCTTTTCATGGATACAAAACAATAAAAAAAGCCTTACATGTAACGTAAGGCTTTTTACACTTAGTATAGTTCAATGACTTACACGCGCTCCAGCACAATGGCCGAGGCCCCGCCACCGCCGTTGCAGATGCCGGTTACGCCAATTTTGGCGTTCTTCTTTTGCAGCACGTTGATGAGCGTAGTCACGATTCTGGCACCGGAAGCCCCCAGCGGATGTCCCAACGATACCGCGCCGCCGTACACGTTCACGTTGCCGCCTTCCAGGCCCAGTTTCTTGTTGTTGGCCAGAGAAACCACCGAGAAAGCTTCGTTGATTTCATAGAAATCTACTTCTGAAGGATCTACCCCGGCTACTTTCAAGGCTTTCGGAATAGCCAGGGCAGGCGTGGTGGTAAACCATTTCGGCTCCTGCTCGGCATCGGCGAAGCCGCGGATTTTGGCAATCGGGGTAACGCCCAGTTCCTCGGCTTTCTCTCTGCTCATGAGCAGCAGGGCCGCAGCCCCGTCGTTGAGGGTAGAGGCGTTGGCGGCCGTCACCGTTCCTTCTTTGTCAAACACCGGGCGCAGACCCGGAATTTTCTCAAACACCACTTTGCTGTATTCCTCGTCCTCAGTTACCAGAATAGGGTCTTTGCCGCGTTGCGGAATCTCCACCGGAATGATCTCGTCTTTCAGGAAACCAGCTTTGGCTGCCTCGGCGGCTTTGCGGTACGAGTTGATGGCGTATTCATCCTGCATCTCGCGGGTGATGCCCAGTTCACGGGCGGTGTTCTCGGCGGCGCTGCCCATGTGGTAGTCATTATAGACATCCCACAGGCCGTCTTTGATGAGCCCATCTATCATCTGGCCGTGGCCCATCTTCGCACCGAATCTTGCTTTGTCCAAGTAATACGGCACGTTGGACATGCTTTCCATGCCGCCCGCTACAATGATGTCTTTGTGGCCCAACATGATGGCTTGTGAAGCGAACATGATGGCTTTTGAGCCCGAGGCGCATACTTTATTGATGGTGGTACATTCCACCTCATAGCCCAGGCCCGCGCCGATGGCGGCCTGCCGGGCGGGTGCCTGCCCCACGTTAGCCGACAGCACGTTGCCCATGATCACTTCCTGTACCAGGCTTTTATCGATTCCGGCTTTCTCCACCGCGCCTTTGATGGCAATGGCGCCCAACTGGGGGGCAGTTAAGCTGGACAAGGCTCCGCCGAAGCTTCCAATGGGCGTGCGTACCGCGGAGATAACGTATACTTCTTTGATCTGCATATCAGTAGGTGTAACTAGGTTGATGGCTTCAAGTTATTGGTAATTCTGATAAATGCCAAACGCTTGTTAGGTTCTGAGGTTGGGCGCCCGCAGCAAAAAAGTAAAATTCCGCGCCCCTTTACCAATCGGGCAGGTTGCGGTCTTGCTTTTTAGCCCGGGTACGGGGCAGTTGCTGCAGGTACTGGGCTTCTTCCTGGCGCATGGCATCCAGGAGCTGGCGGGCTTTCTCGGGGCTCAGCTGCAGTTTCCGCAGGCGCTCAAAGCGGGTTTGCAGCAAGGGGTCGTTTTCCTGGCCCGCCTGGTTGCTCCGCTGGTTGCCGCCGGTGGCGTTGCTCGTCTGTCCGCCTTGGTTGCTTAGCCCCTGTTGTGGACCGCTGGTGTTGCCGAATGGCTGTCGCTGGTCGGTTCCGGTTGGCCCGGCCTGCGGGTTGGCCGCCCCGCCCCCGGGGGCCTGATTGCCCAGGCCCGTGCCGGCCACCGCGTTGGGGTTTCCCTGGGCCGAGGCCCCGGCCGGATTGGGTTGCCGGGTACCGCCGCTCGCGCCGTGCTGGGCCGGTTGCCGCTTTTGGGGCGGGGGCGGACCCTGCCGTTTCTCGGGGTGCAGCAGCAGGTATTTCTGCAACAGCTCGTAGTTGAAGCGGGCCGCCTCGTTTGTTTCATCGGCGGTAATGGCCTGTCTGCTCAGGGCAATGGCTTTGGTAAAGTTGCCTTCCTCGGCCTCAATCACCGAGAGCTGGGTAGCCACCACCGAAAGCACCCGAAAGTCCTTGGTGTTGAGCAAGCCCCGGTACAGGGGAGAGGCCCGGCTGTACTCCCGCAGGTGAAAGTAGGAGTGGGCCAGGTTCAGGTAAACCGAGGGTGGGGGCGTGCCCCCTTCGGTCTGGCGCACCCGCTCATAGAGGAAGGCGGCCTGCTGGTAATGCTGCTGCTGGTAGGCTGCCTCTGCCTGCTGGGCGTACTGGTTTCGCAGCGCAATGCGCTGGAACCCCTCTGAGGGGACAATCGCCAATAAAAGTACCCACCACCAAAGCTTCATATCCTAAGCACTTGTAAGGTCCACAGCACGTCCAGGGCAATAAGCAGGAGTGCGGCTAACAGGGGGTAAAGATACTTGTTGGCGGCTACTTCCACCACTTTGGTCTGGCGCAATTCGCTTTTCACGGCGTTCACTGCGCTCAGCAGCCGGGGCATCTCGCTGGTGTTCTGGTTAATTTCGTAGTAGTCGCCCTCGGTGCGCTGGGCAATGGTCTTCAGGGCCGCCGGTTCCAGTTTGGTGAGAACGGTCTGCCCGGCCGGGTCTTTCTTATAGCTGCGCCCTTCCGGAATCTTGCCGCCCGGGTAAGTGCCCACGCCCACGCAGAATACCCGCACACCCTGGTTCTGCAACTGGGCTATGGACGTCTGCAGGTTCTCCCCGAAGGTCTCGCCGTCTGAGAAAATCACCAGGATCTTGGAGCGTTCCTCCTCGCGGCCCGTTCTGGAGTCGGTGAACTTCTGGTGGGCCAGTTCCAGGACCGGCTTTAGTTGGGCGGCCTCGGGCGGGGCCAGCCGGGTACTCAGCGACTGCACAAACAGCTCCAGGGCGCTCTGGTCATACGTGAGCGGACTCAGCACAAACGCCTCTGAGGAAAACCCGATCAAGCCCACCCGGTCGGCGTTGGTGTTTCTGATGAAATCCTGCAGTTCCAGTTTGACTTTCTCCAGCCGCGAGGGGGGCACGTCTACGGCTTTCATGGACGAAGACAGGTCCACGGCCAGGAACACATCTTTGCCGTTGGTTCTGATTTCTTTGGTCATGGCCCCGAACGAGGGCCCCAGCAGGGCTATCACCAGCAAACCCAGGTACACGGTCCGAATGATGGCCTTGACCCAGAGCGTATTGGCCGACTGCCCAAACTGGAAGGCCAGCCGTTTTATTCGGTACAGGTAGCCGCCGTAGAACACCACAAACAGGAGCAGGAAAAAGAACTCCATGGAAGTGAAAGGCAAGTACCAGGTCATAGGCAGAGAAAGATTGGCTGAAAAATTTCAGGCAAGGTACAAAGAAAGCGGCAAACGCCGTTTTGGGGCGGGCCGCCGCCGCTTGCCCCGCATGCTTGGGGGAACACCCATGAAACGACGAGGGCCCCAAAAAATTTGAAAAAAATATGAGCTTCTAAGCAGTTGGGAAAGAAGAGGATGCTGGTTTTTGCGTCCGCAGGCAGAGATTTTTTTACAGGTGCCTTTGGTATTGTCATTTTTGTTAGGCTATATTTGCACACTCTTTAACCGAAAGAGCTGCCCGGAGAGATGGGTGAGTGGCTGAAACCAGCAGTTTGCTAAACTGCCGTACCTCTAAAGGGTACCGGGGGTTCGAATCCCCCTCTCTCCGCGAAATTTTTCTGAAAAATAAATTTTGACAGTAAAATTTCTTCTTTTATCTTTGCACCGCAATTCACCGGAAAGGTTAGGTTTGGTTAAGTTGGTTACCGGTAATTGCAGGACTCGGGGTGTAGCGTAGCCCGGTATCGCGCCACATTTGGGATGTGGAGGTCGTAGGTTCGAATCCTGCCACCCCGACGAAAAAAGATGAGTAATGTTGGATGACTACAAAGACATTCTCCATTACTCATTTTTGTTTCGATGGTCTCGTAGCTCAGCTGGATAGAGCAACTGCCTTCTAAGCAGTAGGTCTTTGGTTCGAATCCAAACGGGATCACTAAAAAGGAGTTACAGAGTAATCTGTGGCTCCTTTTTTTGTTTTCGGGCTGTTTTTCCTGAAACATGGCAAAATCCTGAACGGATGGTGCAACAGATTAAGAGCCAGGCTTTGGTTTTCAGAGGCGGCGGAACTTACCAGGAGTACCTTTCCCCCAGCGTATTCCAACCCGCAGCCCGGTAGTGCCAGGGCTGGTTTCACCGGTTTCTTTCTAAAATAGAGCGAAAACCCGTACATTAGATTTATTACAAATTCAATACAAGTACCCTTGGCTTGCCCACAGGCGCTAAGCCAAATCCACGTGTTTATTTCCCCCGTAAATACTGGTCCTTTGCCGCAGGTGTGCCAACGTTGCCACCCAACGGGCAAAGAAAGCAGAGTAGGGCACCACCGGTGCGCCTCTGTCCTAGAAAGATATACTGTACAAATTAGCTATTGAATCACAGAAGTATATGGAAAAGCAGAGCAGTGCTCAGGACTTTATGCATGGTTCCATTTTTGTGCTGTTGCACCGTTTTGTGGAGCACACGTACGGGACGGGCATTTGGGAAAAAGTGCTGGCCGGGGCTGGGGTGGAGAACACGGGCTACCAATTGCACGAGATGTACCCCACCGACGATCTTTTTGCCCTGGCGCACCAGATTTCTGAGTTCTCCGGCGATTCTGTGTATGACTTAATGGAACAATACGGGGAGTTTATGGTGCCAGATCTGCTGCAGATGTACAAAAAGTACTTTCTGCCGGAGTGGCGCACCTATGAGATGCTACTCTACACTGAGGAAAAGATGCACAAGGCCGTGCGCATGGAAGACGGCCGTACGGCTCCCCCCCGGTTAACTGTTACCAAACAGGACAAAAACCGGCTTGTCATTGACTATTACTCCAAGCGCCGCCTCTCAGGCGTGGCGGTGGGCATCATCAGGGGAATTGCCAGGTACTACCACGAAGAAGATAAAGTCACCGTAACCCGCCTTTCTAAACCAGAAGCCGAGCAGGTGCAGATTCTGGTAGATTTCAATTGGTAAGCCACTGCCTGCCTACAGACCTATTCAGCGGACGGAGGAAGCATTGCACACTCAGGTTTTCCTACCTCACCGCTGGGCACCTTTCTTGCTGACCTTCCTGAATTTGAACTTTTAAGCTTCCTCTTTCGCCTGAGATGGGCGTTTTTGGCCTGTTTTTCAGGAAATAAGCCTAAATGATTTTCTAAATACCAAGCTGGCTGGCTTTTCACGGAAGAAGGCGCTTGGGTCATTGGGGGTGATTTACCTAACAGGCCTCCCCCTGCTCTTTCTGATGGTGCTGTCCTCTTCCCAGTACACCAGGACTTATTTTCTCTTAGGAGAGGGCAGAGGTATCAAAGTTGTGCCGCTGGGCTTTATCTTTAGCCTGTTCACCTTTGAACCATTTTATGAATTACCGCAATTTTTGGAAAAAGGGCTGGTCAGGCTTGCTTTTCCTGCTCCTGGGGGCTGTCGCTGCGCAGGCCCAGCCGTCCCAAACCTTTACCCGGCAAGATACGCTGCGGGGCTCCATCACGCCCGAACGCGCCTGGTGGGACCTGGTGCACTATGACCTGCGCCTGCAGGTAATCCCTCAGGACAGCACCATGCGCGGGGTAAACCTGATCCGGTACAAAGTATTGGAGCCCAAACAGGTCATGCAGCTTGATCTGCAGGCACCTATGCGGGTGGAGCAGGTGGTGCAGAACGGCCAGAAGCTAAAGGTACGGCAAGACGGCAACGCCTGGCTGGTGGAGTTGGTGGAGCGGCAAACGCCGGGCTCGCTGCAAACCGTGGAGGTGCACTACGGCGGCAAGCCGAAGGTGAGCACAAACCCGCCCTGGAGCGGGGGCGTCACCTGGCAGAAAGACGCCAGGGGCAATCCCTTCATTGCCACTTCCTGCCAGGGCGACGGGGCCAGCCTGTGGTGGCCCTGCAAAGACCACATGTACGACGAGCCCGACAGCATGATGATCAGGGTGCGGGTGCCCGGAAATCTGACCAACGTGTCCAACGGGCGCCTGCGGCAGGTAGAGCCGCACGCAGACGGTACCAAAACCTTCCACTGGGCCGTCACCAACCCCATCAACAACTACGGAGTCAACGTGAACATTGGTGACTACGTGCACTTCTCAGAAACGTATGCGGGCGAGAAGGGCTCCCTGGACTGCTCTTACTACGTCCTGCGCGATAACCTGGAGAAAGCCCGGCAGCAGTTCAAGGAGGTGCCCCGCATGCTAAAGGCCTTTGAGCACTGGTTCGGGCCGTATCCGTTCTATGAAGACGGCTTTAAACTGGTGGAGGTGCCGTACCTGGGCATGGAGCACCAGAGTTCGGTCACGTACGGCAACCGGTACCAGAACGGCTACCTGGGCCGCGACCTGAGCGGCACCGGCTGGGGCCTCAAGTTCGACTTTATCATTGTGCACGAGAGCGGGCATGAGTGGTTCGCCAACAACATCACCTACAAAGACATTGCCGACATGTGGATCCACGAGAGCTTTACCGCTTACTCAGAGAACTTGTTCGTGGAGTACTACTTCGGCAAGCAGGCTGGCGCCGAGTACGTGCGGGGCACCCGGCAAAACATCCGGAACGACCGCCCCATCATTGGTCCGTACCACGTGAATGCCAGCGGCTCCGGTGACATGTACTACAAAGGCGCTAACATGCTGCACACCCTCCGGCAGGTGGTAAACGATGACGCCAGGTGGCGAAAACTGCTCCGGGGCCTAAACCAGGAATTCTACCACCAGACCGTGACTACCCAGCAGGTGGAAAAGTACATCAGCGCCCAAACCGGCCTGAAACTGACGCCGTTTTTTGACCAGTACCTCCGCACCGTGCAGATCCCGGAACTGGAGTACAAACTGGAGGGCAGGCAGGTGCTATACCGCTGGCGGAACTGCGTGCCCGGCTTCGACCTGTCGGTGAAGGTGACCATAGGCGGCAAAGAACAATGGCTGAAGCCCGTGGCCACCACCTGGAAGAAAGCGGCCCTTCCCGCAGGAGCCTCAGACGTGAAGGTTGACCCAAATTTTTACGTGACCGCCCGGCGCGTGCAGTAAGGAGTTAGATACTGCAATCAAACTGGGCTTTGCCCCTAAAACAGGACTGCCTGCCTCAGAGACATTACCGTCTGGAGGCAGGCAGTTTTTTGTTGGGTGATTTCCCAACCACCTGGTCTGTTTTGGGCCTTTTTTCACGAAACAGGCCCAAAATGGGTAGCGGAAGAGGCGATCAACCTAGAGGGCGCGAACCTTAGTCCAGGCCGCCCTGGCGGGTTGGGCTTCTAAGGGCCGGCCAGGTGGTAGGCTCACCCGTTCTGGGGTTCACGGGCAGCACAATGCGCTCGCGTGAGGTTTTGGCCGGGTCTTCGCTGGCCATGTACGCCAGGATCGCCGTCAGGATGGCGTTGTTGCGCACATCGTCAAACACAATCTTGTCATAGGTGTCACGGTTGGTGTGCCAGGTGTAGGTGCCGTACGACCAGCTCAGCGAGCTCAGCGAGAAGGCCGGTGCGCCCGCCGCCACGAAGGAAGCGAAGTCAGAGCCGCCCGCGCCCGGAGTGCCCGGGAAGTTGGTCTCAATGTGCTGCCGTATCTCCTGCGGCACCTGCGACAACCAGCGGTTGATGTAGTCATAGGAATGCAGGAAGCCCTGGCCAGAGATGTTCACCACCCGGCCGGTGCCGTTGTCCTGGTTGAACAGGGCCTGCAGGTTCTTCACAATCTCGGGGTGATCCTCCACAAAGGCGCGGGAGCCGTTCAGGCCTTGTTCCTCGCTGCCCCAGTGGCCCACCAGGATGGTACGCTTAGGGTTGGGGTAGAGCTTTTTAAGAATGCGCATGGCCTCCATCATCACCAGGGTGCCGGTTCCGTTGTCGGTGGCGCCGGTGCCCCCGTTCCAGGAGTCAAAGTGAGCCGACAGGATCACGTATTCGTCGGGTTTCTGGGTGCCTTTGATCTCCGCGATGGTGTTAAAGGTGGGTACCTTGCCTTTTTCCTGCGATTCGGCCCGCACGGTGATCTTCGGCTTCTGGCCAGACTCGCTCAGGCGGTACAGCAGGCCGTAATCTTCCAGCGACACATCTACGGTAGGGATTTTTTTGGTATAGGCGCTGAAGATCTTGTTCACGCCAAAGCCCGAAGACCAGTTAGACATGACCACCCCGGCCGCGCCGGCTTTCTCCAGGGCCACGGGCAGGGTGCGCGCGGTGTGCCCGGTTTTGCGCAGGCGCTCGCGCCAGGCCTCGGTGAGGGCGGTGCGCTCCTGCTTCATCTTCTCAAACGATTTCTTGGTGGCAAATTCCTGCCAGTTGTAGTCGGGCCGGCCGGTGGGCTGAGGCATGGAGATGAGCACAAACTTGCCTTTCACGGCGGGCAGCCACTTCTGGAAAGCAAGGGAATCGGTCACATCGGGCAGGAGGATGGTTTCGGCGGTCACGCCTTTGGCCTTGGTGCTGGGGCTCCAGGCCAGTTGCATGCCCTCCAGGGTTTTCACCCAGGGGTGTACCATGTCAATGTGGGTGACGCCGCGCTGCCAGCCGCGCCACTCGCCCCACTTCTCGTTGCGGGCGCTGATGCCCCAGCCTTTGTACTTGGCCACGGCCCAGTCATGGGCTTGCTGCATCTGGGGCGAGCCCACCAACCGCGGACCAATCACATCCATGAGTTCGTGCGCCAGGGGCTCCAGCTGGGAGTTCTCGTTGGCTTCTTTGACGATGCCTTGCACCACGGGGTCTTTGGACTGGGCGAAGCCCACCTGCGTGGCCACCAGCAAACTGAAGAAAAAGAGCTTGGGGGTACTGGGTTTGTACCGGGTGAGGGAAGTACGTACTAGGTTTTTCATGCCCCTAAATTATAAACGCCAGCCACATTAAAAAAAAGCCCGCGCTGTAAAGAGCCGGCTTTCTTTGGGCTTGTTTTGGTAAAAAGGGCTCCGAAACGGCAAGGGCTACTCCAGTACGAAGTCCTCGGTGCGGGGCAGCTCCATGAACTTTTGGGCCAGCTCCGGGGGCAGGGCACCTAGTTTGCGCCGGGCCAGGTCTATCCAGGCGCCGTCTACCTGGATCACGGCCGCCTTCACGCCATCGCCCCGGTGAAGTTCGTGGCGGATGGACCAGCGCGAACCATCGGGCCGAGCCTTGGTGAGCCAGGAATGGATCTGGATGGTGTTATTGAGGCCTACCTCGCGCAGGTACTGCAGCTCTTCCCGGAACAGGATGGGGCCCAGCTGCAGCTTCTGGAAAACCCTGAAATCAAGGCCCAGCCCCTCCAGCATGGAGATACGGGCCTGGGCGGCAAAATCGGCATAGGCAGAGTGGCGCAGGTGCATGTTGGCGTCTACTTGCGCCCAGATCACGTGTCCTTCATAAACAATGCTCATATAGAACTAGGTTTGGTTTAACTACTCTTAGTATAAAGGCACTTTCTTTTAGCTGGCTGCTGATTTGTGCCTTTTTGCAAAAGGTAAGGCAAAAACCCAGTTAAGTGGGTAAGAAATCAGCAGTAAACATGCTTATACTTCCGTTTGCCTACTTTTTGTTTCTGCGCTTTAGACCCCGGGTATTTTGTCTAACCTTAAAGAACTGAATTTGTGGCCCTAACCCGGTATGCTAAATCTGTAAGTTTAAGAGGATGAAAGAGCGAATTTGATTAAAAAACCAAACTTTCTTTAGAATTCTTACCGGTAACGTCTTATATTACGGCTGAAAAATACTATTTGTCAATTAGCTGAAGTGCACGTTATGAGAACACGGCTGAGAGATGGGCAAGTTATTTTGGTTATGCTGGGCCTGTTGTTGGCGGGTTTTGCTGCCGGCAGATTTTTAAGCCAGGACCCGGTATTAGGGGGCATCCTTACAGGATTACCATTGCTTTTCGCCATAACCATCATCCTCAAGAACAGATACCGAAGCAGAGGCTCCAGAGTTTGAAGCTGCTCAGGGAGCAACGGGTATATCTACGAGGCGCTGGCAGAAGTCTCCTCTGCGAATAGCTTCGCTTACCCGGTGTACTGGCATGAATGGTTTAGGAGTGAAACCTTGATTTCAGTCTGAAAACAGGGAGTGCTGCTGGTTTACTTCTGCTCAGGCAGGAGCAACGTACGTTATAAAAGTTGGTTTGTGCTTGAGTAATAGCTGATTAGAGAGGAGAGTGACAGGAGGGAGAAGATGGAAAAGGAAAAAGTTTAAATAAATAGCTTTTTCTATATCCGTTTTAGGCGAATTTGAGTAAAATAGCTGAAAAATGACCTCCCATGCAACAAACTACTTCTGCTTCTCCGCATCTTCTGGAAATAGCCTGGGAAGCGTGTAACCAAGTAGGTGGAATCTACACGGTAATCCGCTCCAAAGTGCCGGCCATGATTGAGTACTGGGGAGACCAATACTGCCTCATTGGTCCTTACTTCCCGCAGCAGGCGGCCAACGAGTTTGAGCCCTCCGAGGATTACTCAGACGCCTACGGGCAGGCCGTGCTGGAACTGCGGGCGCAAGGGGTAGAGTGTTATTACGGTACCTGGTTGGTGACGGGCAGGCCCCGCATCGTGCTCATAAACCCGTACAGCGCGTACAACCTGCTGGGCGAGATCAAGTACTTTCTGTGGGAGAACCACCAGATTCCTACCTCCAACGAGGAATTGCTGAACCAGGTGCTGGCCTTTGGGCAGCAGGTAAAGCGCTACGTCACCTTGCTGTCGCAGAAGACGCAGGTGGTGGCGCACTTCCACGAGTGGATGGTCGGGTCGCCCATTCCGGACTTGCGCCGCGAGCAGGTGCCCGTGAAGATCGTGTTCACCACGCACGCCACCCTGCTGGGCCGCTACCTGGCCATGAACGATCCCAACTTCTACGACCAGCTTACCTCGGTAGACTGGCAGCACGAGGCGCAGCATTTCAACATTGAGCCGGCGGTGTCCATTGAGCGGGCCGCGGCCCACGGGGCCCACGTGTTCACCACCGTGAGCGAGGTCACCGTGCGGGAGTGCATCTACCTGCTGGACCGGATTCCGGATACGGTGCTGCCCAACGGCTTGAACATCCGGCGGTTCACCGCCATGCACGAGTTTCAGAACCTGCACCTTACCTACAAGAAACGCATCCACCGGTTTGTGATGGGGCACTTCTTCCAGAGTTTCCCCTTTGACCTGGAGAAGACCGTGTACTTCTTCACCTCGGGTAGGTTTGAGTACCGCAACAAGGGCTTCGACCTTACCCTGGAGGCCCTGGCCCGCCTGAACCACCGCATGAAGCAGGCCAAGAGCGACATGACCGTGGTGATGTTCTTCGTGACCAAGCAGCCGTTCTACTCCATCAACCCCGGGGTACTGCACTCCAAAGCCCTGATGGAGGAGATTCAGGAAACCTGCGAGGCTATCAAAGACCAGGTAGGGGAGCGCCTGTTCTACGAGGCCGCCACCAGCAGCGAGCACAAGTTGCCGCAGCTCAACGACTTTGTAGAGGACTACTGGAAACTGCGCTACCGCCGTACCATCCAGTCGTGGAAGACGCACCAGTTGCCGCCGGTGGTTACCCACAACCTGGTCAACGACCAGTCTGACGAGATTCTGCATTTCCTGCGCAGCTCCAACCTGGTGAACAACGCCGATGACCGCGTGAAAGTAGTCTACCACCCCGATTTTATCTCGCCTACCAACCCGCTGTTCGGGATGGAGTACGGGCAGTTTGTGCGCGGCTGCCATTTGGGCGTGTTCCCCAGCTACTATGAGCCGTGGGGCTACACCCCGCTGGAGTGCGTGGCTAGCGGAATTCCGGCCGTGACCAGTGACCTTTCGGGTTTCGGGGACTACGTGAAGAAGAACATCAAGAAGCACACCGACAAGGGTATCTACGTAATTGACCGGCACGAGCGCAGCTTTGACTCCTCGGCTGAGCAACTGGCCCGCCACATGATGGACTACGTGGAGATGAGCCGCCGCGAGCGCATTACCCAGCGCAACAAAGTAGAGGGCTTGTCTGAAATGTTTGACTGGAAAAAACTGCTGGTGCACTATGAACGCGCCTACCAGTTGGCCCTGAGCGCCAACCCTGACTAAGCTTGCTGCCTGGGCAAAAGCGCGTGATTTAATCTAAAAAGTCGGGGCCTGTTTTAGGGGCGTTTTACAGAAAACGCCCCCAAAACAGGCCCCGACTTTTACAGTTCGGCCTTTCGCTTGGAGGAGGCCTATTTTGCGGAGATTACCTGTAGTTGGGCAAACCCGGCGGGCACGGTAAGCAAGAGTTGGTGGGTATCTGCCTTAACCTCAAAACTGATCTCAGCGCCATCCACCAAAATTTTCTGGGCGTTGGTTGGAACGCCGTGCAGCACCAGGTCATAGGTGGTATAAGCATCCTGGCCCGCGCCTTCGCGTTCCTGCGTCACCGTGAAGATTCCCTCTGGGTTGCTGGTCTGGAAGGTCTTGTGCAGGAAGTTGCCTTCGGCGTAGCCGTAGCCCTCGCCGCCGTCTTCATAGAGTTTGCTGGTGCAGGTTTCGGTGCCGTGGTACACATGCAGAGTAACGGGTGGGGTTGCCAGCTCGCCCACGTACTGCTGCACGGGGTAAAACGGAACCACCGCTCCGGCCTGCACAAACATCGGGATCTTGTCCAGCGGCGCCTCGGCCCAGACTTCCCGCTTGCCCTGTACCAGCTCATCGGTCCAGAAGTTGTACCACTGGCCCTGCGGCAGGTACAGGATGCGGCCTTTCACCCCTTGTTGCGTGATGGGGCACACCAACAGATGGTCGCCCACCGAGAACTCGGCCATGCGGTGGTAGCACTCGGGGTCCGTTTGGTCCAGGAACGCCAGGGGCCGCAGCATGGGTGTGCCCTGGTCTACGTACTGCCAGAAGGTGGTGTACAGGTAGGGCAGGAGTTGGTAGCGCAGCTCAATGAATTTACGGGCCAGGCCGGTGTACGGCTCCCCGAATGACCAGGGCTCCTGATCGCCGTGGTCGCCGGAGGAGTGGGTGCGGCAGAACGGGTGGAAAATGCCCAACTGCAGCCAACGCACGTACAGCTCGCCGTCTGGCGTTTCAATAAACCCGCCTATGTCTGACCCCACGAACGAAAGCCCCGAGATGCTGAGGCGCTGGCACTGGATGTTGGCCAGCCACAGGTGGTCCCAGGAGGCGATGTTGTCGCCGGTCCAGGCGGAGGCGTAGCGCTGCACGCCTGCGTAGCCCGAGCGGGTGATGGTGAAGGGCCTGTCTGGGTAAGAGAACTGCTTCACGCCCTCATAGGTGGCGCGAGCCATCTGCATGCCGTAGATGTTGTGGGCCTTGCGGTGGCTACCGGGCTCGCCGTCAAAGTGGTGGCGCACGTCGTTGGGGAAGGTGCCAATCTCAAACACGGCCGGTTCGTTCATGTCGTTCCAGACGCCTTTTACGCCTGTTTCTTCTATAAGTCCCTTAAACAGGCCAGACCACCAGGTGCGCACGTCTTCGCGGGTGAAATCCGGGAAATGGCAGAGGCCCGGCCATACCGTTCCCTTGTAGAGGGGACCATCGGCGCGGCGGCAGAAGTAATCGTTTTTGATACTTTCCTGGTACACCCAGTAGTCGCGGTCTACCTTAATGCCCGGGTCAATGATCACTACGGTCTTGAAACCGTCTTCCTTGAGTTCCTGCACCATGCGCTTGGGCTCGGGGAAGTAGTCTTTGCTCCAGGTGAAGCACCGGAAGCCTTCCATGTAGTCAATGTCCAGGTACAGGGCATCGCAGGGGATTTTGCGGTCGCGGAAGCCTTGGGCCAGGTCTTTCACCACCGCCTCTGGGTAGTAGCTCCACTTGCACTGGTGGTAGCCCAGGGCCCACAGGGGCGGCAGTTCGGGCGGGCCGGTGAGTTGGGTGTACCGCTCCACCACCTGGGTGAGGGAAGGGCCGTAGATGAAGTAATAGTCCATGGTGCCGCCCTGCGCCCAGAAGCTGGTCACCTCCTTGCGCTCGCTGCCGAAGTCAAAGAACGTGCGGAACGTGTTGTCAAAAAACACACCATACGCTTGGCGGTGGTGCAGCCCCATGTAGAAGTTGATGTTCTTGTACAAGGGGTCGGTGCCTTTCTTGTAGCCGTAGGTGTCTGAGCCCCAGTTCTCAAAGCGCTGGCCCCGCAGGTTCATGTTGGCGGCCTTGTCGCCCAGGCCGTAGTAGAACTCGTCTTTCTGCACGGCCTTGCTCATCTTCACAATCTCGCCGCCGTACTCTTTGTGGTCTTCCCAGTGGAAGCCTTTTTCGTCCTCGTTCAGCACGGTGCCAGATTTATCCAGAATTCGTGTAACCAAACCTACTTTGGAAACCGTACAGATCAACTCTTTGGTGGTAATCCGGATATGATCAGCGAGCGTTTTTACCTTGAGGCGGGTGTTGGCCCTGGGCCGCCCCGGCGCCAGGGCATAGGAAAACTCCCGGGCGAAGGTGCCGTCGGTGGTGAACTTAAAGCGCAGGATGTGGTTGGAGAGGGCCTCTACCCTCAGGCCTGCCTGGTTATCACACCAAAGGGTAACGGTATGGTCTAGGTGATCAACGTGGGTAAGGGTGCCGGCGAAGAACTCCTCGCGTTTTGCGCCCAGATCGTTGATCATGTAATTAGTGTCTTGAATAGAACTATCCATGAAAAAGTAAGAGCAGGAAAAGAAAATAGGGATTTGTACTTATCAAAAAAAGGTTTGTACTCAGTATTTATGCGTAAACCAAACCGCATAATTACGGAATGTTTTCGATAAAACGCCGAAAAGCGGCTCCTTATTGAAAAAAAATGCCGGTGGTGCCTTGTAGGAGAACAATGCTTCTCTATCTTTACATGATACCACTCCCCGCGTCTTTGAAGAATTGAGTAATAATGAGAAAATTGCGAGTACTAATGCTAGGCTGGGAAGATCAGCCTATTTTAAATGGAGGAGTAGGCAAAGCCTGTTTTCACCTAGCCGAGGCCCTGGCCAAACAAGTTGAACTTACCATGATTGTACCGCAGGCAGACCAGCTTGCCCTTGACCATCATGCCGAAGTTGTGGGCCTGAACAAGCTAGACCTGGAAGAAATCAAACAGGCGCCCGTTGCCCAAACCTTTGAGCGATTTGCCATCACCCACCGAGTTCCTGCCAATCTTTTCCCGTATGAAGGTTCTGCCGTACCCGCCGGAGGCACTCCGCCGGAGGAATCCGTGGAATCTGAGACCCAGGAAGTACAGGTGCCCGACACCGTAAAGACCACTCATTCAAGCTATAATGGCAAGCCCCAGATCAATGTGGCCAACGGGGCAAAGGGAACGCTCAACTTTGAGGTGATCCAGTTTGCGCGGTACGCCGCCCGGCTGGCTTCGCACAAGGAGATTGACGTGGTATACGCCCATGACTGGATGACCTTTCTGGCGGGCATGGAAATTAAAACCCAACGCAAGGTTCCGCTGGTAGTGCACGTGCACAGCCTGTCGTTCGACCGCCAGGTGGGCGAGCCCCTGGGCTGGGTGTATGAGCTGGAATCCAAAGCCATGCACGAGGCAGACCTGATCCTGGCCGTGAGCGACCGGACCGCCCGCATGATAACCAAGCGCTACGGCATACCGGCCAAGAAAGTGCAGGTGGTGTACAACGGGGTAGACAGGGTAGCCCCCTCTCCGGTGGCGCCGGTGAAACGCAAGCAGGTAACATTTTTGGGCCGTTTGGTGGCGCAGAAAGGTCCTCTGCAGTTCCTGAAAGTAGCCAAACAAGTCCTGAAGAAAGACCCTGAGGTAAACTTTGTGGTGGCCGGACACGGCCCGCAGTTTGAAGAGGCCCAGAACATGGTAAAACGACTGGGCATAGAGGAGGCCGTTACCTTTACCGGTTTCCTGCCGCCCGCCAAGGCTGATACCCTCCTGAAGAACTCCAGCGTGTTCTGCCTGCCGGCCCTGTCAGAGCCCTTCGGCCTGGCGGCCCTGGAGGCCACCCAGGCCGGACTGCCCGTGGTGATCACCCACCAGACAGGCGCCGCCGAGGTGCTGCCCGAGGCCAGCGTGGCCGACTGCAACGACACCGATGGCCTGGCAAGACACATCCTGCAACTGCTGGAAGACGAGGAGCTCCGCGCCAAGCAGGTGCAGGCCAACCAGGCGGCCCTGAAACAGCTCACCTGGGGCACCACCGCCGACCAGGTGCTGGAAAGCCTGCACTCCGCCCTGCAACTGCAAGGGCAGGAGCAACCCCTTGGCTAAAAAACTCGGCAGTTTTGCCCAGATTACGATAAAACACCCCATAAACAGCCTTTCTGTGAAACAGGAGGCAGGTTGCTACACAAACGGAAGGCCGCCGCAGTACTCTGCGGCGGCCTTCCGTTTTTTGATTTTCACACCAAAGCATCCCATTAGATGAAGAGTGCCGGCCCTCACCTCTGTACTTGCTGCCTACCATACTGAATCGGGCCTGTTTTCCAGAAAACAGGCCCGATTCAGTTTTGGCACTAATTAAAAGCATAAAACAATCCCCCATTTGAGCGGACGCTTTAAGCAGCAGGTCAGGGCTTTGGGCAAGCCTTATTCCTCCTTTTTCAGCACCAGGGCCGTGCGGTTGGGCAGGTAGATGCTTAGCCTTGGGCCGTACTGGGTGGGCTGAGTGAAGTATTTCACGGTGGGGTCTACGCGGTCATGGCCTCCGGTTTCGGGGGTGTCTGAGGACAGCACCATGGTGTAGGTGCCGGGCTCGGGCACGGGAAACAGATAGTCTGGGACAGAATGGTGCGTGTGGAAGTTGAACAGGAAGATCAGCCCCGCCCTTTCAAAGATGATGACCTGGTTATGGTTGTCCTGGTGCAGTTTGTGCGCCGGGCCGTGCTCCAGCACCTCAAACTCCTGGGCCAGGGCCAGCATGTCTTTCTCAAACTGCCACAGGTGGCGGTACCGCAGGTCGGGGTTGTCTACCAGGGACCATTGGCGGCGGGCGTATTGGTAACTCCAGTTGTTGCCCTGCCGGGGGAAATCTACCCACTCGGGGTGGCCGAACTCGTTGCCCATGAACGTGAGGTAGGCCTCGCCGCCCAACGACAGGGTCAGTAGCCTAATCAGCTTGTGCAGCGCCACACCCCGGTCAATGACCGGATGTTGGTCAATGACCCGCATGTGGAAGTACATTTCCTTGTCCATGAGCCAGAAGGCCAGGGTTTTATCGCCCACCAAGGATTGGTCATGGGACTCGGCGTACGCCACGGTTTTCTCGCCCACGCGCCGGTTGGTGAGCTCCCACCAGATGGCATCCAGGTTCCAGTCTTCGTCTTTGGTGTGCTTGAGCGTCTTGATCCAGTAGTCGGGGATGCCCATGGCCAGGCGGTAGTCAAACCCTATGCCCCCGTCCGGGATGGGGCGGCACAGGCCCGGCATGCCGCTCATGTCTTCGGCAATCAGGACCGCGCCCGGTTTAAAGGTGTGGCTCAACTCGGCGGCCAGTTGCAGGTACAGGATGGCGTCTTCGTCCACGCCCCGGTCAAAGTAGCGGTCATAATGGCCAAACGCCACGCCCTCGCCGTGGTGGTGGTACAGCATGGAGGTCACGCCATCGAACCGGAAACCGTCAAGGTGGAACTCCTCCAGCCAGTACCGCACATTAGACAGCAGGAACCGCCTCACCTCCGGAATGCCGTAGTTGAAAAGCTTGGAGTCCCAGCCGGGATGGTGCCCGCGCGGGCCCTGGTGGAAGTACTGGCCCCCGGAGCCGTCAAAATCGGCTAAGCCCTCGGCCATGTTCTTCACCGCGTGCGCATGGATCAGGTCCATGATCACGGCAATGCCCCGCCGGTGGGCCTCATTGATCAGGTACTTGAGGTCCTCGGGGGTACCGAACCGCGAAGTAGGGGCAAAGAAGTTGGAGACGTGGTAGCCAAACGAGCCGTAGTAGGGGTGCTCCATCAGGGCCATCAGCTGCAGGCAGTTGTACCCCGTTTCCGCAATGCGCGGCAAGATTAGGTCGGCAAACTCCCGGTAGGTGCCTACCCCGTGCTTTTCCTGGGCCATGCCCACGTGGCACTCATAGATGAGCGGCTGGGTAAGCTGGCTTACGTTGAAATCTTCATCGGTCCAGGTGAACTCTGTTTCCGGAGCCCAGTACTGGCCCGAGAAATCATACGTGTCCGGGTCCTGGATGGCCCGCAAGGTAAAGGGCGAGATGCGGTCGCGGCCTTCGCCGGTGGCGCCTACCACGTGCACCTTGTAGCGGTGCCCGTGCAGGACCTGTACCTGGTCTTCGGGCAGAAACACTTCCCAGATGCCGCCCTCCAGCCTTTTGAGCGGATGGGCACTACGGTCCCAGAAGTTGAAATCACCAATGAGCGAGAGCGCCTGCGCGGCGGGGGCCCATTCGCGGTAGCGCCACCCCTTGTTCTGGGGTTCATGGTGCAGCCCCATGCGGTGGTGCCAGGTTGCGTAGTGGGCAAGGGAGCCGCAGGCCTGGTCAATGTCTTGCTGGGTTTGTTCATAGCGCGCCAACCGTCTCTTCAGGTGCGGTGTGTAGGGGGCAAGCCAACTGTCTGATTGAATCAACGGGAGAATAGGGGTTACCTGGGGCATAGGAGCAGTTTTGGAGTTGGTTAAGTTACACTTCGCCGGGATAAGGTGCAACATTGAAACACCATTAGACAAGCAGCGTTGAAAGTTGGTAAATAGGGTATATGATTATAGGTTAATTTTGATAAATTCGCAAGGAAATCGATTTCGCTTGAGATTGGTTCGCTATCTCTCACTAAACTAATTATTGCCTATCGCATGAAAACTACGTTTCGTTTGCTTGGCTTGTTGCTGGTCTTGCTGCTGGCACAGGCAGTTCAGGCGCAGGTGGTGACCTGGTCGCCGGCTTTTCCTGTCCATGATGAACCGGTGACCATCACCTTTGACGCCACCAAGGGAACCGGCGGACTGGCCAACGTTGGGCCGCCGGTGTACGCCCACACCGGCGTGCTGACCAACCTGAGTACCTCAGATTCTGACTGGAAGTACGTGAAAGCGCCCTGGGGCAGCACCGCGCCCGAGATCCTGATGCAGTCTTTGGGGAACAACCGGTACCAGATCACCCTCACGCCCCGCACCTTCTACAACGTGCCCGCCGGTGAGGAGATCAAGGCGCTGATGTTTGTGTTCCGCAACGCCAACGGGAGCCGCGAAGGCAAAGATACCGGGGGCAAAGACATTAGGGTGAACATCTACTCAGCGGGTTCCGTGAACGTGTCGTTCGCGCAGCCCGTGGTAGGCATGAACGGCCTTTTCGTGGACCAGAACCAGACCATCCAGGTAAGGGGCAACGCCTCGGCCACGGCCAAACTCTCTTTGCTGGTGAACGGGGTGAAGGTGAAGGAAGAAGCCGCGGCCACCACCCTGGAGGCGCAGGTAACCGCCACTACTCCCGGGCCCAACAAGGTGAAACTGATGGCCGAAACGGGCACCGCCACCGCCGTGGACTCATTTATTTTTGTAGTGCGGTCGGCTACCCAGGTGCAGGCGCTGCCGGCCAACGCCAAAGACGGGGTTACCTACCTGAGCGCCACCAGCGTGCTGCTCAACCTGTACGCGCCCCACAAGCAGAACGTGTATGTGGTAGGTGATTTCAACAACTGGTCGGTGGGCGCCACGCCCATGAAGCGCACCCCAGACGGAACCCGCTACTGGGTGCAGCTAGACAACCTGACCCCGGGCCAGGAATACGCCTACCAGTACCTGGTGGACGAGACCCTGAGGGTGGGGGACCCTTACACCCAGAAAACCCTTGACCCCAACGAGGACCGCTTCATTGCCGCCGAGACCTACCCCAACCTGAAGCCATACCCCACCGGCAAGGCCACCGGCATGGTGTCTGTGCTGCAGACCAACCAGACGCCTTACCATTGGAAGGTGCCTAACTTCACCAAACCCAAGAAAACCGACCTGGTGATCTATGAGCTGCTGGTGCGCGACTTCCTGGAAAAACATGACTACAAAACCCTCACCGACACGCTGAATTACCTGAGCCGCCTGGGCGTGAACGCCATTCAGCTGATGCCCATCCATGAGTTTGAGGGCAACCTGAGCTGGGGCTATAATTCAGTGTACTACTTTGCGCCCGACAAGTACTACGGCACCAAGGAGATGCTGAAGCAGTTCATAGACGAGGCACACGCCCGCGGCATGGCCGTGATCCTGGACATCGCCCTGAACCACTCTTTCGGGCAGTCGCCCATGGTGCAGCTGTACTACAACGGCGCCACCGGCAAGACCACGCCGGAGAGTCCCTGGTTCAACCCAGACCCCAAACATGACTTCAACGTGGGGCATGACTTCAACCACGAAAGCGCGGCCACCAAGTATTTTGTGGACAGGGTGACGGAGTTCTGGCTGCAGGAATACAACGTAGACGGCTACCGGTTCGACCTTTCCAAGGGCTTCACCCAGAAACAGACGCTAGGCAACACCGGCGCCTGGGGCCAGTTTGACCAAAGCCGCATTGACCTGCTCAAGCGCATGGCCGACCACGTGTGGTCGGTGGAAAACGATGCCTACGTGATTCTGGAGCATTTTGCCGATAACAGCGAGGAAACGGTGCTGGCCAACTACGGCATGATGCTATGGGGCAACCTGCACTTCCAGTACAAGCAGGCTGCCATGGGCTACACCGCCAACTCTAACTTCAACTGGGTGTCCCACAAACAGCGCAACTGGAACAGCCCGCACGTGGTGGGCTACATGGAAAGCCATGACGAGGAGCGCCAGATGGTGGAACTGCTCAACCACGGCAACAGCGCGGGTACGTACAGCACCAAAAACCTGACTACTGCCCTGCAGCGCATGCAGCTGGCGGCCGCTTTCTTCTTCACCATCCCGGGGCCTAAGATGATCTGGCAGTTCGGGGAGCTGGGCTATGACATTCCTATTAACCAGAACGGCCGCACCGGCAACAAGCCTATCCTGTGGAATTACTACAATGAGCCGGAGCGCCGCAAACTGTACAACGTGTACGCTGCCCTCATCAAGCTGAAGGTCAACCAGCCGGCCTTTGAGACCAACAACTTCACCCTGAACCTGGACGGCGCTCTGAAAACCATCCACCTCCAGGACCCGGACATGAACGTGGCCGTGCTGGGGAACTTCGGGGTAACTGCCGGCACCATTGATCCTAAGTTCCAGCACGTGGGTACCTGGTACGACTACGTTACCGGCGAAGCCTACACCGTGACCAACGTCAACCAGGCCATCACGCTACAACCCGGTGAGTACCGCGTATACACCACCAAGCGCCTGTCTACCTCCAGCATCCTGCTTAAATCCAAGGACGAGGCAGACCTGGCCAAGAACGTGGTGGCGTACCCTAACCCCACCAGAACCGGCCAGGTAACCGTTCAGTACCAGCTGGCCGCCGCCGCCGACGTTTCCCTGCAGGTGTACGACCAGGTGGGCCGATTGCTCATCAGCAAGTCGTTGGGTAGACAAGCCGCCGGTAACCACACTGTCACCCAACCCCTGAAGACCAACGGTGGCCGTCTGGCACCGGGCATTTACCACTGCAAGCTTATCACGGGTACTACCAGCAAAGCCCTGCAAGTGGTAGTGCAGTAACAGATAAGCCGTGATGGAAGAGGCGCCTCCGCCGCTTCCCTTAAATAAAAGCCCCCGTCGTTTTAGCGCTGTTTCTGTAAAAACAACGCTAAAACGACGGGGGCTTTTTTTGGTTATAGCGCTTGTGAGAAATAGCTGCCATTGGTAGCTGTGGTGTTTTCCTTTGTGCCTAATGCAACAGGCTCTTTTCATGAAGGAAAATTAAGGAGGCGGTTTACCCCGGCGAGCAGCAATTGCAGTGCTTTTAGTAGAAGATTTAACTGCTGATTTCTTCAGACCGAAAGACTAATTGGGAATGGACCAGCAGATGTAAACACTCCTCTGCGCTCCCCTCAAGGGGAGAGTCACTTTTCAGTCATCTGCTGGTAGTTTCACTAATGTTCGGCTATAATTTCCTATGATTGAACCTGCAGAAGTAGCGCAAACGGAAAGGTAATGGCCAAAAAGAAAGCCGATGCTTTTGGCAATCGGCATAGGGTTGGGAACGAGTGCGGTTGGTAAGAACAAGCAAATACGGGAGTCTCTCCAGAGTTTCGGGCGGAAGTAGCTAGCACGGAGCTTACTCCCTTTGGAGGACATAGTTGATGCCACCCAGCAGGTGCTGGAGGAATAAAGGCTCTGCATAGCTTTCCTTGGTGTGTCCGCCGGCGGTGTAGAAGGCTCGTCCGCCGTCAAAAGTGTGGTACCAGGCAATGGGGTGGTTCGTGCCGTTCTTGCCGCCTTGGTAGGTAGCCTCGTCTAGCGTAGCCAGTACTTTCACGCTCGGGTTGATGCTTTTGAAGTTGTACCACTCGTCGGTGCGTTGCCAGTGGGTGGGCAGCATGCTGGTGGCGGGGTGGGCTTTGTCCACTACCTGGATGGTGGCTTGCTGCACCTCGGGGTGGCTCTCAAAGTAAGCGCCTACCAACTGGTTGTACCAGGGCCAGTCGTACTCGGTGTCGGTGGCAGAGTGGATGCCCACAAAGCCGCCGCCACCTTGTATGTACCGCTCAAAGACTTTTTGCTGTGCCGGGTTCAGCACATCCTGGGTGGTGCTCAGGAACACTACCGCCTGGTACTTCGCCAGCGAATCTGGGGTAAAGTGGGCCGCATTCCTGGTGGTGTCTACGGTAAAGTTGTTCTCTTTGCCAAGTCTTTGCAAGGCTGCCAACCCGGTGGGGATGGAGGTATGGTAATACCCGGCGGTTTTATAGAAGACCAGCAGGGCTGGGGTGGTTTTTTTACCGGCCAACCGGGCATTGGGAACGCAGCCGCTGTACAGGCAGAGCACCAGCAGCAGAGCTGAAAGGAATGGTTTCATACAGGCGAGGACACGTGGCGGGCAGCATGCGGCAAGGCCCGGTTTCTGTTCTAAGTCTAAGGGTTTTAGTGCGGTTTTACAAAAAAGAGGGCAAAAACAAGGCGTTCTTATGGGTTGCCCGTTTGGCATGCAGCGGTGCGCCAAGGCTTTTACAGAAGCTACCATTAGGCAATAGCTCACCTGTTGCCCCTTGTGGGTCAAGTTCCAGAAATTGAGAGGCGGTAAGAAGCGCTGGCTAATTCAGGGGCTGCAGAATGAAGCGCAGGGCCTGGTCCAGTTCTGGCGTGTAAGAAACCGGCAGGTCAAACCCTTCTTTCAGGATGGTGTATAGCTGGCCCGGCGTGGTGATGAACTGGCGTTTCGATTTGCCGTGCACGTAATGTACGCTGAGCTCATTGTTGCGCAGGCAGTAACGGGCCTCCGGAGTAACTTTGGCTACCAGCAGACCCGTCACAAAAGGTGATCTGGGATGGGTGGAGGTGAACCAGTTCGACACTTCGTAGTCGGCGGTGAATTGCTCTTGCAGCCCGAAGCGGTACAAAGGTTTCCAGGTGTCCTGGATTCTGGCCTGCAGCACGTACTCGTCTTCCAGCGGCACCAGGCGGAACGTCTCATGCGTGGTTCGCTGCTCGCTCAGGTCGTGCAGGCGCAGCGGGGCCGTGAGACTGAGGCCGCCAAACCCCACGTCGGCCAGGTATTCTTCACCTTCCACCTCCACCAGCAGCAGCATGTGGGCGCGGGCAGTGGTCACGCCCCCCGGTACGTTCCACAGCACCCTGGCCGCCAGGCCTTTCACCTTGTAGCCCAGGGCCTGCAAGGCATGGCTGAAAAGCTGATTCTGTTCAAAGCAGTAGCCGCCCCGCGCGTCTTCCACCATTTTGCGCTGCAGGGTTTCAATGTCAAGGGGCACCGGTTTCTTAAGGAAAGGGTTCAGGTTCTCAAACGGGAAGGTGAGGGCGTGCAGGTAGTGCAGTTGCCGGAGGGTTTCCAGGGTGGGCGCGGTGTCTCCGGTGTAACCAATGCGCGCCAGGTAGCGGCTTATGTTTAACCCCTCTTTGTTGATTTTGAAGAATGTCTTTACGGGCGCAACGGGAGCAATGGTGGTCATAACGTTCTGTAATAAAGGGTAGTAGGATTGATTAAGCTTTTCTTTTTAGGTATATAAGTTTCTTTTTACTGCTATAAACTTGATAGTATCTGGCTTTGTACCTCCATTTATGACTCAGAGCTACAGGAAGTCCACGGGGCGGTGCTACGCGTCGCCTAGTGGCTTTGTATAGTGTAAGTTTGGGGGTACTGTAAAGGATTGTAAGCGAAGCCAGTAGGGGTGCTTGGCCTTATAAAGGTCTAATATATACTTATTATTTTTATAAAACATAATGAGTGTGCATTATTTTTGGTTTAAATAGGCTTTAACCCTTTTGGTAGTGCTAAATGCCGGTTAAATGAACAGGCACGTTTGGATAAAAATGTAGTAAGCAGGCTTCGGTGAAATGACGTATCAGCGGGAATGGAGGAGGTTCCTTTGCCAACCACGTGTCTTAGCCAGCTTGTCTAAAAGAGGGCTCCAAGAGGGCTCCGGGAACCGGCAAGCACCGTAAAACCCGGTTTTAAATCCTGGGAGTAATCTCATATATCCAGAGAACGAGGTGGCGGGCAGGCGAAAGTTTGGATATGACCGGGACTTGTATTTCCTTAGCGTTGCTACAGAGTGCCTAACCAATCATCAACTATGAAAAAATGCTTTCTTTTAACGGCTGTACTGCTTTTTACCGGCGTTATGGCCCATGCCCAGCTCTTTACCTTAGGGTTGAAGGCGGGGATCAGTTCTTCCAACGTAGACCTGAAAAATGCCAATGCCAACTTCTCGCAATTAAAAGAGGAGGGAAGCATCACCGGGTTCCATGCCGGGGTGTTTACCCGCTTTAACGTAGCGGGCTTCCTGCTGCAACCAGAGGCGGTGCTTTCTTCTTCGGGCGGCAAATTTGAAGTGCCCGATGACATGGGCAACACCACCGTGCAGGAAATGGGATTCACCAACGTAGACGTTCCCCTCTTGGTAGGCTATAAACTCCTGTTTGCCCGCGCGTACGCCGGACCCGTTGCCTCATTCCTGATTGACAGCGAGTTTGGAACTATGGACATGAAGAAAGCCATGGATTCGGCGGACTGGGGCTACCAGATTGGGGCCGGCGTGGACATCTCCCGGCTGACCGCCGATGTGCGGTACGAACGCCTTAAGCGCTCCTACACAGATGCCAGCACCGGCAGCGTGGACTTCAGAAACCAACAGGTAATCTTCAGCCTGGGCTATAAACTCATTGGCAAGTAAGCGGTAACCGCCGTTTTGGTCTGAATGAATCAATTCCCCCGGTTTCGGGGCTGTTTTTACTGAAACAGCCCCGAAACCGGGGGATTTTTTGTCACCTTGCCATCAGAATGAGCCGGCGCTCGTGGGCACAATTCCCATAAACTATCCAATCACCCCACAAAACCACTACTTAAAAGTAGGTAAAATTGGCGTTGCCGGCTTTGGTATAAGCAAAATACCAACATTTCGTGAATTTTATACCTAATTTTGGGAAACTGTACAGATGGTGTTCGCCAAATGATTGGGCCCAGCGTAGCAATCCCCCGGCTAGCTGAGCAAGGCACCGCTTTTTGCCTGCTGTTCCCTGTTTTGGGGCCAAAGGCAGAGATTCAGGCCCGAAACGCACCTGCCCCCAAGGGAGTGGCCGTGCCAGGCAACCTGGTTTGTAACCGTATCTTTTATCTATAAAATGTAATGAGTATGAAGAAAGCTCTACTTTTCTCACTCTTCGGCTCTGTTTTCTGTTTGGGGGTGCACGCGCAGGAGGTACAGGATTCTGTGGCGGTAAAAGACACCGTAGCGGTAGCGGCCCTGGACCCAAATGCCATGGCCGACCGCTTGTACAAAAACGGGCTCCTGCTGATCAGCCAGAAGGAATACAAGCAGGCGCTGGTGAGCCTCGACTCGGCCATCACGCTGCGGCCCGACATGGACCAGGCCTGGTTTAGCCGGGGCAACGTGTACTATGAACTCAAAGACGTGAAAAACGCCATTGATGACTATAACCGCGCCCTGGCGCTGAACAGTGCCAATCCGCAGGCCTTCTTCAGCCGGGGCCGCGCCCGCCAGACCGAGGGCGACAAAGCCGGTGCCCTGGCCGATTACAACAAAGCCGCCGAACTGGACGCCAACCATCCCATGGTGTGGTACCTGCGCGCCGGCCTCCACTTTGAGAACCAGAACTTCAAGGAGGCCGTGGAAGACTATTCGGTGGCGCTCAAGTTCACCCCGCGCAACGCCAACATCTACCATGACCGGGGCAGCGCCAAGCGGCAACTGAAAGAACTGGACGGGGCCCTGACCGATTTCCGGAAGGCGGTGGAACTAGACCCCGACCTGGCCGTGGCCTACCACAACCTGGGCAGCATCAAGCAGGCCAAGGGCGACCTGAACGGGGCCATTGACGAGTTCAGCAAGGCCGTGGAGCGCAAAAAAGACTACCACCTGGCGTACAACAGCCGGGGCAAGGCCCGGTTTGAGGCCGGTGACTACGCCGGGGCCCTGGCCGATTTCACCAAGTGCATCCAGCTGAACCCGCAGTACGCCTTCGCCTATAACAACCGGGCGGCGGCTAAATTCAAGCTCAAAGACTACAAAGGGGCGCTGGAAGACTGCAACTTCGCCCTGCAGATCAATGACCAATACGGGTCTGCGTACCTCAACCGCGGCATCGCCAAGGAGATGCTGCGCGATGATTCTGCCTGCCAGGACTGGGCCAAAGCGCTCTCGCTGAACATTGCGGCCGCTAAAGCTTACCTCACCCATTGCAACGAGAAGTAACCTGTTCTCTTTTGCCTTTAATTCCAAGAACATGAAAAGACATTTACTTACAGTTGCCTGTTTGCTGGTGTTGGGCCAGGCCTACGCCCAGCAGAACGTAGAGTTTGAGAAAGACAACTTCAAGCAAAACAAAGACGGGTTCAGAGACGCCAAGAAGAAGTTGGACGACGGCGACGAGATCTTCCTCTCCAAGAAGGTAGACGAGGAGTACCGCCGCGTTCACTACAGAAACGCCATTGCCCCGTACAAAGCGGCCCATGCGTTCAACCCCCACAGCACCACCCTCAACTACAGGCTGGGGGTGTGTTACCTGTTCTCAGATGAAAAAGCCCAGGCCGCGCAGTACCTGGAGGCCGCCCGTAAACTTAACCCCGCGGTGCACCCAGACCTGGGCTTCTACCTGGGCCGCGCCTACCAGGTGAACCTGGACTGGAAAAAGGCCACCGCCGAGTACAAGAAGTACCTGGCCACCCTGCCCACCGACAAAAACAAGGAAAAGATTCAAGTGGTGAACCAGCACATCAGGGAGTGCTTGTCGGGCGAGCAATTACAGCAAAAGCCGATTTTGGTGCATTTTGACAAATTGGGCCCCGAAATAAACACCGACGCCCCCGAGTACAGCCCCGTAATCTCCGCCGACGAGACGGTGATGGTGTTCACTTCCCGCAGGGCCCCGGAAGCCACAGAAAACGACAAAAAGAAAAAAGAGGAAGAGAAAACCGAGAAAGCACCCGCCCTGCACGAAGACCTGTTCCTCAGCACCAAGGTAAACGGGCAGTGGACTCCGGCCAAAAACATGGGTCAGAACGTCAACTCAGACAAGTTTGAGTCGGCGGTGAGCCTTTCGCCGGACGGGCAGCGCCTGATCCTGTACCGCGAGGACGACAACGGCGACCTGTTCGAGAGCCGGCTCAAGGGCGGCGAGTGGTCCAAGCCCGAGGCCCTGAAGAACCTCAACTCCAACGCCCACGAAGGCTCGGCCGCCTATTCCTATGACGGCAAAACTGTGTACTTCGTGAGCAACCGGCCCAACGGCATCGGCAAGCACGATATCTACTACTCCGTGATGGACAGCAAGGGCGAGTGGGGAAAACCCGTGAACGCCGGCCCCGACCTGAACACGCCCTATGACGAAGGCTTCGTCTTCCTCCTGCCCGACGGCAAGACCCTGTACTTCAGCTCAGAGGGGCATTCTTCCATGGGCGGCTATGACATCTTCAAAAGCGTGTACGAGAACGGCAAGTGGTCCAAACCAGAGAACGTGGGCTACCCCGTGAACTCCCCCGATGATGACTATTTTCTGGCCGTGGGGGCCAGTGGCCGGTACGGGTACCTGGCCTCTAACCGGCTGGAAAAAGGGCAGAAGTCCACAGATATCTTCCGGGTAACGTTCCTGGGGCCCGAGAAGCCCATGGTCCTGAACGCCGAGGATGATCTGCTGGCCAGCATGGCCCTTCGAGTGCCGCAACCGGTGCAAGTACCGGTGCAGGACCTCAAGACGCCGCAGAGCCTGCTGCTGTACGGCACCATCAAAGACGCCAAAACCAACGGCCCCACCGAGGCCAAAATTGAGCTGATTGACAACCTGAAGAACGAGGTCATCGCCACGTACTCCTCCAACAGCCAAACCGGCAAGTACCTCCTTTCCTTGCCGGCCGGCAAGAACTACGGCGTGGCCATCAAGAAGGAAGGCAACCTGCTGCACTCAGAGAACTTTGACCTTACGGCCGCCCACGCATTCAGAAAGGTGCAGAAAGACATCCAGCTGAAGGCGGTGGCTACCGGCAGCGCCGTGGCCCTGCGCAACATCTTCTTTGAGCCCGAGCAGGCCAAGATCAAGCCCGAGTCCATGCCCGAACTGAACCAGCTGGTGGAGTTCCTGAAGGATGAGCGCAGCCAGAAAGTAGAGATCAGTGGCTTTACCGACAACAAAGGCGAGGCTGCCCAAAACCTGAAGCTTTCTGAAAGCCGGGCCAAAGCCGTGGTGGAATACCTGATCTCCAAAGGCGTGAACGCCAAGCGCCTGCAAGCCAAAGGATTTGGCGCCGACCAACCCGTGGCCAGCAACGACACCGAGGAAGGCCGTACCCAGAACCAGCGCATTGAGGTGAAACTGCTAGGCAAATAGGCCGGCTGGCACCTGGCAATTGCCAGAAAAGCCACTCCGCACTCTAAACTGCTCCGCATCAGCGCACCTCAAGTTAAAAGCCCCCTGTTTCAGGCCCTTTTTCACAAAAAAAGGCCGGAAACAGGGGGCTTCAGCTTTGTAAGAAATCCGCTTCAAGTCTGAACCTTAGTCTGAACCCTAAGGTGAGACATAACCCCAGTGAACGCAGCCGAGGAATTGCCCAGGGCTGCTTATACTTTACGTTTGGGCTTGTCAGGAAAAGGCGCAAACGGCGCTGGAAATAGGGCGAAAGCTTTAGTTCGCCCAGCGCGGCGAGAAGCGAAGGATTAGTTTTCTGCCGTCATCTTGGGCTGCAGGTTTTTGGTGCTCCGCGCCCGGATAGTTTGCGAGAGAAGAGAACTGGAGAAGAGAACTGGCTAAAAGGAAGAGAAGCCATGTTTCGGGCCTGATTTCTCTAAAACAGACCCAAAACATGGCAGGAGACAAGCAGGGGGCAGCCCTTACGCGGAAGCCTCCGCCGCCTTCTCGGGTTGGGCTTGGGGTTGCGCCTGCGGCATGGGGTAGCTGACCATCCATTGCACCCCAAATTTATCCGTCAGCATGCCGAAATAGTCTCCCCAGTTCATTTCCTGCATGGGAAGCGACACGGTTCCGCCCGGGGCCAGGCCCTGGAAAAGCTGATCGGCCTCTTCGCGCGTTTCGGTGGTAAGGCTCAGGTGGAAGTTGTTGCCCTGCGTGAGCCGGTGCCCCATAGATTCCAGGGCATCGGTGGCCATCAGCAACATGCCGTGGTCCGTGCGCAGGGCCATGTGCATGATCTTGTCCTGTTCGTGGGCCGCAACACGGCCGGCCTCGGGGGTGTCACCAAAACGGATCAATTCCAGGAACTCGCCCCCAAAAACAGATTGGTAAAAGGTAAGGGCCTCCTGGGTGGTGCCCGGGAAATTGAGGTAAACTTGCATGGTTGCCATAGGTGATAGTGGGTTAGTTGTGGGTGAAATGCGGTTTCTCAAGAATGGTCTTTAAGGTAGTAAGGCTGGTTTCCAGGTCCTGGCCCAGCATGTCGTCTACAAACAGGTGCATGAGGTTGAAAGGGTAGGGGTTGGCGCCCCTCATGCCCCAGGTTACTTTGGTTTGGGTAGGGCTTAGGGCTTCGGTGGTCATGGGCGTCTGGGCGGTACTCCTGAACGGCCGAATGAACCTGACCTCCACGTCTAGCCGCTGTCCCTCGGTGAGGTGGGTGATCTCCTGCTCGCCCTGGCCCGCCTGGTCGTTTCCGTCCCAGGCATAGACAAAGCCCACCGTGCCGTCGGTGCCCCGGTAGCTCTTTTTCATGGCGGGGTCGGTCATGATCCAGGTGCTGTAGTGGTCCTGGTTTTTGAGGTGCCGGATGTAGCCGAACACCTCGGCCTTGGGTTTGTTGATGATGATCTGGCGCTGCACCGTGTATTCCTTCTGCACGAACAGCGCTGCCACCAGCAGGAGCGCCACCAGGGTGCCGGCTCCTACCAAGATCCGTTTCATAAGCTTCATGGCTGGCCGGGTTTAGTTCTGGGATGGGGCTTCAGCCATTGCCTTAATCTTCGCCAGGGCCGCGTCCCAAGCAGTAGACATCATCTCAAAATACTCCGGGGTCATGTCGGTGGAAATGGACAGGTGCGTGTGGCCGGCTTTTTCCTGGAGCTGGTAGGTTTCGCGGCCGCCCTGCACCGCCCGGGCCTCTTCGCTGGTGGTGTCTTCCTGCCCGTTGGAGACCAGGCCCGCATACTCCACGTCCAGTAGCTCCAGCGGCCTGTTGGCCACCACCCGGGCTACCATTCCGTTGTTGGAGGGGTCTTTGAACAGGACCTTGCTGCCTTCCTGCCAGTCGGTCTCGGCGTAGGCACCCTCACTGAAGGAGGCGTACCACTGCCTTACGTAGTGGTCCTGGGTGAGCACCTCCCAGACCCTCTGGCGGGAAGCGTTGATGGCAATGTCTTTTTTGATCTGTACAGTTTCCATGGTGGTAGAGGTTAGCTAGACAAATGGGTTAACTCCTTGAGTACATGGCAAACATACAGGCAATTTCTGAATAAAGAAGGGGGTGTTCACGCCATTCTTGGGGTTGATTACGACAATCTGTTTGGGTAGCTTTGGGTACTGCCGCGGGAGAGGCAACCCAAGGGCCAAGCAGCCGGCGGGGCTCCCTTGCGGCACCACCTAGCACCTGTACCCACCATGAAACACATCACGCTATTAGTACCCAAAGGGGCCATTCTGGGCAGTGTGGAAGGCCCGCGCCAAGTGTTCACTGAGGTGAACAAACTCCTGAAAAGCGGGGGCAAACCCGCCCTGTTCCGGGTGCAGCTGGCCGGGCTTACCCCCGAGGTGCCCGTGGCCGGCGGCATTTACACCGTGTACCCCGATGTGCTGGCGAAGGACATTGCCGAGACCGATCTGATCATCATTCCGGCCCTGGACGGGGACATGCGCGCAGCCCTGGAGATGAACCAAGACTTTATGCCCTGGATTGTAGCGCAGCACCAGCGCGGGGCCGAGGTAGCCAGCCTTTGCGTGGGCGCTTTTCTGCTGGCCTCCACTGGCTTGGTGAACGGGCGCAAATGTGCCACGCACTGGATGGCCGCCCCAGATTTCCGGCGCATGTTCCCGCAGGTGGAGCTGGTGGAAGACCGCATCATCACCGATGAGCAGGGCATTTATTCCAGCGGCGGCGCCTTCTCTTACCTCAACCTGGTGCTGTACCTCATAGAAAAGTACGCGGGGCGTGAGATTGCCGTGCTCATGTCCAAGGCCTTCCAGATTGACATGGATCGCCGCAGCCAGTCGCCGTTTGTAATTTTCAACGGCCAGAAAGACCACGAAGACAGCCTGATCAGACAGGCCCAGGAGTTTATTGAGGCCAACTTCCAGGAGAAGATCACGGTAGATGAACTGGCATCCCGATTTTACCTGGGCCGCCGCAACCTGGAGCGCCGGTTCAAGAAGGCCACCAGCAACACCGTGATGGAGTACATTCAGCGGGTGAAGGTAGAGGCCGCCAAGACCCGCCTGGAGACTTCGCGCGAAAACGTGAACGAGGTCATGTACGCCGTGGGCTACTCAGACACCAAGGCGTTTCGGGCTACTTTTAAGAAAATCACTGGTATTTCCCCCCTGGAGTACCGCAACAAGTTCCACAAAGAAGCCGCGCGGGTAGCCGTTTCCTGATGCCGCAGTCGCGTATTGGGGAAAGAGGAACCGGCGTGGTTTCCGGCGGATACCCGGCTGAGGAGCAGTTCCCAGGGAGGCCGGTTGCATCATCAGTAGAATCTCCCTGCCCCGTTCGGTTTTTATTTAGGCCCCCAATCCTGTACCTTTAAACCTGGGCAGGTTTTTAGAATTTCTATTGGCAGATGAAAGTACTGGTGATTGAGGATGAACCCAACGTGGCGGCGTTTATTAAAAGAGGGCTCCAGGAGCAGACGTTTGAGGTAGAGGTGGCCTATGACGGCCTCACCGGCAAGAAGCTAGCCCTGCAGAACGAGTACCAGGTCATTGTGGTGGACATTATCATGCCCCACCTGAGCGGGCTGGACCTGTGCCGCCAGTTGCGGCAGGAGAAGATCAAGACGCCCCTGCTACTACTCACCGCCCTGGGTGCCACCGATGACATTGTGGACGGGCTGGAAGCCGGTGCCGATGATTACCTCACCAAGCCGTTCAAGTTCAAGGAACTGGTGGCGCGGGTAAGGGCTCTGGCTCGCCGGGCCGAACCGGCAAACAGCAGCCCGATTCTGCAGGTTGGGAATCTGCAACTCAACCTGGACACCAAGGAAGTAGTACGGGCCGGCAAGGAAATCAGCCTGACCGCCCGGGAATTCGCCCTGCTGGAGTTCTTCATGAAAAAGCAGGGCAAGGTGTTGTCCAGGGTAGACTTGCTGGAGAATGTGTGGGACCTGAACTTTGATTTAGGCTCCAATGTGGTAGACGTGTACGTGAACTACCTGCGCAACAAGATTGACAAAGACTTTCCGGCCAAAATGATTCACACGGTGGTGGGTATGGGCTACATCCTTAAGAAACCGGAGGACGCGTGAATTTCCGGAGCCAGCTCACCCTTACCTTTACCGGGCTCACCACCGGGGTGCTTATCATCATGGGCCTCATCATCTACTTCTTTGCCGAGCAGTACACCCGGCGCCAGTTCTTTCAGCGCCTCATGGACCGGGGCGTTATCTCGGCGCAGATGTACCTGGAGCGGGACGAGCTCAGTGCGCACAGTCTGCAGAAAATACAGCGTAAGTACCTACAGAGCCTGGCCCAGGAAACCCTTACCATCTATGATAAAACGCGCGTCCCCAAAGTGGCCCCCGATTCCGGTAAAATCTCTGTTCCGGCCAGAGTTTTCAATGATATAGACCGCAACAAACAGGCTGAGTTCTGGCAGGGCGACAAACAAGGGGTTGGGCTTTGGTACGAGGACAACCAGGGAAACTTCTATGTCATTGTCTCGGCGGTAGACGTGACCGGAACCGGCAAACTCCGCAATCTGCAGGAAGTGCTGCTTTTCAGTGTGTTGATCGGGATACTGATTATGCTGGTGGCCGGCCATTTCTTCGCCCGCAAAGTACTGCAACCCATCGTGTCCATTGTGCAGGAAGTGAATAAGATACGGGCCGCTAACCTGCACCTGCGGGTTCAGGAGCGGGAGAGCCGCGACGAGATCGGGAACCTGATTTCCACGTTCAACCAGATGCTGGAGCGCCTGGAGACCTCCTTTTACATGCAGAAAAGCTTTATCTCCAATGCCTCCCATGAGCTCCGTAATCCGCTTACCGCCATCAGAGGGGAGTTGGAGGTGACGCTGCTGAAAGATCGGTCCCCGGAGGAGTACCGGGCATCATTGGAAACCCTGCAGAAAGAGACCGGGCGACTGGAAAAGCTCACCTCAGATTTGATTCTGCTGGCCCAGACCGGGTTTGATGAGCAAGCCGTGCGGCAAGAGGAAGTACGCATTGACGAAGTGCTGCTGGAGGTAAAAGCGAATCTGGATCACCAACTGCCGCAGAATAAGAACCGGCTGGATCTATCGGGCTTGCCCGCTGATCCTGACCTGATTACGGTGCGCGGTAACCGAAACCTCCTGCAGATTGCCATCAAGAACGTGCTGGAAAACGCCTCAAAGTTCTCAGATCATCAGGAGGTAGTGGTGGGCTTTACCTGTCAGGAGCAGCAGGTATTGGTGCAGGTCCGGGACCAGGGGATAGGCATTCCGGAACAAGAGGTGAACCGGGTGCTGGAGCCGTTCTACCGGGCCCAGAACGCCCGATCGCGCACCGGCACCGGCATCGGGCTGGCCATGACCGAGAAGATCATGCGCCTGCATGGTGGCTCCATCCAAATTGAATCAACTCTGCAGAATGGAACTACGGTCACCCTGACTTTTCCTGCAGTTTAAACAAGACTTGTTTTAGGGCCATTTTTTAAAAAAGAGGCTGTAAACAGGATTGAAGGTATAAGTCGAAAAGCAACAAAGCCGTTGAGCAAAGGCCTACGTGTAGAACTCACGTTTTTCCCTGCAGCACCACCTCGTTACAGGGTAACGAGGCTACATTATTCTGTAGCGACGTTACCCTGTAACGTCGTACGCATTCCAGATCATGTTCTATGAACCTGATCCATCAGAAACCATATCTTTCTGGCTGTTGATGATCCTGTATTGATCATAATACTCGCCCTGGTTATGGAAGGCCTTCTTTAAGATCTCCCCAATCATAAAAGATAAGGTGAGCTCCACTTTTTTGTCGAAGCCTTTCAAATCTTCCAGAAGGTCGTAGCTCTCAAACTCGCATTGTCTTATTAGGAGTTTGATCTTACTCACCTCAAGATCTGACCGGGAAATCTCGTAGAAACCCATCTGGTGATCAGGTTCCGACAGATTGCTTCTGAAAGGTGTGCCGTGGGCGCCCAGTTTGTGACAAAGTTCAATGATCTCGGAGCTATTCAACACAGAGGAAATCTTTTCTTTCTCATCAATCCGGTAAAGCTCCAGCAGACTTTCCATAGCCTGCTTTTGCCCGTAGACAGCACTTAGCAGCCCGAAAAGTCTGAGGTAGCGCCCACCTACCTCGGGGTGCCCGGATGGTCCCGCCAGTCCGAATTGCAGGAAGTTCTTTTTAGCGAGTTCCCCCATCTCCAACACGTAAATGGAATGATGCAGCCTGTTCCAGTTGACCTCTTTTCCTAAGCAAGTGAGGAGATTGATGAAAGAGTCTGCTGCTGCCTTCCTTTGATCAGTAAGATCGCTGATGATTAGTTTCTGAAGGCTATTGTACTTCTCAATGCTAGTTTCCATACAGTTTCAGTGGAGCAAAGTTTCTAAAAATTTTCAGCCTACCATTTAGGTAAACTTGATGGGGTGAAGCAGCTCAAGCTTCTTTAAAGGCCAGTCTACCCAGGTGCGTGTTTTAAGCCTGTTTTTCTGAAAACACCTCTAAAACACGGTTGACAAAATAACCGGGGTAGCGCAAGGCCACCCCGGTTCACTCAAGCCCGAACCGTAACACAAACAGTTAAACCTATCAAAACTAAACTATGCAGGCACGGCCTCTGCTTTCCGAGGGACGCGGCCTTTGGTTCGTTTCTTGAGTGTTCTCTTGTACACGCTGTCAAAGAGCAGCGGGAAAATGAGCAGGGTTAAAACGGTAGCACTGATAAGGCCGCCAATCACCACAATGGCCAGCGGTTTCTGCGTCTCGGACCCGATGCCGGTAGAAAGCGCAGCGGGTAACAATCCAATGGCAGCCATCATGGCGGTCATCACCACGGGGCGGGTACGTTCTTTCACGCCTTCCTTGATGGCTTTGCCCAGCGGCATGTCCTCCAACAGGTTATTCTTGAACACCGAGATCAGGATCACCCCGTTTTGCACACAAATCCCAAAAAGAGCAATAAAACCCACGCCCGCCGAAATACTGAAGTTGGTATGGGTTATCAGCAGGGCCAGAATACCACCGATCAAAGCGAACGGCACATTCAGGATCACCAAAGCGGCATCACGGCCGTTCCCGAACAAGGCAAACAGAACCAGGAAGATTAAGACGATACTAACTGGCACTACTTCCATGAGGCGATCGGTGGCGCGAATCTGGTTTTCAAATTCGCCCTTCCACTCCAGGTGCATGCCTTTGTCCAGTTTTACGGCTTGTTCTACTTTCTCCTGCGCCTCTTTGATGGTGCTGCCCAGGTCACGACCGCGTACCGAGAATTTCACGGCAATGAAGCGGGCGTTGTCTTCTCGGTACACAAAGGCGGGTCCCGTCACACTGCTGATTTTGGCAATTTCCTTCAGCGAAATGTTTCCGCCGTGACTAGTAGGTACCCGCAGGTTGCCTAGTTGCTCCTCGTTGTTCCGGAACTCTTGTTGGTAGCGAATTCTGATGTCAAACTTGCGCTCGCCTTCGTAGAGGCTGCTGGCGCCTTTCCCGCCAATGGCCATCTCAATCACTGCCTGGGCATCGGCAGTGGAGACGCCATAGGAGGCCATGCGCTGCTGGTCCAGTTCAATCTGCATCTCGGGCTGCCCGATGAGGTTGATCACCCCCAGGTCGTCAATCCCCTCAATCTTGTTGAGCACGTTGTACACCTTTTCGCCCACTACCTCCAGTTGCTGCAGATTATCCCCGAACACCTTCACGGCCATGGAGCCTTTCACCCCGGAGACGGCTTCTTCCACGTTGTCCATGATGGGCTGGGAGAAGTTAAAGCTGATGCCCTGGTACGCCGCCAATTTGGTCTGCATCTCCTGGATGAGTTCTTCTTTGCTGATTTTCCGTTGCCAGTCATCTTTGGGCTTCAGGTCTACGTGCATCTCGATGTTGAAGAAACCGGTGGGATCGGTACCATCGTTGGGCCGGCCCGTCTGCGACATCACCTGTTTCACCTCATCAAAGGACCGGATGGTGCGTCTGATCTTCTCGGTCATTTCCACCGACTGTTTTAGGGACGTGCTCATTGGCATGCTGGCCCGCACGTACACCGCCCCCTCGTTCAGTTGGGGCAGGAACTCGGAGCCCAAGAACTTGAAGGTGAACAGGCCCGCCGCCACGATTACCAAGGCTACTACCAGACTTGCCCGCTTGTATTTGTAAGTGAAGCTGAAGCCTTTGTAGACGTACTTGTTCAGGAAATTCACAAACGGATTGTTCTTCTCCCGCACGTTTTTGTTCAAGAGCATGCTGGAAAGCACCGGCACCAGGGTGAGCGTGAAGAACAAAGCGCCCAGCAAGGCAAAGCCCAGGGTATAGGCCAGTGGCGAGAACATTTTCCCTTCCACCTTCTGGAAGGCGAAAATGGGCAGCAGGGCCGTGATGATGATCAGCTTGGAGAAGAAGATGGATTTCCCCAGATCGATGGCTGTTTTCTTGATGATGCCGCGTTTGGAAAGCAGGTTGTAGCGGGCCATGCCTACCTCGTGCGCCTTCTTGTCCAGCACCACAAACAAGCCCTCCACCATCACCACGGCCCCATCAATGATAATCCCGAAATCAATCGCGCCCATGGACAGCAGGTTCGCCGACATGCCTTTGAGGCGCATACATACGAACGCAAAGAGCAAGGCCAACGGAATGATGATAGCTACCGTGATGGTGGTGCGCCAATCGGCCATGAAGAGGAACACGATGGCGGTCACCAGCACAATGCCTTCCAACAGGTTATGCGATACGGTTTTGGTCGTAAAGCCAATCAGGTCAGAACGGTCGTAGAAGGGTTTAATCTGCACGTCTCCCGGAAGCACCTGCTCGTTCAGCTCGGTGATCTTGTTTTTGAGCGATTCCAGCACTTCGCTGGGGTTCTCGTTCTTGCGCATCACCACAATGCCTTCCACCAGGTTGGTTTTCTCGTCCCGGCCCACGAAGCCCAGGTTAGGCAAATGCGACTCCGTCACCGAAGCCACGTTGCGGATAAGCACCGGCACGCCGTTGCGCTCCGTGACCATCACGTTCTCAATCTCTGCAATGTTGTTGAGCTGCCCAATGCCGCGCACCACGTACGCCTGCCCGTTTTTCTCAATCACATCGCCGCCCACGTTGAGGTTACTCTTAGCAATGGCCTCGTAGACATCGGGCGCGGTGATGTTGTATTTCCCAATCAGGCTGGGGTCAACGCTCACTTCGTAGGTCTTCACTTCTCCCCCAAAGCTCACTACGTCGGCGATCCCAGGCACGCCTTTAAGTTTGCGGTCGATCACCCAGTCCTGAATGGTTTTTAGTTCGCGTACATCCTTGGACTTGCTTTCCAGGGTGTAGCGGAAAATCTCGCCGGTGGGCCCCGCGGAGGGCTGCATCTCGGCATCAATGCCCTCGGGCAAGTTCACGGTGGCCAATTGGTTCGCTACGAGCTGACGGGCATGAAAATCGTCCACCTCGTCCTCAAAGATCATGGTAACCACTGATAGCCCGAAGAGCGAGATGGACCGAAGGCTAGTCTTCTTAGGCACCACGTTCATTTCCACCTCAATGGGAATGGTCACGAACTTCTCCACCTCCTCTGCGCTGCGGCCGGGCCACTGCGTTATGATCTGCACCCGCGTGTTGGTCACGTCGGGGAACGCCTCAATAGGCGTGTGCAGGAAGCTGAAGATACCGGCCACCACAATGCCGGCGGTAATGAAAAAAACCAGGAATCGGTTCTTGAGCGAGAACCCGATGATATTTTTAATGAATGAATTCATAGGGAAAAAAATAACTAAGCCGTTGACGAACCGGAGCCTGACACAGAGTGCCAGCCAGTTTCTGGAATCAACCGCATTTGATGAAAACAGGCTAGAAACGCTAAGCAGCTTATTTTGCCTTGGAGGCATTGTAGACCAGGAGCGGGTACTTGCTGATCACACTTTCTCCTTCTTGGAGCCCACTCTGGAGGTAAGCCGTTTGGCCCACGGTTTGGTAAACCTGTACCTCCCGTAGTTCCACATCGCAGCGTTTGCGGTACACCATCACGTAGTTCTTGCTTTGGTCAAACACGATGGATTGCGCCGGTATCGCCAGCAATTGCTTGCCATCTAGGTACTGTAACCGGATGTTGGCGAACATTTCCGGCTTGAGCGAAAAATCAGGATTGTCCAGACGTACCCGAACTTTCATGGTGCGGGTCTCGGGGTCCAGCACGTTGAAGATGCGGTCTATCTTGCCTTTGAACACTTTGTCTGGGTAGCTGAGCGTGGTCACCTCAGCCTCGTAGCCTTCCTTGATTTTGGAGATGTCCGACTCAAACACGTTAGCCATGACCCAGATTTCGTTCATGCTGGAGATGGTGAAGATGTTGGTGCTATTGTCTGAGCGGATCTGCATGTCGGCGTTAATGTTCTTTTCCACCACAAATCCCGTCGAAGGGGCTTTCACCACGTACTCAGAACCTTTGCCAATGCTGTAGATGCCGTAGATTTGCTTCAGGCGCTGTACTTCCGCATCGGCGTTCTTTTTCTGCTGCTGCGCCGCCAGCAGTTCTTTCTGGGAGATTAATCCAGCCGCCAGCATATCCTTGGCCACATCCAGGTTCTTCTGCGCCACCTGTTGGGCAGATTGCGCGGCAATGCGCTGCTGTTCAAACTCAGCAATCTCGCCACTCCGGATCACCGCCAAAGTCTGACCTTTTTGCACGTAGTCGCCCAGCTCCACCTTTACGGTTTGCACGTGTCCGCCTACCAGCGGAAATACTTTGAACACCTTTTTCTCATCCAGCGAAATTTTTCCCACCAGTTGTAATTGATTGGTCACTTGCTGCAGTCGCGCGGTGTCCATCCGTACCATGTTGGATAGCGTATCGGTGAGGCATAGTTCATGCGGGGCCAGGGGAGAGGAAGCTATCGGTTTCTGTTCGTCTGAGCAGGAAGTAAGAAATGCTACTCCGGTTAAGTAGACCAGGAAAGGGGCAAAGGCTATTTTTTTCATATAAATACAAGCTGAGCGAGATGATTAATAGGTAATGAACGGCTTGCCCACGGCAAAATTGATTTCCTCCAGGGTGCGTAGGCGGTTGGTGCTGAGTTCCAGCAATTGGGTGATGCTATCGGTGTAGGTTTCGTAGTAATCCAGAAACTCAATGAGGCTGATGTTGCGGCGCACAAAACTGGTGGTGACGCCTTCCAGCAAGCGGTCAAAGTCTTGCCGGAAATTGGGATCAAAAGAGGCGTAGAACTTCTGGGCTTCCTGCGCTTTCTGGTAGGCCTGCATCACTTCGTTCTCCACCACCAACTGCTGCTGAGACAAGAGTTGCTGACTGCGGTCTACCTCATGCCGGGCCATCTTGATGTTGCCCTGGTTGCGGTTCCAGAGCGGCAGCGGTACAGACACGTTCAGGCCCACATAATCCCGGATGAAATTGCTTTGGCGGTCATAGTTGGCTCCAACCGTAAGGTCCGGCACAGCTAAGGCTTTCTGTAGCTTCAGATTCGCTTGCTGTAACTGGACGTCGGTTTCCGCGGCTTTCAGGTCGTAGCGGTTTTCCTGGGCGGTTTCCAGCAGGTGGGCGTAAGAGAGTTGGTCTCCCTTGATGTTGGTGAGGGTTTGCTCGTTTACCACCGGCACCAGCGTTGTAGTGGCTGGGGTGCTAGTGAGCAGCCTTAACTCTGCTTGTTCTTCCTGGATCTCGTTGAGCAAACTCAACTGCTGGTTGCCCAACTGAAACAGCAAAGCTTTGAGCCGGGTGATCTCTTTTAGAGGGAAATTTCCCTTTTTGTATTGCCCGTCCAGGGCGGTGACGAGTTGCTGCACCGCTTTGGTTCTTTCCTGCAGCACGTTGTAGCCTTGCATTTTGTAGTGCAGTTCAATGAAACTGGTGCGCAGGGCAAAGCGCAGCGTGCGAAGCAGATCAAAGTAGGCCTGCTCGGTGAGTTGGGTATTCAGTTGCTCTACCTGCACCCGCTTATTCCGTTTTCCGGCCAGGTAGAAGAGCTGGTCCAGTTGCACGTAGGTCTGGCCTTGCTTGGTCACATCAAAATAGCGGCCGATGGTTGGGTTGTAGATGCCTTGGTCTACGCTCAGGACGGGGTTTTCAAACAACTTTGCCTGAATGATGGCAGCGCGGGAAGCCTCAATAGCCGTTTTCTGGGCCAGCAAGGGAAGGTTGCGTTCCTGAAAGAACTGCTCGGCTTCTGAAATGGTGAGCCGAAGCGAATCCGTTGGAGCGGTTACCGGAAGGGCAGTAGGGACGGAAGATTGCGCAAATAGTGGTTGGAAGAAAAAGGCCAGCAGAACCTGCAACAAGAGCAATTTGGGTGTAAACATGGGCACTCTGTTTTAAGAATGTCCAAAACTAGAGTGCCCGTATTAGAGGCTGATTAGAGCCAGATTAGAAAGTGATGAGAGAGGGAAGACGGGCTGTGTGACGCCCTAAAATATCAGCATTTCTTCAAAAGAAGCGGTGTTTTTCAGGAATTTTGAGGAAGGACGGCAAAAACCGGTAGTACTTCAGTACTACACTTCGGGAGCAGTCGCATTGGTAATCTAGATATGAAGTTTCCTTTCAGATAATGACCCAAAGCCACATATTTTACCAACTGATATCGGCCAATAAAATGGATGTTGTAGCAGTTCTAGAATGTAAAGCTTCCAAGCAGGAGTGGACATCAGCGGCCTTTCTTCGAAGCTAAGACCGGTAGAAGAAAAAGCTTAAACTTAAAATTTAAGTTGGAGCCAAGTTTTTGTGCTAAGCTGTTTTCCGGCTGATTTCTGAAAAGAAGGCGCAAAACGGCTTCCGGTTCCCTGGGAGTTTAAAACCACAGAATCCCGAAGCCGTTTTGGGCCTGAAAAGATTGGATTGTTAAGAAAATTGTAAAAATAGTATGCATGCAAACTATTTATTCATCATCTTCGTAATCTAAACCCATCATCTTGTTGTAGGCTTGCTGCAACTCTGAGAACGCGTGAAGCTGCCCCAGTTGGCGACTCACCTGCATGCCTTTCTGGTAAGCCTGCTTCGCAAGTTCCGGCTCCTCTAACTGCAGGTAGAGGCTGGCGGCGTGGTAGTACGTGCCTACATACTCTGGATGTTCGGTCAACAGTTTTTCATAGAACCAGCGGGCCTTTTCTGGGTCTGTGGGGCGGTATTCCGTGGCCAGGGCGTACAGCGTGAAGGGATCGTTGGGGTCCTCTTCATAGAAGGCCAGGAGTTGCGTCAATCTGCTGTTGGTCGTTTCCATTTGATGATTTATTCTTTTAAATTGCCCACAAAATTAACTTAAATCCGCTAACCCTAAGTTAAATGAAGATCTTAGTTTGCATTAGCAACGTTCCTGATACCACCACCAAAATAACCTTTACCCCAGACGGCAAAGCGTTTAATACGGCCGGGGTTCAGTTTGTGATCAACCCCTACGATGAGTATGCCTTAACCCGGGCCATAGAGCTGAAAGAAGCCTTGGGCGGAACCGTGACGGTATTGAACGTAGGCGAGGCTGACACCGAACCAAACATACGGAAAGCCTTGGCCATTGGGGCCGATGACGCCATACGAGTTAATTTGAAGCCCACCGATGCTTTTCTGGTGGCCCAGCAGATTGCCCACTACGCCAAAGAAGGCGCCTACGACCTAATCCTGATGGGTCGCGAGTCTATTGACTATAACGGTTTCCAGGTACACGGCATGGTAGGCGAGCTGTTAGGCATCCCCACCATCGCGCCAGCCATTAAACTGGACGTAAACGGCACCACCGCCACCGTGGAGCGCGAGATTGAAGGCGGCAAAGAGGTGATTGAGGCAGCATTGCCCCTGGTGGTAACCGCGCAGCAGCCCATGTCTGAGCCTCGCATCCCCAACATGCGCGGCATCATGACCGCCCGCACCAAGCCCCTGAAAGTGGTGGAGCCGGTAGGCCAGGACGCCAAGACCAGCGTGCAACACTATGAGTTGCCGCCCGCTAAGTCCGGGGTGAAGATGATCCCTGCCGAGAATGCCGGTGATCTGATTAAATTATTGCGTAACGAAGCTAAAGTTCTATAAGCATGTCAGTATTAGTAGTGATAGAATGCGCGAACGGCGAAGTGAAAAAGTCTTCTCTGGAAGCAGCTTCGTACGGGAGCAAAGTAGCGGCCGCGTTGGGTACCACGGCAACTGCCGTGGCCATTGGTGATGTGCAGGCCGATGCCCTCAGTGGCTTAGGTGCCCAGGGCGTAACCAAGGTTTTACTGGACAATGACAGCCGCCTGCACAATTTTGTGCCCGGCGCCTACGTGAAAGTGATCGCCAAAGCTGCCGAGCAGGAAAACTCCACCGTGATTGTGCTGTCTAACTCCAACATAGGGGCCGCCATTGGGTCGCGCCTGGCCGTACGGTTAGGAGCCAGCCTGGCCACCAACGTGGTAGCCCTGCCGCAGATCAACGGCTCCACCTTCACCGTGCGCCGCGGGGTGTTCTCCGGCAAAGCCTTCTCAGACGTTGAATTAACGTCAGACAAAAAAATAATTGCGGTGAAGAAAAACGCCCTGGAGGTGGAAACTACCGCCGGCGCCACCGCCACCGTGGAGAACTTCTCCGCCGATCTTTCAGACGCAGACTTTGCCACCGCACCTAAAGAAACGGTTAAACAATCCGGGGATATCTTGTTGACAGAGGCCGAGGTAGTCGTTTCTGGCGGCAGAGGCCTCAAAGGCCCCGAAAACTGGCACCTGATTGAAAACCTGGCCAGCGCCCTGGGGGCCGCCACCGCCTGCTCCAAGCCCGTGGCCGACGTGGGCTGGAGACCGCACCATGAGCACGTGGGCCAAACCGGTATCACTGTTAGCCCTAATTTGTATATTGCCGTCGGAATTTCTGGGGCTATACAACACTTGGCGGGGGTTAACTCTTCTAAAGTAATTGTCGTTATCAATAAAGACCCAGAGGCGCCCTTCTTCAAAGCCGCAGATTACGGGATTGTGGGAGATGCTACCGAGGTTGTACCAAAATTGATAGAAGCCGCAAAAGCTTTAGACAAATAGAAGAGAAACTGTGAAGAAAATTGAGCTAGAGATTCTTGGTTTGTCCTCAAGCCAGTCGCAATCTGGATCATTTGCCCTGGTGTTGGGCGAGAAGGAAGGGAGCCGCCGCCTGCCTATCATCATAGGCATGTTTGAGGCCCAGTCCATTGCCATCCAGATTGAGAAAATAAACCCCACCCGCCCACTTACCCATGACTTATTCAAGTCGTTTGCCCAGCAGATGGACGTGAGCGTACGGGAGATTATGATTTCAGATTTAAAGGAAGGGGTGTTCTTCTCCAAGATTGTCTGCACCGACGGCGAGAAGGAGTTTGAACTGGATGCCCGCCCCTCAGACGCCATCGCCATTGGCCTCAGGTTTGGGGTTCCCATTTACACCGTGGAGTCTGTCTTGTCTGAGGCCGGTATCATCCTTAGTGATATGGAGGAAGACGAAGACGAGGAAACCGACGAGATTCCCACCACTTCCTCGGCCAGCACCGGTACGCCGGCCGGTGGCAAGAGCAACATCTCTGATGTGTCGGTGGAGGAGTTGAACACCATGCTAAACGAGGCCCTGGAGAAAGAGGATTACGAGCGGGCCGCCAAAATCCGCGACGAGTTGAACAAACGGAATTAAGCTTTTCTAGCATAGACACAGAAAGTCTTGGGGCTGCCCCCAAGACTTTTTCTTTATCCCAGAATTTTGGATTAATTTTGTCCATATTTCACCTCTATGTCATCTGTCTTTCAGGGCCTCATCGGCTACTTTATCTTAATTGGGATTGCCATTCTTTTCTCTACCAACCGCAAGGCCATCAGCTGGAAACTAGTGGGGGTAGGGGTGCTGCTCCAGATCATCTTCGGGGTTCTGGTAACGGAAGTTGCCTTTGTAAAAGCCGGTTTTGAGACGGTCAGCGAAGGGTTTGTGAAGCTCCTGAGCTTTGCCGATGCCGGGGCCGAGTTCCTGTTCGGTGAGCTGGCCAAGCCCAACTCACCTGCCGGTACCGGGTACATCTTCGCCTTTAAAGTGCTTCCCACCATTATTTTCTTTTCTACCGTAACGGCCGGTTTGTACTACCTGGGCGTGCTGCAGAAAATTGTGTACGGCATTGCCTGGGTCATGTCAAAAGGCATGCGCCTCTCCGGGGCCGAGAGCCTTTCGGCGGCCGGGAACATCTTCCTGGGGCAGACTGAGGCGCCTTTGCTGGTGAGGCCGTTCATCCAGAACATGACCCGCTCAGAGCTCATGTGCCTCATGACGGGGGGCATGGCTACCCTGGCAGGCGGCGTGCTGGCGGCCTACGTGGCGTTCCTGGGCGGCGATGACCCGGCGCAGCAGGCCATCTTTGCGGCGCACCTGCTCACCGCCTCCATCATGAACGCCCCGGCAGGTATTGTGATGGCCAAGATCCTGGTACCCGAAACCGAGGACGACAAGATCAACACCAAACTGCAGGTAAACAAAGAATCACTGGGCGTGAACGTGATTGACGCCATGTCAACCGGCGCCGCCGATGGCCTGAAGCTGGCCCTGAACGTGGGCGGTATGCTGCTGGCCTTTATCGCGGTGATTGCCCTCCTGAACTCCATCTTGTTATGGGCCGGCGGCGTGTCTGGCCTCAACGAAGTGATTGTGAGCAACACGGGTGGCCGTTTCCAGGGCCTGAACTTCCAGTACATTCTGGGCCAGATTTTCAGGGTGTTTGCGTTTTTGATGGGAAGTCCCTGGCAGGATACCCTGCAGGTAGGTAGCCTTTTAGGCCAGAAAACCGCCGTGAATGAGTTTGTGGCCTACATGGACCTGGCCAACATGAAAAACCAGGGCACTCTGTCGCCCAAGTCGGTGATTCTGGCCACGTATGCGCTGTGTGGTTTCTCCAATTTCAGTTCCATTGCCATCCAGATTGGCGGTATTGGCGGCATGGCCCCATCGCAGCAAGGGAACCTCTCTAAACTAGGCCTCCGCGCCCTGCTGGGAGCTTCCATAGCCTGTATGATGACTGCCACCATCGCGGGTGTCCTGTTTGAGTTATAATCTTCAGGTACCTTCCAGTTCTCCCCGTTTCAGGGCCGTTTTTCAAAAAGCGACCCTGAAACGGGGAGAACTGTTTTATGGGGTTAGTACAGGTTTATTGTACGTTGAGGCAGAAGGGAGCAGGCGCATAGGTTCAATCTGAGAATTCTTCTACCTGTTATTATCAGGCTATACCGCTTCCTACTCGCAAAAACCGTTTTGGAGTGATTATGGAGAAAATGCCCTAGAACCGTTCATGCATGTGATTAGGCCATGATTTCAGTTGTTGTACTCCGCGTACCCATGTAGGTGATTTTTGCCTCTGTGCCCGTTGTTGTTGCTGTTGTTAGTATTTTTCCCGTTGTTGGTGTTATCACCAACAATCCATTACCGGCTCTTTCTTCAAGGCTAATCTCAAGTTGGACTGGTAAGAAGTTGTTGGTGATAACACCAACAACGGCACGAAAAGTCTTATTGAGGCAATGTAGCGTGTTAGGCCAAGATAGAATAGTTGGCAGCCTCAGAGCTTTACCCTACCAAACACAAGAACCGTTTTAGGGCCCTTTTCTGCAAAATCGCCCCGAAACGGTTATTACTTGCCAAGGAAGCAGTAGTTACTTCTGGTCCTCGCGGTTTTGTTCCTCTTCCAGCTGCTCCTCAATCTGCTCCACTTTCTTGGCGTCGCGCATGAGGCGGTTGGAGAAGATAAAGTCGTTGAGTTCTTTCACGTGCGTGTCCATGATCTCGGTGCTGTGGCCTTCCCAGAGTTTCTTGCCTTTGTAGAGAAACATGACGTTATCGCCGTATTCCAGCACCGAGTTCATGTCGTGGGTAACCACCAGGGTGGTGATGTTGTATTCCTGGGTAATTTCCTTGATCAGCTCGTCGATGGTGATGGCGGTGAGAGGGTCCAGGCCCGAGTTGGGCTCGTCGCAGAACAGGTAGGTACAGTGCGGGGCAATGGCGCGGGCAATGCCCACGCGTTTCTTCATCCCGCCGCTCAGCTCAGAGGGCATCTTCTTGCCGGCGTTCTCCAGGCCTACGCGCTTGAGACAGAACTCCACCCGCTCGCGACGCTCTTCCCGGCTCATGTCGGTGAGCATGCGCAGGGGAAATTCCACGTTCTCGCTCACATTCATGGAGTCAAACAGGGCGCTGCCCTGGAAGAGCATGCCAATCTTGCGCCTGATCTCCTGCTTGATGTCCAGTTTGTTATTGGCGAAGATGCGGCCATCATAGGTGATGCTGCCCAGGTCGGGCTTTACCAGCCCCACAATGCACTTGAGCAGGACGCTTTTGCCGGTGCCGCTGGCGCCCAGGAGCATGTTCATTTTGCCAGACTCAAACACGCCGCTGATGCCGTCCAGCACCTTGACCCCGTTAAAGCTTTTATGGATGTTATGGATTTCAATCATGGTGGTTGAAGCTAATGTCTACCGCAAGCAGGCTTACAGCAAAATCTCGGCGCATACGTAGTCCGCAATCAGGATGGCAATCACGCTGTTGGTAACGGCCTTGGTACTGGCCCGCCCCACCTCTAAGGCACCGCCCGAGGTAAAGTACCCCTGGTAAGAGGAAATGGACGCCACCAGAAAGGCAAAAACCACCGACTTGATGAGCGCGAACGTGATGTTGTACGGGATAAACGACGAGCGCAAGCCCGTGATGTATTCCTGCCCCGAGAGCGCCCCCGACAAACTGCCCGCCAGGTATCCGCCCAGGATGGAAAGGAACATGGCAATGATCACCAGCATGGGAAACACCAGCAGGGCCGCCAGGATTTTGGGCATGACCAGGTAAGAGGAAGGGTTAATGCCCATTACCTCCAGGGCGTCTACCTGCTCGGTGATGCGCATGGTGCCCAGCCCCCCGGCAATGTTAGAGCCCACCTTGCCCGCCAGCACAATAGAGGTAATGGTGGGGGCCAGTTCCAGAATGGTCATCTCGCGCACCATAAAGCCAATGGTAGACTTTGGGATGAGCGCGTTGGTGAGGTTATAGGAAATCTGCACGCAGGTTACCGCCCCAATAAAGCTGGACACCACCGCCACAATAAAGATAGAGTCAATGCCTATTAAGATGGCTTCGTCAATGGTTCTTTGAAACAGGATTCTGGGAGACTCACCTCTTTTAACAAGGCTAGACAAAAAGAGTAAAAATGCACCAAAGGTTTTCATGCAGAAGGTAAAAGAAGGTCATTGCCGAAAGGCTGTCCCCGGCAGGGTGGGCCAATCTTAGTTTCAAATGCCTATATTACGTTGAAAAAAGAAAAAACATCATTTCCATGCAAAAATATATAGTGGTGACAGGCGGCACCAAAGGCATTGGCCGGGCTATTATTGACCGGTTTGCCGCCGAAGGATTCCACATTATTACCTGTGCCCGCCATGAGCAAGACCTGCAGAAATTAAAGCTGGACATTGAGCAGCAGTATACCTTTTCCAAGGTGTTTTACCTGCCCGCCGACGTGAGCCACGAAGGCGAGGTAAAGCGGTTCCTGGAGTACATCAAAACCCTCAACGTGAAGGTAGACGTGCTGGTCAACAACGCCGGTTTCTTCATCCCCGGCATGATCCACCAGGAGAGCGAGACCGTGCTGCGCGAGATGATCAACACCAACCTGTACAGCGCCTATGACCTCACCAAGGGCCTGGTGGGCGACATGATCAAACGCCGCGAGGGCCACATTTTCACCATCTGCTCCACGGCCAGCATCACGGCCTACACCAACGGCGGCTCGTACTGCATTGCCAAGCACGCCCTCTACGGCATGACCCGCGTGCTACGCGAGGAGCTCAAGGAGCACAACATCCGCGTGACGGCCGTGCTGCCCGGGGCCACCTACACCGCCAGTTGGGAAGGCGTGGACCTGCCCAAAGAGCGCTTCATGAAACCCGAAGACGTAGCCCACGCCATCTGGGGCGCACACTGTGTGTCAAAACAAACCGTTATAGAGGAACTGCTGCTCAGGCCCCAGCTAGGTGATATTTAGGAGTATTAGTACGTTACTTGCTCTCCTAAGAGCTTCAAAATACGATTGATCGGGGCTTCTATTTTTTAGTTCTGGCGCAGCCGGTGAATAAAGAAATTCTCTGTTTTGGTGCTGTTTCCTTAAAAGTAGCCCTAAAACATTTAAGCTGATTTTAGTAGCAGCGGTGCCCCTGGTAAAAGGCTCTTTTTTCAGCAACCGATTTCCCTTTGGTTGCCTTCATTTGGGGTGAATTTCAGGGATTATGAAAAGAAACTATTTTAGAGAAATCGGGCTGAAAATAGACTTGATGCAGGTGTGGGAATGAAGCTTTCCGGAGTCTGCATGATGCGTACTTAAAATTAACCGAATACCCGCCGTTGCGGTATAAAGACCTTTGTGTGATATTGTTAAAAGGAGGGGCATTGGTTGTGGGTAAAACAAAGCAGCTTTGCCCTGAACTTACCCCGCTGGCTTTATCATAATCGGGGGCTTTTGATTAAATTTGAGCAAATTCTATACTATGGAACTAGAAGGAAAAGTAGTAGTGATCACGGGGGGCAGCAGCGGCATTGGATTGGCCACCGCCCGCATGTTGTTAGAGAAAGGCGCTACCGTGGTAAGCTGGAGTCGCTCTCGCCCTAAAATTTCCCACCCAGATTTTTACTTCTTTGAATGCGACGTTCGGCATGAGCACTCCGTGTGGGCCGCCTATGAGCAGACCGAGGAGCGGTTGCGCCAGAATATCTCGGTGCTCATCAACAACGCCGGCCTGGGCATCCAGGGCGCTCTGGACACCATGAGCCCCAAAGACTGGCTCACCATGATGGACACCAACGTGAACGGCATCTTTTACTGTACCCGGCTGGTGCTGCCCGGCATGAAACGCATGCGCGAAGGCCACATCATCAACGTTTCCTCCATTGCCGGCATCATGGGCAGCGAAAACCTCACGGGGTACTGCGCCTCAAAATTCGCGGTGCGGGGCTTGTCTGAGGCGCTGTACAAAGAGGTGAGGGACTACGGGGTGAAGGTTACCTGCCTCTACCCGGGCTCCACCGATACCGGCTTCTTTGACAACTTTGAGGGCGTTACCTCGCGGGAGAACATGATGCAGCCCCAGGACATTGCCGCTACCATAGTGCACGCCCTGCAGTCACCGCCCAATTTCCACCACGTCAACATTGAGGTTCGCCCCTTGATGCCCAAAGGACCCAAGTCCCCTAAAAAAGCTTAAACTCCCCGCATGGGAATAGTAATAAAAGACCTTACCAAACTGTACGGCCCGCAGGCCGCCGTTGACCACGTTTCGTTCACGGTGGGTACCGGCGAAATTGTAGGCTTCCTGGGGCCCAACGGGGCCGGCAAGTCCACCACCATGAAAATTGCCACCTGCTACCTGCCGCCCAGCAGCGGCACCGTGCTGGTGAACGGGCACGATGTGCTGGAGGAACCCCGGGAAGTCCGCCGCCAGGTGGGCTACCTGCCCGAGCACAATCCGCTTTACCTGGACATGTACGTGCGCGAGTACCTGCATTTTGTGGGCAAACTGCACGGCCTGAGCGGCAGCCAGGTCAGCGCCAGAACCGAGGAGATGATTGCCCTCTGCGGCCTTACCCGCGAAAAGCACAAAAAGATTGGCGCCCTTTCCAAGGGCTACCGGCAGCGGGTGGGCTTGGCCCAGGCGCTCATCCATGACCCGCAGGTACTCATCCTGGACGAGCCCACCACGGGGCTGGACCCCAACCAAATTGTGGAGATCAGGCAGCTGATCAAAGAGGTGGGCCAGCAGAAAACAGTGCTTTTCTCCACGCACATCATGCAGGAGGTAAGCGCCCTCTGCGACCGGGTGCTCATCATCAACCAGGGCAAACTGGTAGCCGATAGTCCCGTGACTGAGCTTAAAACCATGGGCCGTCAGGAAACCCGCATCCTGGCCGAGTTTGAGGCCGAGGTAGACCCTGAGCCACTGCTGGCCTTGCCGGGCGTGGAGCGGGTGGAGCCCGCCGGGCCGCTCAGGTACCGGGTCATCGCCGCCTCCAAGGCAGATCTGCGCTCGGCCATATTCCGGTTGGCAGGGGAGAGGGGCTGGCCCTTGGTGGGGCTTCAGCAGGAGGAAAACTCCCTGGAGAAACTGTTTCAGGACCTCACCAAAACACCCCGGTAACCCTTCTGTTTAGGGCTTCTTTTTCCGGAAATAGCCCTTAAACAGGATGAGTCGCCGCAGCTGATATTGCCAGCAACCGGCGCAGGAGCCAGGTGGTACTTTTGCGCTACCTTACGCACGGCGGCTGGCGCCCCGCGGGGGAGGCGACCGCTAAAATCAGCTCCCGTTGAACCATCCGCTTCGGGGCTGTTTTCCAGAAAACAAGCCTTAAACAGGAATCAATCACCAAACAAAAATTGTGATACTGGTGTCCTGGTACTTTCCAGCCCTTGTTGGTGTTCTCACCTACATGCAGCTACCGGCTCCATTAGGTAATACCCAGGATAATGCTTGGGGCAAACTGGCTAAAGGCGAAGGGTGGGCCGGTATTAAAAATTAAAACACCTTTGTGCTTGTCGGTGAGAACATCAACAAGGGCTGGGGATAAAACATAATAAAATATAACCTAAAAAAGCGTGATACGGGTATCTTGATCCTTGTGTCCAATTTATATGTTCGCAATCCTTTCCAAAGAATTCAATTCCTACCTCAACTCGCTCATTGGCTACATTGTCATTGGCGTGTTTTTGGTGGCCACGGGCCTGTTCATGTGGGTTTTCCCAGACAGCAGCGTGCTGGACTACGGCTACGCAGATCTGCAGAGCGTGTTTGCGCTGGCCCCCTGGCTGTTCCTGTTCCTGATTCCGGCCATTACCATGCGCACGTTCGCCGAGGAGCGCAAGGGCGGCACCATGGAGCTCCTGCTCACCAAACCGCTTTCAGACACCCAATTGCTCCTGGGTAAGTACTTTGCCTGTCTGCTGCTGGCCTTGTTCGCGCTGGTGCCTTCGCTGCTGTACTACGTAAGCGTGTACCAGCTGGGCGACCCGGTGGGCAACATTGACTCGGCGGCGGTGGCGGGCTCTTACCTGGGCATGGCGTTTCTGGCGGCGGTATTCGTGGCCATGGGCATCTTTGCTTCGTCCTTAACCGAGAACCAGATTGTGGCCTTCATTTTGGCGGTGTTTCTGTGCTACCTGGTGTATACCGGCTTTGACCTGCTGGCCTCCGTTGACGCCTGGGGCACCGCCTCGTACTACATCGCGCAGCTGGGCATCTCTTACCATTACAGCTCCATCAGCAAGGGCCTCATAGACTCCCGCGATGTGCTGTATTTCCTGAGCGTGATCACCCTTATGTTGTTGGCCACTAAACTTGTATTGGAGAGCAGAAAATGGTAGAGCAAACCCCCCAACCCTCGCCAGCCCCGGTGGTGGAAAGCCGCCGCCGGCAAGACTGGACCTTCTTTCTGGTGGCCGTGGGCCTGCTCCTGCTCCTGAACTTTGTGGCCAGCCGCTACTTCTTCCGCATAGACCTCACCGAGGACAAGCGATACACCATCTCAGACCAGACCAAGGCGCTGCTGGGCAACCTCAGGGAGCCGGTGCAGGTGACCGTGTACCTGGAAGGCGAGTTCCCGGCTGGCTTCCGCCGCCTGCAGAACAGCATCCGCGAAACTCTGGAAGAGTTCCGCCTGTACTCAGACGGCCGGGTGCAGTACCAGTTCGTGGACCCCAATGCCAACACCAATGAGCAGGCGCGCAACCAGTTTTACACCCAATTGGCCCAGAAAGGGCTGCAACCCACCAATCTGTTCGCGCAGGAAGGCGACAAGAAGGTAGAGAAGATCGTGTTCCCCGGAGCCCTCATCTCTGCTGGCACCAAGGAAACCGCGGCCACCTTGCTCAAGGGAAGCCAGGCCGCTGCCCCCGAGGAACGCCTGAACCAGTCCATTGAGGGCCTGGAATATGAACTGGCCTCGGCCATCCGGAAGGTAGCCTCGGCCAGCGCCGGCCGTATTGGCGTGGTGCAGGGTCATGGCGAACTGTGGCTGCCGCAGGCCGCCGATTTCCTGGGCACACTTTCTGAGTACTACACCGTGAACCGCGTGGAGCTGGCGCAGGTGCCGGACCTGAACAACTTCAACCTGGTGGTGCTCATGAAACCCACCCAGCCTTTCTCTGAGCTGGACAAGTACAAGATGGATCAGTTCCTGATGCGGGGCGGCAAGCTGCTGTTCCTGTTGGACGGCGTGCGCGCCTCCCTGGACAGCATCAGTGAGCAGGGCGCCCTGGCGTTTCCGTACGACCTGAACCTGCAGGACATGCTGTTCCGGTACGGCGTGCGCGTGAACCCAGACCTGGTGCAGGACCTGAACTCCAGCTTTATCCCTATGGTGACGGGGTACATGGGCAATCAGCCGCAGACGCAGTTGGTGCCCTGGCGCTACTACCCGCTCATCACCAATTTCAGCAACTTGCCGCTCACCCGTAACCTGGATGCCGTGCAGACCAAGTTTGTGAGTTCCCTGGACACGGTGAAGGCCGTGGGCATCAAAAAATCGCCGCTGCTCTGGACCTCACAGTACTCCCGCAAGCGCGAGTCGCCGGTTTCTATTTCGCTGAACGACCCGCGCGTAGACCGTGACCCGCGCTTGTTCAAGGAGAACGCCATTCCCGTGGGCTATCTGCTGGAGGGCAAGTTCCAGTCGGTGTTCCGGAACCGGCCGGTACCCGAAGGGGCCACCATTCCGTTCCAGGCCCAGGGCAAGGCTTCGCAGGTGGTGGTCTTCTCAGACGGCGACCTGGCCGCCAACGACGTGGACCCGCGCTCGGGCAGACCCCTGGAACTGGGCTTTGACCGCTATACCCGAGCCCGCTTCGCCAACAAAGAACTGCTCAAAAACGTGGCCGATTACCTCTTGGACGAGAAAGGCCTGATTGAGCTGCGCGGAAAGGAGATTAAGCTGCGGCCCTTAGACAAAGCCAAACTGCGCGAGGAGCGCACCAAGTGGCAGGCCATCAACCTGGGGCTTCCGTTGGTGCTGTTGCTTTCCTTTGGGGTGGTGAAGTTCTGGCTGCGCAAGCGCAAGTATGCCCGCTAGTCTCCAAATCAAAGAGATTGCTGCATCACAGACCTGGCCATTGCGGCACCAGGTCATGTGGCCGGATAAGCCGGTCACTTTTGTGCAGCTGCCCGAAGATGCGGAGGGCGTACACTTCGGGGCTTTTTTGGGTCAGGAATTGGTTGCAGTAGTTTCCTTGTTTAGGCAGGGCGAACAGGAGGCGCAGTTCCGGAAATTCGCCACATTGCAGCGGTACCAGGGGCAGGGGATAGGCCGCCAGCTTTTAGGGCATGTTTTTGCGCACGCTTCTTCCCGGCAATTGACACTGGTATGGTGCCACGCCCGGTCTTCGGCCGCCGCGTTCTACCAGAAGCTGGGGATGCAGGTGGCAGGAGCGCCTTTTGTGAAGAATGGAGGGGAATATGTGAGAATGGAGAGATGGCTCACCCGGGCGTAAAGCTTTATATGCTGGTGAGGATTTCACCTGAGGGAATAATCAGGGGCAATTTCTCTGCAACTGCTGTTATAGAAGAACAAACAGCTCACATAGGAGCAACCACATAAACCCAAGAGGTCCGCTTTAGGGCTGATTTCCAGAAATCAGCCCTAAAGCGGACCTCTTGG
>NZ_JAFFJV010000018.1 GCF_016924645.1 Rufibacter psychrotolerans | reverse complement strand
CACCCCCGTGGTCGGTTTTGGGTTTTATTCCCAAAAAACCGCCAAACCGCGCACCTCTTGGGTTTAGTAAACGGTTAAAGTGAACTAAGGAAAGTTACTGGCCAGGCAGCGGTGCATAGCCCTTCACGACTTCATTGTACTGATTCTTCCCTTTAGGGGGAGAGTCACCAATCTTCTGAGTTCTAGTGGGTTCTAAGGCTACTTTTCTGAAAACAGGGGCAAAACGCTCAGGCAGTTCTGACCGAGGATTCCCGCACAATCAGGACGGGGTCCAGGACAATCTTCTTCGGCTCTTCCAGTTGTTCGGTGAGCGCAACGCCCGAGGCTTTCCGGGCCATGGACTCCAGGAAAAGGGTAAAGGCCTCTTCGCCCATGAGGGTAGGTTGCTGGTCAATGGTAGACAAACTTGGCGTAAGATACGGGCTGAACGACTCGTTCCCGAACCCAATAAGGCCAATCTGTTCGGGCATTTTAACGGAATGCTGCTTTAAGTACTGCTGCGCCCCCAGCGCCGTGAAGTCTTCCACTGCAAAAATAGCGTCAATGTTCTTGTCCCTGGCCAGCAGCCGCTCGGCCCCTATTCTGCCAGACTCAATGGAGTTGCGCCCGTAGTGGATCAGGTCATCGTCAATGGCGATGTTGTTCATTTTAAGGGCGTCCACGTAGCCGCGCAACCGGTCATTGAAGATCTTGAAGTGTTGCGTGCCCGAGATATGCGCAATGCGGGTGTAGCCTTGCTGGATCAGGTGCTCGGTGGCCATAAAGGCGCCTTTGTAGTCATCTACCACCACAGAGGGGGCGGCCAACTCGTCCTTCACCCGGTCAAAGAGCACCAGGGGCACCTTGCGTTTCTTCACATCATAGAAATGGTCCAGGTTGGGCGCGTCTTTGGCAATGGAGGCAATAATGCCGTCTACGCTGGTTTGCAGCAGCGTTTCTACGCCCTCTACCTCATACTCACCAGAGACATTAGACTGGAACAGGAGAATGTTATAGCCGTTGGCCCGGGCAATTTTCTCAATGCCGTGCACCACCGCCCCAAAGAAACCAATGTCTGAGCTGGGAATCAAGATACCAATGATGTTGGTTCTGCCCGACCGGAGGGAGGAGGCCAGCCGGTTTTGCCGGTAGTTCAGGTGCTGGGCAGTGGCCCTGATCATTTCCTTGGTAGCCGCACTGATGGAAGGATGGTCGTTCAGGGCCTTGGAAACGGTAGAGGGGCTGGTGTTGAGCTCTTTGGCAATATCATGAATGGTAGTTCTGCCCATTTAGAAACATCGATTTCTTGGTAAGAATTAGATAACCTTTTGCAGCCCTTACAAGTAGAGGGAATGCTGTTTTGACAAATCTAATTAAACAATTCTAAAAAAAGTCTCAGATAAAGGTTCTTTTTTTAGAAAAACCAAGGGTAGGAGAGCGTTTGTTGGCAAATCGGTAAAAAAATCTTGCTATTTTGTGGTACCCTATTGTTTGAAAATTCAAAAGGAATTGCTAAATCGCTAAGGAAATCGATTTCGTAACAGTTGATTTTGTTATTCTCTCAATGACAATCAGCCGCTTAGCCTGTCATCGGTTTTGGAAAACCCTAACACAAACCACCTTAAACTAAATTCTATGTCTATTTTATTACGCAAGAACTTGCCTCCGGCTGACAGATTGCTAAGCAATAGGCTGTTCAGGAAGCCAGCCATGATGCTGGCGCTGATCACGGCCTTGGTTTATCTGTGCAGCGGCCTGGCGTATGCTCAGCAAAGAACTGTATCCGGTACGGTTTCCTCAGTAGACGGCTCTCCCCTCATTGGGGTGACGGTTGCCCTGAGAGGGACCACTACCGCTACTGCCACCGACGTGAACGGAGGGTTCTCCCTGCCGGTAACCGGTGACAACGGCACGCTGGTGTTTTCTTACATTGGCTTTGTGACGCAGGAAGTGGCCATTGGTACCCGCTCTACCGTGAACGTGACCCTGCAGACAGACGCCAAAGCCCTGCAAGAAGTGGTGGTGGTAGGGTACGGTACCCAGCGCCGCGAAGATGTGACCGGTTCAGTGGCCACCATCTCTGAGGAGAACTTCAACCGTGGCCAGGTGACCACGCCGGAGCAATTGATCACCGGCAAGGTTTCTGGGGTGCAGATTACCAGCAACGGGGGCGCGCCCGGTTCAGGAAGCACCATCCGTATTAGAGGAGGTTCTTCCCTGATCGCCAGCAACGATCCTCTGATTGTGATTGACGGCGTTCCGTTGGATAACAATAATGTGGCCGGATCTCCAAACCCGCTCAGCATGATCAACCCCAATGACATTGAGTCTTTCAACATCCTGAAAGATGCCTCGGCCACCGCTATTTACGGGTCGCGGGCTTCTAACGGGGTAATCATCATCACTACGAAGAAAGGAACCGCCGGGGAGAAACTCCGGGTTGGGTTCAGCACCCTTGGTTCTTTCTACAAACTCACCGACAAGGTGGATGTGCTGTCTGCCAACGAATTCAGAGAGGCCGTAGCCAGAGAGAAAGGTGCCGCCCAGGCTGCTTTGTTAGGCGACGCCAATACTGACTGGCAGGACCAGATTTTCAGAGAGGCGTTTGGGGTAGACAATAACCTGGTAGTAAGTGGCTCCCTGAAATCCATTCCTTACCGCGTTTCCGTAGGTTACCTGGATCAACAGGGAACTTTGAAAACGTCTCACTTGAAAAGAACTTCCGGAGCACTGAACCTGAACCCCAGCTTCCTGAACGACCACCTGCGGGTGAACCTGAATGTGCGGGGTACCTTGTCCGAAAGCCGCTTCGCGGACCAGGGAGCAATTGGCGCCGCCATTGCCTTTGACCCCACCCAGCCGGTTTACTCAGATGACAATAGATTTGGCGGTTTCTATGAGTATGCAGATGCCAACGGCCCCATCTTGCTGGCCCCTAAAAACCCGTTGAATACCCTGGAGAACAGACACGACGAAGGCGAGGCGAAAAGAAGCATTGGCAACTTGCAGTTAGACTACAGATTCCACTTTCTGCCAGACCTGAGAGCAAACCTGAACGTGGGTTATGACATTTCAAGAAGTGAAGGCGGAACGGTAGTAGACAGCACCGTGGCCTCTGTGTTCTCCCAGCGCGGAAGCCGCAGCCGCTATGAGCAATCGAAAGACACGCACCTGATGGACTTTTACCTGAACTATGCCAAAGACCTGACCGCGGTAAACAGTAGAATTGATGTAACGGCTGGTTATTCTTACCAGAAGTTTAAGATCCACAGCCCTGCTTTCCCGGTGCTTAGCCTGAGAATTAGAGGCGTGGCAGCCGATACCGTTACGGCGGCCCCGGCTTTCCCTACTGAGGCGGAGAATACCTTGATTGGTTTCTTTGGTAGATTAACGTATACCTTCAAAGACCGCTACATCTTAACCACCAACATTAGAAGAGACGGTTCTTCCAGATTCTCTGAAGACAACAGATGGGGTGTGTTCCCTTCCCTGGCTTTTGCCTGGAGAATCAGCGAGGAAGCCTTCCTGAAAAATGTGAACGCTATCTCTGACCTGAAACTGAGAGTAGGCTATGGGGTGACCGGTCAGCAAGACCTGGGTGACCGCTACTATCCTTACCTGGCTCGTTACACGTTCAGTGACCCAACCGCTGCGTATCCATTGGGTGACAGATTCTACAACACGCTGCGTCCGGCCGGGTATGATGCCAACATCAAGTGGGAAGAAACAGAGCAGTACAACGTTGGTTTAGACTATGGTTTCTTCAACGGGAAAGTAACCGGTACGGTAGACTACTTCTTCAAGAAGACCAAAGACCTGTTAGGAAACGTGACGCCTCCGGCGGGCTCTAACCTGGCCAACCAGTTGGTGACCAACGTGGGTAACCTGGAGTCTGAAGGGGTAGAGGTAGCCTTGAACTTCAACCCGATCAGCAATGAGAACGTGAACTGGACGTTTGGTATCAACGGAACTTACACTGATGTGACCGTTACCAACATTCAGTCGGTAAGCGCGCAGGGTGACCTGCACGGCGGTATCTCTGGTGGTACCGGTAACAACGTGCAGATCCGCACCATCGGGTACAATCCTTTCACCTTCTATGTATACAAGCAGGTGTACAATGAAGCCGGCCAGCCACTGGAAGGCGTTCTGGCTGACCTGAACAATGACGGGGTGATCAACTCAGATGACAGATACCGCTACAAGACTTCACAGGCGCCTGTGTTCTTAGGGTTCAGCAACAACCTGGACTACAAAAACTGGAACCTGAACTTTGTCTTGCGTGCCAACCTGGGTAACTACGTGTACAACAACGTGTACTCTAACAACGGTACCTATGCCAACATCAACCGCACCGACTTCCTGACCAACATGTCAAGAAATGTGTTGGAGACCAACTTCTCTGGCTTGACAGATGAAACCCAGCGTTTGCTTTCTGACTACTATATCCAGAATGCTTCTTTCCTGCGCATGGACAATATTTCCCTGAGCTACAACTTCGGGAAAGTGGCCAGAGAAAAAGTGAACCTGCGCTTATCAGGCACCGTGCAGAATTTGTTTGTGATTACTAAATACAAAGGACTGGACCCCGAGATTGGAAGCGGTATTGACAACAATTTCTATCCAAGAGCCCGCGTATTCTCCTTGGGCGCAAACCTTGACTTCTAAAATTAACACTGTAAGAAATGACAACTAATCTTATAAAGAGAATGGTACTAGCAGGGGTGTTAGCGTTTGCGATCACCTCCTGTACCGATGACCTGGATCTTACCCCTAAGTACGAGGTAACGTCCGCTACCCTGTACCAGGACTTTGCCAACTACAAGCCCGTGCTGGCGAAACTATACGGAGGCTATGCGGTGACCGGCCTGAAAGGCGCTGATGGTGCCCCGGACTTGGCCGGCTTTGACGAAGGAAAGTCAAACTACGTGCGTGCCCTCTGGACCCTGCAGGAACTGTCTACCGACGAGGCCGTGATTGCTTGGAGCGACGTGTTCCCGGTACACAACATGAACTGGAACTCCGGCACTGAAGCGGTCCGCATGATGTATGACCGTATCTTCTACCAGATTGCGCTCTGCAATGAGTTCATCCGCAACACTACAGACGCGAAGCTGAACGAAAACGGCATTTCAGAGGCCAACCAGGTAGAAGCCAGGAAATACCGGGCCGAGGCGCGCTTCATGCGGGCCATGAGCTACTGGCATGCGCTGGACATGTACGGCAATGTTCCGTTTGTGACCGAGGCAGACCCGGTAGGCTTTTTCACCCCGCCCCAGATGAGCCGCACCGAGTTGTTCAACTTTGTGGAGGCTGAACTAAAGGCCGTAGAAGCAGAGTTGGTGGCACCACGCCAGAATGAATATCCGCGCGCCGACAAAGCCGCCGCCTGGATGGTGTTGGCCAAGTTGTACCAGAACGCGGAAGTGTACACCGGCCAGGCCAGATATACCGATGCCATCACCTACGCCAAGCGGGTGATTGACGCAGGGTACACGTTGGCACCAACGTACCAGAGCCTCTTCCAGGCAGACAATGACAAACTGGCCAGGCCCACGTCTGCCCAGCAGGAGATTATCCTACCCATCGCGTTTGACGGGATCAATACCAGATCTTGGGGAGGAACTACCTTCCTGATCCATGCCCAGTTAGGGGCTAACATGAATGCCCAGACCGATTACGGTGTGAGCGGTGGTTGGGGCGGTATCCGCACCACTCCCCAAGTCATTGACCTCTTCCCCAGCGGAGACAGCCGCGGTATTTACCACACTACCGGTCATACCAAGGAGATTGAAGCCATCAATGACTTCACCAACGGGTACCCGCTCACCAAATTCAAGAACATTAAATCTGGCGGTGGGGCTGGTTCGCATTTAGAGTTCCCAGACACCGATTTCCCCTTGTTCCGTTTGGCTGACGCTTATTTGATCTATGCCGAGGCGGTGCTGCGGGGTGGCGCTGGCGGCGACCGGGCTACCGCGCTAGGGTACATCAATGCCTTGAGACAACGGGCCTACGGAAACACATCCGGTAACATCACAGATGAGCAGCTAACCCTTGATTTCATCCTGGATGAAAGGGCAAGAGAGCTGCATTGGGAAGGGCACCGCAGAACAGACCTGATCCGTTTTGGCAAATTCACCAGCGGCAGTTACCTGTGGGCCTGGAAAGGCGGCGTGGAAGCGGGCAGAGGCGTGGCAGAGTACCGCAGACTGTACCCAATTCCAGCTTCTGATTTGGCCGCAAACCCAAATCTTAAACAAAATACAGGGTATTAAGACAGAAAAGTAGTCCCAGTGGCAGCACTGCCGCTGGGACCTTATAGCAGAAGCCTAAAAAGAGAATCGTATGAAAGCAATTTACAATAAGATAGCGATGCTTTTCATCTTATCCCTGGCCTTGTGGTCCTGTGACAAAGATGAAGACAGGATCATCATCAAGGATGGCGTTGGTCCGGTGATTTCCTCTTCGCAAACCAACCTTGTGCTGGTAGAAACCGACAAGGACAAGGATGCCGTGACCTTTAGCTGGGAAAGAGCCAACTTTGGCTATAACGCGGCCGCTAGCTACGCCCTGGAGTTTGATGTGGAGGGGAATAACTTCGCCACTCCTCAGGTAGTAGAGGTGGAAAGCGGGCTGGTGAGAACTTTCAAGGTAGGGGAGCTGAACAACATCGCCAATTTTCTGGAGATGACCGGCTTCCAGCCAGGAGGCATGGAAGTAAGGGTAAAAGCCACGGTTGGTAACGCCGTAGACCCGGTGTACTCAGATCCTATTTCGCTGACCGTGACTCCTTACCTGGCAGAGCCAGAATATCCGGTAATTTACCTGGTGGGGGCAGCGGCTGAAAATGGCTGGGACAACACCAAGGCAACTCCTTTCTTCCGCAATGAGGAAGATCCGTTTGTGTACACCCTTACCACCCAATTAACTGCCGGCGATTTCAAACTGTTGGGAATGTTAGGCAAATGGGGTCCAGCCTGGGGGATGGGGGAAGAAAATGAAGACGGAAGCATCGACCTGAATTTCAGACCTACCGAGGGCGATCCTGACGTGCCTAACTTCACTGGCTTAGTTCCTGCCGATGGCTTCTATACCATTACCGTAAGCCTGCGCGACAATACCGTTAAGGTAGAGCCTTTCGCCGGTGGAGCCACGGCTCCCACCTACAGTGCCATTGGCCTGGTGGGCGAGTTCAGCAACTGGGGCGCAAACCCAGATGTGATGATGACCAGAACCAGCGCCAATTCCCATATTTGGACCGCAACCCTTACCCTGGCCAACGCCTCTGAGGTGAAGTTCAGAGTGAACCAGGACTGGGGAACCAACTGGGGAGCAGGGGCCGATGTGAGCAACTGGTACGGAAAAGGCTCTTTTGGGTCTTCCAACATCAAGATGACCGCCGGTACGTACCTGGTGCAGTTCAATGACCTCACCGGAGAGTACGTGTTCATCGAACAGTAATTCCTGACGCTAAGATCTAAGACAAGCCCGGCCCCTAAAGCCGGGTTTGTCATGTAAAAAGGCTAAGCTCTCGGTTGGAGCCAACCCTACAGGTCCATCAAGGCCAGAGGCGGTCTCAAAGTAGACCCTCGCTCTTTCTGCATCCAACCCGCGCCTGTTTTTCCCATTTTTGCGCCCTTTTTCTAAAAACAAACCATTTTCATTACATACATGCGTAAACTTCCTCTCTTGACCATCCTTCTGCTTTGTTTCCTGGGCCTTGCCAATGCCCAGGACCTGAAGTCCCCCAACGGGAGACTCACCATGAGGTTCTCCCTGCAGGGCAACGGCGTACCCACCTACAGCCTGACCTACAAAGGCAAGCAGGTTATAAAACCTAGCCGCCTGGGGTTTGAGCTGAAGACCAAAGCCGCCGATGCAGCCTCGGGGGGCTCAGACGCCAACATGGAGCAGAAGGCCGTGAACCTGCAGGGTTCCCTGTATGACAACTTTACCCTGGCCGACACCAAAACCACTTCGTTCAACGAGACCTGGAACCCGGTGTGGGGCGAGGTGAAAACCATCCGCAACCACTACAACGAGTTGGCAGTAACGCTCAACCAGAAAGGCACCGACCGGCAGATGGTGGTGCGCTTCCGCCTGTTCGATGACGGGCTGGGATTCCGTTACGAGTTCCCCACCCAGAAGAATCTGACCTATTTTGTCATAAAGGACGAAAAAACGCAGTTTGCCATGGCCGGCGACCATACTGCCTTCTGGATCGCGGGCGACTACGACACCCAGGAGTACGACTACACCACCTCCAAGCTCTCCGAGATCAGAGGCATTATGGCCAAGGCCGTGACCGCCAACATCTCGCAGACGCCTTTCTCGCCCACCGGCGTGCAGACCTCCCTGATGATGAAATCGGCGGACGGCTTGTACATCAACCTGCACGAGGCCGCCCTCATTGACTTCCCGGTGATGCACCTGAACCTGGACGACAAGAACATGGTGTTTGAGGCCTGGCTCACGCCCGATGCCGTTGGTGACAAGGGCTACATGCAGGCCCCGCGCAGCACCCCCTGGCGCACCGTGATCGTGAGCGACGACGCCCGCGACATCCTGGCCTCCAAGATGACCTACAACCTCAACGAGCCCAGCAAGATCAAGAACACCTCCTGGATCAGGCCCATCAAGTACGTGGGCGTGTGGTGGGAGATGATCACCGGCAAGAGCACCTGGTCGTACACCAACGACTATCCCACCGTGCAGCTGGGCGTGACGGACTACTCCAAGGCCAAGCCCCACGGCAAGCACGGGGCCACCACGGCCAACGTGAAGCGCCACATTGACTTTGCCGCCCAGCACGGTTTTGACGCGGTACTGGTGGAAGGCTGGAACGTGGGCTGGGAAGACTGGTTCGGGAACTCCAAGGACTACGTGTTCGACTTCGTGACCCCGTACCCCGACTTCAACGTACAGGAGATCAGAGACTACGCCAAGGCGAAAGGGGTGGAGATGATGATGCACCACGAGACCTCTTCCTCGGTGCGCAACTACGAGCGCCACATGGACAAGGCCTACCAGTTCATGAAGGACAACGGGTACAACTCGGTGAAGAGCGGCTATGTGGGCGACATCCTGCCGCGCGGCGAGAACCACTACAGCCAGTGGATTGTGAACCACTACCAGCACGCCATTGAAAAGGCCGCCGAGTACAAGATCATGGTGAACGCGCACGAGGCGGTGCGGCCTACCGGTATTGCCCGCACCTACCCGAACCTGATCGGCAACGAGTCGGCGCGGGGCACCGAGTACCAGTCGTTCGGGGGCTCCAAGCCCAACCACGTGGCGGTGCTGCCCTTCACCCGCCTGATCGGGGGGCCGATGGACTACACGCCGGGCATCTTCGAGATGGACCTGAGCAAGCTCAACCCCGACAACCACTCGCACGTGAACAGCACCCTGGCCAACCAGCTGGCCCTGTACCTGACCATGTACAGCCCGCTGCAGATGGCCGCCGACCTGCCCGAGAACTACGAGCGCTTCCCCGACGCGTTCCAGTTCATCAAAGACGTGGCCGTGGACTGGGATGACAGCCGCTACCTGGAAGCCGAGCCCGGCGCGTACATCACCGTGGCGCGCAAAGCAAAGGGCACCGGGCAGTGGTTCCTGGGCAGCGTGGGCGGTAACCAGGCCCGCACTTCCAACATCAGGTTTGATTTCCTGGACAAAGGCAAAACCTATATCGCCACCATCTACGCCGATGCGAAGGACGCCCACTACAAGACCAACCCGCAGGCTTACACCATCCGCAAGGTAGTGGTGAACAGCAAGTCCAAATTGGCACAGTTTGTGGCCCCGGGTGGCGGGTACGCCATCAGCTTCACAGAGGCCGATAAAAGCCAGACCAAGGGCCTGGACCGGCTTTAATCCAATTCTGTTTCGGGCTCGTTTCTGTGAAAACTGGCCCGAAACAGGGCGAAGCAGCAACCTGTATCCTGAGTTTTTTACCAGGGGTGCTTCCGGGTGAGAATGGGACGCCGCAGTAGACCAGCGGTTTGTCCGTGCCCGGAAGCTCCCCTTTCGCTTAACCTTTACCCCAATATGAAAAAGTCCAAATTAACCCACCTGGCCCTTTCCCTGATGTTTTCCCTCGGCACCCTGGGCAGTATGCCCGAAGTGCAGGCGCAGGACAAGAAAGTAAGCCAATGGCCCAGAGGCATCACCTACGAGATTTTTGTGCAATCCTTCGCCGATTCCAACGGCGACGGCATTGGTGACATCAAGGGCATGACCTCCAAGCTGGATTACCTCAAAAACCTGGGCGTGGAAGCCGTGTGGCTCATGCCCATTAACCCCTCGCCCTCGTACCACAAATATGACGTGACGGACTACTACGGCATCCACCCCGATTACGGGACCATGGAAGACTTCAAGGAGTTCATCAAACAGGCCCACCAACGCAACATCAAAGTGGTGATGGACATGGTACTGAACCACTCTTCCAGCCAACACCCCTGGTTCCTGGACGCCGCCAAAAACGAGAACAGCCCGTACCGCGAGTACTACGTCTGGACCCACAAAAACGACCCCCAAACCCAGAAGGAAGGTCGCCCCACCGGCGCAGACTCAGACAACACCCAGCACTGGCACAAACTGGAAGGCAGCGATTACCTGTACTACGGCTACTTCTACGGCGGCATGCCCGACCTGAACTTTGACAGCCCCAAGCTGCGCGAGGAAGTATTCAAGATTGGTCGGTTCTGGTTCACCGAGGTAGGCGTGGACGGGTTCCGCCTGGATGCCGCCCGCCACATCTTCCCCGATGAGCGCCCCATTGACAACCACAACTGGTGGGTGTACTTCCGGAACGAGATGAAAAAGGCCAACAAAGACGTGTACCTGGTAGGAGAGGTGTGGGCTCCCGCCGAGGTGGTTGGACCTTACCTGAAAGGCTTGCCAGCCCTCTTCAACTTTGACATGGGCTACGCCATCACCAAAGCCGTGAACGAGGGAAACGCCGGTGACCTGGTGGCCAACCACAAGAAAATTCGCGAGTTCTACCAAAGCGTGAACCCCGAGTACGTAGACGCCACCTTCCTCACCAACCACGACCAGAACCGCATCATGAGCGCGGTGAACGGAGACGTTAACAAGGCGAAAATGGCCGCCGCCCTGCTGCTCACCCTGCCGGGTTCGCCGTACCTGTACTACGGCGAGGAGATTGGCATGAAAGGCCTGAAGCCCGATGAGAACATCCGGGAGCCGTTCCTGTGGGATGCCAGGGCCAAAGACAAGAGCCGTACCACCTGGATGCAACCCAAGTACAACCCCGAGGGAGCCGTTGCCCCCGCCGCCGCCCAGATGAAAGACAAGAACTCACTGTACCACCACTACAAAGCCCTGATTGGCCTCAGAAACGGCAGCAAGGCCCTCACCTACGGTACCGTGGAGCCGGTTCAGCTCGCCAATCCCGGCGTAAGCGCCTTTGTGCGTACGCAGGAAGAGGAATCTTTGCTGGTGCTGCACAACCTGTCAAAAAACGAGGTAAGCATCACGCTTCCTGAGCACCTGAGTTCCTACGCCAAAGTACACTTTAGGAGCCACAAAGGAGCCAGACTGAAAGGAGCCTCGGTAGTGATTCCAGCGTACAGCAGTGTGCTGTTGAAGAAATAGAGCCGCCGCTGTTTTAGGGTTGGTTTCTGTAAAACGGCCCCCAAACAAAGAAGCCCCGGACCTGGTCCGGGGCTTCTTTGTTTTAAATGGGTTGTGAGGGTTAGGCAACTGTCTCGTCCACGTCGCGCACCATCAGGGTCATGAAACCCGCCAGGATCATGGCGCAGCCTCCCAGCACCAGCGTGTAGATGGACTGACCGTCAAAAATATTCTTGTTGATAAAGTCCAGCAGCGAACCGGCCACAATCTGCGGAATCACGATGAAGAAGTTGAACACGCCCATGTAGTAGCCCATGCGCTTGGCTGGCAAAGAACCCGCCAGGATGGCGTACGGCATGGAAAGGATACTGGCCCACGCAATGCCCACGCCTACCATAGACACCAGCAGCAGTTTAGGATCTGTGATAAAGTAGGTGGAGACAAGGCCAATCCCGCCAATGACCAGGCAGATCAGGTGCGTCATGCGGCGGCTGGTTTTTTTGGCCAGTGTTGGCAAAAGTAGGGCAAAAACCGCCGAGATTCCGTTGTACACGGCAAAGCAAACGCCTACCCAGTCGGCCCCTTCGTTGTAGAGTTTAGAGGTAGTGTCTGAGGTGCCATAGATGTGGCTGGTGATGGCCGGCGTGGTGAAGATCCACATGGCGAAGAGGGCAAACCAAGTGAAGAACTGCACAAAGGCCAGTTGCAGCATGGTCTTCGGCATCTTGAAAATCCCGAAGAACGTCTCAGAAACGCCTTGCCAGAACGTGGTCTGCTTGTTTTCCCGTTCAAATTCTTCTAAGTCTTCGGGCGGGTATTCCTTGGTTTTCACCACCGTCCAGAGCACCGAAAGGAAGAACGCCACGCCGCCGCAATAGAAAGACCACTTCACCGAGGGCGGAATCTCGCCGGCCGGGGCGGTATTAGGAATACCTACCCAGTTGTTGAAGATCCAGGGCAGGAGGGACGCCACCACGGCACCCACCCCAATGAAGAAGGTTTGGGCTGCAAACCCGCTGGTGCGCTGGTCAGACGGAAGCAAATCGCCCACCAGGGCCCGGAACGGCTCCATGGACACGTTAATAGATGTATCCAAAATCCAGAGCATGCCCACCGCCATCCAAAGCACCGAAGAATTGGGCATGATGAACAGCGAGAGCGAGGCCAGCAAAGCCCCGATCATGAAGAAAGGCTTCCGGCGGCCGAATACCGGGCTCCAGGTGCGGTCACTCAGATACCCGATGATGGGTTGTACCAGTAAGCCGGTCACCGGGGCAGCCAGCCAGTAAAGAGCGATCTCGGTGCCGCCCAGTGTTTCAAAAATGCGGCTTACGTTGGCGTTCTGCAACGCGAACCCAAATTGAATCCCCAGAAACCCGAAACTCATGTTCCAGATCTGCCAGAAACTCAGACGGGGTTTGGCTTGCGCCTGTATGGTTTGTGCCATGGGCAAAGATTAAAGGGTGAAGATTTGTTTGTAGTTCAGATAATTCGTTTCTGGAATAATCTCGGTAAATCAGGCCCGAAACGCAAGTCTAAAAAGTAAAAACCTGTGAGGTTTTCAAAACCTCACAGGTTTGGTAATCTATTTGTTCTGCAGCAAAAACACATGGGCACTCAGCGGCGCCAGCGTGATGCTGGTTTTCACCAAAGGCTGTAAAAACAGGGGAGGCGTATCGGTGAGCAGGTCTTGTAAGATAAAGGAGCCTTTGGCTTCTACGCCCATGTTGGCCAACGCTGCCGGAGGTAAGGTTAAGGCGTAATTGGCAGCTTCGCGGTTGAAGTTCACCAAGATCAACACCCGTTCCTGAGCGGTGTGCCGCAGGTACGCGTACACGCCTTTCGGGGCGGAGTTTTCCTCAGCGGAGAGAGCATAGAATTTACCTTTGCGGATAGCTTCGCGGCTGGTGCTCAGGTTTAGCAGTTTGGTGTAGAACTCACGGAGGCGTTTCTGGTCTTCGGTGAGCTTACCGCCGTCAAATTTGCCGCCGTTCATCCAGACCTGGTGCGCCGGAACGCCCCAGTAATCAAAGATGGTAGTACGGCCGTCCTCGCCCTGGAAGCCTTCTAGGCCCTTGCCGGGTTCGCCTACTTCCTGTCCAAAATACACCATCACCGGACCGCTGCCCAGGGTGGCGCTCACCGTCATGGCCGGTACCGCCGCCCACGGAGTACCCGCGAACTCAGAAGAAGCCAGGCGCTGCTCGTCGTGGTTTTCTAGGAAGCGCAGCATGTGATTAGAGATGCCACGGCTTTCCTCACGCCACACTTTGGTAATCTCTGCGGTATTGCCCTGGCCGCGGTTTTCCATTAGGCGGCGCACGCCATCGTACAAACCTACCTTGTCATATAGGTAATCAAATCCACCGGTCCTGATGTAGTTGTGGTACTCTTTGGGGTTGTAGATCTCGGCAATGAATTTGATGTCCGGGTGCTTGGCTTTCACCTGCGGAATGACCCATGCCCAAAACTCCACGGGCACCATCTCGGCCATGTCGCAACGGAACCCGTCGGCTCCTTTGCCCGCCCAGTACAGCAAAATGTCACGCATCTTACCCCAGGTGTCCGGGGTAGGCGAGAAGTGCTTGGTGCGGTTGTTCTGGATGTCTATGCCGTAGTTCAGCTTCACGGTCTCAAACCAGTCGTTCTCGCTGGGCGAGGCGCTGAACACATCATTCCCGGTTACCTTGGCCGGATTCTCGTTGAACTTGCTGTCTTCCTGCGGACCGCGGTAGGTGCCGCTCAAAGGATTGTAGGTGTTGGGCACTTTCAAGGCCTCGCCGGGAATGTAGTAGAAGTTGTTGCTGGGATTGAACGAAACGGTTTTATCGTCCTGATCTCCAAAGTCTTCTACACCGTTGGGTTTAGCGTCTGAGCCGTAATAGCGGGCCACATGGTTGGGCACAAAATCAATGATCATCTTGAGCCCGTTGTTGTGGGTGCGCTGCACCAGGGCCTCAAACTCCTTCATCCGATTCCGCACGTCCACCGCCAGATCGGGGTTCACGTCATAGTAATCCTTGATGGCGTACGGCGATCCAGCCCGGCCTTTCACCACATCAGCATCGTCCAGGTGCACGCCAAACTTGGAGTAGTCGGTCATGAGCGCGTGCTCAATTACGCCGGTGTACCACACGTGCGTGGCCCCCAATTTCTTGATCTCCTGCAGGGCTTTGTCGGTGATGTCGTTGAACTTGCCCACGCCGTTTTCCTGTAGGGTGCCGTAGGTTTTGTTCAGCGCTTTCTTGTTCCCAAACAGGCGCGTCATCATCTGGTAGATCACCAGTTTGTGGTCCTGGATCTCTTCCTCGGTGGTGTTGGGATCAGTAGCGGGGGCTGGCGTTGTCATCACAGGGGCCGATGCTTTGGTTTCTGTCGTGCTGGTGGTAGGCGCCGTAGAAGTACAGGCTCCCGCCAGTGCGGCCAGCAACACAAAGGAAAGGAACGGTTGTTTGGTGGATTTAGGTGTCATGTAGCTTGTATCGGGTAGCAAAAGTTACATTTAAACTGGCGCGGGTCTCCAGACTCGTGCCTGACGGTAGGGGGAGTCTCCAGACTCCCGGCTTTTTACAAGAGTTTGGTCAAAGCTCTCTGGCCCGGGTACGTAGGGAGTCTGGAGACTCCCGTCATCTTTTGTCACGAGACTTCAGTCTCGCGCCAGTGGTTTTCTATTTTAGGCCTGATTTCTGTAAATCAGGCCTAAAATAGAAGTTGATGTATGCTACTACTATGGCGCGGAAGTTACTTCCGTGACTTCTACTTTACATTTATCACGGAAGTAAATCCGCTCCATAGTAGAAAGGTTACCTTTTAAATATTATACCAACTGGTGCGCAAACTCGCCTTTGGCGTTTGCCTCAATGGTCTGCGGTTGGTCAAACACGTTCAGCGTGATTGCCTTCTCCGCCTGGTTCTCGATGGTCACGCTATCTTTAGTCACCTTGATGTTGAGAAGATGCCCACGGAAGCGGATTTTAAAGGAATAAGAAGTCCAGCCAGACGGGATGAACGGATTGAAAAACAGTTGGTTATTGCGCACGCGCATCCCCCCAAAGCCTTGCACCACCGACATCCAGGTACCGGCCATAGAGGTGATGTGGCAACCGTCCTCGGTGTCGTTGTTGTAGTCGTCCAGGTCCAGGCGGGCGGTGCGGAGGTAGAACTCGTAAGCGCGTTGCTCATCGCCTAATTTGGCCGCCAGAATGGAGTGCACGCATGGCGAAAGCGAAGACTCATGCACCGTACGCGGCTCGTAGAAATCGAAGTTCCTCCGGATGGTGTCCAGGTCATATCGGTCCTCGAAGAGGTAGATGCCTTGCAACACATCGGCCTGTTTGATGAACACCGAGCGCAGGATTCTGTCCCATGACCATTTCTGGTTCAGCGGACGATCCTTCGGATCAAGATCCTTCACCAAGGTCTGCTCTTTGTCCAGGAAGCCATCTTGCTGCAGGAAGATGCCCTGTTCCTCGTCCACCGGGTAGTACATGTTGTCAATCACGTGCTGCCATTTGGCCGTTTCCTGCTCCACGTTCAGGTTCATTTTCTGCACCAGTTCTGCGTAGCGGGTTACATCTGCGTTTTGAACGTGTTGCAGCGCCTTGAGCGTGTACTCCAGTGTCCAGGTGGCGATGGTGCTGGTGTACCAGTTGTTGTTGACGTTGTTCTCGTACTCGTTCGGGCCGGTCACGCCCAGCATCACGTATTGGTTTTTGGCCGCCGACCAGTTCACGCGCTGCGCCCAGAAGCGGGAGATGCCCACCAGTACTTCCAGGCCGTACTCGGCCAGGTAGCTGTCATCGCCGGTGTAGCGGATGTAATCGTGGATGGCGTGCGCGATGGCCCCGTTGCGGTGGATTTCCTCAAAGGTGATTTCCCACTCGTTGTGGCACTCCTCGCCGTTGATGGTAACCATAGGATACAGCGCGGCACCACCGGTAAAGCCCAGCTTCTCAGCGTTTTCGATGGCTTTCTGCAGGTGCTTGTAGCGGTACACCAACAAATTACGAGCTACCTGCGGATCGGCGGTGGCCAGGTAGAACGGAAGGCAGTACGCCTCGGTGTCCCAATACGTGGTTCCGCCGTATTTCTCGCCGGTAAAGCCTTTCGGCCCGATGTTCAGGCGTTCGTCTTCGCCGGTGTAGGTTTGGTTCAGCTGGAAGATGTTGAAACGGATGCCTTGCTGGGCAGTGGCATCGCCTTCAATCATGATGTCACTTTCTTCCCACTTGGCCGCCCAGGCCTCGGCTTGCTCCTGCAGCATTTGCTCAAAGCCTTTCTCCGCGGCTGCGGCAAGCACCTTTTTAGTGTTGGCTAGCAAACCTTCTTTGGGGTGGTTCTCAGAGGAAAGGTTAGCGGCATATTTATACAATACCGTTTCTTGGCCTTCCTGCACCGAAATCTCAAAGGTGGAGGCGATGTATTTGGTGCGCTCTTCCGGGGTGGCGTTTACTTCCACTGCCTGACCTTTCTGCGTGACCACAAACTTTTGACCGGTGCACACGTGGAAGAACGTTTTCTTAGTTTCGGCAATCACGTAGCCTTCGGTGGGCTGTGCTTCCTGTAAGATTTCGTTCCAAAACTTCTCATCGTAGTTGGAGTCGGCGTTCATGATATCGGCGTCCACGTACGGAGTGAGGGTTAAGGTACCGCTGAAGTTCACCGGCGTGATGCTGTAGCGGATGGCGCCTACTTCATCATCCACAATGCTGGTGAACCGCTTGGCGTTTACGCGCACCTGTTTGCCGCTGGGTAGCTGAGCCGTGAAGGTACGCTCAAGCCAGCCTTCGCGCATGTTCAGCTCGCGGCGGAACTCCAGCACCTGGCAGTGGTGTAGGTCCAAGGTTTCGCCATCTACTTGCACGTCAATGCCGATCCAGTTGGCGGCGTTGAGCACCTTGGCGAAATACTCTGGATAGCCGTTCTTCCACCAGCCCACGCGGGTTTTGTCTGGGTAGTACACGCCGGCCACATAATTGCCTTGCAGCGTCTCGCCGGAGAACGCCTCCTCAAAGTTGGCGCGCTGGCCCATGCGGCCGTTGCCTAAACTGAAAACGCTCTCGGTGATCTGGTTATAATGCGGGTGGAATCCTTCTTCAATGATAGACCACTCATCTACGGTAAGGTATTGTTTCATAATCGTTTGTATCAAGTATCAAGACACACGTATCAGGATTTTTTTTCTATATTCTGGTTTACTGTTTTGAGGCTGATTTCTGAAAACAGCCTTAAAATACTTTTGCTTTTCAGGTACTTCTTCGTCCCCCTTCGAAGGGGGTAGGGGGATGATTTCTTTAGCAGGTTTTAACTCATAAAATCGAGTTTCTATTCTATGGCGCGGAAGTTACTTCCGTGCCTTATGGAAACTTTTTCGGAAGTCACGGAAGTAACTTCCGCGCCATAGTTGTTGTTTATGAAATTCCCGAGTTTTATTCTTTTTTCCGCTTAGCTCCGGTTTTCGGTACTTCCAATGGCTTTGTCATCCCCCAACCCCCTTCAAAGGGGGACAATCTGCTTGTCCTTTCTCTCTTGTTTTAAAGCTGGATCCTAAAAAACAGCCTCAATATGGGTTAAGCTTTCTGCTCTAATGCATGCAGGCGCTCAACGGTCATCTCGGTCATGTCTTTCACTACGATGTCGGCTTGCGTTAACACCTCTGGCTGGCCAACGCCTACGCACAGCATGCCTCCGTTTTTGGCGGCTTCCACGCCAGCTACAGCGTCTTCAAACACCACGCATTCTTCTGGCTGCACGCCCAATGCTTCGGCGCCTTTCAGGAATACCTCTGGGTGGGGCTTGCCGTTGACCACGTGACGGCCGTCAATGATGGCGTCAAAGTAGGGGAGCAGCTCGGTGCGCTCCAGGATGAGTTGGGCGTTTTTGCTCGCCGATCCCAAGGCGATTTTGATGCCTTCGGCTTTGAGGGCTTTCAGGAAATCCACCACGCCGGGCAGGATCTCGTCTGGGGTCATTTTGGCTACATCCAGCAGGTACTCGGTGTTTTTCTGCTCGCAGAGGGCCAGCATTTTCTCCTGCTCCATGGTCTGGTTGCCGATCTCCAGGATGATCTCCAGGGAACGGACGCGGCTCACGCCTTTGAGACGCTCATTGTCATGCTCGGTGAAATCAATGCCGAGGCTTTGGGCCAGTTGGCGCCACGCTTTGAAATGGTACACGGCGGTGTCAACCAGTACGCCGTCAAGGTCAAAAAGGCAAGCTTTGATGGTACTCATATTTTCTCTCTGTTTTTCCAGTGTTTTGAGGAAATGGGGTGTAAAACGGGTTATTTCTGCAGTTCCAAAACCAGAGCCGTTTTAGCCGGGATCTTGATGTTGGCCAGACTGCTTAGGTTCTGTTCTGAAAGTACGTTGCGGGCTTTGGTGAAGCCGTTCATGCGCTCCGCAAACCGCTCGGTTTTCAGGTCTACTTCTTTGTCGGTGGAATTGGTGGCCACCATGACGGTTTTGGAGTCATCGTAGCGGAAGTACACATACGTTCCTTCCTGCGGCACAAACTGCATGAGTTTGCCCGAGTGCAGGGCCGGGGTGACTTTGCGGTAATTAGCCAGTTTCTTCACAAAGTTGAAGGCCTCGTTCTCGCGGGCGTTGCGGCCGGCAGCGGTGAACTTGTTTTCCTTATCACCGGCGAAGCCGCCGGGGAAATCTTTACGCACCTCCGCGTCCGACGGATCTTTGAAGTTCTTCATCAGAATTTCGGTGCCGTAGTACAAAGAAGGAATGCCGCGGGTGGTGAGCATCCAGGTGAGGCCCATTTTGTACTTGTTGAAATCCTCGCCAATCACGGAGAAATAGCGGTTCATGTCGTGGTTGTCCAGGAAGGTGACCAGTTTCATGGGGTCCTGGTACACGGCGTCCTGGGCCAAAACCTGGTGCACTTTGCTCACGCCTTCGTCCCACCCGAAGTTCTGGTTCAGGGCATCGTTCATGGCGGTCCAGAGCACAAAATCCAGGGTGCCGGGTTGGTTGCTCTTGAACGGGAAGTTGATGTTGTTGCGGGTAAAACGCGACTGCGCGATGACGTTGTTCACCCAGGACTCCCCGAAGATGTGGATGTTAGGGTACTCGTCCAACAAGGCCTGGTTGCAGCGGTTCATGAAGGCATCATCGTTATACATATAGGTGTCAATGCGCCAGGCATCCACGCCAAAGTTTTCTACCGTCCAGAGGGCATGCTGAATGAGGTAATTGGCCACGAACGGGTTATTCTGGTTCAGGTCGGGCATGTGGGGCACAAACCAGCCGTTCATCATCACAGTCCAGTCGGCCTTAGACGCGTGCGGGTCAATGATAGCCTGGAACTTGTGCGAGGTGTTGGTATAGGTTGGGAACTGGTGTACCCAGTCTTTAGACGGCATGTCTTTGATAAACCAGTGATTGATGCCCACGTGGTTGTACACGGCGTCCTGCACTACTTTCATTCCTCGGGCGTGAGCCGCCTGCACTAATTTCTTATAGGCCTCATTCCCCCCGAAGCGTTTGTCTACGGCATAATGATCGGTGAACGCATAGCCGTGATACGCACTGCGCATGGCTCCGCCTTCATCGGTCAAAGGTTGGTTGTTCTCAATCACGGGGTTCAGCCACAGAGCCGTAGCGCCGAGTTCTTCAATGTAGTTCAGGTGGTTCAGAATGCCCTGGATGTCGCCACCGTGGCGCAGGAAAGGGTTGTTCCGGTCAGCCTGGGTGTCGGCCATGTCTTTGAACTTGTCGTTCTTGGGATCGCCGTTGGAGAAGCGATCGGGCAGTACCAGGTAGATGAAATCAGCGGAGGTGACGCCCTGGCCTTTTGGCTCTTGGTTGCGGGCCTTCAGTTCGTATTTGCGGGTGAGTTTCTGGTTTCCGTTGCGGCCGCTGATGGTAAAGGTGCCGGGTTTGGTGTCAGGCGCGATGGTCAGATCCAAAAAGGCATAGTTGGGATTCTCCACCTTGTGTGCTTCCACCAGTTTTACCCCTGGGTAATCGATTGAATAGGCCAGAGAACCCGCATTTGGGCCATACACCAACAGCTGAAGGTTCTGGTTTTTCATGCCCACCCACCAGTTGGTTGGGTCCACGCGGGTAATGGCGGCTTTCTGCTGGGCCTGGGTAGCAAAGGTCAGTAACACGAAGCCCAGTAGGGCCAGGCTGCGCAGGTAGGGGAGAGGGTAGTGTAGCATAGCGTTTCTCTTAGTTATCTGGTTTCGCGCCTGAGAAGCCTGACGGGCTGCCGTGCCTCTCTGGCAGATGTCTTCAATTTAGTCTGGATGAAAGCCGTCTTTTTGATGGGTGAGCAGCAGGTTTTGGGGGCGTTTTTTGGAAAATTGCGCCAAAACAAGAATTCAGGAAATCGTTGTCGCTCTGGTCAGAAAGAATTCCAGGCACATGAGCCAAAGTTGTGGCCCCAGGAAGAGGCTTGGTGCCTATGTCAGAGGTAACTCCTTGCCGCACTTGGGCTTGACTCACTGTGCCGGGGTTGAAGGAGCAGAGTGAACGTGCTCCGCACTTGGCCCATGAGCTTGCGGAGAGGACGCTTCTGCCTGCCCGGTAAAGGGAATGCGGTCCCAGGAACAGGCCGTTTTCCCCGAGGCAAAACCCTGGTACACCACGGGAACGAAGCAGAAAAAGGGGCAAATTCTTCATGCTCAGAGAGATTTGCGGTGGTTTCTTGCTGAAGTATTGTTAATATTGTAAAATCAAGTCTGTAAATCTACACTTTTTTAATTAAGAAATCGATTTCCTAGATTATTTACTGCCAAATTATGAAAATGCTCTCCGCCGTTAAGCGCCCGATGCTGCTTTTGATGGTTTTAGGTGCGGTGCCTGCCCTGGCCCAGACTACGTTTGAGATAACCCGGGTGCCTCCGCAAACGCCTGCGCAGGACACATTGTACCTGGCCGGCAACCTCAACAACTGGAACCCGGGCGACAAGAAACTTGCCTTCCGGCGGGCGCAGAACCAGCGGTATTACCTTACGTTGCCGGCCGGCGAAGGGGAACTGGAATACAAAATCACCCGCGGAACTTGGGATAAAGGCGAGGTACAGGCCACCGGCGCCGCCAGAACCAACCGGGCCTACCGGGCGAAAACCGCTCAGGACACCGTGCAGTTGGAGATTGCGGGCTGGCAGGACCAATTCTCCGCCGCGGGCAAAACCCACACCGCCGCCGCCAACGTGCAGGTGCTCAGTAACGAATTCTGGATGCCGCAGTTGAAGAAATCGCGGCGGGTGTGGCTTTACCTGCCGCCCAATTACGCCACCTCCACCAAAAAATACCCCGTCTTGTACATGCACGACGGCCAAAACCTGTTTGACGCGTACTACAGCTACAGCGGCGAATGGGGCGTGGATGAAGCCCTCAACAACCTGTACCAGACCCACGGCACCGAAGTGATTGTGGTTGGCATTGACAACGGCAGCGAAGAGCGCATCAACGAGTACACCCCCTGGGTAAATGCCCAATACGGTGGCGGCAAGGGCGATGCCTACGTCGATTTCCTGGTCCAAACCCTGAAGCCCTACATTGACGCGCACTACCGAACCCTGCCGGGCAAGGCCCACACGGGCGTGTCGGGGAGTTCCATGGGGGGCTTGATCTCGTTGTACGCCGCCCTCAAATACCCCGAGGTGTTCGGCAAAGCCGGCGTGTTCTCGCCCGCCTTCTGGGTATCGCCCGAACTGTACGACTATGTGGCCAAAACAAAACCGGCCAAGGACCTGAAGGTGTACCTGGTGGCCGGGGCCAAAGAGGGTAAGCAGATGGTACCCGACATGGCCCGCATGCGCGACCTTCTGCTGAAACAGGGAATGAAGCCCGCCGCCCTGCGGTATACTGTGCACGCTGATGGGGAGCACAAGGAATCTTACTGGCAACGGGAGTTTCCGCAGGTGTTCCTGTGGCTTTTCGGCAAGAAGAAATAGGGGCTCTGCGCAATAAAGCGGCGGTGTTTCGGGGCTACTTTTGAGATTTTAGCCCTGAAACACCGCCGCTGAGGATTACTACTTTTGAGCCAAGTGGTTACATGTTGGAGCCGGTGGTAGCACCGGAAGTGGTGGAGGTATCAGCGGGCAAATCCAGGGAGTCTAACCCGCCATCGGCGCCTTCTACCATGTCCTCGGTATTGGTGTTGCCGGTTTGCTCGGCCGGTGCCGCTTTGTCCTCGCCCCCGCAGGAGGCAAGCGGCGCGGCTAGAAGGGCCAGGCCCATCAGGTTGATCAAAAAAGTCTTTTTCATAGTTGTACGGTGAAGTGCGTGCGAAAACTGTACGCCGCCTACTGATTTTGACGGCTAATCCTGTGTACGGAAATGAAGCGCATAAGTAGAAACCGCCTGGGTTTCTCAAGTTGCGGCCGCTTTTCTCCTCTTCCGGTCACTTGAGGATCTCCGCATTTGTCAGTCTTGCATCCCCAAAATACTCAGCACCCTCGCTCGCCTCCGGCGAGGGTGAGAAATTAGGCGGCGTCTCGCCGCCAGGTACAGCTTACTATATACATCCCGCAACGCGGCCAGAGGCCGCACGATAGCGCACACTCGCCGGAGGCGAGCGAGGGTTTATTGTAGGGAGCCCAGATCTGAAGGAGGAGCGAGGGTTTATTGTAAAAAGCCCAGGCCTGAGAGGGGAGCAGATTAGGAGTTGAACGGCCGCAATGTCACCCCACACAGAAAAGCCTGCTTCAGAAGAGGAGCAGGCTTTTCTGTGTGGGGCTCAGGCACCGCCTACCTGGCGAGGACTATGGTTTTAGTGGCTGCTATTTTCCCGTTTACCACCAGGGTGCAGAGGTAAGTGCCCGGTGAGAGGTCGGGGGTGTTCAGGGTGACGGTTCCTGCTGCCGGGGCGGGAACGGTTTTGAGTAGTTTTCCGGAAGAAGCCTCATAAACGCGCAGTTGGGCAGAGGCCCCGGGTGGGAGGGAATACCGGAAGGTAGTGGCCTGGTCAAACGGGTTGGGCTGGTTCTGGTGCAGGATAATCCCGGATGGCGTTTCGTTCGGGCTATTGCTTGCTCCTTTGCCCTGGCTTGCCTCCAACTGGGTAATCCTCTCCGAGAGGAGGTGGATGGTTTCCTGCTGCTCCTGCACGGCTTTGATCAGCAGGGGAATTAGCTCTGTGTAATTGACCGCTTTCAGGCTAATGGTTTCCTGGGGTTCCTTCGGGGCTGGGGCTAAAGAGGGTTTCTGCCCGGAGCCTGGTTTGCCCGCTGCCAGGAGCACCGCCTCTATGTTTTGGTCCTGCGGAAGGTGATGCGCAGATTCCTTTACCAGGTGCGGTAAAACTTCCTCCACTTCCTGGGCCACCAACCCATAGTGCTTTCCGGGGGATAAGCTGAGTTTCCGGTAGGTACCGTCGTTCCTGAACTCGTAGCTTCTGGGTTTAAGGCGGCTAATCAGTTCCAAGGCGTTGTCTACTTCCCGCACGTTTTTCTTCAGGTTCCTGTCGCTGCTCTGGAAGGTGGCCGAACTGTAGATCGCTCCCTCAAAAATGGCGGCGTAAGGTCCGTTGGTAGTGGTGGCGTACAGGCCCAAGCCGTCATCAGAGGTGAAAAAACCACCGTACCCCTCAAAGCCCCTGCCCCGAACCCCTACTCCTGTAGCACTGGACCCAAAAACGCCTGTGCCCCCACTAGAGCCCCCAACCACGCCAGAGGAACCGGCATTGGCGTAAACACCGATAAACTCAGACAGGGCATACACACCGTAAGCATCAGCCTGGGCGCTAACACCCGTATGACCGGCATAGGTGTGTACGCCGGTTCCGTGTTTACCCGCGGTGCTGAATACCCCTGTCCCGTAGTCAATGGTAGACTCAGCATGCACCGCGTACGCAGACCCCTGAGAAAAAATGCCGTTGCCTTCAGACAAGCCAATCACCTGTAGCCGGTAAAAGGGGCTAACGTTGGCGGTGCCCAGGGCCACGTTTCCGTTGACCAGCAGCCCATCTGCAGGAGGAGTCTGGCTGTAGCCCACGCTCACCCCCCCATTCCTGTGGACCAGGAACTTGGTGGAGTTGTTGACCAGTACCCGCAGGGGATCTACGCTGGTGGGGCTGTTCACGAACAGCTTGGCGTTGGGAGCCGTGGACCCGATGCTGACCAAGCCCAGGGCGGTAACACGCATCCGTTCATTGTTGTTGGTGAAGACCCTGAGGTGCACCCCGTTGGTAGTGCCCAACTTAGCCTGGCTGCTGACGTTGTTGTTGCCCTGCAAGCTCCAGTAAGGAGCCCCGTTCTGCCCCATGAGGGGTAGGGCCAGGAAGGCGAAAGCTAATACGAGTAGAAGTTTCTTCATGATCTGGGAAGGAAGAAGAAGGATCAAAATAGGCGGCACAGCAGGAAAGCTTCAGCAGGTTGAGTTTCTTTTGAAGCCTTACAGGAAGGAGGGAGGAGCCTGCAAGCGGAAAGCTTGCTTCTGAGAGCAGGAAAGGCCGTGCCTACCTGCCTAATTTACATAGCGCAGGTTTTGGCAGCGGCAGGAGCGCACCAAAGCCGGACACCCATTGGAGAGGTATGCTCAGGGCGCCGGGCGGATAGGAAATGGGTAAACCGGTTAGTACCACTAAAGTAGGGCATGCCAAGACTTTAGGCAATACTTCTAATTGGGTATTTGTAAAGCTTTGGTGTGGGGGAGTGAGGGGCTGCCAGCAAGGTGCGTGGGTGCTGCGTAGCCCCAAAGGGAGACTCTACAGAGGGTAAAAATGGAAAAGCCCGAAGGGACTACCTTCGGGCTTTGGTATGGGTGGTAAGAAGAAACTATGCTACCTGCTCGCGCTCCAGTTCTTTCCAGGCCAGGGCGGCGGCACCCATTACGGCGGTGTTGTTGAGGCCCAGGCCAGACGGTAAAATCTTCACTTTGCCTTTGAAGATGCTCAGCAGGTTTTTCTCCATGTGGTATCTTACGGGGTCAAACAGGAATTCCTCGGCGCGAACCAGTCCGCCAAACAGGAAGATGGCCTCGGGGCTCAGGTGGGCTACGGTGTCGGCCAGTTTCATGCCCAGCACCTTGCCGGTGTACTCAAAGCAGTCAATCGCGATTTTGTCGCCCCGTTTGGCCGCCTGCGTGATCATTTCGGCGGTAAGGTCGTTGAAGCTCACGTTGCGCAACTCGCTGTAATCGGTGTAATCGGCCAGGAACTTGTACACGGTGCGCTTGATGCCGGTGGCCGAAACGTAGGTCTCCAGGCAGCCTCTACGGCCGCAGCCGCACACCCGGCCAGAGCCTTTCACGTTCACCAGGGTGTGGCCCAGCTCGCCGGCGTTGCCGTCATTGCCGTACACCAACTCGCCGTTCACTACAATGCCGCTGCCCAGGCCGGTGCCCAGGGTCACCACCACAAAGTTCTTCATGTTCTTGGCGCCGCCGTAGATCATCTCGCCAATGGCTGCCGCGTTGGCGTCATTGGTCAGGTACACCGGCAGCTTGAAGTAAGACTGCAGCAGCTCCACCAGCGGCACAGAGCCGTGCCACTTCAGGTTAGGGGCATTCTCAATGGTGCCGGTGTAGAAATTACCGTTGGGGGCACCCACGCCCACGCCAATGACATTTGCCTCGTCTTCAATCTTTTTGAACTTGCTTTGCACCTCGTTGTAGAGGATGCGCAGAAAATCATGTACGGTTTCCCCTTCGGTGGTAGGAAGCTCGCCTTGGGTTAAGATGATGCCATCGCGGTCAATGAACCCGAATTTGGTGTTCGTACCTCCGATGTCAATGCCTAAAATTACGTCCTTCATGAGAGTTTGCAGAGATTGGTGCGGGTTATGGCACGAGGTCCGTGAGGTTGTCGTGCAAATGATTCATGTACTAAAGCGGAAACTTAAGAAGAAACCTCCATTTTGCCAAATAATACCGGGTAGATGCCGTTGTAATTGGTTTCCCTCTGCGCGTACCCCTGAATTTTGAGCCCATCTTGAAAAAAAGAACGGCTATGCCGCCAGGCTCCCGTTTTTGGTCCGTTTCTTATAAACAACCCGTAAACCGCTTCCAGGTTTGTCAGTCTCCCGACCGTTTTAAAAGAGTTTTCCTGAAAACAGCCCCAAAACGGGCTCAGGGCCGCTGTTCCGGGCCAGGAAGATTCCCGCGGGGCGCCAGGCAATCCGTTGCTGTACCATTTTTAGAAAGGGGCCGGCCAGCCCTGCTATAAGCCGGGGCCGAAAACCGGCAAATGGCGGGGCAGGTTAGGGGAGAGGCCTTGCCTGAGGAGTTCCCTGGCAGGCGGGGGCGCGTGGCCTGGTACGCCAGAAAAGCGGGTATTTGCCCGCCCGGCGGGTCTAAAAATAAATAATTCACCAAGTGCTATATTTAAGGCCCAGACGCTGGCAAAACCCGATAAATTTTGGTATTTTTGCATGTTAATAATCCACCGAAAACTCAATGAGTGACATCGAACAAAATAACATGACCGCCTATTCCGCAGACAGTATCCAGGTGCTTGAAGGCTTGGAGGCGGTGCGTAAACGGCCTGCCATGTACATCGGCGATATCGGCATCAAAGGTCTCCACCACCTGGTGTGGGAAGTGGTAGACAACTCCATAGACGAAGCCCTGGCCGGGCACTGTGACGAGATCAACGTCACCATTCATACAGACAATTCCATTTCCGTTTCAGACAATGGCCGCGGTATTCCGGTAGACTTCCACCAGAAAGAAGGCCGTTCGGCCCTGGAGGTGGTCATGACCGTGCTGCACGCCGGCGGTAAATTTGACAAAGACACCTATAAGGTATCGGGTGGGTTGCACGGCGTGGGGGTTTCTTGCGTGAACGCCCTCTCCACCGACCTGCACGTGACCGTTCACCGCAACGGCAAGGTGTACGAGCAGCACTACAACATTGGGGTGCCGGCCTACCCGGTGCGCGAGATTGGTACCACAGACAGAACCGGTACCACCGTGCACTTTCACCCAGACGCCAGCATCTTCACCGTTACAGAATACAAATACGAGACCGTGGCCAGCCGCCTGCGCGAGTTGGCGTTCCTGAACAAAGGCATCAGAATCAACCTGACCGACCTTCGCGAGGAAGTAACCCCCGGCGAATACCTGAGCGAGTCTTTCTACTCTGAGGGTGGTCTGCGCGAGTTTGTGGCCTACCTGGAGGAAACCCGTGTGAACCTCATTCCCGAGCCCATTTACGTGGAGAGCGAAAAAGGCGGTATTCCCGTGGAGATTGCCCTCAACTATAACACGTCTTACACAGAGAACATCTTCTCTTACGTCAACAACATCAACACCCACGAGGGTGGTACCCACGTGGCCGGTTTCCGGAGAGCTTTGACGCGTACGTTGAAAGCGTATGCCGAGCGTTCCGGTATGCTGGAGAAAGCCAAAGTGGAGATCCAGGGCGATGACTTCCGCGAGGGCTTGACCGCCGTCATCTCCGTCAAAGTGGCCGAGCCGCAGTTTGAGGGCCAGACCAAGACCAAGCTGGGCAACTCAGACGTAATGGGCGCCGTGGACACGGTAGTAGGCGAGATCCTGAACCAGTTCCTGGAAGAAAACCCCAAGGAAGCCAAAATCATTATCCAGAAAGTAATTCTGGCGGCGCAGGCGCGTCTGGCGGCCCGTAAGGCCCGCGAGATGGTGCAGCGCAAGAACGTGATGGGCGGCTCGGGCCTGCCCGGCAAACTGGCCGACTGCTCTGACAACGACCCTGAGAACTGCGAGCTGTACCTGGTAGAGGGTGACTCGGCGGGCGGCTCGGCCAAGCAGGGCCGCGACCGTAAGTTCCAGGCCATTCTGCCGTTGCGCGGTAAGATCCTGAACGTGGAGAAAGCCCAGGAGCACCGTATCTACGAGAACGAGGAGATCAAGAACATGATCACCGCCCTGGGCGTGAGCTTCGGTACCCCTGAGGACGAGAAGGCCCTGAACCTTACCAAACTGCGCTACCACAAAGTCATCATCATGACCGATGCCGACGTGGACGGTTCTCACATCCGTACGCTGATCCTCACGTTCTTCTTCCGCTACATGCGCGACCTCATTGACAACGGCTACGTGTACATTGCCCTGCCGCCGCTATACCTGGTGAAGAAAGGCAAGGAGGAGCGCTACTGCTGGACCGAGCAGGACCGCGTGGAGGCCATTGCCGAACTGGGCAAAGGCAAAGACGAAAGCGTGGGCGTGCAGCGCTACAAAGGACTTGGCGAGATGAACCCTGAGCAGCTGTGGGAAACCACCATGCGCCCAGACACCCGCAGCTTAAAGCAGGTAACCGTTGAGTCGGCCGCGGAGGCAGACCACCTGTTCTCCATGCTCATGGGCGACGAGGTAGCCCCCCGCCGCGACTTTATTGAGCGCAACGCCAAATACGCCCGGGTAGACGTATAAGCGTTTGCAAATGCCACTAAGAAAAGCCTGCCTCCAGCAGGCTTTTCTGTTGCACCCAGGCAGAAAAAGCTGCTATCTTAGCAAAAGAAGAAACAGTACCTATACATAAAGAGCGCGCAAAAGGAGAAGTTGACCACCTGCTTATGAATTCTATCAAGGCATCGGAGCAAATCCGGAGAAGTAACTACATCAGTCGTGACCTGAGCTGGTTGCGGTTTAATTACCGGGTACTGGATCTGGCCCGAAACCCTGATACGTCTCTCTTTGACCGGCTGAAGTTTCTGGCCATCACGGCCTCCAACCTGGATGAGTTCTTCATGATCAGGGTGGGCAGCTTGTACAATTACATAGACTACGGCAAAGAGCGCATTGACTACTCGGGCCTGCGCGAGTTGCCCTTCCGTAAGAAGCTCATGGACCTGGCGCACCGCTTCGTGGGCGACCAGTGCCAGGCCTACGAGGAGCTGCGCCCCGATTTTGAGAAGCACGGCTTCAACATCTGCAAGGTAGAGGACCTCACCGAGGGCGAGCAGCACAAGGCGGCCGCCTATTTCAAGAACACCATCTTCCCGCTGCTCACGCCCATGGTGTATGACAGCTACCACGGGTTTCCGCTCATGATGAACCAGCTGCTCATCTTTGGCGTGGTCACCCGCACCTCAGAGGAAGCCAAGCCGCAGAACCGCATCACGTTTGTGCAGATCCCCGGGAATCTGACCCGTTTTTTTGAAATCTCGCGCAAAAACAAGATCATCTTCGTGCCCATTGAGGAGATTATCCGGTGGAACATAGACAAGCTGTTCCGCAACGTGGAGATTGAGTCGGTGAACCTGTTCCGCATCACGCGCAACGGCGATTTCACGCTGGAGGAAAGCGATGACATGGACCAGGACTTTGTGCACGAGGTAAAGCAGAAGCTCAGAAACCGTAAGAAAGGCCGGGTGGTGCGCCTGGAGGTGGAGCGCGCGCCCTCGCCCTACATGATGAAGATCCTGAAGGAGCGCTGGAACATTGACAACGGCAACGTCTTCTCCATTGAGCGGCTCATTGACCTGAAGGGCCTGTGGCAGATCATCAAGCACCCGCACTTCGCCAACAAGATCCAGCGGCCGCCGGCACCGGTACCGTCGCCTACCTTGCCGCCCGGGGCCATGGACAACATCTTTGAGTACCTGCGCGAGCATGACGTGCTGCTGCACCACCCCTACAACAGCATTGAGCCCATTGTGACCCTGCTGGAGAAAGCCGCCGAGGACCCGTACGTGCTGGGGATCAAGCAGACCATTTACCGCCTGGCCGAGAACTCGCGCGTGACGGCGGCCCTGCTCAAGGCGGCCGAGAACGGCAAGCACGTCTCGGCGCTGTTTGAGGTGAAGGCCCGCTTTGACGAAGAGCGCAACATCAAGGAAGGCGAGAAGCTGGAGAAAGCCGGCTGCTTTGTGATCTACGGCATCAGCAAGTACAAGACGCACACCAAAATGCTCATGATCATCCGGAAGGAGGGCGAGAAGGTAACGCGGTACGTGCACATTGGCAGCGGGAACTACAACGAGCAGACCAGCCGCATGTACACCGACATCAGCCTGCTCACCACTGACGAGGTCTACGCGCACGACGTGTCTGAGTTCTTCAACGTAATCACCGGCCACTCGTACCCCGAGAACTACGAGTACCTGATCACGGCGCCCAAAGACATGCGCCAGCAGCTGATTGAATTGATTCGGCAGGAAACGCGCAACGCTGAGCTGGGGCTGCCCGCCGGCATTGTGATCAAGATCAATTCGCTGGAAGACAAGGACGTGATTGATGAGTTCTATGCCGCCTCGCAGGCCGGGGTGCAGATCAGGCTTATTGTGCGGGGCATCTGCTGCCTGCGGCCGGGCCGCGAAGGGCTGAGCGAGAACATCCAGGTGAGCTCCATTGTGGGCGAGTACCTGGAGCACGCGCGCCTGTTCTACTTCCACAACAACGGAGACCCGCTGGTCCTGGGCGGCAGCGCCGATATTATGGTGCGCAGCTTTGAGCGCCGCATTGAGGCCCTGTTCTACATTGTGCACGAAGACCTCAAGCGCCAGACCATCAACATTCTGCGCTACAACCTCATGGACAACCAGAATACCTACATCATGCGCGAAGACGGCTCTTACATCAAGCGCCAGCCCGCCGAGGGCGAGCCCATCTTCAACATGCACCGGGAGTTCTACCACTTGAGCCCCGAGGTGCCCGCCGAGGTCTGCCTGTTTTAGGCCTGCGCGGTAACCTTAGTGTAGAAGCTGTATATAGTGTAGAACTGCCGCTGATAGTAGGCGGTTTCTTGCCTAAAAGTTCTAACACAAGGAAGGTAGCGCCCTTTCATCCTGCCGGATGACGTCGTTACACCTAACGACGCTACGTATCAAGTATTCAGTAGCGACGTTACTCGTAACGTCGTACGCATTGCATCAGAACAGCGTATAAAAGTTAATACAAATCAAAAGGGGCAGTTGAAGATCAACTGCCCCTTTTGATTTATGGCTAATTTCTAAAAATCTAGCTTGAAATGGTGCTGGGTCTTGGCCTGGTGGCGCTCATAGAGCGACTGCAGCATGCCGTCTTTCAGGCCCACCTGCGGCACCAGCATGCAGTCCAGGTTGGCCCAGCGCATGGCCGAAAGGTAGATCTCGGCGGCCGGCACAATCACGTCGGCGCGGTCGGCGTTGAGCAGCAGCACCTTCACCCGTTCTTCCATGGAGAGGCTGGCAATGTGCTCCACTACTTTCTCTATCTGGTCGCGGAAAATGGGCAAGCCGTCGCCCTGGCGGGCAATGTCATAGATCTTGTTGATGTTACCGCCGGTGCCAATGGCGTAGGAGAGGTGGTACAGCCGGGACTTCTCAATGACCCAGTTTTGCATGGCCTGCCACATCTCCTGCGAGTCCTCACCCTGCATGTGCCGGATGGAGCCCTGCTCAAACGATTGCGAGGCCACCTTCATGCGGTTCACGTAGATGTTGAACTCGGTGCTGCCGCCGCCCACGTCTATGTGCAGGTAGTTGTGGCTGTCCAACTGCTGCCTGATGACCAGGTTGATGAGGTCGGCCTCGGTGGTGCCGTCAATCACCTGAATCTGCAGGCCCAGCTTTTCCTGGATCTCCTCCAGGATTTGGGGGGCGTTCTGGGCCGAGCGCATGGCCGAGGTGGCGCAGATCATAAAGTCATCCACTTCGTGCACTTGCATGAGCAGGTGCAGGGCATGCAGCAGCTTAATGAACTTGTCGGTCTTTTGCCGCGAGATAACGCCCGTGGCAAACACATCCTCGCCCAGCCGCATGGGGTACCGGATGTACTCCACCCGCTTGAACAGGGTGCGGTCGGCAAACTTGAAGACATTGGAAATCTGGCATCTTACGGCGTTAGACCCTATGTCTACCGCGGCAAGCTTGAAGAGAGGTTCGGTGGCTTCTGACATAGGCCGTAAAAATAGGGGCTAAAGCGTATGGTTGTGCCAGCCGGGCCAAGTTTTTGCCCTGCTTTCGCAAAAATAGGCCTAAAACGGGCTGTTTTGCCGCTTTTCAAAAACTGTTTGGCCCCAAGCCAAGCCCGTTACCAAAACGTAAAATATTGTCCCCAATTCATGTTGTTTTCAAAAATTGTGGTACCTTAGCATAAGAACGGTCTCCAGACAGGAAGGCCGTTCTTCTTTTTTAATCATTGTACTAACCCATTAAGAATATGGCAACAGTATCTTACTACACCCCGGAAGGATTGCAGAAGCTCAAGGAAGAGTTACATGAACTGAAGACCAAAGGCCGTGCGGAAGTAGCGCGTCAGCTGGCGGAAGCCCGTGACAAAGGGGACTTGAGTGAGAACGCTGAATATGACGCGGCCAAAGATGCCCAAGGGCACCTGGAGCTGAAGATTTCCAAACTGGAGGAAGTGATAGGCAACGCCCGTCTTATTGACGAGTCTAACCTTGACTTAAGCAAAGTGCTCATTCTGTCTAAAGTGAAGCTTAAGAACCTGGGCAACAACATGATCCTGAACTACACCCTGGTAGCCGAGGAGGAGGCCAACCTGGCCGCCGGCAAGATCTCGGTGAAGTCGCCCATTGGCAAAGGCTTGCTGGGCAAATCGGTGGGGGAGATCGCGGAGATCACCGTGCCCGCCGGTCAGTTGAAGTTTGAGGTGCTGGAAATTTCCCGTTAATACCGCCCATGGAAACAATATTCTCAAAAATCATCAGGGGCGAGGTGGCCGCCTACAAGATCCTGGAAGATGACCGTTTCCTGGCGTTCCTGGACGTGTTTCCCTTGGTGAAAGGACATACGCTGGTCATCCCCAAAGAACCCGTGGACTACATCTTTGACCTGGATCCAGAGGCCCTCGCTGACCTGCACAAGTTCTCCCAGAAAGTGGCCCAGGCGGTGAAGAAAGCCATTCCGTGCAAGAAGGTAGGCGTGGCGGTGGTAGGGCTGGAAGTGCCCCATGCCCACGTGCACCTGGTGCCCCTCAACCAGATCTCAGACATGAACTTCAGCAACCCCAAGCAAAAGCTGGAACCCGAGGAAATGGAGGAGATTGCCGAGAAGATCCGGCAGGCACTTTAGTTGTTAGTTCGTAGTGATTAGTCTATCGTTTTAGATTTACTAAACTGATAAAATCTGTTGGGTCCGTTTTGGGCTTGTTTCCAAAAATCTGTTGGGTCCGTTTTTGGCTTGGTTCCAGTAAAACAAGCCCAAAACGGACCCAACAGATTTATAACCCACTAACACTAACAACTAACAACTAATCACTAACAACTACTTTGACAATCGGTCGGGGTTCTCGGTCAGGAATGCCTTCCAGGACTTTGCGCCGGCTTTCTGGTTACCGCCCTGGGTGTAATGGTGACAAAGGGCCACGGCCAGGGCATCGGTGGCGTCCAGGAACTTGGGCGCTTCCTGAATCTTGAGGATCTGCAGCAGCATGGCCGCCACCTGTTCTTTGGAGGCGTTCCCGTTGCCCGTCACCGATTGTTTGATTTTCTTTGGGGCGTATTCCACGTAAGGAATGTCGCGCGACAGGGCGGCGGCAATGGCCACTCCCTGGGCGCGGCCCAGTTTGAGCATAGACTGGACGTTGCTGCCGTAAAACGGCGCCTCAATGGCCATCTCATCGGGCAGGTATTCCGTAATGAGGCGCAGGGTGGCGTCAAAGATTTTTTTAAGCTTAACGGCGTGGTTGCTGTAACTTTTCAGGTGAAGTACCCCATATTGCAGCACGGTCACCTTAGAACCGGTCACCTCAATGAGGCCGTAGCCCATGACGTTGGTGCCCGGGTCTACCCCCAGAATTAGTTTGTTATTGAGCAGCGGCGCAGAAGAATGAATCATAAAGTGCAAAAGTACAAACAATCAACCAAACTCCTGATACCAGGAAGTCTTTTGGTGGTCTTGGGCAAGTTGCTGGTGCTGGGGCTTACGTTGTACTACCTGCGCCTCTCCATTCTGGAGGCCAGCGAGCACTCGGTGTTTTCCTGGGGCACGCTGCGGCAGGTCTGGTTCACCAACGGGGCCGCCCTGTGCGTGGCCGCCGCCCTGTTGCCCCTCAACTGGGGCGTGGAAGCCGCCAAGTGGCAGTTCCTCTCCAAAAAAATAGAACAATTTTCCTTCCTCGAGGCCTACCGCTCGGTGTTGGTGGGGCTCACGTTGGGTTTTGTGACGCCCAACCGCGTGGGCGACTACGCCGGCCGCATCCTCACCATGCACCAGCGCGACCGGGCCGATGCCATTGGCGCCATTCTGCTGGGCCGGCTGTGCCAGATGTTTGCCACCGTTTTGATTGGGTCGGGGGCGCTGGGGTACTTTGTGTACCAGTACTACGTTCCGCTGGCCTCGCCGGTGGGGGTTTCCCTGCTGGCCGCGTTGTTTCTGCTGAACGGGTGGGCCCTGGCCCTGCTGTTCAGTTTCAAGGGTGCCGTTGGCGTGTTGGAAAAAGTCAAGTTTCTTCAGAAATGGGTGCACTATTTCGCCGTGATTGGGGAATACAGGCCCGCAGAGATCAGAAAGGTGCTGCTCATCTCGGTGGTGCGGTACCTGGTGTTCATGGCCCAGTTCATTGCCCTGCTGTGGGCCTTTGGGGTGCAGTTGCGTCCGGAGGAGTACATCTGGGGAGTGGCGGGCACGTTCCTGATGAAATCCATTGTGCCCTCTATCAACGCCCTGGCCGACATTGGCATGCGGGAGCTTTCGGCCATGCACTTCTTTGGCCTCATGGGGCAGGACCCGCTGCTGGTGCTGGGCGCCAGCCTATCGCTCTGGACCCTCAACATTGCCCTGCCCAGTGCTCTGGGGCTGCTTTTTGTGCTACCGCTTAAACTCTCCAACGCGCGTTGATGCTCCTGGTCTGGTTGGTGGTGGGGCTCTACGCGGCCGTGGTGCTGCGGGCGGGTTGGGCCTGGCGCAGCCTTCCTGAGCAAAAGCTTGAAGAACATACCCCGCCCGCCTTCTTCTCCGTCATCATTCCCGTCCGGAACGAAGCTCGCAACATAGTGGCCCTCCTGCAGGACCTGGAGCGGCAGCAGTACCCCGCATCGCACTTTGAGGTGCTGGTGGTAGACGACCATTCCACCGACGCCACGCCAGCCCTGGTGAGGCAGTTTCAGCAGCAGAGTACCCTGCCGGTCCAGCTCTTGTTTTTGAGCCATTTTCCGGGAAAAAGGCAGAAAAAGGCGGCAGTGGAAGTGGGCATCGGGCAGGCCCGGGGAGAGTGGATCCTCTGCACCGACGGCGACTGCCGGGTACCGCCGCACTGGCTCCGGGCCTTTAACCAGGCGCGGCACCAGCAGGCCCCAAAACTGATCAGCGGGCCGGTGCGGTATGCGCCGCTGGCCAATCTTTGGCAGCAGTTGCAGGCCCTGGAGTTCTCGGCCCTCATTGGGGTGGGCGCTGCCTCCATTGCCGTGCAGAAACCTACCATGTGCAACGGGGCCAACCTGGCGTATGAGAAAGCGGCCTTCCTGGCCGTGGAGGGCTTCAAGGGCAACGAGCAGATTCCCTCCGGCGATGATGAGTTCCTGCTGCACAAGATACACCAGCGCTATCAGGGCCAGATTGCCTTTCTGAAGGCGAAGGAAGCCATTGTGCAGACGCCCGCCGCCGCGTCGTTGCCGCAGTTCTTCCAGCAACGGATCAGGTGGGCCAGCAAGTGGAAGCATTACACCTCCGGGGCGTCCAGGGGGCTGGCGCTGGTGGTGCTGGGGGCCAACCTGGCCTGGCTGGGGGCGCTGCTGGCTGCCCTCACCGGAGGCTGGACCTGGCCCGCCGCCCTGCTGGTGATGGCCCTAAAGCTTGGGCCCGATGCCTGGCTTTTGCACCAGGTGCTGGGCTTTTTCGGTAAAAAGAAGCTACTTTCGCTGCTCTGGTTGTTACAACTCGTGTACGTTCCCTACGTGGTGGTCACCGCCCTGCTGGGGCTCAAAGGAAACTACCACTGGAAGGGGCGCCAACTTAAGACCGCATGACAGACCAAGAATTTGATATTTTAGACGAGCTGTATTTTGTGACCTCTTTTAAGGAATTGCAGCAGAAAACGGGCTTGCCCGAACCGGCCTTCCGGGAGGCCCTCAGGGGCTTGATCAGCATGAACTACATCAAGTGCCTGTTCCCCGACCAGGATACCGAAGTACCGTTTGACCCCGACCATTTTGCGCGGGAAGGCCACGCCTATTTCTTCCTGGCTTCTAAAGCCGGGCTGCTCGCCCATAACTCCCGGTAAAAGGGGAAAACCACGGGGCGGTGAAAACCTTGGGGCATTTTCTGGGTTATAGGACCAGTGCGCGGCTGCCCGTGCTTTCCTCCCCAAAAGGGGAGTGGCGGATGAATTAATACGGAAATGGAGCAGCAGCGCCTCTTTTTTTAGTTATTTTGTACTAACCTTGCGGCAGGCCCAGGCTCGTTTCCTAGCTTTTTATGGGTACCTTGCACCGTTGAGCTACTAAGAAAGAACCACGAATGTCAGAACTGAAGTTTCCTACAGTTGAGCAGGAGTTAAACCTGAAGAAGTTGGAGTTGGCTGCCCTGTTGGAAATCACCAAGGCCATCAACAACAACCTGCCTGAGGAGGCCCTTTACAAGATCTACCACTTCACGCTGCTGGCGCAGCTGAACATCCGGCGCCTGTCGCTCTTCCTGCATGACGAGGAGTGGGAGTGCAAGGTGTGCTTCGGCACCGACCACAACTTCAGGGAGATTGAGCTGCCGCCCGCCATCACCGCCCTGCGCGAAATTACCTCGCTGGCCACCATTGACATTGACAAGCGCTGGCAGGACTTTGAGACCGTGATCCCCATCATGCACAACAACCGCATTCTGGCGTTTGTGATGATTGGGAACGTGAACGCCTATTACACCACCCTGGGGGCGCTCAGCTTTGTGCAGACGCTCAGCAACATTATTTTGGTGGCCATGGAAAACCGGCGCCTGGAGCGTCACCGCCTGGCCCAGGAAGCCATGCGCAAGGAGATTGAGATTGCCCGCGAGGTGCAGAACATGCTCTTCCCCAAGGCCCTGCCCAACAACAAAGACGTCACCATTCACGCCACCTACATTCCGCACTCCTCCATTGGGGGCGACTACTATGACTACATCGCCATTGACAAAGACCAGTTTCTGTTCTGCGTGGCCGATGTCTCGGGCAAAGGCGTGCCGGCGTCGCTCCTGATGTCTAATTTCCAGGCGGGGTTGCGCACCATCCTTCGGCAGACCACCAACCTCAACACCATTGTGAGCGAGCTGAACGACCTGATTTACCGCAACGCCATCGCCGAGAAGTTCATCACCTGCTTTCTGGGGCTCTATAACCGGGCCACGCGCGAGCTGAGTTACGTGAACGCCGGCCACAATGCCTCCATCTTGCTGTACGAGAACAACACCTACAGCCTGCTGGAAGACGGCTGCACCATGCTGGGCATCTTTGACGAGCTGCCTTTCCTGAACGTGACCAAGGTGGTGGTGCCGCACAACTCGTTCGTGTTCTGCTACACCGATGGCCTGACCGAGGTCTTTAACCAGGAGGAAGACGAGTTCGGGATTGAGAACACCATCAGGGTGTTGCAGGACTGCCGCTTCGTGAGTTCCCGCAACATTCACCGGCAGCTCCTGCAGGAAATCAACCACTACAGCAACGGCGCCTCCTTCGCCGATGACATCACCCTGCTTTCGTGCCGGTTTAAATAGAACAGGGCACCGGCCTACCTGCTTTTTTGGCAGGAAAGTGGTCTGGACCGTTTAGGGCCTGTTTTCAGCAAAACAGGCCCTAAACGGTCCAGAACCAAAATATAAAATAACCCCAAACAAAAAACCCATACACCCAGACCC
>NZ_JAFFJV010000017.1 GCF_016924645.1 Rufibacter psychrotolerans | reverse complement strand
GTTTTTTTTTGTCTTTATTGGGGTTGGCCTGTTTTGGGCCTTTTTTCCCCAAAAACAGGCCCTAAACGGTCCAGACCAAAATTCTAATATATCCCAGAGAAACAAGCCATTCCACCAAGACCCGTGCTGCGCTTCCATAAAACCCCACCCGTTTTGCCCTGGCTGTTCCCCAAGGTGTGGTGGCGCAGACCGGTGCCAGACAAAACCATTTTCCTCACGTTTGATGACGGGCCCATACCCGGGGTAACGCCCTTTGTGCTGGAGCAACTGGCGGCGTACGGGGCCAAGGCCACGTTCTTCTGCGTGGGCGAGAACCTGGAGCGGCACCCTGCCATTGCCCGGCAAATTTTAGCGCAGGGGCACCTGCTGGCCAACCACACGCACCAGCACGTGAAAGCCTGGAAAATGGCTCCGGAACAATACCTGGCCCAGGCAGACAGGTGTCAGGCGGCCCTGGAGCGGGTGGGGGCTACCGGTAAAAAACTGTTTCGGCCCCCGCACGGCCAACTGACCCGGAGCCATCTGCGTATCCTGTCAGCAAAGTACCAGGTAGTGATGTGGAGCAGCCTTACCTATGATTTTGATGCCACGCTTCGGCCCGAAGCCTGTCTGCGGAAAGCCCTTACGGTGACCAAGCCCGGGGCCATTGTGGTCATGCACGACAGCCTCAAGGCCGAGCGGAACCTGAGGTATGTGCTGCCCCGGCTGCTCCGGCATTTCTCTGCCCTGGGTTACGCTTTCAAAACCCTCTAGCGAATGCTCTTTTCCGTAGGCTTTCTGGCTCTGTATTTTGGTTTGTTTGTGGTGCTGCTGGCGCTGTGGTGGGGGAGGAGGCCGGCGCCCGTTCCGCCGCTGAGCAACTATCCAAAAGTGAGCATCCTCATTGCCGCCCGCAACGAAGAGGCCAACATCCTGGCCTGCTTAGAGGCCCTTGACCGGCTAGACTACCCCAAGGACAAACTGGAAGTGCTGGTGGGCGATGACCGTTCTACTGACGACACCTACCGGCTGGTTATAGAGTACGGCAAAACCCACCCGTTTGTCTCCTGCTACAAGATCACGCAAACGCTGCCGGGCACCAAAGGCAAGGCCAACGTGCTGGCGCAGCTTGCCCACCACGCCACCACTAACTTCTTCTTCATCACCGATGCCGACATTCAGGTGCCGCCCCATTGGGTGGAGACCCTACTCCGGCAGGTACAGCCGCAGACCGGCATTGTGACCGGCATTACCACCACCACCGGCAGCCGCCTCTTTGACCGCCTGCAAACCCTGGACTGGCTCTACAACCTGGGGCTCATGCAAGTAGTGGCCGACCGCGGGGTGCCCGTCTCTACCATGGGCAACAACATGCTGGTCACCCGCCAAGCGTACGAGGCCGTGGGCGGGTTTGAGGGCATCCCGTTCTCCATCACCGAGGATGTGCAGCTGTTTAGGCAGGTGGTGGCCCGGGGCTTTACAACCGCCAACGTGTACCAGGCCGAGGCCATGGCCTTGTCTGCCCCGGCCCCCGATGGGCTCACCTTCCTGCACCAGCGCCGCCGCTGGATGCGCGGGTCGGTGCACCTGCCCTGGTACATGCTGCTGCTATTCGTGCTTCATTCTTCCTACTACCCGGTGTGGCTGCCTTTTTTCCTGCATACCTCCTGGGGCGTGGCCGCGGCGGTGTTTGGGGCCAAGCTGGTGCTGCAGAGCGGGTTTGTGCACCTTTGCCTGCGGCGGGTGGGCCAGAAAACCAGGTGGCTTGACCTGCTCTGGCTGGAGCTGTACCTCTTGGTGTCATCGCTGGTGCTCATCGTTTTTTTCTTTTTGCCGGTAAAGATCAGGTGGAAAGGCAGGCAGTACTAGGCAAATGGCGCCTGATTATCGTTTATCTTTGCGTTTTTGGGGCCTTTTCTGAAAATCGGGCCCTAAACAGACCTTACGTTTATAAGTTTTCATGCACTACATAGATTCGCACGCCCACGTATTTTCGCCTGAGTTTGGCCAGGACCTGGAAGAAATGCTGCAGCGGGCCCAGGAGGCGCACGTGGCCGAAATCTACATGCCCAACATTGACCTTGCCTCCTTAGACGCCATGCTGCAGCTGGAAGAGCGCCACCCCTGGTGCCACTCGCTGCTGGGGCTGCACCCGTGCCACGTTTTCCAGGACTACCGGGATGTGCTGGCCCAACTGGAACAATGGTTTGAGCGGCGGTCCTTCAAAGGGGTGGGAGAGGCCGGCCTGGATTACTACTGGGACAAGACCTTCATCCTGGAGCAGCAGGAGGCCCTGCGCATCCAGTGCGGCTGGGCCAAAGCCCGCCAGATTCCCATTGTGCTGCACACCCGCGACGCCTTCAAAGACACCCTGGAGATTATCCGGGAACAGCAGGACGGCAGGCTCAGGGGAATTTTCCATTGTTTTTCGGGCACCGTAGAGGAGGCGCAAGCCGCTGTGGATCAAAATTTTCTTTTGGGCATTGGCGGCGTAAGTACCTTCAAGAACGGCGGTTTAGAGCCTGTTTTGCGCGAGATAGACCTAAAATACATAGTATTGGAAACAGACAGTCCGTATCTTGCACCGGTACCCAAGCGCGGAAAACGGAACGAACCCGCCTTTCTTCCTTACGTGGCGCAACGGATTGCAGAAGTTAAATCACTCACCCTAGACGAGGTTGCCGCGGCCACAACGGCCAACGCCCAAAACCTCTTTGCCTGATACTATGAAGTTTTTAAAGGTAAATATCAATACGGCGGCCCCCCGGGACCCGGAAGCCTCCATTTTGCTTATTTACACGGGTGGTACCATCGGGATGGTCTCTGACAAGGAAGACAACCACCTGGTGCCCTTTGATTTTAGCGAGGTGATTCACCGCGTGCCCGAGATGCGCCAGTTCAAGGTGATGCTCACGGTCCTGAGCCTGGACCCGCCCATTGACTCCTCCAATGTGGGGGTGGAGCACTGGATCAAACTGGCCCAAATCATCCAGGTGAACTACCAGGAGTACGACGGGTTTGTGATCCTGCATGGCACCGACACCATGGCCTACAGCGCCTCGGCGCTGAGCTTCCTGCTGGAGAACCTGGACAAGCCCGTTATTTTCACGGGAGCCCAGGTACCCATTGGCCGGATGCGCACCGACGCGCGGCGTAACCTCATCACCGCCCTGGAGATAGCCTCCGCCCATAGGGTGGGCAAGACCCTGGTGCCCGAGGTAAGCATTTTCTTCAACACGGTGTTGCTGCGCGGCAACCGGTCTACCAAGGTAGAAAGCCGGCACTTCAACGCCTTCCATTCGGGCAAATACCCGCAGCTTGCCAAGGCCGGTATTGATATTGAGTACAACCCGCCGGCTATCTTACCGGCCCCGGCCAACCCGCTGCATGTCTACCAGCGCATGGAAAGCCAGGTGGCGGTTCTCAAGCTTTTTCCGGGCATAAGCCCTGCCATCATCAAGTCCATGCTGGAGGCCGAAGGCCTGAAGGGCGTGGTGCTGGAAACCTTCGGGGCCGGCAATGCGCCCACGTACCCCTGGTTCCTGACGCTGCTGCGCGAAGCCATCGGTCGGGGCATCACCATCCTGAACGTGTCGCAGTGCGAGGAAGGGGAGGTGCACCAGGGCCAGTATGAAACCAGTATGTACCTGAAGGAGATGGGCGTGGTGGGCGGCCTGGACCTGAGCACCGAGGCAGCCGTGACCAAGCTGATGTTTGTGCTGGGGCAGGATCTCACCAGGGAACAGATTGCCTGCCAGCTGCAAACCGACCTGCGAGGGGAGATGACCACCCGATAATTTGCACAAAGTGGGGGCGGGGGCTTGCAAAAGCAAAAGCTTCTCCCTTTCTTTGCATTCCGAAATTTAAGACCACGGAGAGGTGTCAGAGTGGTCGAATGAGCACGCCTGGAAAGTGTGTATACTGGAAACGGTATCGGGGGTTCGAATCCCCCCCTCTCCGCTGAAATGCAGAAAAGCCCTGTAAGATGATTCTTACAGGGCTTTTTGTTTTAATTTGGCCATACACCGGACCCTTTTGGATGCGACTCTGTTTCTAGCTTCTAGTAATTGGAAAGGTGAAACAAAGCCATAGCTTACCGCATTTAGCTCTATAAAGTAAGTAGTGGCTCTTGCTTGACACTATTGGGGTTCGCTCCCTACTTGTACTCTGTTATGTAGTAGAAAGCCTGCAAGACATCATCCTACAGGCTTTCTACTACATGGGCATCCATATACGTACGACTTCTGCCTTCCCCGGAAATTCTTCAGTTATATATTCTGATCTTAAGTGCGTGTTTTTTTACGCGCCTTCCTTTTTACGCAGCAAAGGGGGATGCATGGTAGCCTGTATATGATGGGAGAGGATATGTTAACCTGAATGAAACGCTTGGGGCAGACAGGTAGAGCCGGTTTTTGCGTGGCTATTTATTTGGGTGAGTTCAACAGTTCAGTATATGCATGAAGTGCAACCCTCGCGAAAGCTGTTTTTGCAGGCTCTTTCTCCGCAAAACGGGTGAGGCCTTTTTTAAAATCTTTAGTTGCAGGCCCCAGAGTGAGACACCTTTTTATTTTACTTCAATGATAGTATTTGCTAGACTTGAAGCGAAAGTTAACGACAGAACCTCGGCAAACAAACAGCAAACGGGATAGCTGAAGTAGGATTGTTTTGAAGAAAAATGCCTGTGCAGAAGTCTACCAGCGCCGTTATCCTAATCTCTGGAACCTCTCACCCATAGGCAAACTTACTTTTCTGACACATTTATTTCAGCATCCACCATTCTGTTGTCTTGGTTTCTCCCGGTATCACCTTCTGCCCCATCACCGGTGTTATTAGTTCTAAGTTGTTCTGTGCGGCCAAATCAGCCACCATATTGATAGATTCATCCCAGGGATGTAATGCCAGATCAAAGGTGGAGAAATGGATCGGGAACAGGATTCTGGCATTTACATCCTGGCAAGCTTTGATAACCTGTTCCGGGAAAAGGTGGGTGTTTGGCCATCCATTGTTCCAAGCATCAATCTCCATAAAGGCCAGATCAAAGGGGCCGTACTTGCTGCCTATTTCCTTGAAATGCTCTCCATAGCCCGTATCGCCGCTCCAGTATACGTTCTTCTCTTTCCCCTTAATTACATAGGAAGCCCAAAGGGTCTTGTTTCTGTCATTGTAACTTCTCCCGGAGTAATGCACCGTAGGGCAGGCTGTAATACTCAGTGATCCGTGGGTCACAGACCGGTACCAACCCAGTTCCGTTATTTTGTTTTTCGGGACTCCCCAGCCCTGTAACCTGGTTCCCACGGCTAGCGGTGCGATGAACTGTATGTCTTTATCGGCTAAAAACTTCATGGTTTCCGCTTCCAGGTGATCATAGTGGTCATGGGTGATGATGACAACATCAATGTCCGGGAGTTCCTCCCTTATCAATGGGGATACACTCATCCTTTTGGCAATCATTGGTAAGGGGCCCGCGTTCCCAAACACCGGGTCAATCAGAACACGGTGTCCGTCAAGCTCAATGATAGCTGTGGAATGCCCTAACCAATAGGCAGCATAAGAAGAAGGCACTTCAGGGAAATCCTTTTTGTGAGCATGCGTTTGGGCAACTCAGACTTTGGGGCATTGGGAGAGGTTTTGAAAAATCTCGCAAAACCAGAGTTTCCCCCGGTTACCTTTTCAGCGTAATAGACTATCTCTTTGGGGCTAACGAATTCATCTTTCCCAGGTGAATAATAGGGGATTTTGGAATATTCACTTTTGCGCTCCTTTTGGGAGTCTACTTTGCCAAGCTGGTTATTGACATAGCAACCGGTTACGCCTAAAGCGAGGAGCAGGGCTATGGCAAAAAAACTTAAAATGTATTTTCTTTTCATTAAGAGGTTCTTATGCTGTCTGTGCTACTGGGAAGAAGAGGTCTCCCAAAAGGTAGGAACGGCTTTCTGGATGGTGGCATTGCAATGAGGTTGTAAACTTAAAAATTCATATGGTATTTCAGCCATACCACATCCTTTTCCAACAGCATTACATCCGTTAACTGCAGAATTATAGAGGGCCTTCTTAGCAGGTATTCGCTTATTTGAAAGTGACTGGTGTTGCCCGTGGTTAGGGGAAAGTACTCTCCAAGTTTCTATAGCTCTTCTTCAATACATGAGTTTCAGGTTTATTATAAAGCAGTTCATTTTATCACTCTTGGAGATAGTAGTAGAACACTAGACAGCCTTAAGAAACCCTTGGATGAGCAATTTAGAAAGTTGATAAGCCTATTGATGCCCTACAAACGCTACTACTGGTCCAGCCATTCTTTGAAAGCATTGGCTTTGCTATTGCTCACGATAATGTCTGTTTCTGGAGCAGGTTGAAGCAACAGGTGCAAACGACCTTTGAAATAAGGCCTAACTTCCCGCACCGCGTGTATATGAACAATGAGTTGCCGGTTGGCACGGAAAAAAGCTGTTTTACCCAGTTGCTCTTCCAACTGGTCAAGGGTGTAATTGATGATGTACCGTTTACCTTGTTGCGTTACCAGAAATACCACGCCTTCTTCGGCCCAGAAATAAGATACTTCTTCAACAGGTATAGCTTTGATAGATTGCCCGCTTTTTACAAGAAACCGTGAACGGGCGGCCTGTGGCTGTGACGACTGAACCAATTGGCGAAGGTTGCTTAGTTCCTGGGAGACATGGTGTTGTTTCAGATCTTCGTGCTTCTTTATAGCCCTTGCTACCTCCATGGGCTTTATTGGCTTGAGCAGGTAATCAACGCTGTTCACCTGGAAGGCCTCTATGGCATACTGGTTGTAGGCCGTTGTGAAGATGACGGGACATTTTACCTCTACCAGTTTGAAAATCTCAAAACTGCTGCCGTCTGATAAGTGAATGTCGCAAAAGATCAGATCCGGGCTCTGGTGCAATGTTAGCCATTCTACCGCCTCCTCTACAGAACCAATTTTGGCTACAATGGCTGCTTCGGGCCTGAGCCGGGTGATGATGGCAGCAAGGGCATCGGCGGCCAGTTGCTCATCTTCAATAATCAGAGTTTTCATGTTGCTCTACTTTTAGTAACGGCAGACGCACTGTAAATGCCTCCTCCGTTTGCTCTATCTCCACTTTATGTTTTGTGAGATAGCTGTACCGGGTGCCAATGTTCTTTAAGCCTATTCCGTTTGAATTCACTTCCTCTAGCCGCGGCTGCAGGTTGTTTTTAACCACCAGCTTGCCTTCTGCCACAAAAATAGAAATCAGAAGCGGCTTTTGAGGAGTGGAACCATTGTGCTTGATTGCGTTCTCAAGTAGCATTTGCACCGCAGTAGACGGGAGCTCCAACTGCTGGTATGCATCAGGCACTTGTACTTTAAACTGCACATTTTCACCAAACCGTGTCTTCAACAGGTAGATGTAGGCATGTACCAGTTCAAGCTCCTTTTTCAATGGCACCAGTTGTTTGCTGCTATTGTCAAGCAGGAAACGGTAAACTTCTGAAAGCTGGCTCAGGAACTGGGTAGCCTTGTCCTGGTCTACATAGATGAGCGAATTAAGCACGTTTAAGCTGTTGAACAGGAAGTGCGGGTTTACCTGGTTTTTCAGTGCCTCCAGTTGTGCCTGATAACTCTCTTTTTGCAGTTGCTCTGCCCGTAAATGCTCTGCCTGCAGCTGCTTTATTTTCCGTTCGCGCTCTACAAAATAATAGAAGAAGAGGGAAATAATGGCTCCTACCACAAAGCCCAACCTTACCCGTATGGGCAGCACCTCAGTGTCGGGCAGGAGAATAAAGGTTGGTACGTAGACAAAAAGAAGACACAAAAAGAGGCTGACTACAATAACAGAAGCGGCCTCTATAAAGGCCTTGCTATAACCAGGCAGTTGGGTAAAGGGGGGAGCATTGAAAAGGGTCGCAATTTTACCGTGTACCCAGAACGTGGAAAGCAGGAACAGGAACACCAGCAGCAATTCTCTTAAGGCACTAGCCTCATACCAGAAAATGGTACCCAGGTTGATAAAGACAAACGTGTAGTAGAAGAATACTGATGTGAAGGCAGCTGTACCAATTCTTGTCAGTAAAAGGTTACGATGAAAGCGCATCTGCGGGGCAGGAGGTTGGGTAAATAGGTATTGGTGAGAAAAGCCAATTACTGCAAGTTCCTGCTATTTTGCAAGCACAGGAGACTGACTTTGCATCCCCATCGGGAAGTAGTTTAGAGCTTTCCTTTCATCACTTGCCTAATAGTTCGCTTGTGTCTTTATGATGGGGTAGATTTTTGTTTTGGGGCTGTTTTTACATAAATAACCTTAAAACGACAGTGCTAGCAGACGATGAACCCGATGATCCCTCCAAATAGGAAATGCAAAACATCAATTGTTTACACACCAGTTAGGTGTTCCATCCCATAGCCTTTCTTTTTCATTGAGGTTCTCTCCCGATTCATTCCCCTAAAAGCCCGATTCAATGGAATGAGGTTTCATAGCCTACCTTGTCTCTAAATCTTTGATCTACCAACAGCGCAACGCTGATGATGAAAGAAGACAACTTAAAGATGAACAAGACTATGAAACTCTCTACCTTTCTTTTTCTGCTCCTGTCAATATGTTTAAGCCAGAGCCTACAGGCCCAAGGAGTGCTCTCCGGCTCTGTTCGTGATGCAAGCGGGCAGCCACTGGGCTTTGTCAATGTGGCCGTGCTGAAGGAGGTCGACGGGGCCGTGGTGACCGGAACAGCAGCCAGTGCGGAAGGCAATTTCCAGGTTGTGGCGCCAGGTGCTGGCAAGTATAAACTCCGGCTCACCTTCATTGGCTACAGGCCTCTAGAAACCGCCACGTTTGAGATGCCCGGGTCTGGTATGCACAAAGACTTCGGCACCCTTACTTTACAGGAAGATACGGAAACGCTGCAAGAGGTGGTGGTGCAAGCCATGCGCCCTACCGTGATAACCCAAGCTGATAAGATGGTAGTGATGGTGGAAGGCACTGCCATGGCAGGAGGTGCCACGGCCTATGAAGTGCTTACAAAATCCCCGGGAGTAGGGGTAGACCAGGAAGGTAATGTAAAGCTGAACGGGAAGGCGGGGGTACAGGTAATGATTGATGGCAGGGCGTCTTACCTGAGTGGTAAAGAGCTGCAGAACCTGCTGCAGAGCATGTCGGCTGAAAATATAAAGGAGTTGGAGATCATCACCAATCCTTCCGCCAAATATGACGCAGAGGGTGCTTCCGGCATCATCAACATTAACCTGAAGAAGAATGCCCAAGCCGGAATGAGTGGCAGTGTGTATGCCGGCTATCAGTATGCTGAGTTGCACGGCTATACCGGCGGCGCCGACCTGAACTACAAGCAAGGTAGGTGGAACTCCTTTGCCAGCCTGGATGTGGCGGAGCGCACAAGTTTCCGCGTCAACCACATGCAGCGTACCTCTTCTCAAAACAAAGACCTGAGGCTAAACCAGCAGCTGGAAGAAGAGGGGTCCCGTTTTGTGCCTGCTATACGCATGGGAACTGACTATTCCCTCAATCACCAACATAGCATTGGAATGTTAGGGGGTGTTTCCCACTACAAGACCGAAGACCAGGTGCAGGCAAACGCATACTTGCACCATGCCAACCCCTTAAAGGATTTGTATGTAAATGCCAAAAACAGATCAAAAACCCGGTATAGCAACAGTACCTTAAACCTGCACTACTTGGGCAAACTAGATACGCTGGGCACCACACTGTCGGCTGATGTAGACTTTGTGCGGTTGATGAGTGACGACAAGGGCACCTTTCTGAATAAGTATGACAGCCTGGGCAATGAATCGCCGGTCAGAACAGATCTGTTGCTTTCTGAAAACCCCGCCAGTTATGATATTTACTCAGCAAGAACTGATTTTACAAAACTGTTTGGAAAGGCAGGTAAACTGGAACTGGGAGCTAAGGCGAGCCATGTCCTATCAGACAATGAGCTCCGCTTTTATACAGCAACTGGCGATAGTAAACAACTAGACGAGAGTAGAAGTAACCACTTTATTTATAAGGAAAACATTGTTGCTGCCTATGTTAACTACGCTGCTCAACTTGGTAAGAAGTGGAACTTGCAGGGAGGCTTAAGGGCAGAGCAGACCTTAACAAAGGGCCGTTCTGAGACCCTCAACCAAAGCACCGCCCGGAGATACCTGGACCTGTTTCCTAGCTTGTTTTTACAACAGAACGTGCATGTTGATTATCAGATTAGCTATAGCTACAACCGGAGAATAAACCGGCCGCGATATGAGTTGCTTAATCCGTTCATGTTCTATCTGGACCCTTATTCGCTGGTACAGGGTAACCCTTACCTGAAGCCCCAGTACACGCACTCTTTCTCCCTTGCTCAAACTTTCAGGCAGCGTTATAACCTGGTGTTGGACTACTCCCTTACAAAGGATTTCATAGCTGAGGTTCCGGCCCAGATTTCGTCTGATAAAGTCACCGTACTTCAGCAGCAGAACATAGATGATATGAAAAGCATGGGTGCCACCTTGGTTGCTCCGGTGCGGGTATCGGCGAAGTGGGAAATGAGTAACAATGCCACCCTGCTCTATCAAAGCTTTGCCCAAAACAGAAATGATCAGGTGTTGCGGAACAAGCAGGTGACTTTTCTGGCACATACCAACCATAACCTACTACTGCCCGCAGGGGTTCGCATGGAGGTAAATGCAGGGTATCAGGGCCCGATTGCCTATGGTCTCTATAAATTGGAGGCTAACTGGTGGGTGGATGCTGGCTTGAAACGCTCCTTTATAAATGAAAAACTGGACCTGAGCCTGAGCGTGACAGATATCTTCAGGACCAAAAGAATAGCTGGTGAAACCTCTATCAATGGAAATTCAATCACCTCACAGCAATATAACGGTACCCAGAGCTTCAGAGTGAACATACGCTACCGTTTCAGCAGAGGCGAGAAGATCGATGTGAAGAAGCGCCAGATAGACTTAGAAGAAGTGAACAGGGCAGGGGGTAATTAAGGAAAGGTAGACCTTAGCGGGGCCACTGTACTATGAATCTTAATGCCTGATATGGTAACGAGGGATAAAATAATCCTCATAGCCGAAGGAAAACTAGGTATCTGTGGCTTGTATTTGAGGGATGGGGTATATGTTACTAAAAGTGAAACATTATAGGTACGAACAGGTGGGTCTGTTAATGCAAGGGAGTAGCCCCTGGGTTTACCAGCACGCGAGATTTCACTTGGGCAGGTTTGGGAGAAGGAGAGAGCCGCCTATGTCCAGAAAGAAAAGGATCGTTAGCGGAAGCGTTTCTGTAAAGGATAAGAAGCGGGAGGCAGTTGATGGGATTGAAATATCGGGTGCTGGTTCAATTGATTTCGCTTTCAGCGCGGCCACGTGATTTGTGGAGAACGAGGTACCCATGGTTTGAGGCGATATAGAACTACCCATCTCTTCTTTTCCGCAAAAGCTTTTGGTGTTTGAAGGGGGGCAATGCAAACAGTTTGCAGGAGTAGGTTAACTGCTGCAATTGAATCACTGTAAAAAGGGCTGACACTTGGATTTAGGTGTCAGCCCTTTTTTGACTGTTTGTAGCGCGCGGTGACGTAATTGCCTCTTCCCCCTCAGTTTTTTTCGTGTACCGGAGCATTTGCATTGCGGCTTATCCGTTGACCGGGGTCTGCCTTCCTTTCCTGACGGAGATGAAGGTCTGCAGGATGACCGATGCCATCACAAACAGCAGCCCTACGTAGAAAGAGGCGTTCACCTCCTTGCTCTCCCCAAAGAACAGGAACGCCATGATGATGGCGTAGATCGGCTCCAGGTTGAAGCTGAGGTTGACGGTGAAAGCGGGTATCTTCCTCAGCACCTCGGCAAAGGTGACGTACAGGCCGACCGTGCAGAAGAGTGCCAGCAGGAGAAGGTAAGCGGTGTCCTGCAGTCCGGGGATGACACTCTCCACCGGGAAGAAATACAGGTAGGCAGGCATCAGGGCACCCAGCCCCACGGTTCCGCCCAGCATCTGGTAGTAGTTGATGGCCTTACTGTCGTAGTTCCGCACCAGCCGTTCGTTGTAGATGGTGTAGAGGGCAGCGAAAGCCGACGAGACCACACCCAGGGCGATCCCCAATTGGTAGGAGGTGTCGAAATGAAAAATCAGGCTGATGCCCAGCAGGGTGAGCGCACTCAGCAGCAACTCGGAGACCTCGAACCTAGTCCTCCCCAGCAGCGGCTTGAAGACCGCGGTGAAGAAACTCACCAGGCAGTAGCACACCACCCCGATGGAGATATTGGAGTACTTGATGCTGGCGTAGAAGAATACCCAGTGCACCGCCAGGAGCATTCCGATCTTGGCAATGGAGAACTTCTCCGAGGGGGCAACCTTTGCGGGCCGACCGGGCAGCCTCAGGATTAAGAAAAGGATGAGAAAGGAGAAAAAAAGCCGGTACCAGACCAGAAGGCCCTCGTTCAGGGAGATGAGTTTGCCGAACACGCCGGTGAACCCCGCCAGCACTACGGCGAGGTGTAATAGATAATAAGATTTTTTCATATAGAACTACCTGCCCGCCCCGGAAAGGGACGAGGTTTGAACATTTACATTTGAGTGGAAATATGAGGCATAGCAAGGAAGGCGACAGACATTTTCGGTGCTATACCTCCTCAGAAATCCCTAGGGAAATATTAAAATCTTGGCGGGGGGAGACAGCTCTTTCTGTTCATATTAGGTTTACGTGAGGCAAATGTAGCTGATCTATGATCAAGTTCTTGGCATTTTTAGGCTAATCCACCCACAGTAGTGTGGTCTGACCAGTTTTTGTGCTTGAGATACCCCTTTATAGATTAAGGCTAATCCCGTTCTCCGCCGGTAATGCCTCCTTTAGCTGCTAGAGGAGCCTTTTCAGAACAGAAGCATGAACTGCCTGCATATACGGCAATCACGGCCCCATTTACGCTTCCCTTATTTTCTATAAGCTTGTATAAGTAGGGAAAGGTCTGCTTATGGGTATGCACTTTGACTTTCAAGGGATACATTCCTCATTTGGGACTTACGTGGGTTTACTGGGGAGAAGTAAACCTAATTTAGCGTACTTGAATGCTCTTAGTCATTATCTACGTGGTTGAGGTAGATGTTTCATATTCAGGTTAAACATAGACTGCACCACTAGCATTTGCTAGACTTGACCGAAAGCAAAAGTCGGAAACTCCCTAAACAAGGAGTTTAGGCAGTAGTTGAAGCAGGGATTATTTTGAAGCAAAAATCCAGGGTGTGAAATGCATTCACAAAGATGAATATAGTACTTTCGTTAGCCCGGTACCGTTTACCCATTTTTCGTTGGCAGGATTAGGGAATGGATGACTCCATACAAAGGACCAACTGCAAGAGTCACCCGTTTGATGTGGAGGTTAGCGACGATATCGAAGACCAAACTATCTGATACTTAATCAAACAGCAGTCCAGGTACGGAAGCTTACAGTATTCCTGATTTGAGCCAAAGCGCCAATATCCGGATGTGCCCCCTATACACTGCATTCGGCACCAATGCTAATAAGATGAAAAACCCGATTCTGATTGTTCTGCTCATTCTTGTCTGCCTTAAGGCCGCGATTGCCCAAAACAGCTTAACCGAGACCGAAAAACTTGCGGCGACAGCAAAGGTTTGGGGCTTCCTGAAATACTATCATCCGACTGTGGCTGCCGGAAAATACAACTGGGATGAAGAACTGTTCAGGGTTTTGCCAAAAGTCAAGGAGGTATCCACCAGGGAAGAACTCTCCCGGGTCTATATGGATTGGCTGGACGGTCTGGGGAAAGTAAAAGAATGCAAGGGTTGCAGCCAAAACAGCAACCATGACTACTTCGACAACAACTTCGATCTAAGCTGGCTGGATGATGGTAAGGTTTTCACGGCCGGACTCTCCGAAAGGCTTAGGTTCATTGAGCGGAACAGGCACCAGGGGAAGAAGTTCTATGTGTCCTCGGCCAATATAGCCAGGAATGTCATTGTCACCAATGAAACAACGTATGTGGGTTCGGATTGGAGCGATGCCAGCCTGAGGTTGCTCTCTTTGTTTCGGTATTGGAATATCGTTGAATACTTCTTCCCCTATAAATACCAGGCCGACACGGATTGGGATGTGGTTCTGGACAGGATGATTCCCGAATTCCTGTACGCCAAAAACGAATCAGATTACCATCTGGCGATGCTCGGGTTGATCGTAAGCGTGAATGATAGCCATGCCGGGTTCTCCACTGACCGGACAAGAGCCCACTTCGGGTTCTATTGGATACCGGCGAACTTCAATCTAATAGACGGGAAAGCGGTTATCACGGGCTTTTACGATGAGGCCTTGGCGAAAAAAGACGACCTGCGGATTGGCGATGCCATCACCAAAGTCAACGGCCGAGAGATCGGTACCATCTTCAGGGAAAACGAGAAATACATAAACGGCTCAAATATCCCGAAGAAGAAATCTAACGCGTATTACTCCATCTTCAACGGGCCTTCTGATTCGGTAAGGGTTGAATACACCAGGGGCGGCGTAACATCCTCCAAAACCATAAAGAGATATCTGGCAAGTGAGCTTAAGCCAGGAAAGCAGGAAAGCGAGATATTCAAGATACTTGACGGCAATATCGGCTATGTCAACATGGGTGTACTGGAAACCAAGGACGTGGCTGAGGCGATGGGGGCACTGAACAACACGAAAGCCATCATCTTCGACATCAGGAACTATCCAAAGCAAACCCTATACGCCGTGGCGGATTACATCAGCTCGAAAAGCAATGACTTCTATAGGGTCACCTATCCCGACCTGGACTATCCCGGGAGATTCATCTGGAAAAGCGGCCGCCAGAGCGGGCAGAGCGGTGAGCTGAGGTACAGGGGCAAAGTTGTCCTGCTGGTAAACGAGAGGACCCAGAGCCATGCCGAATTCACGGCGATGTGTTTGCAGACGGGCGACAACGTGACCACGATAGGCAGTCAGACCTCAGGGGCCGACGGAAATGTTAGCACCATCGAGATGGTGGGCGGGTACAAAACAGTGATAAGCGGCATCGGCATCTTCTACCCCGACAGCACGGAAACCCAGAGGAAAGGGGTGAGAATAGACATTGAGGCCAGCCCTACAATCCAGGGGATCATAGACGGGAGGGACGAAGTACTGGAGAAGGCCATTGAGTTTGTGAACAGCAAATAAATTTACTTCTGCCTGTTGCCGTGCAATAGCAACCGAGGAACAAAGGCTCAACGGAGGATCATCATTCAGCCGGCTTTAATGCTTCGTTTGAGCTGGAGTAACACAGGCTAATGCTACTTAGGAAAGTTGAATACCGGTACCATTGTTTAACATATTCTAACTTGTTGGCTAATAATGCCTGTTATGTTCATAATAGGAGGAAAGTTTGCTATTGTGTCATGGCAGTAAGCAGAAGTGGCAGGGCGATCATGGCGCACCAGTTGGCACTCCAACTTGTCACAAGTTCTAAAAACCGGTGTGACAGAATAGATAGGAGGCGGAGTGGCTTTCCTTGAAGGTCATGCGCTGGGTAGGGAAACGGTCCATCGGGCTCCGGTGAATTGTAAGCTCCCGACAAGCACACCTGGCTTAACCTGGAGTACTTTCTGTTGATGCGTGGAGTGTTCACAGACAGCATTTTCCCTGGTATTTCATGGTAAGTTTTGCGGTGAAAACGTATATGTAAGGAAGTAGACGTTATCTGTTCCCCCAAGGAAGCTAAAAGCTGCCTCCTCCCTCCACGTTGACGGACATATCGGCAAATAGCACCGCTTCTGCTCCGGGCCTGCCCTTGGTGTACCCGTCGGCTTCCCTGAAATGCCATTCTGCATCCCCCAAGGTTGGCTTGCTCCCTGCCTGTCACCACAACCGAAGCATTCTATACTAGCCGACTTTATGAAATCACCGCTGATAGCATCCATTGCCTTGGTGCTCGTCATGCTGCCCTTTGCCTCCTGCAATGACGATGACGAAAGCACCGGGTCAGGCTCTGCACTCATGACAGACGCCGGACCCGATCAGACCATCACGCAACCTGCCCCGGTACTCTTAGATGGCAGCAACTCTATGAGCAACTTACGAATCACAAGCTATGAGTGGACCAGGGCATACGGCCCCGACACCTTCCGGATAGAAAACGCAAAAGCCGTCAGGACTGAGGTATACAACCTTGCTTCGGGCGTCCACGGGTTTGCCCTGACCGTGAGGGATGCAGCAGGCAGGGTGGCGAGCGACACCGTGCAGGTGACCGTTAACCCGGGGGGCGAGCCCCTCTGCAACAATATTGACCGGCCCGTGGTCAACGCCCGGCTCGTTCCCATCGGGACCCTCTCAGAGGCAAGGGCCGGGATGACGGCGGTGGCGGCCGGCTCTAAAATTCTGTTTGCGGGCGCCAACTGGTCAGGTGCGGGCGTTAACGGGTACGGTTCCTCCAGGGTGGACATCTTCGATACGGCCACAGGCCAATGGTCAACGGCCCGCCTGAGTGAGGCACGCTCCGCCATTGGCGCGGTGGCGGCCGGGAACAAGGTGTTTTTCGCCGGCGGCAGGCTGCACGGCGGCGGCAACGGCGCACCTGACGTGATTTTCTCTACGGTGGACATCTACGATGCGGCAACAGGTGCGTGGTCGGTGGCCTCGCTGAGTCAGCCGCGGGCGTTCGTCGCGGCGGCAGCCTTGGGCGAAAAGGTGTTCTTCGCCGGCGGGGAGAGGGGCGGGGATCATTTTCCCTCCGACAGGGTAGACATTTACGAACTGTCCACAGGCCAATGGTCCACGGCCTCCCTGAGCGAGCCCCGGGGACTTGCCGCCGCCGTGGCCGTTGGGGGCAAGGTGTATTTTGCGGGTGGGTTCAAGGAAGACATTTGGAACCCCAGTTTCTCTGACCGGATTGATGTCTACGACGGCACTACTGGCTCATGGTCCACAGCCTCTTTGCGCTATCCCATGGGGTACGTGGCCGGCCTCGCGGTGGGGGATGACATCTTCTGGCTGGGAGGCTGCACAATGGAGAGGAGAAACGTCAAGACAGGGCAAATCTCCCTCGGTCAATTGTTCAAGCCCGCGTTCCCCGAATTTATGCTGAACAATGCCGTGGTGAAGGACAACAAGCTGCTCCTCTTCCGGAGCGGAGGGGAGGATGTCCACCGGTTCGACATCTTTGACCTGGGTACCGGCACCTGGTCCATCGGGGTACTGCCCCAAGATGGCATTGTCAACAAATCCATCATCGCCCTCGGGAATGAGGTGTATCTGGCAGGCGGGGCCACGTTGGGAGGTAGTTCACCTACTCCTGTAAACCAGGTCTGGAGACTGGAGTTCTGAGGCAACAACCCCGTGGGCAGTAGTTTGTGCTTTGAGGCAAAAGGGCTCTATGGAAAGGCTTCAGGCCAGACCGGATGGGCCTTTTTGCATTGCTCGGCTTGTTGAGTTTCTGGGCCGTTTTTCCGAAAATGGGGGAAAAACGCACCTCCACCAATTATACTTTCTGGCGGCTTTCCCCTGAATAAGAGCCCTATTCAGGCAAAAGTGGTGCACCAATCTCTGGAGGCTTGCCTGCTCTGAACGTCAATTGTGGTACCTTTGTCCTTTCTATCTTTCTGCGTGTTCCCGTGAAGTTCAAAGGATATTCCCTGGCCATTATTTCGGCTACTTTCTATGGCTTGTTGCCCCTTTTTATTCTGCCCATCAAACAGGCCGATTACCCTTTAAGCGCCTTCCTATTCGGGAGGTTCCTGCTTTCTGCCCTGATTGTGCTGGGTATTCTGGTTTACAAAAAAATAAACCTTTCGGTTAGCGGCAGAGAACTGGCTGTGTTAGTCGCCTTGGGTACGCTGTACGCCCTTTCCACCGATTTCCTGATGCTGGGCTATGAGTACGTGTCGCCGGGGGTGGCCTCTACCATCCTGTATGCGTTTCCTGTGATGGTAGCCCTACTCATGAGCACCCTGTTCAGGGAGCGCATGGGCAAATCAACCATCTGTTCTTTGATGATCACCTCCGTGGGCATTGTGGTGCTGGGATTGAAGGGCTCCAGCCTTGAGGTGAATGTGCCAGGGGTAACGGTTTCTCTGTTGAGTGCCTTTTTCTACGCGCTGTACATCGTGCTAGTGAACAAATCAGGCATCAGGGTGTCTGAGCTGAAGCTGACGTTCTACTCCCTGGTGTTCTCGGCGGTGTATTTCGGGGTGAAAGGACTGGTTCTGCAGGATCCTTTCTCAATGCCCAACCCGGTGGTGTTCTCTAACCTGGTGCTGCTCTCCCTTGTTTCTACGGCCTTCTCTATCCTTGCCCTGGTCTATGCCATTAAACTGATTGGGTCTACCTCTACCTCCATCATGGGGGCGTTTGAGCCAATCGTGGCGGTCTGCGTTAGCGTGGTGGTCTTTGGGGAGCACATGACCCTGAACCTGGCGGTTGGGGTGCTGCTCATCATCATGGGAGTCATCCAGAACATCCTCACCGATTCTCGCCTGGATGTGGCCTAGTTCCACCTGGGTTTCTAGACAAACAGGCGCCGCTTTCATGGGTGAGCAGGTCAGCCATTGGGGTTGGCAGGATTGAACTCCCGTCGGCCGGGTGGGGCCTGGAAAAACCGTCAGGCGTTTGCCCGCAGGATCGCCATTACCCGGGCCACCATGGCGTCGCAGCGATGGGCTCCGTACCCAAACACCCCTTGATGCACGCTGAGCGCCTGAAGCGTTTCCTTCAGCATTTCCTTGGCCCTGTGCAGCCGTACTTTGGTGTTGCTCTCAGACAAGCCCAGGCACTGGCCTATTTCTGGGAGGTCCATTCCTTCCACTTCCCGCAGGATGTAGACAATACGGTACTTCTCAGGAAGGTGGTCAATGGCCTTTTCCAAGAGCAGTTTTATTTCCTGGTGAATGGCCATTTCTTCTGGGTTAATAAGCGTTGATCTGGAGTTGGAAAGCGGAAGGCTGCCATATTCGTCACCGTCTAGGGCCAGCCCCACGGTTCTTGTTCTCTTTTCCCGCAGCTTGCCCAAGGCCACGTTTATCCCAATCCGAATGAGCCAGGTAGAAAAGAATGCCCTGCTTTTCAACTGGGGCAATTTTTGGTAGGCAAGCAGGTAGGTGTCCTGCATGGCATCTTCAACCTCGTCCTCTTCCCGCAGGTAGCTTCTTATGGTTCTGTACAGCTTCTGGTTGTGCCGCCTCACCAACTGGGCGTAAGCTTCCTTGTCGCCGCCCAGAACCCGGGCCACAATTGCGGCGTCGGGGCTAGGGTGCTGGCTGGCGCTTGGGGCAGTGGTAGTGGTAATGGACTCCATGGGAACTGGGGTTAGGTATGGGTTAGATGCACAAACGCACCAGACGTTACAATTAGGGGCATTTATTTCTTCTTTCTGTTTTGTAACGTTTCTGGAGCTTTTTCATCTAACCAGAAAAACCAAACAGAAAGGAGAGATACCATGAACACACCTTCAGTCACCGCATTTTCTGCAACAGGCACTAAGTTTAGCAGCGTAGACAAAGCCTACCACTTGTTGCGGTACACGTATGCCCTTGTGCCCATTGTGGCCGGCGTGGACAAGTTTACGCACCTGCTCACCAATTGGAACAACTACCTGGCCCCGGCGGTGCGGGACCTGCTTCCCTTCTCGCCCGATGTTTTCATGTACGTGGTAGGAGTAATTGAGATCTTGGCTGGAGTCCTGGTCATCATCAGGCCCCGACTGGGCGCCTTGGTGGTGGGGCTGTGGCTGCTCGGCATTACGTTGAACTTGTTTCTTACCGGCCAGTACTTTGATGTCGCCGTCAGGGATGCCGTTATGGCCGTGGGCGCTTTTTCCCTGTTCTTCCTCTCTGAGAGTAAGGGAGAAAGGCTGGTTTGAGCCGATAGAGTAAGGGATGGCAGCCCGGTGTTGGAACAGTCGCATGCCATTCATGAGGAGATTAAACTAGATTCTGGTTACCGGGCAGGTTAGGCTAAGGGCCCAATACTGTAATATTTACTGGAGCCACTGCCGACGGGTTCCAAGATTCAAAGCGCGGTTTTGAGGCCCTTTTTTGTGAATTCGGCCCAAAACAGGATTGATAAAAAATAAGCTCAGAAGTGATCTGCCGTCAGAGCGCAAGCGGATAACGACAATTACTTCTGAGCTTAAATATGATGGTACCTGATTTTACGGAGCGTTCCCGGGTAGGTTATAGCTGACCCAAAATTTTTTGCATTGGGTTTCGCTTAGTTCCGGAAGCCTGTAATCAGGCCCGGATACTTAAAAGCGTTAGTTATCCCTTATTCTGAAAGTTTTACTGAGGTTGAGTTGAAATCGGGTTGCATCCAAGCCGGTTAACGTTCATCCAAAAGCTTCTGTTTTAGGGGCCTTTTCTTGAAAAGGGGCTAAAAACAGGGAAGTGAAAGAAGCGGAATTTCACCGGCGTAAAACCGCTACGGGAGGGGTTGACTTTGTATATGTTTTCTTCTATATTAGTTTGCAAGAACAGCGAACAGACCCGAGGCAGCCTGCGTCAGCACAAGGTTACCGCTTAAGGAATGAAGGGCATAAAGAAAAAATGCCTGCCGGTGACAAGCCGGCAGGCAAACAGACAAACAACAAAAAAACTGAAACAAGAAACAATCTTCTGCACGGGGGGATGCGGAAGAAAACACAACTACTTTTAATATCTAATCCCCGGATGCCCGGTGAGTGAGTCAAATTCAAAGGTTCCCAGAAAGAAGCCATCCAGCACAAACCCCTCAGAGGCAACCCCATCTTTCGGGTCTGCTGCGGTAAAGCAAGAAGCAATACTCTCTAATTGGGAGTTCAGGAGCAGGGAAGTCTGACCTCCGGGAAGCTTGGGTTCCGCCAGGCCTGCATTAACATTGAATTGCTTGTTAACAGCAGCTGTAAGACTTAACCCGTTCATATTCATTTCCTTTTGCTCTTAATGATGATACAATATTAGCGGGCGCCTGGCTCATAAAACAGGAAACGTAGTAGAGTGTTATAACTTGACTATATTTGATAAGTTACAGGATAATACTTAGCGTAGTGTCCTGTTTAAACTAAATAGCTATCTCCTTTGCTTAAAATAGAAGCAGAGTAGGCTATTTTGTAACAGAATTGGAGCGGCTAGTAGAGGAAAAAAAGTGACCCAGTGATTGCAGGCTAAAGATGCTTGTCAGCAGGAACAGAGCCGGAAAAGCAATCAGCCACCAGGCTTCCAGCGAGAAACGGGCGGTTGCCAGCATCTTGCCCCAGGAGGGCACATCGGCCGGCAGGCCAATGCCCAGGTAGGCCAGCGTGGAGCCAATGCCCAGTAGGCCCGAGGCGGCAAAGCAGAAGTTGGTAAGCAGGGTTCCCTGGAGGGAAGGCCAGAGATAGTGGGTGAACGTACGCCAGAACGGAATGCCCAGCGCCTGGGCCGTTTCATAGTAAGGTTCCTGCCGGAGTTGGAGCACCATGGCGCGTGCTACCCGGGCGGGCAAGATCCAATAGGTGACGGCAATCCAGACCATGAGGCTGACCACCGAGAACGGAGTAAAAAGGGTGAGCAGCAGCAGCAACAGGAGTTTCGGGAAAGAGGCCCACACGCCAATCAGCTTCTGCAAAGCCTCGTCTACGGGAAGGGCGATTTCTTTTCTCTTTTTCTTGTTTTCAGGCCCTTTAGCGGAAAAAAGCAACCTTAGGAGGACCAGCGCCCCGGCGGCGCTTAGGGCTATCTGGAGATAAGTAGGCCAGTCTTGCCACCAGAACTTTATTACCGGCAGCAGATAGACCAAGACTGTGAGGGCCATTCCGCCCGCCAGGAGCCGGGTCACGGAAATCCTCAGCCCGGTGTTCCCCAGAAGGGCCGCCCCCGTGCCGGCTACTATTCCCATTGCGGTGGCCCCCAACAGGGGCGGAATGGCCAGGAGCCAGCTGGTGCGGCAGCCGTGCAGCAAGTACAGGAACACATCACGGCCCAACTGGTCGGTACCCAAGGGGTGGTCCATTGACACGAAGGGAGGAAGGTAGGCTGCTTCCGGGGTGGCCAGCAACTGCTGCCCTTGCCCCACTTGTACCTGGGCAATAACCGCCGCCGCCGTGAACAAAAAGAGCCAGGCCAAGGCAAGTTTCTCCTTTCCGCTAATCCGTTCTGCCAGTTGCCTGATGTCCATGCTCTCCGTTAAACGCTTTTAATTCTGGGGTCTGCCAACGCCAGCGCCAGGTCGGTCAGTTGGGTCACGCCTAACCTGAACAGCAGGAGCAGCAGGGTGATGCCCACCACGGTGGGGTAATCGGCCGCCAGAATGGATTTCACCAGTAAACTCCCCAGGCCCGGCAGTGAAAAGGTGACTTCCACCACAAGTACTCCCGAGATAAGCCCTATGATTACCTCGCTCAACAGGGTGAGGGAAGGAATAAGGGCGTTGGGCAACGCGTGCCTGCGGAGCACCGTGGCCGAGGAAAGCCCCTTGGCTAGGGCCGTTCGGTAGTACAACTGGCTGTTTTGGTGTACCAGAGTGCCGTAAAACTGTAAGGTGAGGTGCGGCACCAGAAAAAGCGCTACGCACAGGCCGCCTAACAACAGGGAAGGGGTGAAAGGGGAGCTTTCCCCAGGAGCCGCCAGGTAAGGCGAATCCAAGGCTCCGCCCAACAACAGGTACAGGCCAAAAACGCCCAGCGTAATGACAAAAGCCGGAATGCTGTCTAACAAGTACAGGAAGTGCCGGCCAACTGCCGCAAACAGGCTGGCTGGGTGCTGCGCCAGGTGCATGCCCGCAAGGTATGAAACCAACAGTGCCGTTGCCAAGCCAAGGCACCCTAACATGGCCGACAGACCTACGGCTTCCCCAATTTTGCTGAGCACCGGCTGATAGTCCAGGGTGGAGGCGCCAAGGTCGCCTTGCAAGATTTTGCCTAACCAGGTGTGATACAAGTTGTCTGTGCCATGCCATTGCAGAACGGGCAGGTGGTAATGGAGGGGAGCCCTTTTCTGGAGCAAGGCATTCCAGGACGCCAGCAGGGTTTTAGAGGCTGAAGTGGCAGATTCCTGCAAAAAGGAAGCAACCGCCTGCCCTGTCTCCGCTGCCTGGGCCCAGGTAAGCAGGCGGGAGCGGAGGGTGCTTCTTTCCTCTGGGCTGGCTTGCTGTTCCCAGGCGTGCCATTGAGTCCTGAATTGACGCGTAGGTTCCAGGCCGTGGCGCAGCACGGCAGCTTCTGCCCAAGGGTAGTCTGGGGAGCCGGGGCTCTCTAGTTGCTCAGCCAGGCCGCTGCCCCGTGCTCCCAAACCAACGTAAAACAAAGGTAGGTGATAGCCCCTCCGCTGCCGGTAATCGGCTTTGACCCGCTCCAGGGTGGCGGCATCTGACAGGCCGTACACCGCCAGGTCAGCGTCGGCCAGGCCCAGCGGGGTATTCGCATTGGGGAGCAGCCTGCTCACCACAAAAACGCAGGAGATGGTAAGCCAAAGGGTCACCAGGAACTTCAGGGCCTGCAGGCTCCAAGTAGGCAAGCTCATCCGTTCTTACTCTTGTTTGGTGAACCGCAGCAGGTCGTAGCCGGGCTTCAGGCTTGACACCACCACCGAGTCAATCTGTTTAGATATGGCTAGCTTGTTCTGCTGGAAATAAAGAAAAACCAGGTTGCTTTCTTCCCGCATTTTCTCCTGAAGTTGCTTTAGAAGAATTCCCTTCTCCGCCTTACGCTCTTCGCGGGCAATCTGCTCCAGTAACCTGTCTGTTTCCGGCGTACCGAAACTGGTCACGTTGGCTCCGCCCTGGGCGGAATTGGAGGTATGCAGCATGGGAATAAGGTTATAGGAGAACGGATTTCCCACCAGGGTTCTCAGGTAAAGGTCAAACTCCTTGCTTTGCAGCCGGTCGGTAATCTGGCTGCTTTCCATGGCTTTTAAGGTAATGGGCACGCCTATGGCCCGGGCGTTCTGCTGAAAAAGCAGGGCGAAGTTCTCAAAGTCCGTGTTCCCGGCCCGGTGGAGCAGTTCCAGGGCAAGCGTCTGGGGCTTTCCGTGGATGCTTTTCTGCCACCCGGACCCGGTCTGGCGCCAGCCCGCTGCCGCCAGGAGGGCTTTCGCCTTCCCGGGGTCATACGGGAGCGGTGCCAACTTGCCGTGGTAATAGTCTTTCTCCTGCGGATGCACCAGACCCACGGTAGGTGTGGCCAGACCGCCCTGCAGGTGATTGATCACCTGCGGAATGTTGACCAGGTAGGCCAGGGCTTGCCGGGTTTGCTTGTCCTGCAAGAAGGGATGGCGGCCGTTCTGCCCCAGGAAAACCAAGTCATAAGAAGAAGGCGAGTAGAAGTTGTACCAGGCCTGGTACTGCTGGTCTTTTCTCATTTCCTGGTAGGCCACCAAGGGAAGGTTGTCTACCAGGTCTACTTGCCGGGCTTTGAGCGCCAACACGGCCGCCGCCTGGTCTGGGATTACCTGAAAGACAAGCCTGGAAGGATTGGCATAGAGCGCTTGCCTGTTGGTGGTGGCCTTTTCAGCCCACCAGCCCGGCTTTTTGTCCAGCACAAGGGCCTGGCCCGAGGCCCAGGAGGTGAGTTGGTAGGGACCGCTCCCTTTTACCAGGGCGGTATCTCTGGCCAGGGCCGGGTGGTTGATGAAGCTGGCGTAAGCCTTGAAGGCGGGTGTCTGGGCCAGTGAATCAAACTTCTGCCTGATCACGCTGTACGGCACAGAGGCCAGTACGCCTTTGGGATCAAACTGGTAGGCTGGCAGCACAAAGAAATCGCCCGTCATCAGGTTCATCTCGGGTGTGTAGCCCGAGCAAACAATGGTAAACACTGCGGGGTTGTCCTCAGAGAGTTGAATGTTCTGGATAAAGCTGTACTGGGCGCGCCAGCGGTCATTGTCCAGCAGGGGGCTGTGCAGTAGCTTCAGGGAGAAGGCCACGTCTGCCGCCGTTACCCGGGAACCATTGCTCCAGCGGGCCTCAGGCCTGATCTGATAGGTGAAATAGGAGCTGGAATCGTCGCGCCGAACCGTGGGCAGGCCGGCGGCCAGCAGAGGCTGGATGGAGTTGTCTTTGATGTCAACGGTAAGCAGGCTTTGGTACACCAGGTTAAGCAGTTGCAGGGCGGTGGCGTTGCCGTAGCTGAGCGGGTGCAGTGATTCTGGGTCTTGCGCTAGCCGTACTCTAATGGAGGGGTGTTGGGTGGGGGAAGAACAGGACAGAAGCCATATAAAAAAGAAGCTAAGGCTTATAGCGCAGTTTTTTTTCATAGTAAGCGTTGCGTGCGGGTTTGCACCATGCTCAATATTACAAAACTTGCCCCAATAAGCCTTAGCCCTGTGTATGATTATATAGCAGTTAGAATTGAAACTTCTTTGCTGTCTAACCAGCTTGGGTTAGTCTCTGGTGTCCCAGGTGCCAGATCCACCGTAGCCAGTCTCGCCAGATCCCTGGTCCCCGGTGGTAGTACCGCCCGTGGTGGTGCTGGTGCTGCTGGTTGAGGTAGTGCTGAAGGTGCTCATAGTAGGAGCAGCCTTGTCTTTGTCAGAAGTGGCAGTAGTGGTTCCGGTTACTGCAGTCAATTGGAGGAGCAGAGCGAGAAGTAATTCTATCATGGCTTTGGTTGTTTAAATTTGTTTAAACAAAGGTGATACTACTCATGCGGTTTCTAAAGGAAAGAAATAGGTGATATGTAACTAGGAATTTACCCAATTTAAATATAATAAAATAATAATTTATTTCATTTTAAGGACTAGTAAAAGGTAGTTAACGATTAATGTAGTATTTTTTGGTGCTGAACGTAGAAGGGGATTTGAGTGCTTTATACGCGGCTTTTGGCCGTAAGTTGTTGCAGTAGAAGAAGTTCACCTAAGAATTGACCCGATTTATTTGCCGGAAAGAAAAAAACAGTAATGGAGGAGCTAAAGAAGCTGATTCAAATAGTGCAGAAAAGAGTAGGAGGAACTTCCCAGATCTTTACCAATCACTCAAAAGAGAAACTTTTGTACCAAGAGATCCTGGCGGGCACCATCACCGACGATGATTCTGCCCGGGAGGTTCTGTACTCAAAAGATACTAAAAAAGACGGATTAAAAATGATCAAATCACGTCTCAGAAAGAAATTGATGAACCAATTGTTTTTTCTGGACGAGAACCCCGAAGGCATTCCCGTGTCGCACGCGGTGGAGCAGGCCTGCCTGGCTAAATTCTACCAGGCGCGCATCTTAATTGACTCCGGCGCCAATGACCTGGCCCTTCCTATTTTAAAGCAGGTTTTGGCAAAATCCACCGAATACGACTTCAACTACATTTCCTCCCTGTGCATCAGGACGTTGGTACAGTCTTACGTGAACCTGAAGGAAAGGTCTTTCTTTTACAAAGCCGTTGACCAGCTCAATGCGGTAAACGAGAAGCTGGCCGCCGACCAGGAGTCTGAGATGCTTTTCTGGCAGGCCAACATAGAGCTAAGCCACTCGGTGGCGGCCCGCAAGAATTTCCTGAAAAGGCTGGATGAAGTACTGCCCAAGATGAAATTGCTCTGGGAAAAGGCGCAGACCTTTGAGTCTTTCAACAACTATTACCGGCTTTTTATCTGGCTGCACGAGCTAACCGGCGATTTTGAGAAGATTGTGCTCTTAACCAGCATGATTGAAAACGAACTGCAGGACAACAAGGTAATCCAGAAGAGGTTTGACTCCAGGTTCAACAAATTCATACAGGTGTACGCGCACCTGAGAGCGAAGAAACTGGAGGAAGGAATGGTGCTGGCCAATAAATACCTCAGTTCCTTTAATCCCTCCAGCAACAACTGGTTTGCCTTCATGGAGAACTATACCCTGCTGGCCATCCACGCCAAGCGGTACGAGGCCGCCCACCTCTTGCTGCACCAGGTACAGACCAACCCGTTTATCAAGAAAATCAACAAATTCGCGCAGGAAAGATGGGTACTCATGGAGTCTTACCTCCACTTTGTGGCGCCCCTGAAAGACCAGCCGCTAAAATGGCACACCCTGGCCCAGAATGCGCCCATTTACAGCAAAGACAAAGAAGGCTTTAACGTGGCCATTCTAATCTTGCAGGTCATGTACTTCCTGGAGATAGGGGACTTTGAGGCCCTGGAGTACCGGGTAGAGTCGCTTAAGAAGTACGCGCAGCACCACTTCAAAGACAGTTTCAGTGAGCGCAGCCGCATCTTCTTCAAACTCCTAAATACGCTGGTGCGCTCAGATTTTGACGGTGGCACCACCCAGAAAAAGGGCCAATATCTGTACAACAAACTGCAGAAAACGCCGCCTCCCGGCGATGCCTACGCCGAGATTGAGATTATCCCGTATGAGCACCTGTGGGAGCTGATCCTGGAGAAAATAAGGCTGAGCTCGGTGTATTCCAGGTAAAGAAGTTTATTAAAAGAGGCAGCCTTCTTTCTATGGGTAGAAAGAAGGCTGCCTCTTTTTTATAGGCGAGACATGCGTTTTGGAGCCGTTTTCAGAATTGTATGCGGTAACCAAGGTACGGGTAAATGCCCAGTTGGTAGAAGCCCTTGGCCCGGTTTTCCTCCAGGTCCCAGCCGTAGCTAAGTTCGTTCTGGGTGTCAAACACGTTGTCGGCGGCCACAAACACCCAGTGGGTGGTTTTTCTGGTGTTCAGCTGGTAAGACACCCTGATGTCTGTTCTGAAGTAGTCTTTCAGCTTGCGCAGATAGGCGTTCTCCACGTCATAGTAAATCTTGTCGGTGGGTTCGTTCCGGGTCTTTTCCTCGTCAATGGGGATGATTCTCCTGCCGCCGGCGTAATTCACCCTGAGGTCCAGGGAGAGGTGGTGGCGTTTCTCGGCATCCAGGTTAAATTCCTTGCCCACCAGCAGGTTGGAGATAAACCCGATGCTGAACGCCGTGGGCCGTACCTTGCCGTCGCCGCCCGAGAACCAGGACTGCAGCAAGGACACGTTGCCCAGGGTGTAAAACCCGTTTTTGAGGAACCGCTCGGCGGTCAGCTCCAGGCCGTAGTTTCTGCCCGTGCCAGTGCTCACCACGCTGTCTACCGTCACGAAGCTGTAATCGGTGCCCAGGTTGAGCATGGAGAAGGCCTCTTCGCCGGCGCGTTTGCTCACGGGCACCCTGAAGTGATACTGGTAATAGGCCTCGGCCTTGAACCGCCAGGAAGCGTTGAGGTTGAGGTTGTAGCCCGCCACCACCTGCTTGCTTCGGGTAAAATCCAGTTTGTTGTAGGGCTGGTTGAATTCGGGCCGTTCCTGCGAAAAGAACCGGTATTCATAGTATACCAGGGGCTGCGTCTGGCTGTGCAGCCCCGCCGATAAGTACACCTTCTGGGCATCGGTGAGGTAATAGTCCACCGAAACGCGGGGTTCATAGGCCGACCGGTTCCCGATGGAGAACGTCTGGGAGTACAGCCCCGCCTGTACGTCTAGCCGGGGCGTGACGGAGTACTTGGCCAGGAAAAAGCCCTGCGCCAGCGTGGCAGAGCCCTGGGCGTCCAGCGGAATCTCGTACACGTCGCGAGAGTCGCGGTACATGATCTCCTGGTTGTTGTAATACAGTTTCTGCCAGGTGAGGCCGGTTTTGAGCAGCAGCCGGTTGGTGGTCTTGTGGGTGACGTTGAACCGGGTGATGAGTTGCTGCTCATAATTGCGCAGGTAATAGAATAGGAGGGAGACCAGGTTGCGGTAGGTGGCAATGCTGGTGGCCTCCACCTGGCTACCTGCGGTAGAGATGATCAGCTCGGTCACGGTCTTGGGAATCTTGGTATAGGTATGGTTCAGCCCGAACGCGTACATCTGGTTGTTGAGCGTGGGCTCCAGCCGGTACCGCACCTTGCCCCAGGTGGTGGTGTCCTCGTCTATGTCATAGATGGTCACGTTGCTGCTGCCGGCAATGCCCCAGACCGAGATTTTACCGGCGTTGGGGGTGGGCAGTACCACCTTGAACGAACCGTCCTGAAACCGGGGCAGTCCCTGGTAGCCAATGCTCACGCCCAGCCGTTCCAGCGGCCGTAAGGTGAAAAGCCGCATGCTGCCCAAGAAAGAGCCGCCCCACTTCTTCACCAGCGGCCCCTCAGTGACCACTTCCATGCCATTCAGGCCCAGTTGCAGGGTGTTCTCTACCTTTTTGTTGTTGCCCTCGCGCAGGCGCACGTCCATCACGGCCCCAATCCGGTTGCCGTACTCGGCGGGGAAGGCTCCGGTCAGGAAATCAGAGTTGGCCAGCAGGTTGTTGTTAAGGAGGCTGAAGGCTCCCCCGGTGTTGGGCGTGAAGGTAAAGTGGTTGGGATTGGGAATCTCCACGCCCTCCAGGCGCCACAACACTCCCAAGGGCGAGTTTCCCCGCACAATAAGGTCGTTGCGCTGGTCAGAGGCGCTGGAAACCCCAGCGTAGTTGGCAGCCATGCGGCTGGGGTCTTGCCGGGAACCGGCAAAGCGGTTGATTTCCTCGGCCCGCAGGGTGTGCACGCTGGAGGAGATAAGCAGGTTCTGGGGCAAGGACTTATCGCGTTCGGCTTCAATCAGGACCTCAGATTCCTGGATAAAGCTCTCTTCCAGTTGCACGGCCACCACCGTTTCCTTGCCAGAGACCACCATGATGTTGGAAACCTCTCCCTCTTTGTAGCCCAGGTACGTCACGCGCAGGCTATGCCGCCCAATGGGCAGCTTCTCCAGGGAGAAGGAACCGTCTAGCCCGGTGCTCACCGCCCGCATGGGGTTTACGGAGACCAGCATCACAGTAGCGCCAATGAGCGGGGTGCCCAGCCCGCCATCCTTCACAGTGCCCCTCAGGGTTTGGGTGTAGCTTTTCAGGCTGGGGGCCGCAGGGTTCTCCTCCTTGGGCTTGAGCACAATCTGCTCGCCAATGATCTGGAAACTGAGGTTGGCGCAGCTGCTGAAGACCTCTAGGGCTTTCCTGAGCGGCAGCGAGGTGCCGGTACAGGTAATGCGCTGGTTTAGGGGTAACTGGCTGTTGCTGTACGAGAAATTAAGGGAATACCGCCTGGCTAGGTCCTGTAGCGCCTGCTCCAGAGACTCGCCCCGGTAATGGAAGGACACAGGACTATCAGCCACCAATTCTTGCGCCGCTGATCTCCGGGAGGTGAGCATCAGGAAGAATGCACAAAGAAATATGAATGTAAGTCTTGGCAATGCCTGAATCTTGTAAGTTGCGGATGCCCACCAGAGGCCGTTTTGAACTTGCTAAGATCAGTATTTCAGGAATATTTACAAAGCTGTACCCTTAAAATGTAAATAGATCTGCTCCAGATTCGTCACTTTTTGTAGCGGCTATGCGCCGCGTGAGACCGAAGCGGAAGGATTTTACATCTTCTAGCTGTATTTGTAATTGAATAAAGGCCTTGGTCCTTTCAGTCTCCGCTATCCCTGGAATGGACTTTTAAGGTTGCCCAGCTTGTTTTGGGGCCGTTTTCCTGAAAACTCCGGTAAAACGCTCCCACTTGGTTTAGGTTTGATTTCTGGAAAATGGACAGAAAACGATGGGCGCACGAGAGCCAGCCAAAGGGCAGAAAACGAAAAAACCGGTAGGGGAGCGGGGCCGCCTACCGGTTTTGTTACTTGTTGTCGTTGATTACCTTGCCGGAGCCGGAGGTAAGGGAGGAGATCAAGTTGGGGTAGCCCCGGTAGTAGATGTTCCCGCTGCCGCTGAGGGTAGCGTCCAAGGCCCGGTTTACCCAAATCTGCTGGTGGCCCGACCCCGAGGAGAACACCGTGGCCGTGTCAGCGTGCAGGAAGTAAGCCTGAATGCTGCCCGACCCACTGGAATTGGTCTCCAGCTTGCTCGCGGAACCCTCCAGGAAGATATCGCCTGAGCCCGAGTGTCGCACGTGCACGCTCTGGGCGTTTCCCACGTACCGGATAGCCCCAGACCCCGACAAATTCATGTTAACCCGTTGGGTAGAGGGGGCCGCCTGCACCCGTACCTGGCCAGAACTCCTGAGTTCAACTAACTCTACCTGGGGCAGGGTGACGTATACGGTGGTTTCCTCGTTGTTGAACTCCAGGCAGGTCCCTGACCGGATCACCAGCGTGGAGCCCGCTACCTCGGTAATGATCTCGGGCAACAGGTTGGCAAAGCTTTCTACCCGTACTTCCACTTCAGGTCCCTCGGTGATGATCACGTTGCCGGCCACGCGCATGTCTACTCCCTTAAACGCGGGCACATCTCTGGTGACGGTCTTTACCGCGCCGCCGCCTTCCAGGCAAGGGCCAGAACCCAAGATATCACAGGAGGCCAGCAGGCCTAGGGAGCAGAAGGAGAAAAAAAGCGACAAAAGGGTGTTCAAACGCATGGGACAGAGGGCTGCACCAGCCCAAGGCACTATTTACAGCCAGCACCCCCAATGGTGTAGGTTCCTGCTTCTGTACGGTTGATGTTTACATCTGAGGAAGCCACCAGCACCGCCAGGATTTCCCTTAGATCCGGATTCTCAAACGTCCCGGTAAAGGTGCACTGCTGTACGTTCTGGCTGGGAACCTCAATGGAAACATTGAAATAATTTTCCAGCTGGTCTGCCACTTCCACCAGGGTGGAGTTCTTGAACTCCAGCGACTGCCAGGGCAAACCCGCCTGTTGTACGGTTGGCTGCTTCACAAGTTTTCCGGTGCTGGAGAGCGTTCCGGTAAAGCCGGGCGTGAGCACCACCTGGCTGTTGCCCTGCAGCGAAGAGAAGGCCACTTTGCCGGTCTTCACCGCCACGGTCACCTCAGGTTCGCCTTTGATGGCCCGTACGTTGAAGGAGGTACCCAGAACTTTGGTTTGGGCGTTGCCGCTCTCAATGACAAAGGGTTGCTCTGGGTTTTTGCGCACCTCAAAGAAGCCTTCGCCCACCAGCTCTACCTTGCGCTCGGCCCCTTCAAAGGCGGTCTGGTACCGCAGGGTGGAGTTCTCGTTCAGGAAGACCTGGCTGCTGTCGGGCAGGTAGAGGAGTTGGCGCTGCCCGGCGGCGGTGGCCACCTGGGTCCAGGCCGGGGAGGAGTTAAACTGCAAATACCCTAGCCAAGCCAACCCAGCCGCCAAAACGAACGCTGCTGCATACTTGTATAGGGTATTCCAGGGGGTAAACTGTCTGGTGACCGGCTCTTGCCTCTCCACCGTCATGACCGGTTCTTCGGGAACCAGCTGGATGACTTTTGTCTCGGTGGGCATGTCAACGTTGGCACAGAACTTTTGCCAGGCCTTCTCGGCGTCTGGTTGGAAGGTGGTGTTTTGTTCAGCGCCAACTTCTTCCCAAACCTCAAGGGCGTCGGTCCATTGCTGCAGGTGGGAGTCATCTTGGTTCAACCAGGCAGAAAATTCCAGTTGTTCTTGGTCAGATAGCTCCCCACGCAATGCTTTTGCCATCAAAACCCATTCAGGGTTCTCATGGTGGTCAGGTTTTGTTTGTGTCATGGTGCGTTAGTGTCGTGGTATCTGTAAGACAAACAAGGGCCGTGTTACCCCTATTGTTTACCGGAAGAAAAGTTAAAGTAATGTTAAGGTTTTACCAGCCTGGGTCAAATCCCATAGGACTGAGGTGCTTAGAAACAACAGCAACAGGTGCTCCCGCAGGATCCGGAGGGCCTTGCCCATCTGGTTTTCCACGGTCTTGGGCGAAAGCTGTAGGGTGTCGGCAATCTCTTTGTAGGTGAGTTCCTCAAAGCGGCTCATCTCAAAAATAAGGCGGCATTGCGGCGGAAGGGCGGCCAGGGCCTGCTGCACGCGGCCCTCCATCTCGCTGCCCTCCAGCAGTTCCAGCGTGGTGTTGGCCGACAGGGAGGACTCATACGGCGTGCTATCTTCAGACAAAACCAACCTTTTCTGCTTCTCTATGTAATTAAGAGCCTGGTTGGTGACGGAACGCACAAGGTAGGCCTTGTACGAGGTGCTGATCTCCAGTACTTCGCGGTTCTGCCATATTTTGCAGAACACCTCCTGTACCAGATCTTCAGCCGCTTCGGTGTCTTTGGTGAAACGCACAGCCGTACGACACAGCAGGGTGTAGTATTGCTTGAACAGCGTTTCCATGAATTGCGCCTCGTTGGTCTTCAGCAGGGCGTGCAATTCCTGGTCTTGGGTAAGTATTGGTGTACCCATAAGCATCTGGTTAAGTGTACCGCAAAGATAGAAGAACCTTGATGGCATCCTAAAATTTCAGCTTAAAATCAAAGGTGCGTGCCGTTTATTGTCCGTTTTTGCTTAACTAGAACCCTAAACTGCCTTATAAAAATGCCTGATTGCCGAAATGATGCAAACCCCTTTGAAAAACGACCCTAAAGTGATGCGGGCCTGGTGCTTTTATGACTGGGCCAACTCGGTGTATTCGCTGGTGATTACCACCGCCATTTTCCCCATTTACTATGTGGCCCTCACCAAAAATAACAACGGCGGGTTGGTGCATTTCTTTGGGCTGGAGATCTCCGCCTCGGTACTGTACAGCTACGCCCTCACCGGGGCCTTCCTCACCATCGCTTTCCTGAGTCCTATTCTCACGGCCATCGCCGACTACGGTGGAAACAAAAAGAACTTTATGCGGTTCTTCTGCTACATGGGGTCACTGGCCTGTATGGGATTGTTCTTTTTCACCGAACAGACTTTCTCGCTCTCGGTCTTGCTGTTCATGATTGCGGCCATTGGGTTCAGCGGCAGCATTGTGTTCTACAACGCCTACCTGCCCGAAATTGCCACCGAGGATCAGTTTGACCGCCTCAGCGCCCGGGACTTCTCGCTGGGCTACATTGGCAGCATGATCTTGCTCATCATCTCCCTGGCCCTGGTGCTGTTCCCTGGGGTGGTGGGTATTGAGGACTCGGGCTTGCCGGCCCGCATTTCCTTCCTGATGACGGGGCTGTGGTGGTTTGGCTTCTCGCAGTATTCCTTCGCCTACCTGCCGCATAACCCCTACCGGAAAGAAGCCCGGGGAAATTACCTGCTGAACGGGTTCAAGGAGTTGGGGAAAGTAGTGCGAATGCTAAGAGAATTGCCCTTGCTCAAGCGCTTCCTGGTGGCTTTCTTCTTCTACAACATGGGCGTGCAGACCGTCATGTACGTGGCCTCCCTGTTTGGGTCTAAGGAATTGAACCTGCCCGACGAGTCCCTGATCACGGTGCTGCTCATTATTCAGGCGGTGGCCATTGGGGGCGCGTACTTCTTTGCCTGGCTCTCGGGCAAGGTGGGGAACACCATGGCGCTCATGTGGGCGGTGGTGGTGTGGGTGGGCATTACCATTGGCGCCTACTTTGTGACCACCGGCAACCAATACTACGTGCTGGCCTTTGTGGTGGGGGCGGTGATGGGCGGCGTGCAGTCGCTTTCCAGGTCCACGTACAGCAAACTGCTCCCCGAGACCACCGACCACGCCTCGTTCTTCAGCTTCTACGACATCTGCGACAAAGTGGGCCTGGCCCTGGGCACGCTGGCCTTTGGCGTAACGGAGCAGATCTTCGGGTCTATGCGCAACAGCATCTTAACCCTGCTGGTGTTCTTCGTTGTTGGTCTGGTTGCCCTGTTCACCATCAGGACCCGCAAGCTGGCCCCCGTGGAGGCGGCGGCCTGAGGTGCAACACCCCAAAAACAAGAAGGGCTTCCTTGCGGGAAGCCCTTCTTGTTTTTGGGGTGGTTTAGGGAAATCAGCCCTAAAGCAGGCTAGTTGGCTCCGTACACCTTCTCGCCGTTGAGGTAGGTGCTCAGGACTTTCACGCCTCTGATGGCCGCTGGCTCAATGGTCATGATGTCCTGGTCCAGAATCACGAAATCGGCTACCTTGCCGGGCTCCAGGCTTCCTTTCTGCTTTTCCTCAAAGTTTGCGTGGGCGGCCCAGATAGTGGTGCCCTTCAAGGCCTCCTCGCGGCTCAAGGCATTCTCCATCTGGAAGCCCCCTTTGGGGTAATTCTCAGCGTCTTGCCGGGCAACGGCCGAGTGGAACCCGTACAGCGGATTGATGTGCTCCACCGGAAAATCTGAGCCCAGCGGAATTAGGTTGTTTTGCGCTAAAAGGGCCTTAAACGCGTAGGCGTGTTTCACCCGGTCCAGGCCCAGGCGCTCGCTGGCCCAGTACATGTCTGAGGTGGCGTGCGTGGGCTGCACCGAAGGCAGAATGCTGTACTGCCCAAAAAGCGGCACATCCTTGGGGTTCACTACCTGGGCGTGCTCAATGCGCCAGCGGCGGTCGTTTTTGCCTTTGAGCAGATTGCCGTAGATCTGCAGGATCACCCGGTTGGCCGAATCCCCGATGGCGTGGGTGTTCATCTGGAAGTTGTGCTGGTACAGCTCGGCGGCCAGGTCTTTGTACTCCTGCACGGTCTGCAGCAGGAAGCCGGTCTCCGTGGGCCGGTCGGCGTAGGCGTGCAGCAGGCAGGCGCCCCGGGAACCCAGGGCCCCGTCGCCGTACACTTTGAAGGAACGCACGTTCAGGCGGTCGGTGGTGTAGGGGCCGTTCTTGAAGTAATGGCTCTTGTTTTCGGGCGTGGGGCTGAGCATGGCGTACACCCGCACGCGCAACTCGCCTTTCTGCTGCAGCGAGTCTACCATGTCTACCACTGCTTTGGGCAGGCCGGCGTCTACCACGGTGGTAAGGCCCACGGCAAACAGGTTCTGTTCCGCTTCCTTCAGGGCCTCGGCTATTTCCTTGGCCGTGGGCGATGGAATCTTGCTGTACACCTGGTCGCCGGCCCGGTCTACCAGAATGCCGGTAGGCTTGCCGTTCTTCACTTCCACCAGACCGCCGGTTACCTTGGTCTGGGCCGTGATGCCCGCCAGGTCCAGTGCTTTCTGGTTCACCAAGTAGGCATGGCCGTCTACCCGCTCAATAACCACGGGCACATCGGGGAAGAGTTGGTCCAGGGTGTCCTTGGTGGGGAACTGCTTTACGGGCCAGTCGTTCTGGTCCCAGCCGCGGCCCGTGAGCCAGGCGGCCCCGGGATGATCCCGGCGGTGGGCCTGCAGGCGCTGTACCACCTCCGCGAAGGACGTGCTGCCTACCAGGTCTGCCTCGCGCAGGCCCAGGGCGTAGCCGTAGAAGTGGGCGTGCGCGTCAATGAGGCCGGGGTACACCGGCTTGCCCTGGGCGTCTACCTCCTGGGTGGCCTGGTACTTGTTTTGAAGGTCAGCCGTGGTGCCCACTTCCAGAATTTTGCCGTCTTTCACGGCGAAGGCCTGGGCTTTCTCAAAGCCGGCGTTGACGGTGTACACATTGGCGTTGTACACCAACAGGTCAGCCTTTTCGCCCCGGCTGCAGGCAGAAAGGAGGGAAAGGCCCAGCAGGGCAGACAATCCCAGGGTACCCCATGTTTTATTCATATCTCAGGTGTTTCACAGATTCGCCGGAATCACGGAGTTCCAGCAGGGAGTCAATGCCTATTTGCAGGTGTTTGGTGACAAAGTCAGCGGTGATGCGCAGGTCGCTTTCGGCTGTTTTCACCCCGTCTGGGGTCATCGGGTTGTCAGACACCAGCAGGAGGGCCCCGTGCGGAATGTCGTTCATGAAGCCCACTACAAAGATGGTGGCCGTTTCCATGTCCACGCCCAGGGCTCTGATGGAGCGCAGGTACTCCTTGAACTCCTCGTCATGCTCCCACACGCGGCGGTTGGTGGTGTACACGGTGCCGGTCCAGTAGTCCATCTCGTGCTTCTTGATCATGGACGAGACGGCGCGCTGCAGGCGGAAGGAGGGAAGCGCCGGGATTTCCGGTGGAAGGTAGTCGTCTGAGGTTCCCTCGCCCCTGATAGCCGCGATGGGCAGGATCAAATCACCCAGTTTGGCTTTTTTCAGGCCTCCGCACTTGCCCAGGAACAAAGCGGCTTTGGGTTTGATGGCCGAGAGCAAATCCATGACGGTGGCGGCCATGGCGCTGCCCATCCCGAAGTTGATGATGGTGATGTTTTCGGCGGTAGCCGTCTGCATGGGTTTGTTGAGCCCCATGATTTCCACCCCAAACTGCGTGGCGAACATTTCCACGTAGTTGATGAAGTTGGTGAGCAGGATGTACTCCCCGAATTCGTTCAAGGGCCTTCCAGTGTAGCGGGGCAGCCAGTTTTCAACAATCTCCTGTTTGGTTTTCATAGTCTGTTTTTAGTCTATTTTCAGAAATAAGCCTATAAAACGGCTGCTCTGCTTTTTAAGTTAGTACTTTTGGGGCATGGAACCGCTTGCCTTGCCCGCATATTCTTACAAACTTAAGGATTCTGAAGGGAAAACCTTTATCCTGGACCAGGTGCGCCGCAAATATGTGGTCCTCACCCCGGAGGAATGGGTGCGGCAGCACATCATCCATCTACTACACGCCCACTTGCAGTACCCGCTGGCGCTCATGAGCGTGGAGCGCGGCACCAAGTACAACACCCTGCAGAAACGCACTGACCTGCGGGTGTACTCCTCCGCCGGCAAGCCCCTGCTGTTGGTGGAGTGCAAAGCCCCGCACGTGCCCATCACGCAGGCTACCGTTAGCCAGGTAGCCGTGTACAACCAAACCATTGCCGCTCCTTACCTGATGGTGAGCAACGGCCGGGAGCATTACTGCTGGCAGGTAGAGGCCATAACCAATAAAATTACGCCTATTTCAGTTTTGCCTTCTTTTCAGGAAATCAGCCAGAAAATGGAGCAAGCTGGCAACTAGCAACATTCTCTGTCACCAAGGCTTTGGGCTAACCTGGTCCTGCGCTTTTTATCACCGAGGTTGGTGTTTGCCGTTGTTTCGCCGATGTTGGTGTTTACACCGTTGTTGGTGTTATCACCAACAACTTCCAGACGAGTCCGTTTCATGGCGCTTTTGGTGAAGGAGGCATTAAACGGTTGTTGGTGATAACACCAACAACGGCACCGATACCAACAATGGCACCGATAACAACAACGTCACCGATACCATCAACGGTACTCATCACAACTGAGACACCTATTGTCAAGATGGCATCTGGTACTCCAAAATGCACGTTTGCTTCCTTTGCTCTGCTAATTTCTACCTTTTTAAACCGCTTTTTGCCGTTAAGCCGTTTGGCCGTAAGCTGTTTCTCCGTAAGTTGTTTCGCCGTTGTTGGTGTTATCACCAACAACTTCTTATCGGTTCAGTTTGGGGGCGGTCGTAAGTAGGAGCCAGTAAAGTGTTTCTTGTAGTCCGTTTCATGGCGCTTTTTGGGGATGGACCAATAAAAGGTTGTTGGTGATAACACCAACAACACCAACAATGGCACCGGAGCGGCGCCGGAACTGCAGGTACTTGCAACGAGCAGGTGTAAAAACAAAAAGCCCTCTCCTGAATATAGGAGAGGGCTTTTTGAAGAAAAGTAATAAGGGTTAAGCTAATACGTCAGCTACTGGGGTCAGTTCAAGGTTGAAGGCTTCGGCTACGCCGGGGTACACCACTTTGCCGTCTACCACGTTCAAGCCCAGTTTCAGCTCGTCGCGCTCAATACAGGCTTGCTTCCAGCCTTTGTTGGCCAGCAACAAGGCGTAGGGCAGGGTAGCGTTGGTGAGCGCCAGGGTAGAGGTATAGGGAACCGCGCCTGGCATGTTGGCCACGCAGTAGTGTACTACGTCGTCAATGATAAAGGTGGGGTTCTCGTGGGTGGTTGGCTTGCAGGTTTCAATACATCCGCCCTGGTCAACGGCTACGTCTACCAGTACGGTGCCCGGACGCATGTCTTTCAGCATGTCGCGGGTGATCAGGTGCGGAGCTTTCGCGCCGGGGATCAACACTGCACCAATGATCAGGTCAGCGTCTTTGATGGCCGCTTTGATGTTGTAGTGGTTAGACATCATGGTGGTTACGTTGGCCGGCATGATGTCATCCAGTTCGCGCAGTCGCTTCAGGCTGATGTCCATGATGGTGACATTGGCTCCGAAACCGGCCGCGATTTTCGCCGCCTGGGTTCCTACAATACCGCCGCCCAGGATCAATACGTTGGCTGGTTTCACGCCGGGCACGCCGCCCAACAGAATTCCGCGGCCTTTCAGCGGTTTCTCCAGGTACTTGGCACCTTCCTGCGGAGCCATACGGCCGGCCACCTCGCTCATAGGAATCAGCAAAGGCAGGGAGCGGTCTTTCAGTTCAACGGTCTCATAAGCCAGACAGGTGGCTTTGCGCTCAATCATGGCGCGGGTAAGCGGCTCATAAGAAGCAAAGTGGAAGTACGTGAACAACAACTGGCCTTCCTTGATAAGGTTATATTCCTGCTCAATAGGCTCTTTCACTTTCACGATCATCTCGGCGATGCCGTACACTTCCTCAATGGAGGGAAGAATGGTAGCCCCAGCCGCTGTGTACTCCTCATCTGAGAAACCACTGCCCACCCCGGCAGTAGCCTGAACATACACGGTATGACCGTTTTTTACAAACTCCGCCACGCCACCTGGGGTGAGGGCTACGCGGTTTTCGTTGTTTTTTATCTCCTTGGGAAGACCAATAATCATTGTATGATTTTTTAAGATGGTGGTGAAAAAGTGCGCAAATATACACCAACCCTCTATCAATTTTGCAACCCTTTAGGTGAATTAAATTAACGTTTGTTTGGCTCGCGCCGATTTTGAGGTGTTTTTGTTAAAACAGACGGAAAACAGGAGCAAGGTCCCAAGTACAAAAGGCCATAAATAAAAAAAGGCAGCAACTGAGTTACTGCCATTAGTACAAAATAAAACTATGAAAAAACTATTTGAAAGGCACTGATGCCTTGTTAACCTTCAACGAACTTTGTTTTGCTAAACTTTCTACCACTTTTGCTTTTAGGGTAAGCGTGGCAGGAGAACCAGTGATGTCATTGGAGACCAATGTTACTGTCTCAATTCTATCCTGTAACACCTGCGGGTTATAGATAAGTTCCAATTTTGCAGATTGTCCTGCTTTTACCACTGAAGGGCTCATTTTGTAAGACACGCAGTTGCAGGCAGTCTGTACGCCGGTAACGTTCAGGTCAGATTTGCCGGTGTTTTTAAGGGTAAATTTGGCGGTGGCTTTTTGGCCTTTCTCCAGTTTGCCAAAATCAAAGGTGGTGCTGGTGAAGTCAGCCTTTGGTGATTTGGCCACTTCCTCTGCTGAGCGCGGAGCCGGGGCAGAAGCCTTAGGAACCACAGTGCCTTTGATGAACAGAGAAATCTGCTCTGGGTTGCCGTTAGAGGTAACGGTTAAGTTCTTGTTGAACGCTCCCGGGCGGCCGGCGCTGTTGTACCCTGCTTTCACCACGCCGGTTTTGCCGGGCAAAATAGCCTCTTTGGGCCACTCTGGGGTAGTACAGCCGCAGGAAGCCTGCACGTGCGAGATAATCACCGGCTGGTTGCCCGTGTTCTTGAACTTGAATTCATAGGTGGCTTGCACGCCTTCGGTCACGTTGCCGAAATCATGTAGGTCTTTTTCAAAGGTTAGCACACCTTGTGCTGAAACCATCCCCTGGGTGAGCACTGCCAGTGCCAGCGTAAGGAAAAGATAAATTTTTTTCATGTTTTTAAAGATTTGCTTCTTGTGAAAGACCAACTAGTGGCAAAACAAAAATAGGAAAAATTAGTTCTGAACGCTACAAATTATGTGCTATTTGCCTTACGGGGCTGGCCGGTAATTTGAAAAAAGGGCAAAAGTTGATTAGCTTTGGCTTTAAAAATCCTTTTCGGACCTTATAACCTACCGCATGCAAACCGTTGAACGGATCAACCAGCTTTCCCTAACCAGAGAAGAGATGTTGCAGGACTACCGCATCGCCTGCGAGAGTCGGCAAGCCAGTTTAACTGGCAGGAAGGAAGTGTTCATGGGTAAAGCAAAGTTCGGGATTTTCGGAGACGGCAAAGAAGTGGCCCAGCTGGCCATGGCCAAGTTCTTCCGCCCCGGCGACTTCCGCTCCGGCTACTACCGTGACCAAACGTTTATGTTTGCCATTGGGGAGCTTACCGTACAGCAGTTCTTCGCGCAATTGTACGCACACACCGACGTGGAGCAGGAGCCCTCCACCGCCGGCCGCAGCATGACGGGGCATTTTGGAACCCGCCTGCTGGACGAGGAAGGCAAGTGGAAGCCCCAAACCACCGCTAAAAATTCAACCGCCGATATTTCGCCCACCGGGGCCCAGATGCCGCGTCTGGTTGGTTTGGCCTATGCTTCCAAATTATACCGCGAAAACCCTGAGCTGCACCCTTTCACCGATTTTTCTATCAACGGCAACGAAATCGCCTTCGGTACCATTGGCAACGCCTCTACCTCTGAGGGCGTGTTCTTTGAGGCCATCAATGCCGGTGGCGTATTGCAGGTGCCCATGCTGGTGTCAGTGTGGGACGATGGGTACGGTATTTCAGTGCCGGCCCAGTACCAGACCACCAAAGGCAGCATCTCTGAAATTTTGGCCGGTTTCCAGCGCGAAGCCCCCGGCGAGCAGGGCTACGAGATCTTCAAGGTAAAAGGCTGGGACTATGCCGGCCTGTGCGAAGTGTACCAGCAAGCCACCCAGGTCTGCCGCGAGCAACACGTGCCGGTGCTGATCCACGTAGAAGAAGTAACGCAGCCCCAGGGCCACTCCACCTCAGGCTCGCATGAGCGCTACAAATCCAAGGAGCGCCTCGCCTGGGAAGAGGAATTTGACTGCATCAAGCAGATGCGCCACTGGCTCATTGCCAGCGGCTACGCCGACCATGCCGAGCTGAACCAGATTGAGGCCGAGGCGAAAGAAGCCGTACGCGTGGCCCGGGCCAGTGCCTGGAGCGCTTTCAATGAGGCTATTCAAGTAGATCATAACCAATGCCTTATCCTGTTGGAGAACCTGGCATCCACCATGCAGCAGAACGCTTCTGAGGTGGCCAGCATCAGGGAGGAACTGCAGAAAACCATCAACCCCCTGCGCTCCGATGCAATGAAAGCGGCCCGCAAGGCCCTGCGCTTCGCCCGTCAGGAAAAGAGCCAGGCCAAGCGCGAACTGGTGAAATGGCTGGAGACGGTGCAGGGCGAGAATGCCGAGCGGTACAACTCGTACCTCTACAGCCAGTCAGACGAATCGCCGCTGCTGGTGGAGGAAGTGAAAGCCGAGTACCGCGAGGACAGCCCCATGGTAGATGGCCGCGAGGTGCTGCAGGCCTGCTTTGATGCCGCTCTGGCCCGTGAGCCCCGCCTGTTTGCCATTGGCGAAGACGTGGGCAAGATTGGCGACGTAAACCAGGCTTTTGCTGGCCTGCAGGAGAAATACGGCGAACTGCGCGTCACCGACACCGGTATCAGGGAGTGTACCATTGTGGGACAGGGCATTGGCGCCGCCCTCAGAGGACTCCGGCCCATCGCCGAGATCCAGTACCTGGACTACCTGCTGTACGCCATCCAGATCCTGAGCGATGACGTAGCCAGCCTGCAGTACCGCACCAAAGGCGGCCAGAAGGCCCCCCTGATTGTCCGGACCCGGGGCCACCGCCTGGAGGGCGTCTGGCACTCAGGCTCGCCCATGGGCATGATCCTGAACAGCCTGCGCGGCATGCACGTGTTGGTGCCCCGTAATATGACCCAGGCGGCCGGTTTCTACAACCTGCTGCTGAAATCAGATGATCCGGCCCTGGTGGTGGAGTGCCTGAACGGGTACCGCCTCAAAGAACGCATTCCGGCCAACATAGGTGAATTTACCGTGCCCCTGGGCATGCCCGAGATCCTGCGCCCCGGCACCGACATCACCATTGTGACCTACGGTTCAATGTGCCGCGTGGTGCTGGAAGCCGCCGAACAGCTGCAGTTGGTGGGCATCTCTGCCGAAGTGATAGACGTGCAAACCCTGCTTCCGTTTGACCTGGAGCACCAGATCACCGACTCCATCCGGAAAACCAACCGGGTGCTGTTCACCGATGAAGACGTGTCTGGCGGCGCCACCGGTTTCATGATGCAAAAGGTGATTGACGAGCAGGAAGCCTGGCGCTGGTTAGATTCCAAGCCCGCCACGCTCTCGGCCCAGGACCACCGCCCATCGTACTCCACAGACGGCGACTATTTCTCCAAGCCAAGTGCCGATGACGTTTTTGAGACCGTTTACGCCATCCTGCACGAAACAGATCCGCAGGCGTATCCTTCCTTGTTCTAAAAGGAATACGCCTATAAAAGAAGAAGCCCGCAGTTTCCTGCGGGCTTCTTCTTTTATAAATAAGTGCTATTTGTCAAATTTCAGGATAATCTCCGGCGACTCTACTTTATTGCTGCGGTTGTTGTCGCGGTCCAGGATGTAAAAGTCATATTTGACGGTGTCTCCCTGCGCCAGGCGTTTGCCAATATACAGGTCGTTGACCTTGTAGTAGACCTGCTGATTCCTCCTGATCTCAAACCCGCCTACTTTAATGTCGCCTTCCAGCGGCTCTACGCGGTCACTGGAGTAAATCTCGGGCAGGCGGTTGTAGTACTTGATTAGATCATAGATGACCCGCGTAACCGGCGGGTCGCCCTCCCTTATCTGCGTCTGGATGTAGACTTGCCGGAATGAACCGTCAATCTTTACGTAGAAATCAGAGAAGAAATCGCGCAGCTCCGGATTGTCGGCGTCAGAAAGGCCAATGTTGCCATCGCCGTCCCTGAACCTGATCACGTGCTGGATGGTGTCTACCACGTTCAGCCCCACCACGGCCGAGTTGTGGGTGTAGCCTCTGTACTCAATACTGGGCTCCAGGGGAAAGTCAGGAGAGGTGTAACAAGACGTTAGCCCCAGAGAACCAAGCACAAAGGCAAAACCAAATAGGAGTCTACGTTTCTTCATAGCAGATTTATGTGCACCTAAGGTACAAATCCTAACGCGCACTTGTTTACTTTGTTGTATTATTTAGCATCTGCCCCCATGGGTTTTCCCGAAGAATATAAAAATGACCTGCTGCAGAAAGGCCCCCGGGATTTTCATTCCGCGGCGCTTTCGCTTTTCCAGTACCAGGCCCGGTGTAACCCGGTGTACAAGGCCTACTTAACCCACCTGAAGGTAGACCCCAATCAGGTGAAGCACCTCAGCCAGGTGCCGTTCCTGCCCATTGAGTTCTTTAAGACGCACCCCGTGCAGTCGCACCCGTTCACCCCGCAGGTGATCTTTAAAAGCAGCGGCACCACCCTGCAGCAAAGGAGCCAGCACCTGGTGGCTGATTCTGGGTTTTATAAAGTGCACGCCCAGCAGCTGTTTGAAGAAACCTACGGCCCCCTGGCCGGAAGCGTGGTGCTGGCTCTCTTGCCCTCTTACCTGGAACAAGGCGATTCTTCGCTGGTCATGATGGTAGACCACTTTATCCGGGCCACCGGGCAGACCCAGCCGGGTTTTTACCTACGCAACCATGCCGAGCTGAGAAGTGCCGTGGCCGCCGCGCGGCAGAAAAGCCAGAAAGTGTACCTGTTTGGGGTGACCTACGCCTTACTGGACCTGGCCGAGGAGCTGGCGTCAGGGGAGTTCAGCGGCATTACCCTTTTTGAGACCGGGGGCATGAAAGGCCGCCGGCGGGAAATGGTGCGCGAAGAACTGCATTCCCTCCTGAAAGAGGCCTTTGGAGTGGCCGCCGTTCATTCTGAGTACGGCATGACCGAGCTGCTTTCGCAGGCGTACTCCCAGGGCGAGGGTATTTTTCACCCCTCGCGCACCCTGCGGGTGCTGGTGCGGGACGTGAACGATCCGTTTGCCATTTCAGCCGAAGCCGGAGCCGGGGGCGTGAACGTCATTGACCTGGCCAACGTGGATTCCTGTGCTTTCCTTGAAACCAAAGACCTGGGCAAGCTTTACCCCGATGGCTCCTTTGAGATCCTGGGCCGGTTTGACAACTCCGATGTACGGGGCTGTAACCTCATGGTAGGCTAGCCATTTTACGTCCTTTTTCCAGAAAATAGCCCCAAAACAGCGCCGCCGCTCCGGAATGAACCAGAGCGGCGGCGCTGTTTTGGGTAAGATGTAGATTATTTGGCGTACAAACGGGCATCTTCCTCGGTGATGGTGTCGTCGCTCATGATGACCAGGCGTTCCACCACGTTCCGCAGTTCGCGCACGTTGCCGCGCCAGTCCAGGCCCTGCAGGTAGGTGAGGGCTTCGGGGGCAATCTTCTTGGGCTTGTTGCCGTAGTCGCGGGCCACGTCTTGCAGGAACTTCTGCACCAGGTCCGGAATATCCTCGCGGCGTTCGTTCAGGGGCGGCACGTGGATCAGGATCACGCTCAGGCGGTGGTACAAGTCTTCCCGGAAGTTCTTGGCCTCAATCTCCTCCAGCAGGTTTTTGTTGGTGGCGGCCACCACGCGCACGTCCACAGTGATGTCTTTGTCGCCGCCCACGCGCGTGATCTTGTGCTCCTGCAAGGCACGCAACACTTTGGCTTGGGCCGAAAGGCTCATGTCGCCAATCTCATCCAGGAACAGGGTGCCGCCGTTGGCCTGCTCAAACTTGCCGATGCGCTGCTTCACCGCCGAGGTAAACGAGCCTTTCTCGTGCCCGAACAGCTCACTTTCAATCAGCTCGCTGGGAATGGCGGCGCAGTTCACCTCCACCAACGGACCCGAGGCGCGGTTGCTCTGCTCGTGCAAGGAGCGGGCCACCAGTTCCTTCCCGGCCCCGTTAGGCCCGGTGATGAGCACGCGGGCGTCCGTAGGGGCTACTTTGGCAATGGCGGCCTTCACTTTGCCCAGGGCCGGCGAGGAGCCCACCATCTCATAGGTCTTGGAGATTTTCTTCTTTAACGTCTTGGTCTCGGTGACCAGGGTGGCTTTGTCCAGCGCGTTGCGCACCGACACCAGCAGGCGGTTCAGGTCCGGGGGTTTCACCAGGAAGTCATAGGCGCCTTTTTTGGTGGCCTCCACGGCGGTGTCAATGGTGCCGTGGGCCGAGATCATGATAAAGGGAGTGTCGGGGGTGAGGATGGCGGCGCGCTGCAGTACCTCCATGCCATCCATCTTGGGCATTTTGATGTCGCAGAGCACCACGTCGTATTTGCTTTTCTGCAGCAGCTCCAGGCCGCGTTCCCCGTCTTCGGCCTCGTCTACGGTATAGTTTTCGTATTCCAGAATTTCTTTGAGCGTGTAGCGGATGCTACGTTCATCATCAATGATCAGGATCTTGGGCATGGGTTGTTTGTTTTCAGTGCGAACGGTGCAAGTTCGCAATTTATTTCCGTGGGATACGTGGGAAAAGACCTCCGGGATATTTTTGGCCTCTTTTCTAGAAAATAGGTCCAAAACAGCTTTTGGCCGTTTCCAAACCTGGTTTAAAGCGAATGAATGGCGTTGTTTAGGTTCTGGGCAATGGCTTTCAGGACTGTTATTCTTTGGGCGGAGGCTTCCATCAAGGCATATTCAGTGGGCAACGGGGTTCCGCCCATGGGCACGTCCTCGCGCCGGAACTGCATCAAGCTTTCCTTTACCTCCCTGGCGGAGGCATGGACTTCGGTAACCCCGGTTTGCTGCAGGAGCGAGGCCAGATTCTGCTCGTTAATGCCGCCGCCCGGCAAGATGACCAGGTTGTCGCCCGCTTTTTTCTGCAGGGCAGCGATTAGCTCGGCACCTTCGGGCGCAGTTGCTTTCTGTCCGGAGGTGAGCAGTCGGTCTACGCCCACGCTCAAGAGATCTTCCAGCGCCTGGAAAGGGTCTGGCGTAAGATCAAACGCCCGGTGGAAGGTGACGTTAAGCGGTCGGGCCAACTCTATCAGTTCGCGGGTGCGGTTTACATCAATCGTACCATCGGGCAGCAGTACGCCCAGCACCACGCCATCGGCGCCCAGTTGCTTGGCTACGGCAATGTCTTCCCTCATGACGGCAAACTCCAGGTCTGAGTACAGGAAGTCGCCGCGCCGGGGGCGGATGAGCACGTGCAACCCGATGCTCAGGTGCTGTCGGCAGAGCCGGATCATGCCCGCGCTGGGCGTGGTGCCGCCTTCCACCAGGTTATCGCAGAGTTCTACCCGCTGTGCGCCTGCTTCCTGCGCCGTGATGGCCGACTGCACCGAATCTACGCAGATTTCCAATAGAACTGATTTACCCATTCTGCCTAGAGTTTGTATTTCGCATCCAGAAGTTTGTTGGTCTGGGCATCGCGCACGGCGTAGTTAAAGCCCCGCTGGATGCAGTAGCCGCCGTATTCGCCCTGTTTGTTGAGGGCAATGAAGCCCACCTGCAGGTCTTTCACGTTCTTCTGCTTCTGGATGATGCGCTCCACGGCCAACCGGCAGGCTTTCTCCGGGGAGTTGCCCTGGCGCATGAGTTCCACCACCAAATGGCTGCCCACCATCCGGATCACGGCCTCGCCCAGACCGGTGGCCGTGGCCGCGCCAATCTCGTTGTCTACAAACAAACCCGCGCCAATGATGGGAGAATCGCCCACGCGGCCCTTCATTTTGTAGGCTGCGCCGCTGGTGGTACAGGCCCCGGCCAGGTTGCCGTGTACGTCTAAGGCCAGCAAGCCAATGGTGTCATGGTTCTCGATGTTGATGACCGGCTTGTATTTGGACTCCCTGAGCCAGTTTTTCCAGTCTTTTTCAGATTCGGGCGTTAAAAGGTTCTCTTTCTGGAAGCCTTTGGAGAGGGCAAACTGCAGGGCACCGTCGCCCACCAGCATCACGTGCGGGGTGTCTTCCATCACCTTGCGGGCCACCGAGATGGGGTGCTTGATGTGCTGCAGATACGCCACCGAGCCGCAGTTGCTGTCTTTGTCCATGATGCAGGCGTCCAGCGTCACGTTTCCTTCGCGGTCCGGAAAGCCCCCGTAGCCCACGGTGCGCACGTTGGGGTCGGCCTCGGGCACGCGTACCCCGGCTTCCACGGCATCCAGCGCATGGCCGTTCTGCGAAAGGATTTTCCAGGCGGCTTCGTTGGCGGGCATGCCGTGGTCCCAGGTAGAGATCACCAGCGGTTTATTGGTTTTGTCTTTCTGAAGGGTGCCCGAAAATGCCCGGTGAATGGGGTAGAGGCCGCTCACAAAGGCGGTACCCAGCGCCGAAAGCCGGAGAAAGTGACGTCTGCTTTTCATGTTTGTGTGGGTGGTATAGGTTTGCGTTTAGTGAAGGTAAGGGGAGGAGGACATTTTTGGCCTGTTTTGCGGAAAATAACCTTAAAACGGGTGCTTCCTTAGAGTTCGAGAATGAGTTTTCGATAATCAAAATATCCTCGCTCGCCTGTGGCGAGGGTGAGTCATGGAGAAGCCTCTGGCCGTTAGGCAACGGATTAGTTTGTGTCTCCATACCTGACTTGCCCGCCTGGCAGCCAGAGGCTGCCCTATTTCTCACCCTCGCCACAGGCGAGCGAGGGTGTATCCCGGTTGGGAATCATGGTCTGGTTGGGTTAAAGTGATGTTAGTGGTAAAATATCAATGCTTTATGATTGTATAGCTTCTTGGCAGAATTCTATCATGCAAGGTACAGTACTCCCTCCAGTACCATCTGAGCCTGGCTGCGAACCTCCAATGTGTGGGCATCTTTGATAGTAAGGTGCAGGTATCCGCCGCGCGAAGAGAGTTGAAAGGCGTGGAGCTCGGTTTTCTGCAGTCTATCGGACCAGAACCTAGCCAGGACGCTGTGGGCGGAGCCGGTGACCGGGTCTTCGTTGATGCCCACCCAGGGCCAGAAGCAGCGCGAATAGAAATCAAACTCCGCGTCGGGAGAGCGGGTGGTGACGGCCAGGCCTTTGGCGATCTCCGTGGAGTTCAGCAGTTGGGCAAAATTGGGGGTGAGCTGCTGCAGGGTTTCTTTGTCGGGAACTTCCAGGATCAGCAGTTGCAGGGCATCGGAGAAATAAAGGTGCTCTGAGGCAGGCAGGCCCAGGGCCTCAAACAGCGCGGGCAAAACAGGTTGCGGCTGGTAATCAAACAGCGGGAACTGCATGAGGATAGCCTCCGCTTCTTTGACCGCTTGCAACACCAGGTTGTGGTGTGTGATAAAGGTCACTTGCTCCAGTGCCAGTTTCTCCAGCACCAGCTTGGCTGATGCCAGGGTGGCATGGCCGCAGAACGCGATCTCCACGGTAGGGGTGAAGTACCAGATGGAAAAAGTGGCTACCGCCTGCGCCACAGGGACCAGGAACGCCGTTTCAGAGAGGTTCAGTTCGGTGGCAATGGCCTGCATCTGGTTGATGGGCAGGGGTTCCTCCAACAGGCAAACGCCAGCGGGGTTCCCTTTGAAAGCTTCCTTGGTAAAGGCGTCTATGATATAGGTTTTGATTTGCATCTACTTTTCTGAAAACAAGCGTAAAACGCGCTGGTTGCGTGAGGAATTGATTAAGTGGAAGGCAGCAGATGGCTGGTAAATCCTCTCCGTTTCAACTGCTCAAAAGCCTCCCATACCTTGGCTGGAATCTCCTGATACACCTGAAAACCTTTCTCGGGATACAGTTGGATGCGCTGCAGATCGCCCAGCATGATGTGGATGACCAGTTCGCGGTAGGCTTCGTCCAGGGGGTAGTCTTCAAAGCTGATCTGCGGGGAGGTGACCATGATTTCAATTTCCTCACCGGGCCATTGCTTCAGAAAGGTAGCGTAGGTGCGGCGCTCCATGTAGGGTTTCTGCACCAAGATCAGGCGGCGTACCGGTATGTGCTTCTCCTGCAGCAGGCGGTAAGAAAAGGCAATGTTCTCGCCGGTGTTGGTAGATTGGTTCTCTAGCAGGATTTGGCTAGTGGGTACGCCCATTTCCTGGGCGATGCGGGCAAACTTTTCGGCCTCGGTTTCGGTCCAGGTGCCTTCCGTCAGTCTGCCAAATCCGCCGGAGAAGAGAAGCCAGGGCGCGTAGCCGGCCAGGAAGAGCTCGGCGCCGCGTTCGGCCACGCGTGGGTCATGGCTGCCCAGGACCAGAATGGCATCGGCGGGTTGCAGGGTATGGTGCAACTGGTGGTACTCCCAGATGATGCGGCTTAACGTGAGGGTTTCGGGGTCTAAGACCATGCGGGGCAGTTACAGGTGAAAACTGGCTGCAATTTTTTTTTTCCGCCGGAAAGTTCATAAAAACAGAGCTGATTTCCTGTTGGCGGAAATCAGCCGCGGGGCAGAAGCACGGTAAGCAGTTCTCCGGTGGCCAGATTCCCGTAAGGCAAGGCCCTTTTCCATGGCATTCAGAGCCTTCGCTTTTCAAACCTGCTAAGAAAAGGGTATATTACCTTTGGAAAGGTCTTACTTACCCTTGTTTTCATCATGATTTGGGGCTCTTAACCCAGAATCAGCCTCAAAACGCGTTTAAGGCCTTTTGCCTACTTTGTAAGGCTTGAGGCGAAGTAATAAGTAAAAAACTTGTTTTCTCTCAAAGCCATAGAACGTGTTTTCCTCCTAAAATACCGTATTTGTTCGTAAATCAATGGTGGAATATCGGCTTAGAGAATTGTGTTCCTTTGTGTAAGAAAAAAGATATAAGTTCCAGCCTTGCTTATGAAGTCTGCTGCCGTAGTGCCTTTGGAAGTGTTGAAAGCGTTTGAGACCGTGCCAGACCTATACCTGGTGCTGTCTCCTGAGTTGGAGGTACTAACCGCCTCAGATGCCTTCCTGCGGGCTTTCCGGTCTGGCCGGGAAGAGTGGGTGGGCAAAAACCTGTTCGGGGGGGGGGGTAGCCTTGCCCCGCAACCTGGGCCGCCAGGTTTTTGCCCCCGCAAAAGTGGAAGGGGCCTTCCGGCAGGTGCTCTCCGGCAAAAAGCCGCACCAGTTGTCCCTGCACCTCCACAGCGAATTCCCCTGCACCAACGGCACCACTGAACCAGGGCAAAAGTTCCTGCGCCTGCACCTCACGCCCGGATTCAACGGCCACGAGGAACTCCAGTACCTGCTGGTAAAGGTGGAGGACCAGACTGAACTGACCCTGTGCCGGGAAACGGTACAGGCCATCACCCGTGATGCCATTCAGCCCAAGAAAGCCGAGGAAGAAGTAAAGCAGAACCAGCAATTGCTGCAAGCCACCCTGGACGGCTCCCTGTACTACATTCAGGCCTTCCAGGCGGTGCGGGACCAGGCCGGAAAGATAGTAGACTTCACCTGGGTATTCACCAACCGTGTGTGGAACGAACACTATTGAGATGTAATTGGCAAGAGCCTGTTGCAACAGAACCCTGCAGTGGTAGAAACAGGCTTGTTTGAAAAATTTGTGCAGGTAACGGAAACGGGCATCACCATAGACCTGGACCATTACTACTCGCATGAGCAATTCCATGACCAATGGTTCCACCAGACCCTGGTGAAGATGGGCGATGGCTTTGTGATGAATACCGAGGATATCACCGAGCGGAAGAAAAGCGAACAGGAAATTCTTCGCCTGAAAAATGAAATAGCCCAGAAAACAACCGATAAATACCAGGCATTATTCAATTCCATTGACGAAGGTCTTTCGGTATTGGAGATGATTTATGACGATGCTGGCAAACCGGTTGATATGCGGTGCGTAGAGGTAAACCCAGCCTTTGAAAGAATTACCAGCTTTAAAAACATAGCCGGCAGGTTGTGCAGCGAATTGGTTCCGACCGAACAGTACTGGCTCGATGCCTATGACACCGTCATTAAAACCGGTACGCCGCTACGGCATGAAAACTACCATGCGGGAACCAGCCAATGGTTCCGCACGCACACCACCAGAGTAGGCGGGCCGGAGAGCCGGGTGGTGGCCAATGTGTTTGAAGACATCACTGAACGCAAACAGCGGGAGCTACACCAGGAGTTTCTACTCAATTTCTCCGACACCTTGCGTACATTATCAGGTAAGGAAACAATTGAAAACACTAGCTTACGACTGATCTCCGAATTTTTTGGACTAGATCGTTCTTATATTGCTACAGTAAATAAATCGGGAAACCGGGCAGTGATCGGGGCTGAGTATAATCCCAATGGGCTGCCATCTCTTATAGGAGACTACCGCCTGTCAGATTTTCCCAAAAGTGTCCGGCAGATTGAGGAAGGAACACTTGTTATTGAGAATGCGGATACAGACGCCACTCTTTCAGATTTAGATAAAGCATCCTTTGCTGCCATAAAACTGGCTGCAGTTGTTTCTTGCTGCCTTCGTCAAGGTGAAAGAAATGTAATATGGTCGTTTGCTCCGGCAAGCTCCACTCCACGTACCTGGACAAATGATGAAGTGAAGCTGATTGAAGAAGTTACCGAACGTACCTGGGCAGCAATTGAAAGAGCTAAGGCAGAAGAAGCGCTGCGTAAAAGTGAGGAAAAATACCGCACGTTGTTTGAATCCATCAATCAAGGTTTTTGCATTAGCGAAGCGATACTGGATTCTACGGGGAAGGTGGTTGATTATCTTCAACTGGAGGTCAACCCTGCGGTCCTTCAGATCACGGGTCTTAACGGACAGGGCAAACTCGTCAGCGAACTTGTTCCAAATGTAGAACCGCACTGGCTTGAGCCGTACGACCAGGTTTTACGAACCGGCGAGCCGCTGCTAACGGAGAGCTACAACGAATACACCCAGAAATGGTATCAGGCAAGCTACGCTCGGATCGGCGGACCCGGCAGCCGTCTCGTCGGTGTGCTTTTCGAAGACACAACCGAACGCAAACAGCGCGAACGCGAGCAGGAATATTTATTGAAACTGGCGGACGCGCTGCGTCCGCTTTCCGACGCGGTTGAAATTCAGCGCACAGCCATGCGCGTACTCGGCGAACAGTTGCAGGTTGACCGGGTGCTGTATGCCGAAGTTGAAGACGACGGAAAGACATATTGTATCTCAGCCAACTACGTGCGCGGAGCGTATCCCCAACTCCTCGGTCGTTTTCCGACAAGCGAATTCGGCGCGGCGAGCAAAGGGCTACGCACGGGCGAAGCCTTCGCCATCCACAACATGACTTCAGACGAGCGGTTAAGCGAAACGGTACGGGCAGCGTTCATCGCACACGATGTGTACGCTAGCATTGGCGTCCCGCTCATCAAAGCGGGTCGCTGGGTCGCCAATTTAGGTATTCAGCACGGGCAAGCGCGCCAGTGGACGGAGGAAGACATCGCGCTGGTTAAGGAAACAGCCGAACGTACCTGGGCGGCCGTAGAAAGAGCCAAAGCCGAAGAAGCAGTGCAGGCAAGCGAAGAAAAACTAAGCAAGCTCCTTTCGCTCATGCCGGCCGGCGTGTACACCTGCGATGCCGAAGGCCGCATTACCTACTACAACCAACGAGCCGTTGAACTCTGGGGCCGCGAGCCCAAGCTGGGCGATGGACAGGAAAGATTCTGCGGTGCCTTCCGGCTCTGGCAGCCCGATGGTTCCCCCCTCCTGCATGTGCAAACGGCTATGGCCGATGCCGTGGAAAAAGGCATCTCTTTCCGCAACCTGGAAGTAATGCTGGAGCAGCCTAACGGTACCCGTCTCATCGCCAACGTGAACATTGACCCGCTGTTTGATGGCGCAGGAAAAGTGATGGGGGCCATCAATGTTTTTGTGGATATTACCGATAGCAAAAAGACCGAAGAAGCCCTTCGCCAGTCAAAAGAGCGGTTGCAACGGGCCATTTCTATCCCTACCGTTGGGGTTTTATTTTTCGACCTGGAAGGCACCATTCACGATGCAAACGAAGCATTTCAGCACATGAGCGGGTATTCTTACCAGGCGCTTACCAGCGGCAGCGTACGCTGGGATGAAATAACGCCGCCGGAGTTTATGGAGGTTACTTTAAAATCCAGGGATGAGTACTTTACCACAGGCCAGAACACGCCTTATGAGAAGCAGTATATCCGTCCGGATGGCTCGCGCTGGTGGGGGCTCTTTGCCGGCAAGCGCCTGAGCGAGAACGAATACGTAGAGTTTGTGCTGGACATCACCGCCTGGAAAGAAACCGAAAAACGCCTGCGCGAAACCCAGGAAAACCTGTTTATTGCCGTAGAGGCTGCCCAACTGGGTACCTGGGACCTGGACTTGACCAATGACTCATCGGGTCACCGCAGCTTCAGGCATGACAAAATCTTTGGCTATGACGCACCGCAGGAGGAGTGGGGGCAGCAGATTGCCAGGCGGCATATCCTGGAAGAAGACCTGCCCATCTTTGATAAGGCGTTCGCCCGCGCCCAGGAAACCGGCCACCTTATCTTTGAAGTGCGGGTAAAATGGCCCGATGGCAGCATCCACTGGATGGCCTGCCGCGGCCGGTTCTATTTTGACCAGAACGGAAAACCAATACGCGGGGCCGGCGTGAACTTTGACATCACGGAGCGCAAGCAGATAGAAGAAGCCCTCCAGAAATCAGAGGAGCAGTTCAGGAGAGCCATTGAAGACGCGCCCATCCCGGTGATTATGCACGCCGAGGACGGCGAAGTGCTGCAGATAAGCCACTCCTGGACCGAGCTGACCGGTTACCGGCAGGAAGAGGTGCCCACCTTTGACCATTGGCTCACCCAGGCCTACGGCGAAGGGGCTGATCAGGTGCGCAGCCACATGCAGCACCTGTTCACGGGCCACAGACGCACCGTAGACCTTGATTTCCCGGTACGCACCCTCAGGGGCGACCTGCGGCACTGGAGCTTTAGCGCCTCCTCACCGGGAACGCTCACAGACGGGCGTCGCTTCATTGTGGGCATGGCCCTGGACATCACCGAGCGCCGCAGGGCAGAGGAGCAGTTGCAGGAGTTCAATGCCCAGTTGGAACAGCTGGTGGCCGAGCGTACCCAGGCGCTGCAGGAAAGCAAGGAACTGCTGGAAGCCTCCGCCAACACCTCGCCGCTGGGCATGGTGGTGGTAAAAAGTATCCGCAACGCCTCCGGCCGCATTGTAGATTTTGAGTACGTGTGGCTCAACGCCGTGGGCCAGGAAATGGTGGGCGAGGATGTGGTAGGAAGCAGGATGCTGGAGCAATATCCGTATACAAAAAAGATTGGCCTGTTTGCCGCCTATGTGAAAGCTGTGGAACAGAACGGCAGGGTAGACTTTGAGGAATACTTCTCCCCCAGGCAGCGTTGGTACCGGTGGCTGGCCGCCAAACTGGACGACGGATTGTTTATCTCGGTGGAAGACATCACCGAGCGAAAGAAAACCGAAAAAGCCATTGGGGAGAATCTCGCGTTGCTACGGCAAGCCGAGGAGGTAGCCCGCATGGGAAGCTGGGAATATGAACCGGAAACCGGCATGCTTCGGTGGTCAGAGGGCATGTACCGCCTGTTCGGGTTGCCCCTTGCGACCCCGGTGCACCCGCAGACCTATCTGGAGTACGTAGTGGAGGAAGACCGACCCGCCGCTGAGAAGATGGTGGAGGGCCTCCGCGAGGGCCGGGCGCCGCAGGGCGACACCTTCAAGATAATGATTGCGGGCAATGTGCTTATCCTGAAGGTAAAAGGAATAGCGCTGCACAATGACCAGGGGCAGGTGGAGAAAGTGCTGGGCGTAGACCTGGACCTTTCTGAGGTACACCGCCTGGAGCAGGAAAACCTGCAGATTAGGCTGAATCAGCAGAAAGCCTTGTTGCTGGCCATTCTGGAGGCGCAGGAAGAAGAGCGCCGCAGAATCTCAGAGTCGCTGCACAACGGGGTGGCCCAGATCCTGTACGCCACCAAACTGAACCTGGGCCGCGCCAAAGAACAAGACCAGGAAAGCGGCAGGGAAGAAAACCAACCGCTCCAGACCGTAGAAAATCTGCTCACCGAGGCCATCAACGAGACCCGGCGGGTATCGCATGAGCTGGTGCCCATGCTGCTGCAGGAGTTCGGGCTGAAGGTGGCCCTGGAGAGCATGTGCCGCAAGTTTGAGGACAGCGCCTTGTTCCTGCAGTACAAGGTGGAGGGCCTGGAGCAAAGGCTGGAGCCCTACCTGGAGATTGCCCTGTTCCGGATGAGCCAGGAACTGGTCAACAACATTGTGAAGCACTCCGGGGCTACGGCCGCTTCTGTATCGCTTTGCAGAAAAGGAAACCAGGTCCTGCTCCAGGCCAAGGACAACGGCCGGGGCATCCAGAACGTGGCGGCCAACCTGAAAGGCATCGGGCTCCGGTCTATCCAGGACCGGGTGAAGCTGCTCAACGGAACGCTTTCCATTTCGGCCCCCACCTCCGGAAAAGGCACCTTAATCACCATCCAGGTTCCGGTTTAGGGCAAGGGAAATTCTCAAAACAGCCCGCGCCGACCTGTTGCTCCGCAGACCGGCGTGGGCTGTTTTAGCGCGGTTTTTCTTAAAAGGCATCTAAAACGCCTCTGGCCTGAGGGCTGGCCTTTGAGGTACTCCACCCATCCCTCGCTCGCCTCCGGCGCGTGTGAGAAATGGGTAGGTCTCTGGCCGCTGTGCGGGGGGAGTGGTGATTGGGTGGCTCTAGCGCTAATGATTTGGGAATGCCCCCGGCGGCGAGACGCCGCCTTATAGCGCACACTCGCCAGAGGCGAGTGAGGGGAATGCGCATTTGCCTAAGGAGCAAGTGAAAACAGGTCTACTGATTTTTGGAAGAAATGGGCGTAAAACAGCTCTCCTTTCACTGCTTCGTTCGCCGTAGTGGTGGTTCCCTGCCTTCGCCGTTCTTCCCCGTTGTTGGTAGTTCATCACTGTTGTTGGTGTTTCACCGTTGTTGGTGTTCTCACCCACAACACTACCTGCGCCTCCATCTACCTCAAGCCGCTACATCCTACTTCACTGGCTACGCCGTTGTTACTGTTTTCACCAACAGCGCGGCTGCAACACGGAACAGGAGCCGCCAGAGGCGTTTCGCCATTTCGCCGTTGTTGGTGTTCTCACCAACAACCCGAACAACGCTTCACCAGCAACCTCCTCCTTTGAAGGGGAAACGTGTATGTTTCCGCCTGCTGATCAAACCTTGCACAATTTCCTTCTGAGCCGCTACTTCCAACTTCCTAACGCAGAACGCTGAAGTCCGGACTCGCCCTGCTAAAGTTTGTTAGGTTGCTCCTTGCTGTTCCAACTCACCAAAAGGATCAAGAAGAAAAAGAAGCCTGCTGATGCTTAGACAGTCCTTTCTTTATTCCTTGTGACGCCGGGCGCCGCAGTCTGTCTCATAGGGAGCGTGGGCCATTGTTGTGGGAGATGCCACTACTTGCCCCAATGCCTGTGTTGGGTTTCGCATGCGCCCAACTTGGACTTTGGAGCATTCAATTAGATACTGTTAGAGCCGTTGCCTTGCCTTCATCGTACAGCAAACGAGCGTGTAAAAACAGAAGAGAGTTGATTCCTGTTTTACGCCTGGTTTCAGAAAACTACTTCACAAACAGGCGCTCGTCAAAAGGGAAGGGCTCGGTGCTGAGGAGGTCTATCTGGTTGAACTGGGGGTGGCGCGGGTTGAAGAGGTAGTTGAAGTCGCCCTGCACTACGGCCGAGGGAACTTTCATGCCCACGTATTTTCCTTCGCGCACAAAGGCATCGCCCAGGAGTTGGGTAGCGTTGGGGTGAGGGAAAGATTTCCAGTCTTCGGGAAGCTGGTCCAGGGGAAGTTCTTTCAGGGGCAAGTCCCCGGGCACCTCCAGGGTGATGAGCCAATAGTCCAGGGGCACAATGCCCAGGGGGGTGTGCACCGCAATCTCGGTGGTGCACAGTGCCCTTGACTCGCAGGTATACAGCATGGCGGTGCCTTTGCTGTTCCAGCGTCCGCCGGCCAGCTCAGCGCCGCGTCCGGAAAGATCATGTTTGTATTGGCCCTTGCTGAGCCGGTACACTCTCATGCCAGCACGCCGTGTTCAATGCGGGTTAGTTCGTCTTTCACCAGGCCAATCCCGAAGGTAGTGTCCAGCAGGCTTTTGGGCGTGATGCCGCCCAGGGCAACGTTCTTGGCTTCCAGCCAGGCATTGAAACTTTCGGCGTTGCCGAATACCTCGGTGCCGCGTTTGTACAGGAGGGTGACTTCCAAAATCTTTTCTGAATGGATAGGGTCAAACGTTTTCTTTTCCTTTTTGTAGCGCTGAATGGTGCGCTCAGATAAATTCAGGAACACAGACCACTCACTTAAATCAAAAGGGCTTTGGTTGGCGATCTTCATGAAGAGTGGAAATTTGATTCCCTGGCGGACTGTCTCAACCAGCAACAAGATGTCGCGGTCGTCTACTGAAGTGTTAAAAAGGTCTGTGTCAAAGTTGAGTGCCGCCATAAACTACTGATTTAAAGGCAAAGATAACAATTGTCATCAGAATTACGACAAGTGTCAGCGGTAAGTTAAGCCCAAAGGAAAATCTCTTTGCTGAGTCCAAGAATAAAGTTGAAAGGGTGCCAATGAAGTAGCCGCCTCCTCCTTCATTGGTGTACGTTTTTACGCTGAATTCCTGCTACCATTTTAGATCTGTTTTTCAGAAAAAGATCTAAAAATGGAAAGCAATAATTTCCAGGCGAAATAAGCAGGATATTCTTGGGGCCATTCATTTGCGGCTTCCGTAATTAGTGCTTATTCTTAAAGATTAATAACCGCCGTTTTTACATGTCGCAAAAGATTCAGGTTCCTACCGCAAAGAGAAAACCAATTTATAAAAGCCTCTATTTTCAAGTCATCAGTGCCATTGTGATAGGTATTCTGTTGGGCCATTTCACGCCGGATCTGGCGGTCCAGTTAAGACCCTTGGGCGATGCCTTCATCAAACTGGTGAAAATGATGATTGGCCCGGTGGTCTTCTGCACCATTGTCACAGGCATTGCCGGCATGCAGGACATGAAGCAGGTGGGCCGGGTAGGCGTGAAGGCGCTTTTGTACTTTGAGGTGCTCACCACCCTGGCCCTTATCTTGGGGTTGGTGGTGGTCAACATCCTGAAACCCGGGGTAGGCATGCACGTGAACGCCGCCACCTTAGATACCGATGCCCTCTCGGCCATGACCAGCGCCGGGGAAAAAACAGAGAACACAGGAGTAGTGGGCTTTCTCCTCCACCTCATTCCCAACAACATCATGGATGCTTTGGCCAAAGGTGATTTGCTGCAAATTTTGTTTTTCTCGGTGCTGTTTGGCTTTGGTTTGTCAAAAGTAGGTGAGAGGGGCAGGCCGGTGTACGTGGCTATTCAGTCTATCTCCACGGCGCTGTTTGCCGTCATCCACATCATCATGAAAGTGGCGCCGCTGGGAGCATTGGGTGCCATGGCCTACACCATCGGCAAGTATGGCTTGGCTTCCCTGGGTGCGCTTGGGCAATTGATGGGATCTTTCTACCTCACCTGCGTGCTCTTTATAGTAGTAGTGCTGGGAACCGTAATGAAAGTGATGGGCTTCAGCATCTTCAAACTGCTGCGCTACATCAGAGAGGAACTCTTGATTGTATTGGGCACCTCGTCTTCTGAGGCGGCACTGCCAAGTTTGATCGAGAAACTGGAGAAGGTTGGCTGCGCCAAACCAGTAGTGGGGCTGGTAGTGCCTACCGGGTATTCCTTTAACCTGGACGGCACGTCTATTTACCTGACCATGGCGGCAGTGTTCGTGGCTCAGGCTACGGATACGCCACTGGACTTCGGGCACCAGCTTACCTTATTATTAGTGTTGCTGCTTACTTCTAAAGGAGCGGCCGGCGTGACCGGGAGTGGGTTCATTACCCTGGCGGCCACCTTACCGGCAGTAGGGAACATTCCGGTAGCAGGACTGGCGCTGATTTTAGGCATAGACCGGTTCATGAGTGAGGCGCGGGCGCTCACCAACCTTATTGGTAATGCGGTAGCCACCGTCTTCGTGTCTAAGTGGGAAAAAGAGATAGACCTGGAGAAGGCGAAGGAAGTGTTAGGATAGGAGGAAGGTTTCGGGGCTGTTTTGCAGAAAACAGCCCCGAAACGTTTTATACCTCTTCTGGTTCTGGGTGGTAGATGATCTTGTCGCGATGCTTCATGCCCCAATCCCGCAGTTCATTGATGACCGGGGTGAGGCTGTGGCCGTACTCGGTGATGGAGTACTCCACGGTTACCGGCGAGGTGTCATGCACCGTGCGTTTCACCAGTTTGTTCATTTCCAGCTCTTTCAATTCTTTGGAGAGCATTTTGGCGGTAATGCCCTGCACATCGCGGTGCAGTTCTTTGAAGCGTCGCTTGTGCACGCAAAGGGCCACGATAATCGGGATTTTCCATTTGCCACTTAGAATGTCCAGCGCATCCCGGATGGGCAGGATGTGAGTGATGCACAGATTGCGTTCGGTTTTGATAACTGCTTCCATATCAAATTGATTTCATAAGGGATACTAGTATCTAAATGTAAACCAGTATCAATTTGAAACCAAAGGTACGTAAATTTGTTTATACAACAATCGTAGCAACATATATTTTCTAAACAGATGAACTTACTTCAAGATTTGAACTGGAGATATGCCGCCAAGCGCATGACCGGGGAGAAGATTCCGCAGGAGAAACTGGATACCATTCTGGAGGCCATCCGCCTTTCAGCTTCTTCTATGGGATTTCAGCCTTATAACGTGTTGGTAGTGGAAGACCCCGAGATCCGGAAAGAGATCCAGGCCAAAGCCGCCAACCAACCGCAGATTGTAGAAGCATCGCACCTGCTCATCTTCGCCGTTTGGGATACGCTTACCGAAGCACAGGTGACCGAGTACATGCAAAGAATCGCGGATGAAAGAGGAGTAGGCATTGAGACCTTGGAAGGTTTTGCGCAAAGCCTGAAAGGGGTGATCAACAGCAGAACCGCCGAGGAGAACTTCCAGTGGGCCGCCAGACAAGCTTACATTGCGCTGGGAACCGGCCTGGTAGCTGCCTCCGCTGAGAAGGTAGATTCCACTCCTATGGAAGGCTTCAACCCAGCAGCTTTGGATGAATTGCTGGGCTTGCGTGAGAAAGGCTTGCGCAGCATTGCCTTGTTGGCCCTGGGCTACCGCGATACCGAGAAAGATTTTCTGGCCTCGGCCAAAAAGGTGCGTCGCCCCGCCAATGAATTTTTCGTGACTGTAGCGTAACCAATCTCTCTGGAAAGAGAATAACCTATAGAAACCCGCTGAGTTGCCCCATGGTTAACTCAGCGGGTTTTCCCTGATTAGCACCATATATAAATCCTCATACTATGAAAAAGCGTACGCTTGGAAAATCTAGGCTGGAAGTAGCCCCCCTGGCCTTCGGCGGAAACGTTTTCGGCTGGACCATTGACGAGAAAACTTCTTTTCAGCTGCTGGACGCCTTCACCGAATCTGGCTTCAACCTGATTGATACCGCCGACGGCTACTCGGTTTGGGTGCCCGGCAACAATGGCGGTGAGTCGGAGACCATCATTGGGAACTGGCTCAAGTCCCGCGGCAACCGTGACAAAGTGGTCATCGCCACCAAAGTGGGCTGGGAGATTGCCCCCAATAAAAAAGGGCTTAAAAGAGACTACATCTTTGAGCGGGTAGAAGAATCATTGCGCCGCCTGCAAACCGATTTTATTGACTTGTACCAGTCGCACGTAGACGATGCCAGCACCCCGTTTGAGGAAACGCTGGAAGCTTATGACCGACTGATCAAAGCCGGTAAAGTACGGGCCATTGGTGCCTCTAACATCAAAGCCGACCGGCTGAAGCAGGCGCTGGAAACCAGCCAACAGCACAACCTTCCCATCTACCAGAGCCTGCAACCCGAGTACAACCTCTATAGCCGCCAGGAATTTGAAGCTGACTTAGAGCCGCTGTGCCTGGAAGCCGGCATTGGGGTAATCAACTACTACGCCCTGGCCAGTGGTTTCCTCACTGGTAAGTACCGCTCTGAAGAAGACCTGAACAAGAGCCAACGCGGCGGCGGCGTAAAACGCTTCCTGAACGAACGTGGCTTCGGCATTCTCAACGCCCTGGACGAAATTGCCGCCAAACACAACGCCAACCCAGCGCAGGTATCCTTGGCCTGGCTCATGGCAAGGCCCAGCATCACAGCCCCCATCGCCAGCGCTACCAGCCTGGAGCAGTTAGAAGATTTAACCAGAGCCGCCCAACTGGAACTCAGCCACGAAGATATTGCAGCCCTGGACCAAGCCAGTGCTTATTAATATAGAGTAGGATAGGAGCACGCCTCCCCTGAAAACCCGCGACCTGTTTCGGGGCTATTTTCTTGAAAATAGC